>CAWAVH010000004.1:0-17201 GCA_963785395.1 uncultured Acidobacteriota bacterium | reverse complement strand
CGCGAAGTGCGCACGGTGCAGCGCTGGGAAAAGGCGGATGGTCTGCCCGTGCGGCGGCTACTGCACGCGAAGCGCGGATCGGTGTACGCGTTCGCCGCGGAGTTGGACGCGTGGGTGGCTTCGCGTGAGCCGAATGGCGACGTGATCGCAACCGGGAAGCCGGATGCCGCGGATGTGCGTGGTCCACGCGGAAGTTGGGCGGCCGTAATGGTTTGCTGCTCGGCGCATTATTTTTGCTTTCGGAGCGCAGCGTGTCGGCACTCGTGTCTTGGACGTTGCGCCCAAATCGCACCGCTGTGGCGCCGGAGAGCGCCGCAGGCGCTGCTTATCTTCGTGGACTGTACCTACTGAACCTTTTGACGGACGAAGGCCTCACGAAAAGCATCCCTGAATTTCAAGCAGCGATTGCGAAGGATGCGCAATTTGCTGTCGGCTTATGCTCGAATTTCGCAGGCGCATACGTTTCTGAGTTTTGGTGAACAGCGCGAAGAAGAGCTGGCAAGTGCGCGCGATTTTGCGCAAAAGGCGCTGCGTCTCAATAAATCTCTCCGCGGAGGGCGCATGAAGCAGTTGCGCTGCACCGCGCATACGGAGATCGGAACTGGTCGGGCGCTGAAGCTGAATACAAAACAGCTCTGCAACTCGATCCGAATTCAGCTACGGCGCACAGCAATTACGCGCAGCTCGAAGCAATTCTTGGACGCCACGATTCCGCAATCGCTGAAGCGAGGCGCGCGTGGCAATTGCAGCCGCTCTCGCCGACGATGGGGGCGAGTCTCGGCTGGTTCTTCTACTGGGCGCGCCGATTTGATGATGCAATCGCGACCTCGCGACAAGTGCTGGAATCACAACCAGGGTTCGAGAGCGCGCAAGCGTGTATCGTGCGGGCGCTGGTGGCGGAGGGAAAATTTAGCGAGGCGCGCGCTGAACTCGTCAGCCAAATGCAGCAGGGAAATCCGGACATTCATGACTCGGGACTGGACGTGGCGTCGCCAGAAAAAGCAATTCACAATTATTACTTGTGGCAGTTGACGAAATTGAACGCACTGCGGAGACAAGGCGAGGCGCCGCTATTTGAATTGGCGCTGGCATACGCCGCGGTAGGAGCGAAAGATTCGCTGATGGATTGTTTGGAAGAATCTTACGAGCGGCGAAAGTTCATCGCGATGCTCATCAACGCGGAGCCGTATTTCGACGCGTATCGCAACGAGCCGCGTCTGATTGAAATCGCGCGCAAGATCGGATTGCCGGCGCCGCAAGTCAAAATAGGCGCGGCTGCACGATTTCCGCAGCCTTAGTGCGGCGAGCCTGTTGCGACTGGTGTTCGTAGAATTTTTGTGAGTCCGTCGATCTGGCCATCAATTGCGCGGATCTTTAATCCGAGGATGTCTGCGATCAGCGGATAAAGATCGATATTTTCAAATGGCGCGACGGTAGCACCGGGTTTGAAGTCGGGCCCTTCGGCATAGAAACTCGCGAACATTTGCTTCATTTTGTAGGGATCGTATCCGTGCATTCCTTTGCTCATGCGTGCCGCGATCGCCGGATCGGACGGCGCATGGGCGCGAATCAGAAAAGGTCCGTTGGCGATGACAATGGGATCTCCTTCGCGCGGATTGCCGTTGTAGTGGAGATTTGCGGGAACATCCTTGCGGCGATACACGGTGAATTTGTCGCTTGCGCCCTTTAGCTGCTCGTAAACTTTTTCGGCAGCGGCTTCGTTCGGCGCGTAGAGGAGGGAGCCAGCGGACTCGAAACCTGCGAGGTCCGCGAACTGGTCAAGATTGATCCAATTTCCTTCAACGGTTGCCATGCCGTGATCGGAAACGACGATCACGTCGACGCGCTGCTTCACCGCAGCGATGCCGGACATCAACCGGCCGATCGTGTCGTCGAGATGATGCACTGAATCTTCGACCTCTTTTGTTTCAGGACCGAACTCATGTCCATTGTGATCGACGCTGTCGAAGTAAAGCGTGAGGAAATGCGGGCGTTGCGCCGGTGGCAGTTTTAGCCAGTCAAGCACTTGATCCACACGCGCTGCGTCGGGAATCGTGCCGTCGTAGCGCACATAGTAAGTGGGACGCTCGCCGGCGATTTCAGCTTCCGCTCCCGGCCAGAAAAAAGTGGCGCTACGCATACCTTGCTGTTCGGCCAGAGACCAGAGCGGGACGCCGCCATACCATTTGCCGTCCGTGTTTTTTTGCGCGTCATTGTAGGCGTATCGCTCTTTAGCCGCAGGATCGTAGAAAGCGTTTGCGACAATTCCGTGATGTTCCGGATAAAGACCCGTGACGATCGAAATGTGATTCGGGAATGTGACGGACGGAAACGAAGGAATCATTCCTTCTGGCGCGCTTGCGCCATGAGCGGCCATCGCAAGTAAATTCTTCGCGTTGTATTTCTGAGCGTAGTCCCAGCGGAAGCCGTCGAGGGATACAAGCAGTACGTAAGGCTTCGCCTGCTGCGCGACGAAATTTGCACCGTGGTCTACAGTGACTACAAAACTTTGTTGCGTCTGCGAGTGAACGGAGATCGAAAACAGAATTGCTAACGCTATAAAGAATTTCGAAATGCGAAAATTGCGTACTGACGGCATGAATTCTCCGGTTCCTCTTCTTGAATCCAATTCATAGTACCGCAGGTTTAGCTACGACTGGGGAACGTCGCAGATTTACGCAGCCCACAACGGATTGGGAAATATATCCGGACTGATGGTCGGTCCGGTTCCGCACCAGGAATTTAGTTTTGCGAAATCGACGTGGGGACACGTTATTATTCCTTTGTTGCCGTATGGAGCGAGGTGACACCGTGGCGAGAACGCGCAAAAAATTTACAGCGTCGAAGGAAGCGCGGCGTCGCGCACGGTTGGCCGCGGGTTCACCGCCCGCAGCGCGAGTGATTCCTGACAAGCGATTGAAACCGCCGAAGCACAAGAAACCAGCTGGATTTATGGGTGAGCCCTGACACCCGGCTACGTGTTCACCGGATCGCGCTTCTCTGAATTGATTTCAAGTTCTTTGATGGCCTTCTGAACCACAGACGCCTGAATTTTTCCTTCAAGCTGCAATTCGTGAAGCGTGGCGAGCGTGATGAAGCGCGCATCAATTTCAAAAAAATCGCGCAACGATGCGCGGCCTTCGCTGCGGCCAAATCCGTCTGTGCCGAGAGCTGCAAGGCGCCGTGGCATCCACTTCGCGATGCTGTTTGGAAGCGCGCGGAGATAATCCGTGGCGGCAATCAGCGGTCCGGGCGCGTCTGCCAGAGTTTGAGTGACGTACGGCACGCGCGGCTTTTGCGCTGGATGCAACAGATTCCAACGTTCGGTTTGCAGCCCGTCCATGTATAGAGATTTGTAGCTGGTCACGCTCCATACATCGGCGGCGACGTTGTATTTTTCCTGCAGGGTTTCTTGGGCCTTCAGCGCTTCGAGCAAAATCGCGCCGCTGCCAAAGAGTTGCGCGCGAAGTTTTGATTTTTTATTTGCGGCCGGACGAACACGGTACATTCCGCGGAGAATTCCTTCCTCGGCGCCCTTTGGCATCGCGGGCATCGCGTACGGTTCGTTCATCACGGTGATGTAATAAAAAATGCTTTCGCCGTCTTTGTACATGCGGCGAATTCCGTCCTTAATGATCACGGCGATTTCGTAAGCGTACGCGGGGTCGTAGGCGCGCATATTCGGAATCGGTAGCGCGAGGATGTGGCTGTTACCGTCCTGATGTTGCAAGCCTTCGCCCGCGAGCGTGGTGCGCCCCGACGTGCCGCCAAGCAGGAATCCGCGCACACGCATGTCGGCGGCAGCCCACACCAGGTCGCCGATTCGTTGAAGGCCGAACATTGAGTAGTAAATGAAGAAGGGAATCGTGTTGATCCCGTAGGTCGAATATGCAGTACCCGCGGCAGCAAAAGAAGAAACGGAGCCAGCTTCCGTGATTCCTTCTTCAAGAATTTGGCCGTCCTTCGCTTCCTTATAGTAGAGCAGCGTGTGGACGTCCACTGGCTCGTACATCTGGCCACGGCTGTTGTAGATGCCCACTTGGCGGAAGAGCGACTCCATTCCAAACGTGCGCGCTTCATCAGGAACGATCGGCACAACAAGTTTTCCGATTTCAGGATCGCGCATCATTTTGCGGAGCATTCCAACGAACGCCATCGTCGTGGAGACTTCGCGTTCTTCGCTGCCGGTAAGAAATTCCGCGAATAATTCATCGTGATCGGCGACCAGAGGCTTCGCACGGACCGCGCGTTTTGGAACATAGCCGCCAAGTTCGGCGCGGCGCTCTTGCAGATATTTAATTTCGGGGCTGTCATCAGGCGGCTTGTAAAAAGGAGTGTCGCCGATTTGCTCTTCGCTCACCGGGATGTTGAAACGGGTTCGGAAGGTGCGAAGTTCTTCCTCGTTCAGTTTCTTTTGTTGGTGCGTAATATTTTTGCCTTCGCCCGCTTCGCCGAGGCCGTAGCCCTTGATGGTGCGCGCGAGAATTACCGTCGGGCCGCCCTTGAATTCGGTGGCAGCTTTGTATGCGGCATAAACTTTTCGCGGATCGTGTCCGCCAAGCGGCATGCGGCGAAGCTGGTCGTCCGAAATGTTTTCTACAAGTTTCAGCAACCGCGGATCGCTGCCGAAATAGGCCTGGCGAATGTAGGCGCCAGATTCAACCACCATTTTTTGATAATCGCCATCAAGGAGTTCGCCCACGCGCTTAACGAAAAGTCCTTCGGTGTCCTGCTCGAAGAGAGGATCCCACGCGCTGCCCCAAAGAACTTTGATTACGTTCCAACCAGCGCCGCGAAATGCAGCTTCGAGCTCCTGAATGATGTGGCCATTGCCGCGCACGGGGCCGTCGAGGCGTTGCAAGTTGCAGTTCACCACGAAAATTAAATTGTCGAGCTTTTCGCGCGACGCAAGAGTGATGGCGCCAAGCGCTTCCGGTTCATCCGTTTCGCCATCGCCGAGGAAGGCCCAAATTTTCGCGTCGGACACTGGTTTCATCGCGCGGTTTTCGAGATAGCGCGCGAATCGTGCCTGGTAAATCGCCATGATGGGACCAAGTCCCATCGACACAGTTGGAAATTCCCAGAAGTCCGGCATCAGCCACGGGTGCGGGTAGGAGGAAAGTCCGCCGCCGGGTTTCAATTCGCGGCGGAAATTCTCTAATTTTTCGACGGAGAGCCGGCCTTCCAGAAATGCGCGCGCGTAAATCCCGGGCGACGCGTGGCCCTGGAAAAAAATCGTGTCGCCCTCATGTTTATCGGAGCGTGCTCGGAAAAAATGGTTAAAGCCAACTTCAAAAAGTGTCGCCGCCGAAGCGTAAGTGGAAATGTGTCCGCCGATGCCGTGCTCTTCGCGATTCGCCCGCACAACCATTGCGAGCGCATTCCAGCGAATGATGCTCTTAATTCGGCGCTCTAGTTCCTGGTCGCCGGGGAAGGGAGCTTCCTGGCTGACGGGAATGGTGTTCACATACGGAGTGTTCGCGGTGAAGGGAATATCCACGCCCGTTACCTGGGCGCGCGCACGCAATTGGCTAAGAATTTCGCCGCTACTTCCCGGCCGCCGTCTTCCACTACGGAGTCGAATGACTCCATCCATTCGCGAAGCTCGGGCTCTTCCACTTGGGCCTGTTTCGGACTGTTGCCGTTGTCTGCCATAATTTCCTCAGCACTTTGCAAAAATAAGGCTCGCGCCCTGCGCTTAAAGAATGAGACGCGCGCTTCGCATAAATTCTGTCGTTCTCTAAATATACCGCAGTTTGTTGGGCTCCGCTGGCACTTCCGAGGCTTATTCCTGGTAAAAAGTTGTTTGACACGTCCGTGTAAGAAAGTTCCAAAATAATGGAACTTTCATGCTTCTCAAACTGAATTGTTACTGGAAGCAAGCGGCACGCGTCCAACAAGGTATGGCGGAAGGCCCAGAAGCAAGGGACTCAGAATTACTCCGCTGGCTCGCTGCCGGCGATGAAAAGTCCTTCACATTGTTGTATCGCCGCTATCAAGGCGAGCTTTATCGTTTTGCTCTGTACATGACTGGATCACCAGAATCCGCCGCAGACGTCGTTCAGGAGACGTTTCTCGCCGTGATAAGAGGTGACGCGAAATTTGATCCTGCGCGTGGAGCGGCCCCCGCCTTTTTGTTTGGGATCGCGCGGAATCATGTGCGCCGGTTGCAGGTGAAAGAGTCGCGATTCGTCCCGCTGCCAGACTTGGACATTGAATCGATTACGGCGCGATCGAACGGAAATGGGAACGGAAATGGAAGTCATGCGGCGACTTCAGTCGGGGGCATCGAGACGGAGCAAGTAGATCTCTCGCGAGATGAGATCGTCCAACGGTTGCGTGCGGCGGTTGCGCGGCTGCCAGAGCATTACCGCGAAGCGGTTACGCTCTGCGACTTGCAGGGGAAAAGTTACGAACAGGCCGCTGCGCTTTTGGATTGCCCCATTGGTACGGTTCGCTCGCGTCTTAATCGCGCGCGCGATTTGCTAGTGGAAAAAATGGGTTCGAAAAATGCGGTTGGAGAAAAAGCCGCGACATCAAAAGTGGTCCGGTCGACTGGAAGGTGAGTTGTGGATCGTTTGAGTTGTGAACAATTTTCGGAACATGTCCATGCGTTAGTTCGCTTGGAACTGCTCGACACGGATCTTCGCGAGCGAGCGTTCGCTCACGCGCGAACCTGCGGAAACTGCAGTTCACAACTTGTGGAAGCGCAGGCGCTCGCCGAGGCGAGCGACATAGTTCGCGACTCAGCGAGCCAGCTTGAGACGCCGCTTTTTGTAGAAGCTGGACTGTTGTTGGCCTTTCGCGATCAGCACGAGAAATCTCGCGCTCGCAAGCGAGCAACAAATTTCGTCGCGGTAGCCGCCGCAGCTTGCCTCCTTGTTGCAGGATTGGTTGGATATGCAGAATGGAGCCGCATCGCGTCTCAGAAAAATCAGGTCGCGAATAGCACGCGAGGCTCGCAGACCGCGCCGAATTCTCTTGCGGCCCTCAATCCTTTCAGGGAATGGTGTGGCGCTTCCCGAAGCCAAAAACGATTCTGCGAATGACGCCGATCAACTCGCAAATTTTGTCCCTGTTCCGTTTGCCGATGAAGCAACTGCGGATGATCCGGGTGTCATCGTGCGCGTACAACTAACGCGCGCCGCGCTGGGCAAGCTTGGGTATCAGGTTGAGCAGGGCAAGGGCAAAGAGCTTGTGCAAGCGGACGTTCTGGTTGGTGAAGATGGCTGGCCACGCGCCGTTCGCCTGGAGCAATAATATTTTGAAATTACAAACTGCAATTGGAGGACCACGCACCATGAATCGAAAGTTTCTTGTAGCAGCACTCGCAGCGTTTGCAGTATTTGGTACAGCTCCAGCATTTGCGCAGAGCGATGCGGGCAATCCGCCGCCACCGCCCCACGCCTGGGGCGGCCGCGGACCGGGACCAGGTGGATTCGAATTCGGCGGAATGGCGCGCGGCTTCGGCGGCAAGACGGTCGCCGGCGCACCATTTTCGGCGACGGTCACGAGCACGCATTCGGAGAAACTTGCCGACGGAAACTCGATCGCGAATACGACGAATGGCACGCTCGCGCGAGACAGTCAGGGACGCACGCGCCGCGAAATGAGTTTGCCGGCAATTGGGCCGCTCTCCTCCAAGGGCTCCGCTCCACACCTTGCGTTTATTGCGGATCCTGTTGCGCAGACAAACTTCACGCTAAACATGGATAAGAAAACTGCACAGCAATTTCCCGCTCATCAACGCGGGCAAGGCAGAGCGATGCGAGGTGAGAGCGATGCTACTGGCGGTCCGCACGGCGGCGGCGAGCGTCCGAACGTGACCACGCAGAATTTAGGCACGAAATCGATCAATGGTGTGAATGCTGAGGGCACGCTTGTGACGCACACGATTCCCGCCGGCAAAATGGGGAATTCGGCTGCGATCGTAATTACTTCGGAGCGCTGGTACTCGGCGGAATTGCACATGGTGGTTTCGGAGACGCACACCGATCCGCGCTTTGGCACTACAACGTATCAATTAACAAATATCAATCGCGCCGAACCGGACGCTGCATTGTTCGCGGTGCCTTCGGGCTTCGCGGTCACGCAGGGAAGAGGGCCGGGAGGGCACGGCGGTCGCCGCGGACCAATTACGAATTAGTTTACGCTGGACGTTTTTTTGCGGCGCAGAGTTTTTGATCGAGTCGCCGCACGCGAAATTACTCGCGCTGGCCTCAGAGGGGGGCCACGATTTGAGGAACTGCCGGATAATTGCGCCGCCGGCTCATTCTTCAGGTTGCGCGAGTAACTCCTCATCCTTCCGGGCGGTCGATACTCTCGGAAGGATGAGGCTTTTTTATTAGCCGTGTAGATTTCAGCTGGGGATCACCCCGAACGCATGAAACTCAATCTCGCTGTTGTGGAAAGGCCCGCCCGGGGCCTAGTTTTTCGAACCTCAACCAGCTTTCGAAGCCGGAACGATTTCCCCCGGCATGAACAATGGCAGTTTTAAACGCTTCGTAGCATCCGCGAGTTCCGCGTCGATCTTTTCGAGCTTGCCTTTATGGAAGCCTACCGAAGAAACCTTCACAGTGCCATCAGGAGCAATCAAGAAAAATGTCGGAACATTGGTGAGCGCGTATTCATTGGAGACTGCGTATGAACTCTCGTCGTCGATCAGAATTGGAAATGTGATGTCGAATTCTTCGCAAAATTCGGAAGTGTCGGCCGCATCGTCCTGTGAGATGCCCCAAAATGTGACTGTAGTTCCTTTGTAGGTCTGATAGAGCCGCTCCAGAAACGGAAACGTGAATTGGCACACCGGGCAGCTGATTTTGAAAAACGCGACTACCACCGGACCCTTGTGCAGCGCCTCTTTGAGAGAGTGCGCCGCACCGCCGAGATCGGGAAGCGTGAAGAGCGGAGCTTGGTGGCCCGCCAGAACCTTGGTCATGCGTATTCCTGCATCATTTTATATTCTTCTATGGTAGCGCATCCGCGCGCGATGGGAATAGATACGCTCCACGCGGTTGCACATAATTTCACTGTCGCCGCGCAATTCTGTAGAATCTGTTTCGGTACATTTGCCAATGCCAGCTTGGATTGAAATTGAGGACTACAGATTCCCCGGCGGCTGGAATTCGGCTGCCGGATTGGCCGCTGATGCGCGAGCGAGAGAGGCCTGCCAGCAGCTCGAAGCTGGCGGGATTTTGTATTTTTCCGTGCCGCCATTTGAATTCAAAGACGCCGATCGAGAATTTCTGGTCGCGCAGCGCCGCGCAGATTCCTCGGTGCATAAGAATGTTTCGTATCGTCCCTCAGAAGACGCTGTCCGCGGGTTTGAAGGTTCTGCCGAAGTTCAGCAACAGTTGCGCCAAGTCTTGCGGAATTATTCGCAGCATGTTGTCCAATTTGTCCGCAAATTTCTTTCGCCCTACGATGGCGGCTACACGCTCGATTACGCCAGCTTTCGTCCGATTGAAGAAGATGGCCGCTCGCTGCCACTGCACAAGCGCAATGATTTACTCCATGTAGATGCATTTCCTAGCCGCCCCACTCACGGCGGCCGGATTCTTCGCGTGTTCACGAACATTCATCCGACAAGACCCCGCGTATGGAACGTAGGCGAAACTTTTCCGGTGCTGGCGAACAAACTTGCGAAAGATGCCGGGCTCGATCGGTTCGCTGCGCAGGGTGGCACGTCAGCCTTTGGCCGAATCGTTCATGCGCTTGGCGGACCTATCCCGAATCGCTCCGCCTACGATCGATTCATGCTCCACTTCCACGATTACCTGAAAGAGAATTCTCAATACCAAGCCGATGGTCCGAAAACGATGATTGAGTTTCCGCCGATGGCAACATGGCTTGTGTATACGGATGGAATCCCGCACGCCGTGATGAGCGGGCAGCACGCGCTTGAGCAAACTTTCATCATCTCGCGTGCGGCGCTGGTATCGCCTGAAGTCTCGCCAATTGGTGTGTTGGAATCGCTCAGCGGACGCCAGCTCGCCCGCGTTAGCGCTTAACGATTCCGCGGAATCTCCGCAGCGTACCTTGACGACGCGACACTACTTGCTGGAAATACCAAACGAATTTGAGAACCGCACTGAGCAACTAGTGGACGTGCCGCGTTTTCCGCGACATGAAATCCATCAGCAGATATTGCCCCAGAGTATGGGGAGTAGTGAAGTACGCCTTCCCGCGGCAGAGCTGCGCGACTTTTTGCACGAAGTTCACGAGGCTGTAATCGGTCGCCAGCATGAACGTATTGATCATGATTCCTGATTTTCTGCACTTGCCCACTTCTTCGAGAGTTTGCGACACCACGAGCGGGTCAAGTCCAAACGCATTCTTGTAAATGCGGCCGTCTTCCAGAGTCAGCGCAGAAGGTTTTCCATCCGTGATCATCACGATCTGTTTCATGTCTTTGCGCTGCCGGGCGAGAATTCGTTGGGCAAGCCGCAAACCCTCTCGCGTATTTGTGTAGTAAGGCCCCACTTGCACGCGCGCCAATTCGCCGAGCGGAACTTCTTCGGCACTATCGTGGAAGAGAACGAGATGCAGCGAGTCGCCAGGAAATTGCGTGCGAATCAGATGAGCGAGCGCCAGCGCAACGCGCTTCGCCGGTGTGAAGCGATCCTCACCATAGAGAATCATGCTGTGCGAACAATCGAGCATCACCACGGTGGCGCACGAACTTTGATACTCACACTGGTGAACCATCAAGTCTTGATAATCAAGCGGAATAGGAACCTTCGCGCCCTCGCGGCGCACCGCGTTGAAAAGCGTCGCGCTGATATCCAAATTGAGCGTGTCGCCAAACTCGTAGGGCCGCGAGACGCCACCTGATTCCACTCCTGTGGCAAGATCGCGCGTGTCGTGCCGCCCGAAGCTGCTCTTGCCTAGTGAACCAAGCAAATCCTGAAGTGTTTTGAAACCGAGAAAATCCACGGTCTTGTCTGTGATCTCGAAACGAACATTTTCATTTTTGCCATCGCGTCCCACGCCACCGCGCGGTGTCTGCGACGGCGGTGGGGTGATGTGCGGCGGCTGGAGGGGGTTGATGTAGCCTTCGTTCATCAGCCGATCGACCAGCTTGTCGATCAGCTCCTCCATTTTTTGCTGGCTGTCTTCGGCGTCGAGCATCTGTTCGAGCACATCGTCCGGAAGCAGATCGCCATTTTCCAATGCGCGGCGAATGGCTTCGCGGAGCTGGTCCATCGTGTGCTCCGTATCCATCTCGGAAAAACCGTAATACTGGCTCTCAAATCCACTTTGCAAAAAGAAATCCGAGAGCTGATTGACCAGATCGTTCAGGTCAATCGAGTCCGCTGCCTCGCCCGTGTATTTTGTGTATTTGACGTACTTCATGATGCGGCTCTTCGGTGTCGCTTAATTGTATTGCCTTCGCGGTGGCCGCCCCGTGCGGTTCGCGAGGTTCAGGAGCTTTCTGGCGTTCCGCGAAATAGCCGCGCTCTTCATTGCGGCTGATCCGTTTGTGCGCCCACAATCCTTCCAGAATAAATTCGCCCGCAGCGGCGACTTGTCCCGCGCCGGATTTTGGCAGCGACGCCGAGCCGCTCGACATGTTCGAGGAGTCCCTGAATCTTGCGCAGCTCAGCGAGCGACTGCTCCGCCGTAGCGTAATCCGGAATCTTCAGCTCGCCGCCCATCTCAAACCATTGCACAATGGATTGAACATCGGCATTCACCATGTGACTTGAATAAACGCTGCCGACTGCGCCACGCACGATTTCGCGCGCGATTGTCTCCGCGCCTTTCAATTCACCCTCGTATTCCAAGTTCAAGTTTGCCAGTAAGCGCAGGCAGCGACGAATAAACGTCGGACACTCGCGCGACCGCGATCTCATCGCCATTTCGCGCCGCGCGTTGCTCGGAATTGCTAATGGCAGTTTCGATGCACGCGATCGGCAAACGCTGGCTCACGCCAGAGCGTTTGTCCACGCGCTTGTCTTCGCGCGCGAGAAACGCAATTTGCTCCACCGCTTCACGCAAATAATCCGGCACCACTGATTTTCGGCCAGTGCGATTTGTCCAAGCTTCCTGCGCGGTGATCGCGATGCCTTCTTCAACCGTCGCTGGATAATGCGTGCGAATTTCCGCGCCGATGCGATCCTTCAACGGCGTGACAATTTTTCCGCGCGCTGTGTAGTCGTCAGGATTCGCAGTGAAAACCAGCATCACGTCCAGCGGCAGCCGAATTGGGTAACCCTTAATCTGGATGTCGCCTTCCTGCATGATGTTGAAGAGCCCCACCTGAATTTTTCCGGCAAGATCGGGAAGCTCGTTCACCGCAAAAATTCCGCGATTTGCGCGCGGCAATAATCCGTAGTGAATGCTCAGTTCGTCGCGAAAATGAATTTCCCGTGCGCGCAGCTTTAATCGGATCCACGTCGCCAATGATGTCGGCGATGGTGACGTCAGGCGTCGCAAGTTTTTCCACGTAGCGCTGCTCGCGCGATAGCCAAGCTATCGGAGTGTCGTCGCCCGCTTGCGCCACAAGTTCACGGCATGCCTTGCATAGCGGACGGAACGGGTGATCGTGGATTTCGCACCCTGCGATGTAGGGAATCTCCGCGTCAAGTAAATCCGTCAGGCCGCGCAGGATTCGGCTCTTCGCCTGTCCGCGCAGTCCCAGCAAAATAAAATTGTGCTTCGCGAGAATTGCGTTGACGATTTGCGGAAGCACAGTCTCTTCGTATCCGTGAATCCCAGTGAAGAGAACTTTCTTCTGCTCGAGTGCGCAGAGCAAATTGTCGCGAATTTCTTCCTTCACGCTACGCGTAGCTTTGTGCGCGTCAAAACTGCGGCGAAGCTGGCCCAGCGTTGTTGCGGCGGTACCTGTTGCTTGTGCGGATGTCATGAGGCCTGGGGAATGCGTGTCCTTTCAGACGCGAGACGTTCCTAAAATTAAGGAACGCTGCATACAGTATAGATGATTCGCTGAAAAGTGGGGTTACTCGCCAGTTGCGCGAGATTTTAGGATGGAGAGTGACCGTTCCCAGCGGCCTTCACGCGCGTGCGGTCCACCCGTTCTTGTCTCGGTAGCCACTCGATCAGCGCTTTGATCAGGACGGCGCGTCGCTGACTTTCGTCGCGCAGCTCGAGCAACTCTTGTTTTTTCGAAAGTTCGATGGGAAGTTCCGCCGCGAGCCGGTAGCTGAGCATATCGTCTGGAAAATCACGCGCGAGTGGACTTGGCTTCCCAAACGCTTTTTGGTGGCACTTCTGAAAAACTCCGAGTAGTTCTTCTCGTGTGGGTGATTTTGCTGCGCTCGTGTCTGGCTCCTCGCTGATGTATTGCACGAGCGCTTCGAAGTATGGTTTCTCATCCACGACGCGAATGATTCGAATCACATCCGCACCGCGAGTCAAAATGTCCAGGCGGCCGTCGGCATGTTTTCGAAGAATTTGGCGAATTTCCGCGGTGCAGCCAATCGAAGCGATGCCGCTTTCTGGAGCGTAAACAATTCCGAATGCGCTCTCTTCTTCGATGCACCGCGCGATCATTTCCTTATATCGTTGCTCGAAGATATGAAGCGGCAGCGCAGCGCCTGGAAATAGAACCAAGTTCAGGGGGAAAAGAGGAATGCGTTCAGGTTTCATACTATCGATCCGTCTAGCTGTTTGGATTTAATGCGGCAAATCAGCGAGAGCCGCCGAAATTTCGGATGCTGCGTGTGAATCGCCAGTGCGGCCCGCAGCAGCGATACCAGATTCGAAAGATCTTTCGAGCTTCTTGATTTTGTCCAAGTCTCGCCAGTAGCTGTCCAAGTTGGAAATAACCCGTGACATAGTCCGGATGGGCGGTCAGCAGCTCGTTGAAATTGGAAATGGCCGCTCGTTGTCGCCTTCCCTGGCACATTCCAGCGCGAGTCCGTAACGTGCAAATGCATCGCCGGGATGTCCGGCCACAAACTCCTGTAATTTCTCCCGGCGCGATTTCGTTTGTTGGGTCATGACGCGAAGCATCGTATCATACGCGTCGAGCACATTTTTCAAAGTAGCGGAGGCGAACACTTCGATGGCGCAGCAACCAAACAAACCACAAGTCAATGAAAGCAACAAAACCGCCGCATCAGCCGGTCTCCCGGTGAGCAAGTCTCGCTCGGAAATGACTGAAGTCGTGCTGCCGCAGGACGCCAATCCGCTCGGTTACATTCTCGGCGGACGCGTGATGCACTTGATGGATATCGCGGCAGCGATAGCGGCACACCGTCACGCGCACAGCCACGTTGTGACCGCTTCAGTGGACTACGTGGATTTTCGCAATCCGATTCGTGTAGGCGAACTGATCGTTCTCAAGTCCAGCGTCAATCGTGTTTTCAAAACTTCGATGGAAGTGGGCGTAAAAATATTTTCGGAAAATTTTCTCACAGGCGAACGGAAACATACTACGAGCGCTTACGTAACTTTCGTCGCGATCGATGAAAATCGCCAGCCGCGTGAAGTGCCTCCGCTCATTCTAGAAACCGAAGAAGATCATCGGCGCTACAAAGATGCCGGCGATCGCCGCGAAATCCGCCTCGCGCATCGCTATAAACGCGGCCGGTAACGGGATTCCTCAAGCCGGCTTCGTGGGAGAGTTCTCCTCAGCGCGTGTCGCGGAGGCGATGGCACTGTGCGGTCCGTTCTGAAAATGGGCTGCGATACTCACTGCTTGCGGCCTCGTCACCACGCGAGCAAGTTCTTCAACGCTCGCTTCCTTCACGCGCGCTATGCTGCCAAATCGACGCAACAGTTTTGCCGCGGTGCGCTCGCCGATGCCCGGAATTCCCGTCAGTTCGGTATCAATTGTCCGCGCGCTGCGACGCTGACGGTGAAAGCCAACGGCGAAGCGATGCGTTTCATCGCGGATTTGCTGCACCAAATGCAAGACTGGCGAATGATTATCCAGTTTGCACGGTTCATCTTCCTGGCCGAGCACATAAATAATTTCTTCGCGCTTCGCGATGCTCGCCATCGGCTGGTTGATGATCTCCAGTTTCTCCAGCGCCTGCGCCGCGGCGTGAAACTGCCCGATTCCACCGTCAATCAAAATTAATCCGGCAGTGGCTTCTTTTCCTCGAGCAAACGCCTGTAGCGCCGCCCGACCGCTTCGCGCATGGACGCGAAATCGTCCACGCCTTCCATTGCCTCGATGATAAATTTGCGATAGTCCGACTTTGCGCATTCTTCCGTCCTGCCACACGACCATCGACGCCACCGTGTCCGCCCCTTGAATGTGAGAAATGTCGAAGCTCTCGATTCGCTTCGGCGGTTCCTGGCAGATTGAGCGCGCCTTGCAACGCTTCGGCTATAGCTTTCGCGGTGGGCTTCATCACGCGGAAGCGCGCCTCAAACGAATGTTTGGCGTTGCGCTCCACGAGATCCAGAAACGCGTGCTTCGGACCGCGCTGCGGAGAAAGAATTTCCACGCGATGGCCGGCGCGCTCGGTCAGAGCTCTCTCCAACAATTCGCGATCCTCGAAATCCATCGGCACGTGAATGATTCGCGGACAGATAATTTGCATCGAGATAAAGCTGTTTCAGCAGCGATGGCAGAAATTCAGCGGGATCGAACTCGTCGAGTTCTTCCCAGTAAAAATCGCGGCGATCCACCACGCGCCCGCCGCGCACGTGAAAAAGATTCGCGGCTATCTGCGGCGGCTCGGCGTACCAGCCGAGCACATCCGTGTCGTCGCCCTGCGGCGGCGGCAACTTTCTGGCGCTCATCAATTTCTTCCACGACGCGCAGCAAATCGCGATACGCGCCGGCCGCCTCGTATCGTTCTTCAGCGGAAGCGGAGGCCATGCGCTCTTTCAAACTTGCCGTCAACTCACTGCGCCGCCTTCCAGAAAAATTCGCACGTCGCGCGCAGCTTCGGCGTAGCGCTCGTCGGTGGTCATCCCGGCACGCACGGGCCAGGCAGCGGTGGATGTAATATTGCAAGCAGGGACGCGGATGCGCGCGAGTTAAGTCCACGGTGCACGACGGCACCTTGAAATTCCTGTGAATGAAATGAACGATGCGTATGCGCCAGGCTGTGCGGAAAATATGGGCCGAAATAAAGCGAGCCATCTTTTTTCAGGCGGCGGGTGACGTAGACGCGCGGAAATTTCTCAAACGCAGTGTATCGAATATACGGATACGTCTTGTCGTCGCGCAGCATCACGTTGAACTTCGGCTTATGCTGCTTGATCAGATTATTTTCGAGTGCCAGCGCTTCGCGTTCGTTGTCCACCACGATGTAATCGAGATCAACGATCTCGCGCACCAGCGAACCGGTCTTCGCATCGAGAACGTTTCGAGTTCCAGAAAATAGGATCGCACGCGCGAACGCAGCGAACGCGCCTTGCCGACGTAAACGATGTGCTCGAGCGCATCCTTGAACAGATACACGCCGGGCTCGGTGGCAGACTGGCGACTTTTTCCTGAATCCATAGTTTCCGCGCGCGCGGAACAGAGTAGAATTAACTGCGGCCGTGACCAACCCAGATGATAGCAAAGCGAATCTAAGCCATACTAGAGAGCGCTGGCTCCGAAATTTGAAAATGAAATCATCGCACGCATCGCGTTCTTCGCTTTCACGAGCTTTACATTGCTCGCGGGTGCGGCGTTTTCGCAAACGAAGAAAATCGATCCGAGCGTACCTCCCCCTCCTCCGGCATCAGATCAGGCCGCCGCAAAAACTGATGCGCCGCCTCCCGCACCCGCATCGAAGATGGATCCAAGCGTTCCTCCGCCTCCGCCGACGGAAGAGGCCGAGGAAGAGCCAACGAAACCCGATTTGCCCGCATACGATCCTCTTGGAGCGGAGCGCAGCATCACAGTCGGTCAGTTCTATCTGAAACAGGGAAATTACGATGCCGCGATCGATCGTTTTGTCGAAGCGACGAAAATGCATCCGAATTACGGCAAGCCCTATGAAGCTTCTGGGAGAGGCTTACGAAAAGAAACGCAATTTTGGGGATGCGATAAAATCATATCAGGAATGCCTACGCGTTTATCCACGCGATCCTGATCAGCAAAAAACTTGAAGCACACATCGCCGACTTACAGAAAAAACAGCAGGACGACACGAAGTCTGACCAGCTGAGACCTGAATCGCTGCGCGCGGTAATCGCGCCCCAAAAAACTAATTCATTCGCTCGATAAATTTCGTCGCCAATTTGTACGATAGCAAATCGCTGCTCTTCGCGGCGGAATGCGGCGG
>CAWAVH010000003.1:0-182589 GCA_963785395.1 uncultured Acidobacteriota bacterium | reverse complement strand
GCACGCGAAATTACTCGCGCTGGCCTCAGAGGGGGGCTACGATTTTAGGAACTGCCGGATAATTGCGCCGCCGGCTCATTCTCGGGTTGCGCGAGTAACTCCTCATCCTTCCGGGCGGTCGTTACGTCTCGGAAGGGTGGGGCTTTTTTTTATTAGCGGTGTAGATTTCAGCTGGGGGTCACTCCAACGCCTAAAAACTCAGACCTCGCTCTTGTGGAAAGGCCCGCCCGGGGCCTAGTTTTTCGAACCTCAACCAGCTTTCGAAGCCCGAACGAGTCCCCGGCATGAACAATGGCGGTTTTAAACGCTTCGTAGCATCCGCGAGTTCCGCGTCGATCTTTTCGAGCTTGCCCTTATGGAAGCCTACCGAAGAAACTTTCACAGTGCCACCGGGAGCGATAAAAAAATGTCAGAACGTTGGTGAGGGCGTATTCATTGGAAACTGGGTATGAACTATCGTCATCAATCAGAACTGGAAATGTGATGTCGAATTCTTCGAAAATTCGGAAGTGTCGGTCGCATCGTCCTGTGAGATGCCCCAGAATGTGACCACAGTGCCTTTGTATGTCTTATAGAGCCGCTCTAGAAACGGAAACGTAAACTGGCACACCGGGCAGCTTATTTTGAAAAACGCAATTACTGCTGGGCCTCTTTGCAGCGCCTCTGAGAGAGAATGAGCAGATCCGCTGAGGTCTGGAAGCGTGAATAGCGGAGCTTTTTGGCCCGAAAGAACCTTGGTCATGCGGATGCCTGCGGCATTTTGTATCATCTATGGTATCGCATCTGCGGCGTGGGAACATTTACGCTGCCGAGTTGCACATAATTTCACTGTGGCGGCGTAATTCTGTAGAATCTGTTGCGATACATTCAATGTCAGCTTGGATCGAAATATCGGACTACAGATTTCCCGGCGGGTGGAATTTATCTGCCGCATCGCCCGCAGATGCACGGGCGAAGGGGCCTGCGAGCAACTGGAAGCTGGCGGCATTTTGTATTTTTCCGCGCCACCATTTGAATTTACAGACGACGATCGCGAATTTCTGGTCGCGCAACGCCGCGCGGATTCCTCGGTGCACAAGAATGTTTCCTATCGTCCGTCCGAAGATGCAGTGCGCGGATTTGAAGGCTCGGAAGAAGTTCAGCAGCAGGTGAACCAAGTCTTGCGAGGCTATTCGCAGCATGTGGTTCAATTTGTCCGCGAATTTCTTGCGCCGTATGATGGGGCTACGCGCTCGATTATGCGAGCTTTCGTCCGATCGAAGAGGATGGCCGCTCGTTGCCGCTGCACAAGCGCAATGATCTGCTGCACGTGGACGCATTTCCCAGCCGTCCCACGCACGGCGGCCGGATTTTTCGCGTTTTCACGAACATTCATCCGACAAGGCCCGTGTATGGAATGTGGGCGAAAATTTCCCGATGCTGGCCACAAACTTGCGAAAGATGCGGGACTCGATCGATTCGCGGCGCAGGGCGGCACGTCCGCCTTTGGCCGGATCGTTCATGCGCTGGGCGGGCCCATCCCGAATCGCTCTGCCTACGACCGATTCATGCTGCACTTTCACGATTACTTGAAAGAGAACGCCCAATATCAGGCCGATTGTCCGAAGACGCGGATTGAGTTTCCGCCCATGGCAACATGGCTCGTGTATACGGATGGAATCCCGCACGCCGTGATGAGCGGGCAGCACGCGCTTGAGCAAACTTTCATAATCTCGCGTGCGGCGCTGGTATCGCCTGAAGTCTCGCCAATTGGTGTGTTGGAATCGCTCAGCGGACGCCAGCTCGCCCGCGTTAGCGCTTAACGATTCCGCGGAATCTCCGCAGCGTACCTTTGTCGACGCGACACTACTTGCTGGAAATGCCAAACGAGTTTGAGAACCGCCTGAGCTTAGTGGATGTGCCGCGTTTTGCGCGACATGAAATCCATCAGCAGATATTGCCCCAGATTATAGGGCGTGGTGAAGTACGCCTTGCCGCGGCAGATCTGCGCGACCTTCTGCACGAATTTCACCAGGCTGTAATCGCTCGCCAGCATGAATGTATTGATCATGATGCCGGATTTTCGGCACTTGCCCACTTCTTCCAGAGTTTGCGACACCACCAGCGGATCCAGTCCAAACGCATTTTTGTAAATGCGGCCGTCTTCGAGCGTCAGCGCGGAAGGCTTTCCGTCCGTGATCATCACGATCTGCTTCATGTCTTTTTGCTGGCGGGCGAGAATTCGCTGCGCCAGCCGCAATCCTTCGCGCGTGTTTGTGTAGTAAGGCCCCACCTGCACGCGCGCCAATTCGCCCAGCGGAACTTCTTCGGCGCTATCGTGAAATAGAACCAAATGCAGCGAATCGCCCGGATACTGCGTGCGAATCAAATGCGCCAGCGCCATCGCGACGCGCTTCGCCGGCGTGAATCGATCCTCGCCATAAAGAATCATGCTGTGCGAACAATCGAGCATCACCACCGTGGCGCACGAACTTTGATATTCGCACTGGTGAACCATCAAATCCTGATAATCAAGCGGTATGGGAACTTTCGCGCCATCGCGGCGCACCGCATTGAAAAATGTAGCGCTGATATCCAGATTCAGCGTGTCGCCAAATTCGTAGGGCCGCGAAACGCCGCCGGATTCCACTCCTGTGGCAAGTCGCGCGTGTCGTGGCGCCCAAAACTGCTCTTGCCGAGCGATCCCAGCAATTCCTGCAGCGTCTTGAACCCGAGAAAATCTATGGTCTTATCTGTGATTTCGAAACGAACATTTTCGTTTTTTCCATCGCGTCCCACGCCTCCGCGCGGAGTTTGCGCCGGCGGCGGAGTGATGTGCGGAGGCTGGAGGGGGTTGATGTAGCCCTCGTTCATCAGCCGCTCGACGAGCCGGTCGATCAGCTTTTCCATTTTCTGCGGCTGTCTTCGGCGTCGAGCATCTGTTCCAGCACGTCATCGGGCAGCAGATCGCCTTCTTCCAGCGCGGCGAATGGCTTCGCGGAGTTGTTCCATCGTGTGCTCCGATCCATTTCGGAAATGCCGTAATACTGATTCTCGAATCCGCTTTGCAAAAAGAAATCCGAGAGCTGATTGACCAGATCGTTCAGGTCAATCGATCCGCCGGCTCGCCCGTATATTTTGTGTATTTGACGTACTTCATGATGCGGCTCTTCCGTGTCGCTAATTGTACTGCCTCCGCGGTGGACGCCCCGTGCGGCTCGCGTGGCTCCGGCGCTTTCTGGCGCTCCGCGAAGTAGCCGCGCTCTTCGTTGCGGCTGATGCGCTTGTGCGCCCACAGGCCTTCCAGATAAATTCGCCCGCGGCGGCGACTTGTCCCGCGCCGGATTTTGGCGCGACGCCCAGACGATCGACATGCTCCAGCAGTCCCTGGATCTTCCGCAACTCCGCCAGCGATTGCTCGGCGGTGGCGTCTTCCGGAATCTTCAGCTCGCCGCCCATCTCAAACCATTGCACCATGGATTGAACATCGGCGTTCGCCATATGCCTTGAATAAACGCGGCCGACCGCGCCGCGCACCAATTCGCGCGCGATCGTCTCCGCGCCCTTCAATTCGCCTTCGTATTCAAGTTCAAGCTTGCCAGTAAGCGCGGGCAGCGAAGCATAAACATCGGACACGCGCGCGACTGCGATCGCTCGCCGTTTCGTGCCGCACGCTGCTCGGCGTTGCTCACGGCGGTTTCGAGGCACGCGATCGGCAGCCGCTGGCTCACGCCAGAGCGTTTGTCCACGCGCTTATCTTCGCGCGCGAGAAACGCAATCTGCTCGATCACTTCGCGCAAATATTCCGGCACAATAGCTTTCGGCCAGTTGCGATTTACCCACGCTTCCTGCGCGGTGATCGCCATGCCCTCTTCCACCGTCGCTGGATAATGCGTGCGAATTTCCGCGCCGATGCGATCTTTCAGCGGCGTGACAATTTTTCCGCGCGCCGTGTAATCCTCCGGATTCGCGGTGAAAACCAGCATCACGTCGAGCGGCAGCCGGACCGGGTAACCTTTAATCTGGATGTCGCCTTCCTGCATGATGTTGAAAAGCCCCACCTGAATTTTTCCGGCAAGATCGGGCAGTTCGTTCACCGCAAAAATTCCGCGATTCGCGCGCGGCAACAATCCGTAGTGAATGGTCAGCTCGTCGGAAAGTGAATTTCCCGTGCGCGCCGCTTTAATCGGATCCACGTCGCCGATGATGTCGGCGATCGTCACGTCAGGCGTCGCGAGCTTTTCCACGTACCGCTGCTCGCGCGGTAGCCAAGCTATCGGAGTATCGTCACCGGCTTGCGCCACAAGTTCACGGCACGCCTTGCATAGGGGACGGAACGGGTGATCGTGGATTTCGCAGCCCGCAATATAGGGAATTTCGGCGTCGAGTAAATCCGTCAGGCCGCGGAGAATCCGGCTCTTCGCCTGTCCGCGCAGCCCCAGCAAAATAAAATTGTGCTTCGCGAGAATTGCGTTGACGATCTGCGGAAGCACAGTCTCTTCGTATCCGTGAATCCCGGTGAAGATAACTTTCTTCTGCTCGAGTGCGCAGAGCAAATTGTCGCGAATTTCTTCCTTCACGCTACGCGTAGCTTTGTGCGGGTCAAAACTGCGGCGAAGCTGGCCCAGCGTTGTTGCGGCGGTACCTGTTGCTTGTGCGGATGTCATGAGGCCTGGGGAATGCGTGTCCTTTCAGACGCGAGACGTTCCTAAAATTAAGGAACGCTGCATACAGTATAGATGATTCGCTGAGAAGTGGGGTTACTCGCCAGTTGCGCGAGATTTTAGGATGGAGAGTGACCGTTCCCAGCGGCCTTCACGCGCGTGCGATCCACCCGTTCTTGTCTCGGTAGCCACTCGGTCAGCGCTTTGATCAGGACGGCGCGTCGCTGACTTTCGTCCCGCAGTTCGAGCAGCTCTTGTTTTTTCGAAAGTTCGATGGGAAGTTCCGCCACGAGACGATAGCTAAATATTTCGTCTGGAAAATCACGCGCGAGTGGACTCGGCTTCCCAAACGCTTTTTGGTGGCACTTCTGAAAAACTCCGAGCAGTTCTTCTCGTGTGACTGAACCTGGTGCGCTGGTGTTTGGCTCCTCGCTGATGTATTGCACGAGCGCTTCGAAGTACGGTTTCTCATCCACCACGCGAATGATTCGAATCACATCCGCTCCACGCGTCAAAATGTCCAAACGGCCGTCGACATGTTTGCGAAGAATCTGGCGAATTTCTGCGGTGCAGCCAATCGAAGCGATGCCGCTTTCAGGAGCGTAAACAATTCCGAATGCGCTCTCTTCTTCGATGCACCGCGCGATCATTTCCTTATACCGTTGCTCAAAGATATGGAGCGGCAGCGCAGCGCCTGGAAATAGAACCAAGTTCAGGGGGAAAAGAGGAATGCGTTCAGGTTTCATACTATCGATCCGTCTAGCTGTTTGGATTTAATGCGGCAAATCCGCGAGAGCCGCCGAAATCTCTGACGCTGCGTGCGAATCACCGGTGCGGCCCGCAGCAGCGATACCAGATTCAAAGATCTTTCGAGCTTCGTGATTTTGTCCAAGTCTCGCCAGTAGCTGTCCAAGTTGGAAATAACCCGTGACATAATCCGGATGGGCGGTCAGCAGCTCGTTGAAATTGGAAATGGCCGCGTCGTTGTCGCCTTCCCTGGCGCATTCGAGCGCAAGTCCGTAACGTGCGAACGCATCTCCGGGATGTCCGGCCACAAACTCCTGTAATTTCTCCCGGCGCGATTTCGTTTGTTGGGTCATGACGCGAAGCATCGTATCATACGCGTCGAGCACATTTTTCAAAGTAGCGGAGGCGAACACTTCGATGGCGCAGCAACCAAACAAACCACAAGTCAATGAAAGCAACAAAACCGCCGCATGAGCCGGTCTCCCGGTGAGCAAGTCTCGCTCGGAAATGACTGAAGTCGTGCTGCCGCAGGACGCCAATCCGCTCGGTTACATTCTCGGCGGGCGCGTGATGCACTTGATGGACATCGCCGCGGCGATAGCGGCGCACCGTCACGCGCACAGCCACGTCGTGACCGCTTCAGTGGACTACGTGGATTTTCGCAATCCGATTCGTGTAGGCGAACTGATCGTTCTCAAGTCCAGCGTCAATCGTGTTTTCAAAACTTCGATGGAAGTGGGCGTAAAAATATTTTCGGAAAATTTTCTCACAGGCGAACGGAAACATACTACGAGCGCTTACGTAACTTTCGTCGCGATCGATGAAAATCGCCAGCCGCGTGAAGTGCCTCCGCTCATTCTCGAAACCGAAGAAGATCATCGGCGCTACAAAGATGCCGGCGATCGCCGCGAAATCCGCCTCGCGCATCGCTATAAACGCGGCCGGTAACGGGATTCCTCAAGCCGGCTTCGTGGGAGAGTTCTCCTCAGCGCGTGTCGCGGAGGCGATGGCACTGTGCGGTCCGTTCTGAAAATGGGCTGCGATTCTCACTGCTTGCGGCCTCGTCACCACGCGAGCAAGTTCTTCGACGCTCGACTTCTTTCACGCGCGCTATGCTTCCAAATCGACGCAACAGTTTTGCCGCGGTTCGCTCGCCGATTCCGGGAATTCCAGTCAGTTCCGTATCGAATCGTCCGCGCGCTGCGACGTTGACGATGAAAGCCTACGGCGAAGCGATGCGTTTCATCGCGGATTTGCTGCACCAAATGCAAGACTGGCGAGTGATGATCCAGTTTGCAACGGATCATCTTCCTGGCCAAGAACGTAAATAATTTCTTCGCGCTTCGCGATGCTCGCCATCGGCTGGTTGATGATCCCCAGATTCTCCAGCGCTTGCGCTGCCGCGTGAAGCTGCCCGATTCCACCATCAATCAAAATCAAATTCGGCAGAGACTTTTTTTCCTCGAGCAAACGTTTGTAACGCCGGCCCACCGCTTCGCGCATGGACGCAAAATCGTCCACGCCTTCCATCGCCGCGATGATAAATTTCCGGTAGTCGACCTTTTCGCATGCGTCCGTCTTGCCACACGACCATCGACGCAACCGTATCCGCGCCTTGAATATGGGAAATGTCGAAACTCTCGATCCGCTTCGGCGCCTCCTGCAAATTGAGCGCGCTTTGCAATGTTTCCGCAATCGCTTTTGACGTGGGCTTGAGTACGCGAAATCGCTGATTGAACGAGTGTTGTGCGTTCGTTTCCACTAATTCCAGAAACGCGTGTTTCGCGCCGCGACGCGGAGTGTGAATTTCCACTTTGTGCCCAGCGCGCTCGCTCAGCACTTCTTCCAGCAGTTCCCGATCTTCGAAATCCATCGGCACGTGAATCACGCGCGGACGATACTCCACATCGAGATACAACTGCTTCAGCAAGGAAGGTAGAAATTCCGCGGGATCGAATTCACGCAAATCTTCCCAGTAGAAATCGCGCCGATCCACAACGCGCCCGCCGCGAATGTGAAAGAAATTTGCGGCGACATACGGAGGCTCCGCATACCAGCCGATCACGTCCGTATCGTCGCCTGCGGTGGCCGCGATTTTCTGACGTTCATCAATCGCCTCGAGAGTCTTCAACAAGTCTCTGTAGCCGCCTGCCTCTTCGTATTTTTCTTCGGCAGAGGCGCGCTCCATGCGTTCGTGCAGTCGCGCCGAAAGTTCGCTGCGCTTGCCTTCGAGAAAAGTGCGCGCATCGTGCGCCGCTTCTGCGTATCGCTCACGGACTCACCAGGCCCGGCACGCACGGGCCGTGGCAGCGATGAATGTAATACTGCAGGCACGGCCGCGCGATGCGCGCGAGTTAAGTCGACTGTGCACGAAGGAACCAGAAAATGCCGGTGAATGAAATGCACGATGCGGTATGCGAGGCTGTGCGGAAAATATGGGCCAAAATAGAGCGAGCCATCTTTCAACAGACGCCGTGTAACGTAGACGCGCGGAAAAGTTTCAAAGGCCGTGTAGCGGATGTACGGGTAAGTTTTGTCGTCGCGCAGCAAAATATTAAATTTCGGTTTGTGCTGCTTGATCAGATTATTTTCAAGCGCCAGTGCCTCGCGCTCGTTGTCCACCACGATGTATTCCACGTCCGCAATTTCTCGGACGAGCGAACCAGTCTTCGCATCTAAAGTTTTTGAGTCGAGGAAATACGATCGCACACGCTGCCGCAGCGAGCGCGCCTTGCCAACATACAGAATCGTGCTCGAGCGCATCCTTGAAAAGATAGACGCCTGGCTCGAGTGGCAAATTCGCGAGTTTTTCCTGAAATTCCATGCTCGCCTAAATCGTGCGGAACAGCGGTAGAATCAAGCTGCGTATGAATCCAACCTTGATGATAGCAAAGCGAATCTAAGCGATACTAGAGAGTGCTGGCAGCCTAATCTTGAAAATGAAAACCGTCGCACGCATCGCGTTCTTCGCTTTCACGAGCTTTACATTGCTCGCGGGTGCGGCGTTTTCGCAAACGAAGAAAATCGATCCGAGCGTACCTCCCCCTCCTCCGGCATCAGATCAGGCCGCCGCAAAAACTGATGCGCCGCCTCCCGCACCCGCATCGAAGATGGATCCAAGCGTTCCTCCGCCTCCGCCGACGGAAGAGGCCGAGGAAGAGCCAACGAAACCCGATTTGCCCGCATACGATCCTCTTGGAGCGGAGCGCAGCATCACAGTCGGTCAGTTCTATCTGAAACAGGGAAATTACGATGCCGCGATCGATCGTTTTGTCGAAGCGACGAAAATGCATCCGAATTACGGCAAGCCCTATGAGCTTCTGGGAGAGGCTTACGAAAAGAAACGCAATTTTGCGGATGCGATAAAATCATATCAGGAATGCCTACGCGTTTATCCACGCGATCCTGATCGCAAAAAACTTGAAGCACACATCGCCGACTTACAGAAAAAACAGCAGGACGACACGAAGCCTGACCACTGAGCCTGAATCGCTGCGCGCGGTAATCGCGCCCAAAAAAACTAATTCATTCGCTCGATAAATTTCGTCGCCAATTTGTACGATGCAAATCGCTGCTCTTCGCGGCGGAATGCGGCGGAGTGCGCCTGCAATCCGCAAGCGGCGGCGCGGATCGGATGCTTCACGTGGAGCATCTCGTGATACAGCACATATTCCACCACGTATTGCGGAACGCTCTCTCGATCGAGGCGCCGATTCAGCACAATTTGTCCCACGCCGGGATCGAAGCAGCCAAGTTGCGCGCGCCACGAACGCGAACTCCATCCGAGACGTGGACGATGCAATCGCCCGCCGAAATAAGTTCGATTGATCGCGGAAAACATTGGCGCGAGATCGTACACCGCGCCCTGTGGACCTGTTTTCACTCTGCGGCCGCGGCGCTTGCGCGTGCTCATCACGCGGCGGCGCGTGCTTTTCGATACGGAGTAGCGGCGATAAGCGTCCACAAGTTCGCGCGGTGCGCGCCGCCGGTACAGCCGCGAAAGCAAGAATCGCAGCGGCCGCTTCGATCACTTCGAATGACGCGCCGCGCAAAATGTCAGACACGCGCACATGCGCGGTATCTTCGCGAAGGCGCACGGTGTGAACCAAATTTGCGTACGGATGAAACTCCACAACGAAGTGCGGCGGGCGGCCGTGGCAGCCAAGGCGCGTGTAGATGCGCTGAAACATTGCCGCGCCGCCGGGAACCTGCATGGGATCTGGCTCAGGAAATTTCAGAATCGAATTGTGGACTGTCTCTTCCAAAAAGTTCGCTCCGCTGATTTTGATTTTTCAATCTTGCGGCGTTGCGGAGCATTCGTCAATAACGAATCGCACGTGTGTTTGTGTTTCACTCATCGTGCGTGAAAACATTTTTCCGCGGCGCACGATCAGTGTTTGCGACGGTATGGGAGCGGAAATTTCTTTTTCAGCTTTCGTCGCGGCATCCAAAGCGTCTTGCGTCGCTTGAATCGCGTCGTCAAGATTTTCCTTGTACGAATCCAGCTCGGGTCCCGTTTTATCGAGGTCTTGCAGATACGCGACGAAATCTGGAATTTTCGCTTTCACTATTTTCAGGCCCAGCACGGATGTCCGTTTGTTTTTGTCGCGCCAGATCCACGAGATCGGCAGCATCATCAATGCATCCAGAGTACGCGTTGATCAAGCCATTGAGTTCTTCCGCGCGATTGCGCGAAAATTCTTCAGGATGCGCCAGCGTGTACTTCAGTTTTTTCAGGCGATCATCCGCGAAATCCATAAAAAGCTTGATACGGTCAGAAGGTGTTTCCGCGTCGCGGATTTTATCCGCCTCGGCTGACGTTAAATAATCCTGCTCGGGTTTTTGCACGCGAATCGCGGCGCTTAACGGCGTGGCGGCGACCGCAGAGTTCGCGTGCGTCGCGGCACCGCCGAACAGCGCAGCACAAATCACCGGCGCAATCAGAAATTTAGCGCGCATTGCTTATCCTTTCGGCTTTTCCTTCCCGGCGCCCGCTTCATGCGGAAAAAGCATGTGTACCAATTGCGTTTGGATTTCTGTTAAGTCGTCGCCCAGCGCGTGAAAAGCCGCGCGGCGCTCTTCGGGGATCACAGGAAATGTCCGTTCCATTTCCCACAATCCTTTTCGCAAAGAAATTTGCAGTTGGCGGAATCCATCGGAGTGGCGTTCGGCATCCACTCCCGTCGCACGCAATCCATCGAACACAATGCGCGCTTCGTCGCGATAATCGGTGAGCGTTTGAAGAGCTCCATCGTAATTGGCATCGATCGATTGCTTGTTGAATTGCGTAATTTGCGTTTCTCCCAGTTTCTGAAAAAGTTTCGCTTTCCGCACAGGATTTGTTTCCTGATTAAACTGAGCGGGATCTTGCGCGGAAATCATCGAGCCGCTAAATAGGATGCAAAAAGTCACGATCAAGACTGAGGTGGGAGAAATTCGAAACGATGGCCGGGCCCGCATAGAAAACCTGCTTTGAACTGCTGAGTTGCTTACGGTCGAACTCTAAACGATTCTCCGACAGAAATGCTTGCACGCCGGCGCTGCGCCGCACCTACAGAGATCGTTCTAATCTGGCGGGCACTCGGGCAAATCGATACGAACATCGTATCAGGGAAACGGCTCAATCGAGAAGTCCTCAGGCCGGCGCAGCGGCCACACCCCGGCGATTCATGCGGTGAGGCCCGCCCCTACGGATTTTTGGTGGCGGGTTTTACTGGGATGCGTGAGTGGCCGTTTGGTTTGGGGCTTTTGGCCAAAACGGGCGCAAGAAACTTGCCTGTTTGCGATTGCGGATTGCGCGCAACTTGCTCGGGGGTTCCGGTTGCCACGATGTGGCCGCCGCCGGTTCCGCCTTCGGGCCCGAGGTCGATCACCCAGTCGGCGGATTTGATCATGTCGAGATTGTGTTCGATCACCAGCACGGATGCGCCGGCTTCGATCAATTTGCGAAATGCTGTAAGAAGTTTTTGGATGTCGTCAAAGTGCAGGCCGGTGGTGGGCTCATCAAAAATATACAGGACGCCCGCGCTGCTCTGGCGCGTGAGGTGCGACGCCAGTTTCAGTCGTTGAGCTTCGCCCCCGCTGAGCGTGGTGGCGGATTGGCCGAGGCGAAGATAGCCGAGACCAACTTCGTCCAGAATTTTCAGCCGCGACACCACTTTATGCGCGCCGGCAAAAAATGTAAGCGCCTCGCGCACGGTGAGCTGCAGCACTTCGTGAATGTTGCGATCGCGATAGCGCACATCGAGCACGCTGGATTTAAATCGCGTCCCCTTGCATTCATCGCAGATCAGTTCGATATCGGCGAGGAATTGCATTTCCACCGTGACGGTTCCGTCGCCCTGGCAGGCTTCGCAGCGGCCGCCGGGAATATTGAAAGAGAAATGCCCGGGAGCAAATCCGCGGCGCTTTGAATCCGGAGTGGCGGCAAAAACATCGCGAATCGAATCGAAGGCTTTCAAATATGTCGCTGGATTCGAACGCGGCGTGCGGCCGATCGGCGATTGATCCACGATCACCGTTTCGGTGATGTGCTGGTCGCCCTCGATGCGGTCACACACCTCCTTGAAACTCGAGTTGTTGCGCTGCGCTTCCAGCGCTTTGAAAATTACGTCGTAAACCAAAGTGGATTTTCCAGAACCGGAAACGCCGGTGATCGCCGTCATATTGCCGAGCGGAATCATCACGTCAATATTTTGCAGGTTGTGAGCGTGCGCGCCGAAAATGCGGAGGAATCGGCCGTCGGGCTTGCGGCGCGTAGCGGGGATCGCAATGCTCAATTCACCGTTGAGATAGCGCGCTGTGATTGATTGCCTGTCGGCGAGTAATCTATCGCGCGGTCCTGCGAAAAGAATTCGGCCGCCGTGTTCGCCCGCGCCGGGGCCGAGATCGAGAATGTAATCGGCGGCGGAAATTGTGTCGGGATCGTGTTCCACCACGAGAATCGTGTTGCCGAGATCCCGCAACGATTCAAGTATTTTGATCAGACGATGCGTGTCGCGCGGATGCAAACCGATGCTCGGCTCATCAAGCACGTAGAGCGCGCCGACGAGTTGCGAACCGAGCGAACTTGCAAGCTGGATGCGCTGCGCTTCGCCGCCAGAAAGAGTTGAGGTGAGGCGATCGAGGGTGAGGTATTCGAGTCCGCTTTCATCCAGAAATCGCAGGCGCTGCGCTACTTCCTCGAGAATTTTTCCGGCGATCGTTTCTTGCGCGGGCGAAAGCTTGAGCGACGCGAAAAATTCGCGCGCCACAGTGATGCTCATCGCGCAAACTTCAGTGATGTTTTTCTGCTGCACCAGCACGGCGCGGGCTTCGGGACGCAGCCGCGTGCCGTTGCAATCGGGGCATCGCGCATAGCCGCGGTATCTGCTGAGAAAAACGCGGATATGAAGTTTGTATTTTTTCCGCTCGAGCCAGTCGAAAAATCCCTTCACGCCGGGATACCCCGCTGCGGCATCGCCTTCGGTAATTCGAGTCCGATCTTCTGCACTGAGTCTTCGAAATGGCACGTCGGTGGGAATCGACTTCAGGCGCGCGTATTTCATCATTTCCTGTGCGAGCCCGCGATATTTTGGCTTGGTCCACGGCTCGATGGCGCCATCGTCGAGCGATTTGCTGTGATCGGGAATCACTTTGCCGATATCGAAATCGATGGTGTTGCCAAATCCCTGGCAGCGCGGGCACGCGCCGGCGGGATTGTTGAATGAAAAGAGGCGCGGCTCAGGCTCCTGATAAACGATGCCGCATTTTTTGCATTCGAAACGCTCGTTAAAAATAATCCGTTCGGCGCTGCCATCGGGTTTCGCAGCCGGAAATTCCAGAATTGTTTCGCCGCCGCCTTCGCGATAGCAAATTTCCACGGAATCGATCAGCCGCGAATGCGAATCGGGAGAAACGGCGAGACGATCCACGAGGACGTAGACAGGCTGCGCGAAATCCACATCGAGCAGCGCTTCGGGCGATGAAAACTCAAAGATGCGATCGTTTTGATACAGGCGATTGAATCCGCGCTTCTGCAATTCTGTGAGCGCTTGCTTGATCGCGTCTGGAGCGGGCTTCTTCGCAGCCGCTCCGCGCTTTCCTGTAGTGGCAGGAAGTTGCAGGCGATACAAAACATAAAACCGCGCGCCCGCAGGAAGCGAAGCTACGCGCGCGGCGATTTCGTCCATCGTATCGCGCCGCACTTCGCCGCCACATTTCGTGCAATACGTGGTGCCGACGCGCGCATAAAGCAGGCGCAGATAATCGTAAATTTCGGTGGCTGTCGCGACGGTTGAACGCGGATTGCGCGTGGAATTTCGCTGGCGAATCGAAATTGCCGGCGCGATGCCGGTGATTTCGTCGACGTCGGGCTTTTCGATGCGTTCCAGAAATTGCCGCGCGTATGCGGAGAGCGATTCGATGTAGCGCCGCTGGCCTTCAGCGTAAATCGTGTCGAATGCGAGGCTGGATTTGCCGGAACCGCTGACTCCCGTGACCACGGTGATCGAATTGTGCGGAATCTGGAAGCTGACGTTTTTCAGATTGTGCACACGCGCGCCGCGAACCGAGATGGCGTCTTTCGGCTCGGCGCCGTCGGGCGTTCGCGCGTAATTCGGAGCTGTAGCAGATTGCGGCAAGCAGGCCCTCACAGAGCGCGCCAAAACATGGCGCTAAAACTTGTAATTATAAGCTGTCGATGAAATCGTCGCAAATCGGAGATTTAGACGCACAAAACGAGAACTACTTTGCGTCCCGCAGAGCTAACACGGCGTATGCCGTGGCAGCGTCGCTCATAAATTTTCCGACATCGGTGGAAAGATCGCGCTGTTTGTTCAAAGAGTAGGCCAGCCAGCGGCCCTCGGTTTTATCCTGATTAGCGATGAGCCACGCGCGGGCGCGCGCGATCTGCGGCTGATTTCTGGCGTCGCCCATTTGCTTCGAGCACGCAAGTGATGAGTCCCGTTGCGTAGCCATCGCTTTTCGTTTCGAGTGGCGCTATCGTCTCTACGCTTCCACGATCCAACGAATGACGAAAGGCTGAAGCCGCCATCGGGCTGTTGCTTGGCGAGAGCTTCATCGACGGTCGATTTTTGCTGAGTGGGCGAAAGCATGCCGGGCAATTTCGTCGGAGATCCACACGCAGCATCACACGATCGATCAAAACCTGCGAGCTGTCTTTCGCGAAGAAGATATTCGCGCAACGATTTCAGGCTCGGCTGAATTTCTGACGATGACTTGTAATTTTCGGGCGCCATGCCAATTGCGAGCGCCGCGATTTCCGCTCCGTAGTATTGCGAATTTCCTTCCCACGGCGAATTGTGGAATTCGATCCACGACCACGCGCCGCGCGCCTCTCCGGTTTTCAATTGCAGCGCCCACATATTCGCAAGCGCGAGCCGCGAATCGGCGCTCAGCTTGCCTGTAGGAACATCATTCGCGATGAGAACCATCGCGTTCAGGATTGATTCGGTGCCGCGGGATTCGGCGGTCTTGGGAACGCCGCGCGCTTCGTCAGAATAAAATGGCGCGACTTCATTCCACAGGCGCACACGCTTCGTCACGTTTTCAATCAGGCTGCGTTCGGGCGCAGGTTGTTCAGCTTCGGCGAGCGTAGTGCGCAACGCGGGCCGCGCCATGGCATAGGGAAGAACCGTGTGGCACGAAACGCAATAGGTATCGTGATCCCGCGCTGCGACCGACCAAGTGGACCACCACGCTTCGCGCTGATCGAGATAACTGGCCGCGGCTCTTGGATTCCAATCGAGAGATGCATCCGCGTGTTTGGGATTGCCATTTGCAAACGCGCACGCGGCGAGAGAAATCGCGGTACCGGCAACGAATAAATAAGTGGAGCGCATCGCGGTTCAGGTGAGCAGTAAGTATATCCCTGTCGCGCGTGGGAACAATGATGATTGTTTTAGTCGCGGTAGAGGGCGGGGCGAAACCCCGCTCGGAAAACGATCATGCGCGCAAATCGCGGCGGCGATTATTTTTCGCAGACCAAATTAATTTGGCCGATGCCCCCTTCCACAGTGATGCGAAGCGTGATCGGCGATTTGCCGTAAGCGTCATTTGTGTACTCGTCGCCGCTCTCGTGAAGTCCGCTTGCGTCAACCGACCCGATGCCGCCGCTGGCGTGGACGATCACGCCGACATCGTTCGGAAGTCGGATGGTAGCCTCGCCGACTCCGCCATGAATCGTGCCAGTGAAGTCTTTTTTCCACGGACCGGTAAGATCGAGATTGAGTTCGCCGGCCCCCATTTCCACTTGTAAGCGAGTGAGCTGGATTCCCTGCATGTGCAGGTCGCCTTCGCCCGCGCCCATTTTTACTGTGAGTTCCATCGGGGTGTCGTCGGCGAGCTTCAGCTCCCAGTGGTTTGATTCATTGCCCCAGTGAATGCCGCCCTCGTGGCGCTGCTCGACGGATAAATTCCCAGTGGTGCCCGACGTGTAGTATTTCACTTCGGGCGCGCCCTCCACTTCGTTGTAATCAAACTTTGATTCGAGAAGGTGCGAGGCGCCGCCGGAGAGGTCGAGCTCTCCCGCGCCGACATTGAGACTTGCGATCACGGATGTCGCGCCTTGGAGGTCGATCGTTTTCGAATCGTGCAAAACGTCTGCGCTTACCGAACCACGATGATGCCGCAGCGGTCCTGCGGAAACGGCGGCGAGAATCAGAAAGAAAACGATGAGCCCGACGATCCATCCCGAATCTCGTCCGCCTTGCGTGCCGGAACGCATGCGATCGAGGAGCGTGGCGACGCCGAGCACGATGAGGATCACCGGCCAATAGCGATAGACAAAGAAGCTGAGATCGAGATCCGGGCGAAGATTGAGGATCAGAAAGAAAATTCCAAACGCGATGAGGCACATCGCGAAGACCAGCGAACTGCGCCGAGGGCTACCACCAGCGGTCTGGGCCATCTCGCACCCCCTATAGTGTAATGCTACGAGAATTGATCGGGAATAGTTTCGTGGCTCGGTCAAGCAACGCGGGCCGCTAGCAGGCGGCGCGCGTGCAGCGTGATAGAGTCTAGTTCGTTTGTGGGAGGCGTGGTGGCGGGATTTTCGCGAGTGATTTGGATCGTGCTGGATAGCGTAGGGATTGGCGCGTTGCCTGATGCAGCCGAATACGGCGACGCGGGACGCAACTACGCTTGGACATATCGCGGCGTCGCGTCCGCTGGCACTACCTAATCTGGTGCGGCTGGGGCTGGCGAATATTGCGCCGCTTGAGCACCTCGCGCCGGAAGCTGCACCGATTGGATGCTACGGAAAAGGTGCGACGCATTCTCCCGGGAAAGATACGACTACCGGACATTGGGAAATGGCGGGCATCTGGCTGGATCATGCATTTCCAGTTTATCCGCATGGATTTCCGTGCGAACTTATCGAGAAGTTTGAGCGAGCGATTGGGCGCAAGACTTTGGGGAACAAGCCTGCGTCCGGCACTGAAATATTGAAAGAGCTTGGCGAGGAGCATGTGCGCACGGGCTTCCCGATTGTTTACACGTCGGGTGACAGCGTGTTTCAAATTGCGGCGCATGAAGAAGTAATTCGGGTGACGGATCTTTATCGCATCTGCGAAATCGCGCGAAAATTGCTGGATGGGCCGAACCGCGTCGGGCGCGTGATTGCGCGTCCATTTGTTGGCACGAACGCCGCGAATTTCAAGCGCACTGAACGGCGGCACGATTATGCTGTGGATCCGCCGCGTCCGATGCTGATGGATCTGCTCGCGGACCGCGGCGTGCCAGTTTTCGGCATCGGCAAAATTCATGACATTTATAATGGGCGCGGAGTGGATCGGTACGTGGCAACGCGAAACAATGCGGATGGCATGGCAAAAATTGCCGAAACGATGAAGGCGCAGAGCGGTGGATTAATTTTCGCGAATCTTGTGGATTTCGACATGCTGTATGGTCATCGTAAAGATGTGGAAGGATTTGCGAAGTCGCTTGAGGAATTCGATCTCGCTGCTTGCGAAATTACTCGCGAATCTTGCGCCCAGCCGATCTCTTGATGATTACTGCGGATCACGGATGCGATCCTGATCCGGCATGGCCCACGACGGATCATTCGCGCGAATATGTGCCGATCCTTGCGTACAGCAAAAGCGGCGAGCAGGGAATTGATTTGGGAATTCGCAACACGCTCGCCGACATGGGACAAACTGTCGCGGAGAATTTCGGCGGGGCTATTCCGCACGGCGAAAGTTTTCTGAAACAAATTTCCGCGCCGCGCTGAATGTGTTGAACGCCTCTCGTCTTTAGCTATCGCGCCATACGAGCGTGCCCGCGATGAAATCGTGCAGCGCCTGTTTCTTCTCCGTGAGTCCAGCGAGAATCCAGCCAATCGCGAGTGGCACGAGTCCCGTGATTAGCTTCGCGAAATATCGGCCCGATGCGTGGCCGAAGCTGAGCCGTTGACCATTATTGTCTGTGACGCGCAACGCAAGGATAGATTTGCCGAGCGTCGCTTGCCGCTCTGAGCTTTCCATCCCCGCGAAATAGAGCCAACTGATTGCGAGTGAGCAAATCGCGATGATCGCAAAGAGCCCGAACATGCTGACAAACACAGCGATCACTTGCGCTGGATCGGGATTCGGATTCGTAGGGAATTTAGCTGCTAACGCAGCGAAGCCTCCAGTCATTATGATAGCGATGACCGCAATGATACGCCGACGGAATACCGACGATGAGACCATCGATTAGGTAGGCGACGAAGCGCAGCCAGAAGCCTGCGTAGCGGTGAGCTATCATTGGAGGCGCGGAGACGCCGGGCTGGGCTGCATAGGCCGCTGGAGCCGCGTAGCTCACCGTTTGGCCGCACTTGGGGCAAAACCTGTCTGTGGATTGGACTTCGCCACCACACACGCTGCAGAACATGCTGGGCCTCCGGGAGATGCAGAGAAAGGGTTGCGCGGTTATATCCCAGCGGGGAAATTGGCGTCAACGTGGGAAGGGATTCTGCCGTATTTCATTCGCACGAACTGAACCGGAGAGGTAAGAATCGGGCTGAAATTAGGGTGAAATTGGGGTATTTCGCGCGGCGATTGGCGCCGCTATTATACTCGAATCCGCTCTAAATCTTTCTATTTCAATAGTTTAACTTGGAGTCTGCGAGATCTTGGGCACTGCCACCCCTATACCCATTGTTTCTGTAAAGTGATGAAACTACAGGGGTTACCTAGTACTATTACTAAAAATTTGTTCATTCTAAAGGACTTAGGTCTGTTTTATGCCTCACTGTGGGGTCTGCCGAGTGCTCGCGATCGGAACAGTCGCTCCGGGGCGCGGAGCGGAGTTATCGCTGGCCGTGCTGGATCCTTTGGCGTAATAGCCAGTGCGGGTGCGGACGCTTAGTTTTCCCTGGCCGTGGGGAGGCGTGACTTCCACACGGACGGCACGGAAGGTGCCGTCGCGCTTCGAATTTGTGGGGTAGTAGCCCAGGGTGTATTGGCTGCGGATATCGTGAGCGATTTCTTTGCAGATGGATTCGGTGTCGCTTACTTCTTCGGGGAAGAAAGCGACGCCGCCGGTGGCATCGCTCATTTCGACGAGGGCGCGCTTGGCGTTGTTTTTGGTCTTGCGTTTTTCGTCTTTGCCGAGGAGGCCGATGGTGTAAATCACGGTGTTCGAATGTTCGGCGTTTTCCACGACGTCTTTTAATGTGTGGCGGCTCATGTTGTCTTCGCCGTCGGTGACGACGAGCAGGACTTTTTTGTCTTTCGAACCTTTTTTGAGCCAGTCGAGCGAGCCGAGGACGGCGTCATAAAGCGCGGTGCTGCCACGGGCGTCAATGCGTTCGAGCGCCTGCTTCATTTCGTTGATGTCGCTGGTGAAATCGTGGTCGGTATCGACGTAATAGTCGTCATTGAAATTCACGACGAAGGCTTCATCTTGTTTGTTGCTGGCTTCGACGAGGGTAAGCGCGGCGGCATTCACTTCGCGGGCGCTTGTCGCGCATGCTGCCGCTATTATCGATGACGAGGCCCATGCTGACGGGAACGTCTTCCTGTTTGGCGATGGAGAGCTTTTGTTCGACGCGATCTTCGTAAACGTGGAACGCGTCTCCGGGCAAATCGTTCACGAACTCGCCGCGCGCGTTGAGGATGGAAGCGCGCAGAACGACGAGATCGACCGGCACGCGTAGAGTGGAACTGCCCGGCGATGGCTGTTGCTTCGCGGTCGGTGGCTTCTCGACCGGCGGAGCCGGCGGCGGCTGACTTGGATTAATTGGCGGCGGAACTTTTTGCTGAGTCTGGGGCGGGTTCTGCTGCTGAGTTTGCTGCTGGCTCTGCTGGCCGCTCTGCGCTTGATGCGCGAATGCGTGACTCGACCAGAGCAATATCGCGCCAGTGAGAATCAGAAGTGGAGTGAAAACTACGGGGCGAGCTTTCCCAGCCTCGCGACTAGTGATCCGGCGCGAAATATCCGGTGCGGGAGTAGACGTTGAGAGGAGGCAATCCGCGGGGCGGCCGGATCTTGACCTTGATCTTTCTCCAGTGGCCATCGTTGTTTTTGTTAGCGGGCTTATATCCCAGGACATATTGGTTGCGAAGCTCCATGGCGATCTTAGTTGCGATGTCGGGTAGAGCGTCGAGGCTGTCCACTGGGAAGACACGCCCGCCGGTCATGTCGCACAACTCGCCGAGAAGGGAAGGACCTTCGACTTCCTCTGTCGTGCCACGCGATCCGACCGAGCTGAAAACGCCCATCGCGTAAATCTGAACATCGGATTCCTTCACGAAGTTCCGAATGTCAGACTCGTTGTACCTGCTATGATTATCGCCCCCATCCGATATGATGAGCAACGCACGTTTGGCGTTGTGTGCACCCCTCATCTGTGACAAGCCGAGGTAGATCGCATCGAGCAGAGCGGTGCGTCCTTTTGCCGCGGTAAACATCATTCGCGTTTGCAAATCTTCCACACTGTTTGTGAAGCGGCTGGCAAGTTCCGCGCGGTCGTTGAAGGTGACCAGCGAAAATTCGTCCAGCGGATTTGCGGTTTTGAAAAATTCGACGGCGGCTTCGCGAGCTTTGGCGACTTTGTCGGACATGCTGCCGCTCATGTCAAAAACTACGCCGATGGAAGTTGGAACGTCTTCGCTGGAGAAGTAGGCGACTTCTTGTTCTGCGCCATCTTCAAAAACGCGGAAATTATCTTTTTCTAGGCCGGTGACGAGGCGATTGTAGGGATCGGTGACAGTGGTATTGACAAGCACCACGTTCACGTCGACGCGCAAAGGCTTGCCGCCTTGAAGTTTAGTGGAATCTTGTTTCGCGGCTGGAGGTTTTTCAGGGCCTTGCGATTGGGATTGCGCGTGCGCGGAAACCAAAAGCAATGAGGCACACAAAGACAGTGGATGCTATGCCGACCCAGATCTGAGCTGACCTTTTATTCACCACCACCCCCACAGCTTCCGTCTATCTGCGTGGCTTGGTGCACAAGCGAAAACTATTGAATCGAGTCTACCACTCGCCTATTCCAATGCAATAGAGACCTTCTGTATTCCCAAAATTTATTTACGTGTACGAGCATGGGGTAGTACCAGTCCGGTGGTACCAGGCGGATTCCGATATGGTGCGGCCCTGTGTTAGCATGAAATTAGATTTCGTATTATAAGGATTGTCACAAATGGCTGAGACTCCCGTGAAAATCTGGGTGGTAATACCGTCCCGCTACGGCGCCGTGCGAATGCCGGGCAAGCCGCTGGCGCAGATAGCTGGGAAGCCGATGGTCCAGTGGGTTTGGGAACGCGCGCGCGAGGCGAAATCGATTTCGCGCGTTGTTGTGGCGACGGACGATGCGCGCATTCGCGATGTTGTGACTGGGTTCGGCGGCGAAGCGATCATGACCCGTCCTGATCATTCCTCCGGCACTTCGCGAATCGCTGAGGTCGCCGTGTCCGCGCCGGAGGCGGCGATCTTTATTAATGTGCAGGGCGACGAACCGCTGGTGTCGCCGGAAGCAATCGACGAACTGGCTGCCGCTATATCAGATGATGAGTCAGTGCAATTGGCGACGCTGGCGACACCGCTTGTGAATCCGAAAGACATCATGGATCCAAACGTAGTGAAGGTGGTTCTAGATTTCGATGATGACGCGCTTTATTTTTCGCGTGCGCCGATTCCATGGGTGCGGGATACAAATTCGAAAGTGCATGTTCGTCATTTGAAGCATCTGGGCTTGTACGCGTATCGGCGGGAGGCGCTGCTGGAATTTGAGACGCTTCCTCCGGGAGAGTTGGAGAGGATTGAACAGCTTGAGCAGCTTCGCTGGCTTGAGAATGGATTCAAGATGCGGGTAGCGGAGACCATGCATGATTCTGTGAGCGTGGACGTGGCGGAAGACGTGGTGAAGGTGGAAGGGCTAATTCGGGAGGGGAGTTCCAATTGAGGATGCCGGATGGGGAAGGAATCGGGGATATTTCTTTCCTCACGATCGCGCGTTTTCGCGATTGCTTTGGCGCTGAACGCTTTTTTCGGGACGCGTTTTGTAATTTGGCGAAATTACTGAGCACCTCATTTGGGCGGCGGAGTTGCTGATCCTGCGGAGTTTTCGAGAGATGTTTGGCCACAAGACGATTGAATTCGAGCATGAATTCGTCGGCAGAGATCTGCTTTGGAGCCGCTATTTTCCTGGCTTTTGTTGACATTGAACTTTCCCCGCAGCCGATTTACAGCTTTACGATAACGCTGTTTACGATCAGGAGTTCGCCAAAATATTGTGGATGTGAGTCATATATCAATCACGCGCCGGTCGTTTCAAAGAAAGTGGGGGGGTGAATGTATGTTTGATGGGGACTGGACAAGGTTGTGGAGTGGCGGCAGACGTGCGAGCAATGTGGTGGATCAGATTGTTGTCGGTTCGAGGCTCTAGCGGGGGTATTGTATAGAAGGATAGGGTGTTAAAGTGCTTGACAAGGGAGGGAAGGAGGGTTAGGGTGAAGGTAGAGATTGAAGGGTTGGGAAGCCTTCGCGGACAACGAAGACCCCCCAAGAGCCTTCCGCGGCTACCGATGGACTTTGAGGTCTCTCAGGTAACCGAGTAACGCGACAACGGCCAGCACAGCCGTCGCAACTGCAATAACCCACTGCATGCTGTCTCCTTTCTTGAGAGGTACCCGATGCAAGGCACCGGGTGTTCCATCCACGCGATGGAAACCCTTTTGGGGGAAGGAGTAAACCCCAAATTCGAAGCATCTGTCCGTACGGGCGCAATCGTATCACATAAGATGAATTTGTATAGTGCTATGTAGTAATAATTGTATGCCTGACGTTGCGGTGATTTGGCTCACCTTTGGACCGATTCCCCGGGAATTGACAGGCGCGATTTCTACGCGCATAATACGTCGTACCTCCGAGCTAACCGGACGTACAACACGATCAGACAGGAATGCAACAACAGACGCCTCACCAGCGCCCCAAATATATTTTTGTAACCGGAGGAGTTGTCTCCTCTCTCGGCAAGGGTGTCGCAGCATCTTCGATCGGCTGCCTACTTGAAAGCCGCGGCCTCAAAGTTACTCTCCAGAAGTGCGATCCCTACTTGAACGTTGATCCCGGCACGATGTCGCCATATCAGCACGGCGAAGTTTATGTGACCGATGACGGCGCGGAGACCGATCTCGACCTTGGGCATTACGAGCGGTTCACTTCGACCAAGCTGACGCGCGATCACAATTGGACCACTGGCCGAATCTACGAAAATATTATTTCGAAGGAACGGCGCGGCGATTATCTGGGGAAAACAGTGCAGGTGATTCCGCACGTCACCGATGAAATCAAGGCTGCGATTCGAAAAGTGGATGACGATGTGGATGTGGTGATCGTGGAAATTGGCGGCACGGTAGGGGACATCGAATCGCTGCCATTTCTCGAAGCGATCCGGCAGATGCGGCTTGAGCTTGGTCCGGAAAATACCGTTTTCGTTCACGTCACGCTGGTTCCGTTTATTTCCGCAGCCGGAGAATTGAAAACCAAGCCGACGCAGCACAGCGTGAAAGAAATGTTGAGCATCGGTGTACAGCCCGATGTTTTGCTGTGCCGCAGCGATCGCTGGATATCCCCGGATTTGAAACGCAAAATCGCGCTGTTTTGCAATGTGGCGGAATCGCGCGTAATTTCCGCGCAGGATGTGGACACGATTTACGCCGTTCCTGCCGAATTCGCGCGCGAAGGCTTGGACGAGCAACTTCTAAAGCAGCTTGGAATTACCGCGCCGCCATCGGATATGCGTGCGTGGAATGAATTGCTGCACCGGATGCACAATCCGGCGGGCGAAGTTCGCATCGGCGTTGTGGGCAAATATGTTCAGTTGGAAGACGCGTACAAAAGTTTGCGCGAAGCGATCATGCATGGCGGGCTCGCGAACAATGTGCGCACGGTAATCGAATGGATTGAAGCGGAAGAACTGGATTCGCGCGCGACTGCGGCTGCGCGGCTCGCTCATGTGGATGGAATTCTTGTGCCCGGCGGATTCGGCAAGCGCGGAATTCAGGGAATGGTGTACGCGATCGAATATGCGCGGACGAAAAAGATTCCGTTCTTTGGAATTTGTTTGGGGATGCAGTGCGCGACGATTGAATATGCGCGCGATGTGAGCGGGCTTTCGGATGCGGACAGTACTGAGTTCGATCCAACGGCGCAGCATCGCGTGATTTACAAGTTGCGCGAATTGCTTGGCGTGGATGAAATGGGCGGAACGATGCGGCTGGGCTCGTGGCCGTGCGTGCTACAGCCCGGATCGTTCGCAGCCAAGGCGTACGGAAAACTTGAAATTACTGAGCGGCACCGGCATCGCTACGAATTCAATCGCGAGTACGAAAAAATTCTGACGGACGCTGGGTTTCAGATTACCGGAAAAACTCCGGACGGGACTTATGTGGAAATTGTTGAGGCTCCCGAGCATCCGTGGTTCGTGGGCTGCCAGTTCCATCCGGAATTTAAGTCGAAGCCGCTGGCCCCTCATCCGTTGTTCGCGGCGTTTGTGGGCGCGAGCGTGAAGCATCGCAATACCGATAAAGTGGAAGCCTCTAGTTCTGCAGGCGCGACTGATTCGACCGCTTCGCGGCAAGCTGCTGCGGCTCCTGTTGCTGCTGATCCCGTTGCTGGCGACAACGCCCCGGCCGCGAATGCAGTGGCTGCGTCTGGAAATCGCTAGCCGTTAAGTTCCACACTCAGCTAGTCACACCCCTGCATTTATTTCACTTCGCGCGTTTTTTTCAGTTGATGTCGCGGGAGAGCATCAATTTGAAAGTTAGTTTGTCGGCGCCGGATGTGACGCCGATTCCCACGCCGGTTTCGATATTCAAGTATTTCGTGTTGTGATCCATCACTGCCCATATTTCGTGAAATTGATTGTGCGCTGAATCGAAATGGCGGAGCGGGCCGAGGTCCGCATACTCTTCGGCAGCGACGGCCCACTTGTCATTTAAGTTGTAGGCGACACGGGTGGCAGGAACGAATTCGAGATTCTTGAAGCCGCCGGTGTAATTTGTGTCGACGATCGGATTGAAAATAAGATCCCAGGGATGGAGATGAAGTCCGATGATGGGACGGACTTCGGACGTAAATTTTCGCGACTCCCAATAATGATAATTCACGCTGAATTCGAAATTTACGCCATAGAAAAAAGTGTGATCTTTGGCGTGAGGGCGCACAAATAATTCGCGGATTTTGAATCCGTCAAGCGAGCCGCCGCGGCCGTGGGAATATGCGGTGTAGACGGGAAAATAGAGTCCCTGCTCGAACCAGCTTGCCACGCCGTAGGCCCACTCGACAGCACCGTTTACCGAATCGTCGGGAATTATTCCGCCGGGAAAATCAGCGGTCTTGCGTCCGATGGGAGTGAAGTTGCTGTGAATCATTACGTTGAATTTGCCGTGGTCTTCGATTTCGGCGTCGTAGACTTGGATTTCGTCGGTCTGCGCTTGTGCTGCTCGCGGGATTGCGAGGAGTGCTATCGCGATTAGCGAGAGCTTTACGATCGTAGCACTTCGAAGGAGTTTCATTCTTTTTTCTGCGCCGACGCGATTCGTCTATGCGCGTGCCTTTTCTAACATTTTTTCCCAGATGCCTTTGGATTTCATGATTAGTTCGATGGATTCGCGGATTGCGCCGCGGCCGCCGGGGGCTTTTGTGACGAAGTGGGCGGCGCGTTTTGTTTCTGGAGTGGCGTCGCCCACAGCTACGGCTAGGCCTACTCGCTGCATCACTGGAATGTCTGGAAGATCGTCGCCTACGTAGGCTACTTCGGCGTCTGTGGCGCCGGTGAGGCGGAGGATTTCTTCGTAGACTGGAATTTTTTCGGCGGCGCGTTCATAGAGAAATTCAATTTTCATTTCTTTGGCGCGGCGGCGCATGGCTGGGGATTCGCGTCCGGTGATGATGCCGGTGCGGATTCCGGCGGTGGTGGCGAGTGTGAGGCCGGCGCCATCGTGCGCGTCGAAAACTTTCATTTCGACCGCGGATTGATCGTCGGGTTCAGAGATTAGCCAGACGCGGCCATCGGTGAGTGTGCCATCGGCGTCCATGAGGAGGATGCGGATTTTTTTTGCGCGGTTGCGGATGGCGGCGGAAATTTTTGGCGCGCGAGTTGGCACGAATTCTCCCGTAGTCTTCAGATTAAGCAAAAAAATGCTGAAGCAAGTTCAATACAGTTCCAGCGTCCAGAGATCATGGAGATGGACTACCCCGCAGACGCGGGAATCGGCGTCTACTACCACTACGCTTGTGATTTTTCTTTGTTCCATCAAGCTGAGAGCGGTGCTGGCTAATTCGCGCGGAGCGATTACCGCCGGATTGCGCGTCATGGCGTCTGCGGCTGTGAGCTCGAGAGTTGCGCCGCGGCGTTTTTCCATCAAACGGCGGAGGTCGCCATCGGTGACGATTCCTTCGAGGCGGCCATCGGCGCTGAGAACGGTGGTCATGCCCAAACCTTTTTTGCTCATCTCGTAGATGACGTCTGGCATGGCGGCGAGCGGAGAAACTTTTGGGAGGGCGTCGCCGGAATGCATGAGGGACTCGACGCGCATTAATTTTTTGCCGAGGCGTCCGCTGGGATGAAGTGCGGCGAAATTTTCGGAATCGAAGCCGCGGCGATCGAGTAGGGCGACGGCGAGAGCATCGCCCATCGCAAGTGCGGCGGTGGTGGATGCTGTGGGCGCGAGATTGAGTGAGCAGGCTTCTTCTTTTACGCTGACGTCGATCGCGACATTGCTGGCTTTTCCTAGAGTGGAATCGGTTTTTCCGGTGAGCGCGAGGATCGGAATTTTCATGCGCTGGAGATTCGGAAGCAGCGCGACGATTTCTTCTGTTTCGCCGCCGTAGGAAATTGCGAGGACAACATCTTCATCGACGAGCATGCCGAGATCGCCGTGAAGCGCGTCGGCGGGATGCATGAAGAAGGAAGGTGTTCCGGTGCTGGCGAAAGTGGCGGAAATTTTTCTGCCGATCAGTCCGGATTTGCCGATGCCGGTGACGACGACGCGGCCTTTGCAATTGAACAGGAGCTCGACGGCTTGTTCGAAGCGTTGATCGAGGCGCGCGGAAAGATCTGTGATGGCGGCGGCTTCGATGCGGAGAACGCGGCGTGCGGCGTCGAGCGTCATTATTTTCCGCCCCGCTTTTCGTTTACTGCCAAATCACTCCATTGGCGGTCGAGAGAGCTTAGCGCGATCAATTTTTCGAGCAGAGGACGCAACTGATCGAGCGGAAGAGCGTTGGTGCCGTCAGAAAGAGCTTTCGCGGGATTGTCGTGGACTTCGAGGAAAACGCCGTCGACACCTGCGGCTACTCCCGCGCGAGCTAGCGGCTCGATGAATTCTGGCTGACCTCCGCTGGCTTTGCCTGTGCCGCCGGGAAGTTGGACGGAGTGGGTGACGTCAAAAATTACGGGATAGCCGAGCTTGCGAAGGATGGGGAACGAGCGCATGTCGACGACTAGATTTTGGTAGCCGAAAGATGCGCCGCGTTCGGTGATGAGAATATTTTCGTTGCCCGCGCTTTTTACTTTGTCGATCGCGTTGGACATTTCCCACGGAGCGAGGAACTGGCCCTTTTTCAAGTTGACGGCGCGTCCGGTGAGAGCTGCTGCGACGATGAGATCGGTTTGTCGCGAGAGGAATGCGGGAATTTGGAGGATGTCGCAGATTTCGGCGGCTTGGGCGATCTGGTGGACGTCGTGAACGTCGGTGAGGATGGGAAGATTGTAAGTGTCTTTAATTTTGCCGAGGATGCGCAGACCTTCGGAAATTCCCGGGCCGCGATAGGAGGAGATGGAGGTGCGGTTGGCTTTGTCGTAGGAGGCTTTGAAAACGTAAGGGATTTTCAGAGCGGCGGCGATTTGCGAGATGCGCTCGGCCATGCTCATGGCGTGAAATTCGGATTCGATCACGCATGGCCCGGCGATGAGGAACAGAGGGTTGGGTCCGCCGATGCGGAAGGAGCCGATTTCGACTTCGTTCGTGTGGGGCATGCGAGGGTCAAGACTATGCGGGAGTGAGGATTTTATCAACGGGGGCGAGGCGAGATGTGCTTTTTCGTTGGAATGGGGCGCGGAGACTAGTACTTTGAAAAACTGAGAATTCGGGGAGGAATTTGATAAGGCGTTTGTTTTGTGGGGGATAGGTTGGCGGAGGGTGCGTTGAAAAACTTCGCATGGTTTGTGGATGTTGATGATTCTGCTGGGGTTAGGTAGTACTATGATATGTAAAGTATTGATATATTTAGTGTTAGGGTTAATTTCGGGGTAGGCGGTTAGATGAGTACTGGGACTACCGCGAAGGCAAGTGCGTTCACCACAGAGACACAGAGGACACGGAGAATTTGAGGCAAGTTGAAACGTCGGCGCGGAGATTAGTTCAGGTGACGGGCGAGATTGGTTGGGTTGGTGGGGGAGCATCTTGGATTGAGGTTTGTGGTGTCGGGTACGGTCAATAGTTACAGTATACGATATCATAATAAATGGTAAAATACAAGATGGATGGTTTGGTGCCGCGCCTACGGCGCTCCGGAAAACCTTAATCTTGTGGGGGTGAGTTACCCAGCGCTTCCACGCTGGGCTGACGTTTGGTGGCTGCCCTGCGGGCCTCCGGAAGGCGCGCCAACAACGGATCGATCTATGGGGCCGATGTAGAACGTGATTACGCAACCCACGTTCGCCCGCTTCGCGGGACGAACATGGCGGCGCTTCGCACAGCCTGAGAGGCTGTGTCACAACGTCGCGATTCGGAGTTAGCGGAGATTTAGGATGTGGCCCATTTTTTTGGCTTTGGTTTTTAGGTAGTTGCGAGAGTGGCGCGTAATTGTGGGTTCGCAGGGGATGCGCTGGACTACTCGGATGCCGGCGGATTCTAGTTGGGAAACTTTGTCGGGATTGTTCGAGAGAAGGCGGATGCGGTCGACTCCGAGGGCCTTCAGGACGGAGGCGGAGAAGGCGTAATCGCGCGAATCGGCGGCGAATCCCAGGCTCTCGTTTGCTTCTACAGTGTCCATGCCTTGGTCTTGGAGTTCGTAGGCGCGGAGCTTGTTCATGAGTCCGATGCCGCGGCCTTCCTGGGGAAGATAGAGAAGAATTCCAGCGCGGGCTGAGCCGATCTTTCTTCAATGCCAGTTCGAGTTGGGCGCGGCAATCGCAGCGCTGAGAAGTGAATACGTCGCCGGTGAGGCATTGGGAGTGAATGCGGACCAGCGGCGCCGACTTAGCCCTGATATTTCCGCGGATGAGGACGGCGGCCTCTTCGTTGGCTCCTCGACCGCGGGCACCCATGACGGTGAATTCGCCGAAACGGGTAGGCAATTTGGCTTGTGCAACGATCTCGACGCCGCGAGCTTTGCTGCGCGATTTGTTGTTCTTCGGCATCAGGAAGTTTTGAGTATAGCAGGCGGCGATATTTTGGCGTTTCGAGCGCAATTAACTCGGATGTCCTGATTTGTCACGAATTGCCCCGTAGCGTCCCTTGACCTCGAATCCTGAATGGCATTTATGTCAGCGTGGAGGTTCACGTGACCCTTTCCCTTCTCTCGATCCCCCTACTGACGGCGTTGTTTGTGGTTCGGACCAGTAGGACTGCTGGAGCACTGAAGGCTACCCGCGTTCGGGCGAGTCTACTGTCGGCTGTCTGCTGCGCTTTGTGCGCGGCGGGAGTATCTGCGCAGACGACTTATCGCGATCCCGGGAGGAGCGTTCACGGTGTCGGTTCCTGCGGGTTGGAAGGCAGAGAAAGAGCCGGATTCGAACCAAGTCACGCTTACGAAGGGTGAAGTCGCAGTTGCTGTGCAGGTGAATACTATCGGCGACGGTCCGATGCCGAAACCCCGAGAAGTTTTGGACATGATCGAAAAGGATATGAGGCAAGACCCCTGTACGGAGGTATCCCATCGCGGAAATACGGTGGTCGCGGGCGAACCGGGTGAGTATTTCCTGATCACTTGCACGGTCTCCGGGCATGGGGACATGGGGGATACTGTGGCGGTGGCGGTGGCGAACGGAAAAGTGATGATCGTGACGACGACATCGGTGCCGGCACAATTCCAAGCCGCCATGGCTGACATTCAAACGATTACGAAGAGTTTTCGGTTGAACGGCAGTGGTCCTGATGCGCCGCGAAGGGAACCGTCAAACCCGCCGGTACCAAATCGCGGAAACGACGGCAATGAAGGCCCGGGAGCGGGGCCGAACGCGCAGAAGCTGAAGGCGTTGGAGGAGGCATGCGCTTTGGGAGTGATGCCCCCTTCGGAATGCGACGCGAAGCGAGCGGCGCTGATGGGAGGAGACTCGGCAAATCCTCCAAACGCTGGAGGTAACAGCGCGCAACTGCAGGCGCTTGAGGGGCTCTGCCGGACGGGCTTGTACACAGCTGACCAGTGCGCCGCAAAGCGGGTGGCGCTGACGGGAGGAGGAGGGAATCCAGGGCCAGACGGAGAAAACGGCCCGCGGCCGACGGGGTATGAGAACAATCCCGCTGGAAACGGCGAAAAGATTTACAAAGATCCACAAGGTGCTTTCAGCCTGACAATTCCGCGCGGATGGTCAGCAAAAGAGGAGTCCGGTTGCTATGGACCGCCCGAGAGTTGCCCCAAGGGCGCTAATGGCGTCAGCCTCATGCAGGGACCCAACTGGGTATTTGTGGCGCCCTATTCCGCAAAAGTGAACGAGTTGAAAGATGTGGTGATGGGAGTTGCTGGTGACTATCAATCGGGATACAAGAATTTCAACATGTCCCAGAGCGATCAAAAAGAAATCAACGGTGTGAATGTAGCGTTCGCGACATTTACTGGAATTGCTCCAGATGGGACTCCGGTTTCGATGATTATTGCGGGAGTGGCTGCGCAGAACGGGCGGTACTTTGTGGTAGCGACATCGATTCCGCAAAACGCGCCGCAATCGGCGAGCGATGATTTGGACACGATGGTGAATTCGTTACGTTTTGGCGGGCGGTGATTATTGCCGGAACAGGGGACGACGGTGCGAAATAAATTTGCTGCGTTGATTGCAACGGGAATTTTCCTGACCGCGGGTGGGTCAACGATGTTTGGCAAGGAACAGTGGCAGCAGCAAAGCCCGCAACAACAAAAGGTTGATGCGCTGAAAGAGGCGTACCGCACTGGATTGATATCGCAAGAGGAATACGACGCGAAGATGCGGGAGCTGAATGGAGCGGGTGGCCAACAGGCGCCAAGCGCGTCTGGCGGGTCGCAGACGCCGAACGCGCCGGTGACGATGCGAATGGCGCGATTTCCCGATCCGAATCTGCGGATGGATTTCGCGCGGCTGCCGGTGCCGACGGATTGGAATTTTCAAGGCGGATTGATGCAATGGACTTCGTGCAGTCACGTGGTGACCGAATTTTATCGCGCGACGAGTCCCGATGGATTGTCTGGAGTGAAAGACCTTCCGCGATTCGACTACGCGTGGTCTGACGACGGTTCTTACCAAACGGGGCCAAGATCAGACTGCATGTCAACGCGAGGGCCGATCTCAGCGAAGGATTATTTGAGCTACATGATCGGTCAGCTGAATTTGACTCGTATCCAGGATTTGGATGATGCGCCGAGCGGAGGAAACGGAGGACGGGGCGGCGGACGAGGAAACCGAAACAGCGGGACGGCGCGAGCGATCACAGAGTTCAAGATCAACGGGCTCGTAGAGAGGCAACTCGTCTCCGTGTTAGTCGGATGCACGGATTGGCCTGCGACGCGGGGAATGCGCGGGATGTTTAACCACAGCTGTATCGTCCGCGTGACGTTAATTTGGGCGCCGTTCGGAAAGCTGTTCGACGTATTCAAGATGATGAACGAGAAGATGAACCTTGAGTACAACCCCGCGTGGACTCAGTTGAGAGCGGCGATGACGAATCAGCAAACTCAAGCGTTGGTAGGCCAGATCGTTGCTAATGGCGAGGCATTTCGGGGAGAGCAAGACGTGCGGTTCCAACAGCACGAGGGATATATGGCGGCGCAGCAACGCGGAAGCGACATGAATTTGGATCGATTCAAACACGACCAGAATGCGAAGCAGCAAATGGCCGATGACGAGTGCGACGCGATACTTGGTCAGCAAAAAAGATACGATCCGACGACGAGGCAGTTCTATAAAACCGACAGCGAGTACACATACGATTGGGTGAACGCCGAGGGGAAGCACTATCTGACTAAAGACATCAACGATAATCCGAACGGGCGTGGCGACGGTTATTACACGTTGACGATGAACGTGCGCTAAGAGGAGAGAATCCGAATTGGCGGCGAGAGAGGCGATCTCTGGAGGGGCACCATGGATTTGAAGACCCATCTGACGACCGGGAAAGTCCTCGGGTTGGCGATCGTGCTGATACTCGTGATCGCGGGTATTTCGAGGGGATGCGGTGGAGATACGCCGCGGTATTCCGACGCGGATCAGGCGAAGATTGATGCGTTGAATGATGCGTACAAAAACGGATTGGTGTCGCCGAGCGATTACCAAGAAAAGCTTAGAGAGATAAAAGAGAACGCCGTGCTAGTTGATGCAGACGATTCGGACAATCCGCCGAAACACGGGGGAAAGGTGGAAATATCGAGCCGGACCAAGACCGTAGAAGTGCAAGATCCGGTATTCCAAATGACCGCGCTGCGAGCACAAGTTCCGGCGGATTGGAATTTCGAAGGGATTGTGATTCGCGACGATGGCTGCCAACTGGCGCCGAGCTTCGCGTGGAGATTGACGAGCCCCGACGGGCTTTCGGGAGCGCAACTGATTCCACAGTTCAATTCGGCGTGGTCGGACGATCCGATTTACATGGATGTTTTCGCGAAACGGCACTGCAAGACAATGGAGCCAATGTCGGCGGAGGATCTGCTGCAATATATCGCTCCGTTTACGCGGCCAGATCCGACGATCGGACCGGTGGAGCCGATCGAGAACGCTCAGAAGTGGATCGATCAAAATAAGCAAACGAACCGGTTGGCGGATTTCAGCGCGGTTCACAGCCGAATCGAATACGAGTATCGCGGCCAGACGATTGAAGAGGATTTTGCGGTGCGGATGATGGTATCGAAGCATGCCGGGAGTTACTCGCCAAAGGGACCAACCACCGTGTGGACCACGACGGCGTGGATTAGTACGTATCGCGCGCCGAAGGGTCAACTCAACAAAGTGATGGCGGCGCTTATGCCGCTGGTGGGCGGGGACCTGATACCTGACGAATGGAAGAAACGGTCATTTCAAAAATTAAAAGCGGATATGGATGCAGTGACGCGGTGGACTCAGCAGCAGAACCAGCAGACATTTGAGGCGCTGGAGAGGAACCATCAGGCGTTTATGCAGGCGCAGCAAGAGAAGGTGGATCAGGGGAACGCAAGAGCGGAAGAGCAGATGGAAGCGATGCACCGGAGCGCGCAGGCGTATGTATTGTATGCGAGCGACGAGCAACTATTCCGCAATCCGGATACTGGAACCGTGATCCGAGCGCCAATCGAATACGGCGATCACGCGTGGCAGGACCCGATTAGCAGGAACATTTTGATGTCAGATAGTCCGGATCTGAATTTGAATTTGTTTCTGCGGGCTAGTTGGACGCAGTTGGAGCACGTGAATCCGATGAACCCGGATCAGTAGGATTTCCGGCGCTGCTTTTGTGGACGCCAGAGAGTTGAAGTAGTTTTAGGAAATTGTTGCTTTACGCTCTCGCGCTGAGCCAATTGCAAGCCCGCAAATTCCGCGAAAGATTCTTCTACCAGCCTGCGAAACGTGTAGCCCGCTGCTCGGAATACTGGGCCGTGTTCGCGCCAGACGATGCAGCACGTGCCGAATAAAAATAGTTGATGTGCCGCCGCGTTGATGCGCTGAAGTGCTAGCGGGCGCTGCTGATTCAAGAGCGACATCATCCAGCTTTGGTAGCGGAGATGCCCGGCTTCGTCGGCGAGGATGCGCCGGCAGATATCATGCAGCAGTGGCGAAGCAGTGGCGTTCGCGAGTGCGCGGTAGTAGGGAACTGCGATGATTTCGGCGGTGCAGAGAACTCGGAGAGAAAGTTCGAGGCCTGCAAGATGGCGGAATCCGCGGAAGGCGCTATCGATCCAGTGAGTTTTCACACAAGGGATTTGCTGGCGCTCCATGAAACGCGCTAGATAGCGGCTGTGGCGGCGCTCTTCGCGAATGAAGAGGCGGAGGGCGGAAACGAAGCGCGGATCCTTGGTGCGCGATGCGAATTCGGCGCCGCGGGCGAGAAGGCGGCGGCCGCTGGAGCCTTCGCCGAGTTGAAATTGCTGGATAGACGCGGAGATCGCGATTTGTTCGAGGGCGGAGAGCCGACAAGGATCGTCCCACGGAAGTTCGTTGGCGGTGATGCGATTGCGCAGGAAGTGGGCGCACCAAGCGAGTGAATCCAAGGATTGTGCTGGCATTTTGGGTTCCATGGCTTTCTACTTTACAATACAAAGTACATTGTGGCAAGGAGTTCGTGGCTTGGGCGAAGCGCGGATCTGCGGTTCGTGGTCGCGAGCGTGGCCGGAACTTGGAAGGGAATTCGGAAATGGGCGGCTATGGAGCGCGTGATAAAGTACGCAGAACCGCGGGCGAGTCGATCGCTACGCGGTTTCAGGTGCGATGAATAATCCGAGCGGATGGACAGTTTTACTTTTCACGCTACTGCTGAAGGTGAGCGCGTCGGCGGCGCTTGCGGCAATCGTGGTGCGCTCGGCGACATTTCGTAAAGTTTTGTTCACTGAGTTCCGCGATTCCGATCTCAAAGTAAAGCTGATGCTTTTTTTGACGCCGCCATTCGCGCTTGGTGTGCTGCTGCGATTGATCGGGCAGCCATATCGATTCGCGGATTTGATGCTGGAAGGATCGTTCATTCTCGGATTGCTGGGCGGGCGTGTGGTGGGTCCGCTGGGCGGATCGCTGATCAGTTTGCCGGCGTTTGCGCATCGCGAATGGCTTTCGATGCCGGTGGCGGCTTCGGCAGGATTGATTGGCGGGCTGGTGCGGCAATTGATGACGAACACCGAAGATATTTGGAATTTTGGGCCATTTACATTTCTGGGGATTCCGCGTTCGATGGTGAGGCTGGCGCGACAGCGGCGCGTGCCATGGGAAATGGTGCCGATGGCGTTGTGCGCGCTGCTGGAAGTTGCGCGCATCGAGTTGGGCCGTGCTACGCACTTACGCTGGCTTTTTTACATCGATCCACAAGGGCCATGGCAATACATCCTGCTTGTGCTGGGCACGACGATGTCCGTTGCGGTGGCGATAAAAATTTGGAACAACACGCGCATTGAGATGAATCTGGAGCAGCATCAGCAATTGCTGCTCAAGGCGCGCATGGATGCGCTTTCCGCGCAGATCAATCCACATTTTCTATTTAATACGCTGAATACGGTGTCGTCGCTGATCCGATTCGATCCCGATATGGCGCGGATTGTGGTGCTGAAGCTGAGCAATATTTTGCGGCAACTTTTGCGGAAGCACGAAACATTTGTGCCGTTGCGGGATGAACTGAATTTTATCGACGACTATCTCGACATTGAAGTGGTGCGGTTCGGCCGCGAAAAATTGCAGATTGTGAAGGAGATCGGCGAAGAGACCATGGAAGCTTTTGTGCCGAGTATGTTGCTGCAGCCGATCGTGGAGAATTCTCTGAAGCACGGGCTTTCGAGCAAGCTCGAAGGCGGCGAGATTACGATACGTACTGCGATGCGCGATGGGCGGCTGATTGTGGAAGTGGAAGACAACGGAGTGGGAATTTCCGAGACGCGGATGCCACAGGTGTATGTGGATGGAATCGGCATCAGCAACGTACACGAAAGGCTCCGCGTACTTTACGGAAACGATTTCAAGATGGAAATCACGAGCCGCGAGGGCGAAGGAACGCGGATTCGGATTGAAGTGCCTGAAGTTGTGCCAACGCTCGGCGTCCCGTACTGATTGTCAGCGCGATCTTAAATTCACTGCACCTTTACGATATCGATTTCGTGGTTGGTGGCGGTTTTGCCGCCATTTTCGGCTTCTTCGATTGGAGTTGTCGCTCCCAGTCCCTGGGGCGAAAGGCGATTTTTGTCGACTCCGTGAGCCGCGAGCCAATCTACAACTGCAAGAGCTTCCTTTTGCGAGAGAAATAAATTGCTTGATGGATCCGCGCCGTTGAACGCATAGGCTTCGACGCGGAGCTTGAGCGTTGGATCATGCGTAAGCAGAGCGGCGATTTGGCTGAGCGCCGCATCTGATCCCGAAACGATTGCGCCTTGCGCGTCAAAGTGAATTCCTTTTACCGGCACGCGACCGCCGCGATTCAATACATCGACTGTCAGCGAACCATCAGAATTCGCGGGCTCTGGCTGCGGCGAATTGACGATAGTTTGCGCGTACGAACTGCCAGAAATTTGAACCTCGCACCACATTGCCTGCTTTGTTGCGGTGAGCAGTTTTGGCGAGTCTTCAAAGACCACGGTGAAGCCAGCGTTTTTCAGAATAGTTTCGACGCCGGTGAAAACTTGATCCGCGGTCATCTCTTTCGGTGCGCTGTAGGCCCACTGCTGGGATTCGCCTGCGACGGGTTTTTGTGTGGGCACGCCGCTGGCATCTTTGCCGGTCGGCATCTGAACCGATGCATCCGGCTTGGAATTACAGCCCGTGAGCGTGCTATTTGGCAGGCGCGGTACGGCTTGAGAATCGGAGCAGCTCTTGGCGTCGTTTGGATTTGCGGCGGCGGTGGATGCCGATTGCGCGTAAAGCGCGGGCGCTGCCACGGATGCGACAAATAGGAAGGAAGTGAGAAGAGATGATGGCTTCATGACATCGGCCTCCAGGGGCGAACTCAGTTGGTTAGACTCCCGCGGCGGTTTTGGCGGCTCTACTGGGTTTCATGTAGGGAGTGGGGCGGGATGAAAAGAAATGTCAGTGCGGGGAACTTGGAGGGGCGGGGAGAATTTTCTGCTTGACACTCTGCCTCGCGTTACAGTATATTCTGTCCAGACAGAAATGCCGGAAAGGACCGCAATGCCTGAACTCACATCCGTGCAACAAAAATTCATCCTCCATTGGGGCGAAATGGGCGCGCGGTGGGGAATTAACCGCACCGTGGCGCAGGTCCATGCGCTGCTATATCTCTCGCCTGCGCCGCTGCACGCCGAGGAAATCGCTGCGTCGCTGGGGGTGGCTCGATCGAACGTGAGCAACAGCCTGCGCGAATTGCAAGGGTGGGGAATTGTGCGGGTGACGCACAAGCTGGGCGACCGGCGCGATCACTTTGAGACGCTTTCGGATGTGTGGGAAATGTTTCGGATTATTACGGAAGAGCGCAAGAGGCGCGAGATCGATCCCACGCTGCGCATGCTGACCGAATGCGTGGAAGAACTCGGCGATGGGGAGGCGGATCGCTTCACGCGAGAGCGCGTTGCAGCGATGCAGGAGTTTATGACGTCTGTGGTGGGGCTTTACGACGAAGCGAAAGCGTTTCCGGCTGGCGCGCTGAGGGGTTTGATCAGGTTGCGAGGCAAGCTGCGCGGGCTCGCGGGGAAAGTAACCGCTGGAGTCATCGTTGGCTCGAAGATTTATGGAGTGGGTGGAAAACGAGGCACGAGAAACGGAAGAAGTGGATTGAGTTTTTCTCGCTGAGGAGGCCGAGGAGGAGATAGCCATGATTTCGCTCGCATCGGAATTCACTGATGGCAAGGGAGGCACGCTCGGGGCTGGCTTTTTTATGACGCAGAGTGCGGATTCTGCTCTCGACTGGCGAAATGGCTCGCGCCGATATTGTCGGCGCGAGGAATCGCGTTAGCGCCTCTGCAGGATCTACGCGTTGCGACTTGCTGGGGCTATCGCACGAAGAGTTGATGCGCGAGATGCGGTTGGTGATGGATGACGGGGGAGCGTGCGGCGGAGCGGACGCGATGATTGCGCTTGCGCGGTTGATTTGGTGGGCGGCGCCGTTGGTGTGGTTGTCGCATGTGCCGGGAGCGAAACGATCGCTGGATGCTGGATATCTCTGGGTGGCAGCGCATCGGAGATGCGTGGGTGTGGCGTGCTCACGAGAACTTCACGCGCGCTGATCAGGGACAGAACAAGCGCAAGGCGAGATTCAATGCGAATCGCGATCACTGGCGGGACGGGATTTGTGGGACGGCACTTGGCGCGGAGGTTGGTGAGCTCCGGGCACGAAGTTGTGCTGATCGCACGGGGAGCGGATCGACGCGATCCGGCGATTTATTCGACCGATCACACGACATTTTTCGCGGCGGATCTTTCTAGCTTGAGCGAACTGGAACGGGCGCTCGCGGGTTGCGAAGTGGTGATGCATTGCGCCGGGATTAATCGCGAAATCGGTGCGCAAACTTATCGCGCGGTGCATATCGAAGGAACGCGAAATGTTTGCGAAGCGGCGCGACGCGCGGGTGTGCGGAAATTTATGGTGCTTAGTTTTTTGCGCGCGCGGCCTGACTGCGGATCGGCATATCACGAATCGAAATTTGCGGCGGAAGAGATCGTGCGAGCGTCAGGGCTTGATTACACAGTGTTCAAAGCTGGCGTGATCTACGGGCTTGGCGATCACATGCTCGATCATTTGAGCCACGCGCTGTACACGTTTCCGATTTTCGCGCTTGTAGGGATGAAGCAGCATGCGGTGCGCCCGCTGGCGGTGGAAGATCTCACTTCTCTAATGCAGGCTGCGATCAACGACTCGCGGCTTTCCGGAAAAACAATTGCGGTCACGGGTCCCGACCAAATGATGTTTCCGGAGCTCGTGCGACGCGTGGCCGGGGTGATCGGAAAGAAGCCGTTCATGTTTCGCGCGCCGCTTGCGTTTCATTACGTGCTGGCGTGGATTGCAGAGCGCACGATGAAGATTCCACTGACAGCCACGGCGCAGGTGCGGATTCTTTCCGAAACTCTCACTGAGCCACTGCCGCCGTGCGACGGGCCGCCAGCGGATTTGGCTCCACAGACTTTTTTCACGGCAGAGCAGATTCGCCGCGGATTGCCGGCGCCCGGGCGATTTGGGTTGAAAGATCTGCGATGGCATTCGTAATGGAGGCGATATGAGCGAATCCTTTGATGTTGTCACTGGCGCATTCGGATATACCGGGGCTGCAATTGCGCGGAGGTTGGTTGCGAGCGGCCGGCGAGTTCGCACTCTGACAAATCATCCAGACCGCGGCTCACCTCTTGCGAACAAAATCGAAATCGCGCCCCTCGCATTCACGAGCGCTACGAATTTGCGGCATTATCTCGATGGCGCGGAAGTTCTGTACAACACGTATTGGGTGCGATTTGAGCACGGCGAGGAAACATTTGATCGCGCGGTGGAGAATTCGCGGCGCTTGATCGAAGCCGCTGCCGCGGCCGGTGTTCGCCGGATTGTTCACGTAAGCATTTGCAATCCGTCGGAGGACTCTCAGCTGCCTTACTACAACGGGAAAGCGCGCGTCGAGAGGGCGATCCGCGAATGCGGACTTTCGTATGCGATCTTGCGGCCGACGGTGATATTCGGCGACGGCGGAATTCTGATCAACAACATCGCGTGGTTCCTGCGGAAGTTTCCCGTCTTCGCGATACCCGCGGGCAGTGAATCAAAGATGCAGCCTGTGTTTCTTGAGGATTTCGCGGCCTTGGCCACCACGCTTGCAGCAGGCTCCGACAATGTTGCGGTTGACGCTGTTGGTCCGGAGCAATTTACATTCGAGGAGCTTGCACGTCTGATTGCGAAAGGTGTGAAATCACGCGCGGTTATTGTGCATGCAAATCGAGCCTTCCTGCGGCCGATGCTGTGGGTGCTTGATAAACTCACAGGTGATGTTGTGCTGACGCGCGAGGAATTGGATGGACTCGCCGCGAATCTCCTGGTGTCACGCGAGCCGCACACATGTCCGACCAAGTTCAGCGATTGGTTTGCCGCAAATGCTGAGACGGTCGGGACGAAGTATGCCTCCGAACTTGCGCGGCATTTCAATCACGCGAGGGGCGCGGGGAAATCTGTGGATCTCAAAGAAGGAAAGCTCAGCGCGAAAAATAGCCCGTCCGCGATCGCACGGTGATATCGGGATTCTTTGGGCGAATCTGCACTTTGCGGAAGGTATTGTCTTTCGCGGGGTTCGGCGGGTAGTAGCCAATTTCGTAGGTGGAACGAAGCTCTTCGCCGATTTGCTTGAAGTAGACGTGAGGGTCAGTGTGAGAAGCGTCGACATGTGAGCCACCGGTTTCTTTGGCGACGCGGTCCATTACTCGGATCCCATATTTGTTGCGGGCGTTGAGCTTGCCGTGGGAAGTTTGAGTGTAGCGAATTGTATAGACGCGGACGTCCGCTGCCTGTGCAGTTTCGATCGTTGTCATCATGTCGTGTGAACTGGAATTATCCTCGCCGTCGCTAAAGACGAGCAGGGCGCGCCGGCCATCTTCTTTCGCGAGCTTTTCTGTTACGGGGTAGTAGATAGAATCGTAGAAAGCGGTGCCGCCATCGCGATCGTCGTCGGGCCCTACTTCTGGAAAGGCCCCAGAGTGTTTCTGAAATTGTTTTAGGTGAGCGAGTAAATCGTCGATAGATTCGCCAAAATCACTTACAAGGCGAATATGGCCACCGAAGCAAACCAAGAACACTTTATCTTTTGCGCGAAGCACTTCGTGTAAGAAGACCTCCAAATCTTTTTCGTGGTCTTTCAGGACGTGACCCTGGCTGCTGCTCGCATCGAGAATCAGCCCTAGCGTCAAAGGAGCGTCGTCGCTGCGCGCGAAATAGGAGATGGCTTGTTTCGCGCCGTCTTCGAAAACCTCCACATCATCCTGTTTCAGGTTATCCACCAGAACGCCGTTCGGGTCTCGCGCTGTGAACGAGACTCCAACCAAATTTACCTTTACCTGGATTGGTGTTTGTCCGAACACCAATGTCGCGGCGAGCGCGCAGAGTAAAAGTGCAGAAGGCGCTGCGGCGCCGGTAGTTCGCAAAAATGTGCGCAGATGTAGACAGCGATTCATCGGTCTGTGAGTTAAACGAAAACTGCGGTGTAAAGGTTCCGCGTCCGCGCTCGAAGAACTTCGCTGGAAGAGATAGGTCGGGCTACGCGCGAGCTTTGGCTGAATTCGAATTCAAAATGCGCTCGTAATACGCCTCATACATAGGGATGATGTCGTTGGCGCAAAATTTCTTGCGTGGCGTTGATGCGGGCGAGTTTTCCCATTTCGCGGCCGCGATCAGCGCGCGTAAGAATGTCGAGCACGCATTTCGCGGCTGCATGCACATCGCGCGGCGGTACGAGAAAACCGTCGACTCCGTTTTCCACCACTTCCGGCAAGCCCCCGACATTCGATGCGACTACCGGAACTTCGCAGGCCATGGCTTCCAGAGCGGCCAGACCGAACGATTCGAGATCGCTGGGCAGAAGAAACACATCTCCGGCCCCAAGTTTCTCGTAGATTTGATCCTGCTTGCCGATGAAGAGAACGTCCCTCGCGACGTTTCGCTGCCGCGCCAGCCATTCCGCGGCGCCGCGGTCGGGACCATCGCCGATCATCACGAGCTTCGCGGGCATCTTTGCGCGCACCATCGCGAAAATTTCCACGACGTCTGTAACACGCTTCACCGGCCGAAAATTCGAAAGATGCAGAAGGATTGGCTCGCCATCCGGCGCCCATTCGGCGCGAAGTTTCTGGTCTGGCGGCCGCGTGTACAGATCGCAATTCACAAAATTTGGGATCACTTCGATGGGGTGCTTTACGCCGAATTGATCGAGCGTTTCCTTCTTCAAATAGTTCGAGATGGCAGTGACGCCGTCGCTTTCTTCGATCGAGAATCGCGTGATCGGCAGATAGCTGCGATCGCTGCCTACGAGGGTGATATCCGTACCGTGCAGAGTGGTGATAAATGGCAGCCTTCGCGGCGCGGACATGGCGCGAGCGAGATAGGCGCTCACCGAATGCGGGATCGCGTAATGCACATGAAGCAGATCGAGTTCACACGCTTCGGCGACTTCCAACATTTTCGTGGCCAGCGCGAGCGTATAGGGAGGGTGATCGAAGAGCGGATACGAAGTGACCTCTACTTCGTGAAATTGAATATTAGCCTGCCCGCTTTGCAAACGAATCGGCTGCGCGTAGCTGATGAAATGAATCTCGTGGCCGCGGGCGGCGAGTTCCATTCCGAGCTCGGTGGCGACGACGCCCGAGCCTCCGTACGTTGGGTAGCATGTGATGCCGATGCGCATATGGTTGGCCTGTGCCGGTTCGTGCAGAGTTGAACCAGTCTGTACGCGGTGCTAGATTGCCGATGCTTCTAGTTTAGACGCTTTGGAGGGTATCCAGGTGACACGGCTCGCTGGCAAAGTTGCGCTGATTACCGGCGGCGGTACGGGAATCGGCCGGGCGTGCGCGCTGCGATTTGTCGCTGAAGGAGCCAAAGTTGCGGTGGCTGGGCGGCGGCGAGATTTGCTGACGGGAGTTGTGAATGAAATTGCGGCTGGCGGGGAAGCGATCGCGATTGAATGCGATGTTTCGCAGCGAACCAGCGTGGAGCAAGCGATTGCGGCGACGATCGATCGATTTGGCCTGCTCAACGTCGTGATCAACAACGCGGGCACCATGGTGCCGGGCACCGCGGAAGAAACCAGCGACGAGCAATGGGACTCGATGATCGACATAAATTTGAAAGGCACTTTCCTCGTGTCCCGCGCAGCGCTCGCGCCCATGCGGCGTGCTGGCGGTGGCAGCATTGTCAACATGAGTTCTGTTTATGGTCTTGTGGGGCAGACTCGGCGCGCTGCTTATGCGGCGTCGAAAGGTGGAGTGACTTTGCTCACACGGGCGATGGCGCTCGATCACGCCAAGGAAAACATTCGCATCAATTGCATCTGCCCATCGCTTGTCGAAACTGAAATTGCGCGCGCGCTGTTTGCTGCGGCTCCCGATCCTGCAGCTGCCCGCCGCGAAAGGCTCGCTTCCGTTCCGATAGGGCGCGCGGGAACTCCGGAAGAGATCGCGGCGCTGGCTGTCTACCTCGCGTCGGACGAATCTGCGTGGGTGACCGGCGCTGCTTATTCGATTGACGGCGGACAGACGGCGCAATGAAACGCGCGAAAAATCCGAAAGCCTCGCGCAATCAGGATTCGCGAGGTGAGACCAATCGCAAAGTGAAACAAAACGAAGCCGGCTTCATTGACTTCCCAACCGTTCGCCGCGCGATGCGCGCGTCGGTCGCCGGCAAACTATTCGGATTTGAGCTCGACCTGCTCGAACCCGGCCGCGCAGTGATGACCATGCGCGTTCGCGATCGCCATCTGCAATTGCACGGCATGGTGCACGGTGGATTATTCGCAGCGCTGGCGGATACGGCGGGGGCGCTTGCTGCCTACCCGATGCTTCCGCGGGGCACGCAACTCGCGACAATCAGCATGAGCATCAACTATCTCGAAGCCGTCGCGAACGGATCGATCACCGCAGAAGGCCACGTCGTCCGAGCGGGGAAAAATATTGTGGTGTCGGAGTGTGACGTTAAAGATTCCAAGTCACGGCTCGTCGCAAAATCGTTGATGACGTTCTCCATCCGGTTGCCGCGCGATCCCATGGCTCCGAACAAGAAACGCCGGTAGTCGCGACATAAGTGTGCATCGCAGCCACTCAGGTCCATTTACACACTCTTTCCATGAACCGTTTGATGGAACTCCCGGCTCAGATTGGGCGTATTATTTCGCAGGCCCGATGATCTTGATAGCCGATACGCGAAAGAGGGGACGCGATGGAAACCTTCTTCAAAGACATTCGCTACGCAGTCCGAATGCTTATCAAGAAGCCGGGTTTTACAGCTGTCGCGGTACTGTCACTGACTCTTGGAATCGGCGCGAACACCACGATCTTCACCTTGATCAAGGCTATTTTTCTTCAGTCGGTGCCAGTGAAGGATCCGTCCCACGTCGTCGTCGTGTTCTCGAATCAGCAAACTAGCGACGGTAAGGTGATCGACTTCGTCCCCTCTTCCTATCCCAATTCGGTCGACTATCGCGAGAAAAATACGGTGCTTTCCGGCCTCTCAATCGTATGGGGCACCGGGGCGAATCTTGACGTTTCGGGAAACCAGCAAAACGTTTTCGTGCAGCTCGTCAATTACGATTACTTCGACATTTTGGGAGTTCCTCCGGCACTCGGCCGCGCGTTTTCCGCCGAAGAAGATCGGACGCCCGGCGCAAACCCTGTCGCGATTCTCAGCAATGGGCTTTGGAAGCGCCAGTTTGGAGGCGATCCGAAAATTCTTGGCCAGACGATCCGCCTGAATGGTCAGGATTTCAGCGTCGTGGGAATCATGCCGCCGCAATTTCGCAACCTGGGCGTTTTTGGAAGTCCTGATATTTGGGCTCCGATGATGATGCACGATCAGGTTGTCACCGGAGTATCAAAGAACTGGTACACAAAGCGCGCATTTCGAATGGTGTTCATGGTCGGGCGAATGAAGCCGGACGAAACGCTCGCCCGAGTGCAAGTGGCAATGCACGCTCTCGGCGTGCAACTCGCCAGGGAATATCCCACAGACAATTCCGGCCGAAACGTCACTCTCATGCCGATCAGCGAAACGTCGATTCCCCCTGCACAGCGCGCGACCTTTGTTCTTGCGGGCACGCTAATGATGGTGATTGTTGGATTTGTACTTCTTGTAGCGTGCGGCAACGTCGCTAATCTTCTGCTCGCCCGCGCCACGCAGCGCCGCCGCGAACTGGCCGTGAGGCTCTCGCTTGGGGCATCACGAATGCGCATCCTGCGGCAATTGCTCACGGAAAGCTTGATGATCGGCCTCCTCGCGGGCGCTCTTGGAATTCTTACCGCGTTTTGGGGACGCAATTTGCTTAGCGCATTTTTGCCAGCGGGCGTGATTCAGGGACTCGATCTCAGCATCAATGTGCAGGTGCTGCTCTATACGCTGGCGCTTTCGTTGGTGGCTACTGCGGCGTTCGGATTGATCCCGGCGCTACAAGCCTCAAAGGTTGATCAGATCTCTTCGCTGCGTGATCGCACAGACGCACCCTCTGGGGTGGGACGCTGGTACGGATTGCGGGGAATTCTCGTGATGGCGCAGGTCGCAATGTCGCTGATCGCGCTGGCGGGAGCGGGCCTCTTTATCCACAGTTTGCGAAACGCGCAGAAAATGGATCCCGGCTTCGAAACTAAACACGAACTGCTGGTTTTTCTGAATTTCGCCCAATTGCGTTATATGCCTGCGCAGACGGAACAGTTGGAACAGGCAGTCACGGATCGCGTTCGCGCGTTGCCTATGGTGATTGCGGCTGGCATGGCAGATACAGCGCCTCTCAGTCCCAACACCTCTTTCACCACGTTTCCCGATGGCACCGACTCTTCCGATCCGCGCAACGCCAAACTGATTCCCGCCACTATCGCGCAGCCTGGGTATTTTGCGGCAATGAATATGCCGATCATCAAAGGGCGCGATTTCGATGACCATGATGACGCCAACGGTGCGAAAGTTGTCGTCATAAATCAGGCTCTGGCCGACAATATTTGGCCCGGTCAGGATCCTCTCGGCAAGCGCATGAGTTTTCTCGCGCAGCCGGACAAAGTAACGGTTGTCGGTGTGGTGGCTACGGTGAAGTACCAAACGCTCGGCGAGCCGCCGCAGCCCGTGAACTATTTCCCGATGAAGCAGCGGCCGCAGCAGAATGTGACACTTCACGTGCGCGTGAGCGGCGATCCGAATGCGGCGTTTCAAGCATTGGCAGGGCGATCTCTGATGTCGATTCAAATCTTCGTAATCCTCAAATGCGCACCGTGCCGCAGCTGATGGAGCAAATTCTTCAGCCCGAAATGACCGAAGCGGAATTGCTCGGCGGATTCGGTTTTCTGGCGCTGCTCCTCGCCGCGATCGGAACCTACGGCGTGATGTCCTATTCGGTAAGCCAGCGCACCCAGGAAATCGGAATCCGCATGGCGCTTGGCGCGCAGCCCGGCGACGTGATGCGATTAATGCTCGGCAGCGGCATGGCGATGGTGCTGGGAGGAGTCGTCGCCGGTCTTGATTATCACGATGCTCCTCACGCACAGCCTGAGCAGCTTGCTCTACGGCATCGGTATTTTCGATCCGGTCAGCTTCTTTGTAACGGCGGCTTAATGATTTTCGTCGCGCTGATCGCGTGTTGGATTCCTTCACGTCGCGCGATGCGGGTAAGCCCGATTATCGCGCTGCGCTACGAATGATGGGTCTACCTACAAAATGAAATGGCCGGCATAAACTGCCGGCCGCTCTGCGAATACTCAAATTCAGTCCTACTAAGTTTTTTTTGCGCGTTGAAATCTACTAAGACATATTTCCGTTTGATCCGCCCGACGATGCCTCGTCGCCATCCTTATACACATACTTGATGTGTTCCTTGTAGATCAAAAGGTTCGGACTCCCGTAGCGCGTCAACTTAATGCAATCGCGGTCGTACCATTCCACCACTCCGTGCAGCACTTCGCCATCCAGCAGCACAATTGAAATCGTTGTCCGGGCCTGCATCTGCTTCACCCAGTAGAAACTTTCCGCGTGGGTCTGTTCTGGCGGCGTAGGTTTTTTGGAATGCTGCGGAGCTGCGCCATGGTGGCCGCGCGGGCTTGGCGCCTCTTTGACCTCCGTCATGGATGGCCTGAATAGTCTTCGATTCACCATGGCGATCAACCTCGGAAAGTAAAAATGCCTTCAGGGTGCTGCGTCTAGGGGTGAGATGCGCCCGCCGCAAAACGCGTTACAGCGAATGCGAGAATTATTGAGGGCCTTGAATTGGTATCGTTCGTACGATGCGAAGTGGCCTTATTGCGCCGACAACGACACTCCCAGCGCATCCAATCCGAGCTGACGGTTGATGTTGCGTTTCATGCGGCTATAGAGCCGGTCGATGCCCCACACTGCTTCGGCCACCCATTCGGCATCCACTTTCGCGGCGAGCACCGCGAGTTCCTTATGGAGCGAAGGGTTTCGAAGCCGCGAAGCAGAACTCTTCGAAGCGGGCGCCTTGGCCGCGGTAAGTTCCACCAGATCGGTCAGCAGACTCGAAAGAATCTCCAGCACGTGCTCGAAGCTGACTTCTTGCTTTTTCGTCAGGTCCGCCGTTTGCGAAAAAAGCTGTCCCGATTTTCCATCTGCGGAAAATTCCAATACCCTCAGCGCCGCGCGCCGCAGCTCGAGTTCGCGATCCACGTCCACGGAAAGCGCAGAACCAAGACTTCCCTCGGAGAGTTGCGCGGCCGCCGTTCGAGCTGCGGGCGTAAGGTTGGTGCGCGCTGCGAGTGCAGCCTCGATTTCCTGCGCCGGCAGCGGCGCAAAGAAAAACTGGAAGCATCGTGAAACAATCGTCGGCAAGAGTTGATATGGGCTCGGCGCCAGCAGAATCAATGTTGACGATGGCGGCGGCTCCTCCAGAATCTTCAGAAAAACATTAGACAGATCCCACCGCATCGTGTCCGCGCCATCCAAAATAAACAAGCGCCGCCGCGCCCCAGGTAAAAAATAGGCAGCGCGTTGAATTGCGCGAAGCTGTCCCATGTGAATTACCGGGCGCGCCACAGGAGTCTTCGCGCGAATTGGATCTGGCACAATCGACCACACATCCGGGTGCGTCTGCAAAATTAGCGGCATGCGTTCGACGGCGGCGGAGTCCGGACCCTCCCCGCGCTCGGCAAGGCCGCGCTCGATCAGCGGAGCAGTGTCCGCAAGCTGCGCGATCTTGCGGCACGTCTCGCATTCGCCGCAGAAGTCGTCGCGCAAACGCTCGCAATTCGCAGCCTGCGCGAACATCAGCGCCAGTGTGTATTTGCCCACTCCACGTGCGCCGGTGAAAAGCATTGCGCTGGGCACTCGCTCGCTCGCAAGCATGCCGCGCAACGTCGCCACAATTCGCGCATTGCCCAAAAAATCCGAAAAGGGCATTACGCGCCACCCTTCCGCGATACATTTTTCACGGTGCTTCGGACTGCCGGTGAAACTTCCGGCAAACGCGCATTGATCATCGCAATCGCTCGCTTGTGAATTTCGTCAGGGCGCAGCATCTCTACTGCATCCCCAGATCTGTCTGTGCTGCACTCGATTGTCGCCCAGTTCGGCGCCAGGGCCAATCGGTCGTATACCGTGGCTGCTTCCTTCAAATGCGAACTATCTGCCTCGTGCAAATCCCGCCGAAGCGAAGTGTATTCCCGCGATTCCTTCATTCCCACCAGCCGCTGCGCCTCCGCGACATTCATCCGCATGTACAACACCAGGTCTTCCTTCGGCAGTCCGTACAATCCGTACTCAAGCTGCGTCAGCCACGCCATAAACTCTTCGCGCTGCTCCGCCGGAACCCGCGCCGTCTGGTGCGCCAGATTCGAGCCGATATATCTGTCGGCGAGAATCATCTTTCCGTCGGCCAGCGCCGATTCAAGCTCTTTCTTCGATTCGAATCGATCGCCCGCATACAGCAGCGCCGATAAATGCGCGTCCACTGATGCGAGGCTGCCAAAGTCCCCGTTCAAGTATCGCGCCACAAGTTTTCCAAACGAAGATTCGTACCTCGGAAAGCTGAATCGCGCGAACGCAATACCGCGTTGCTCGAAAACTTGCGCCAGCAAATCGAGTTGCGTGCGCTTGCCCGAGCCATCAATCCCTTCGATGGCGATAAATTTTCCGCGCGTGGTCATTTTCAAGTTGTGAATCCGCGATGCAAATCCGCTCTGAGTCTATCTTGTCGGCAAGACATGCCGCAACGTGGCGCCATGCACCCAAGCTTCACACGATCCGCGTGATAAAATCGCGCCGTGTCCGTCACACAGCACGCTCTCGAAGCGAATCTTCTTCGCATCCACGCGTGTATCGACCGCGCCGCCGAGAAATCCGGACGCCACGCCAAAGACGTTACTCTCATCGCCGCGACCAAGACGCAGACGCCCGAAACCATCCGTATGGCGCACGCCGCTGGCATTCGCCACTTCGGCGAAAATCGCATCCAGGAATGGGAATCGAAAAAAGCTCATCTCGAGGATCTCGACGCCACCTGGCACCTCATCGGCCATTTGCAGACCAACAAAATTGCCCGTGCCCTGCGCCTTTTCAATGCGCTCGATTCGATTGATTCGCTCCCTCTCGCTCGCAGGATCGATCGAGATTCCCCAAAAGAGAAGCGCTTGCCCGTCCTCATAGAAATTCGCATGGACCCAGTGGCCTCAAAAACCGGCCTCGACCAGGAAGCTCTGCCAGAAACGGCCGACGCGATCCTCTCGATGCCGCATCTCGAATTGCGCGGCCTGATGTGCGTTCCACCGTTTTTCGAAGAACCCGATCAGGGCCGGGTTTATTTTCGCCGTTTGCGCGAATTGCGCGACGCACTTGAGCGTCGCTACCAAACTCCTTTTCCTACCCTCAGCATGGGCATGTCTCACGATTTCGAAACCGCCATCGAGGAAGGTTCGACGCAAGTTCGCCTCGGTACGGCACTTTTCGGCGCGCGCCCTCTCGCATGAGCCAATCCATCCATGCCAATTAAAATTTCACAAACCGCCAGTGTCGTCTCGTTTTCTGTCCGTGTGCAACCCCGCGCCAGCCGCGACGAAATCGGCGGCGAATGGTTGGGCGCTCTAAAGGTTCGCCTCACCGCCCCTCCCATCGACGATCGCGCGAACGAAGCCTTGTGCCGTCTCTTCTCACAGCGTTTGAACGTGCCTCTTGCGGCTGTTACCATTGCCGCTGGCGCGCGCGGCAGAAGCAAACGCCTCGAAATCCGCGGCGTGACGCCGGAACAAATCAACACGCTGGCCGCAGCGCCGCGCAAATCCGGCTGACTCTTTCGGTTCGCAATGCATCTCAACCAAACGTCCCTCCGCAATAAATTCCGGGACGCAGAAAGCGCACACAGCTCATGCCCGAACACAAAGCTCTCCCCGACATCAGCGCAATTCAACACGCTCTGCGCGAAGAGAAAATCGATGGCTGGCTCTTCTACGATATTCTCCACCGCGATCCAATCGCCTATCGCGTCTTGAATCTTCATGACGTGATGGCCAAGCGCCGCTGGTTTTATTGGATTCCCGCGAAGGGCGAGCCGCGGAAGCTCGTTCACCGAATCGAATCCTTTGGACTCGATACTCTTCCGGGCGCAAAGCTTCTCTATTCTGCGCAAGACGAACTTCGAAAGAATCTTCCCAAGCTTCTCGGCCGCGCCAAAAATCTCGCCATGCAATATTCGCCCGACAACGCGATCCCATCGATCTCGGTCGTCGACGCAGGCACCATCGAAATGATCCGCAGCTTCAAAAAGAAAGTTGTCAGCTCCGCGAATTTAGTCCAAAGATTCGAAGCTGCGTGGACGTCCGGAACAACACGCTTCGCATCTCGAAGCGGGCCGCCGCGTCGATAAAATCACGCGCGCAGCATTCGAGCGCGCCGCCCAGCTTGTACGCGATGGCGTAGCCTTCACCGAATTCGATCTTCAATCATGGATGCTCGAACGATTCCGCGAAAATGGTTTGATTGCCGATAGCGCGCCCAATGTCTCGGTGGGACCGCACAGCGGCGATCCCCATTACGAACCATCGCAATCGTCCGCTGCGCCCATCCGCAAAGGCGATCTGATGCTCCTCGACGTTTGGGCCAAGCTCGATCAGCCCAATAGCGTCTATTACGACATCACCTGGATGGGCTATCTCGGCAAGGAAGTCCCGAAAAAATATTCCCAAATTTTCGAAGTTACCAAACGCGGCCGCGACGCCGCCATAAATTTCGTCACCGAATCGGTGAAAGCTGGCCGTGAAATTCAGGGCTGGCAAGTGGATAAGGTTTGCCGCGATGTGATTCGCAAAGCCGGTTACGAAAAACAATTTGTCCATCGCACTGGCCACAACATCGGTCAAGACGTTCACGGCGCGGGCGCCAACATGGATAATTTTGAAAGCCACGATATCCGCCGCATAATTCCGCATACCTGTTTTTCCGTCGAGCCCGGAATCTACAGCCCCGAATTCGGCGTGCGCACCGAAGTAAATATGTACGTGGGCGAAAGAGAAGCGGGAGTCACCGGAGCGGTGCAGAACGAAATTCTCGCGCTGCTCGACTGATCAAAGTGTCTGACGAATATCCCAACTCGATTCCCCAGGGCGATCCACCGGTCCCTGAAGATATCGTTCCGGCATCTCAAGTTCCGTCCGATCCCGAGAGCGATCTTTGCCAGGAGTCTCGACCGGCGCCGGAATCCTTTACTCCCGGCAGACCGGATGTGCCCAGCGAACCAATTTCGCAGCCCGGCGATGTGCCGCGCTCAGCTCCACCTCGGCGTCAGTCCGGAAACGAAATTTGGTCTCTACTCGTAGCCGCCGCGGCATGGATTATCCCCGGCGCCGGATATTTGCTCCAGCGCCGATGGGCTCGCGCCGTCGTCGGATTCGCGGCAGTCGCCGCGCTCGCGGTGATCGGTCTGAAAATGCGCGGCAATATTTTCCCGCCGCACGGCACCGAGCCATTCGATTTTCTTGGATTTATCGCCGACGCCGGCTCCGGCATTTTTTATTTCTTCGCGAAGAATGTGGAAGCCGCGGGTCCCGATGTTTCTCGCGCCGCAGGCGACTACGGCACGCGTCTCTTCGCCACCGCAGGCATTCTTAATTTTCTTCTCGTTCTCGACGCCGTCGAAATCGCCCGCGGAGAAAAAGCCTGAATGGATGCGCGCGCCCCGCTTTCTCTCACGCACTTTCAGTCTATGTGCTTGTTTGCGTTCATCATCTCGCTCGCCTTCGCGTTCATGAGCCGGAAACGCATGGGCGAACGCCTCCGCTACACCCTCTATGCATTTCTCGCGTTCCTCTTTGTGGCCGTCGCGATGGGCTGGCTGATGTATCCCTCTTCCCACTAGAAAGAATCTGCAGGGGCCTGCTTGTCCCGCGCGGCATTTCGAAATCGGTTGCGCACATTCTAAAGTGGTCGAACGCCGCAGTACACATCGCGAAATGCCAGTACTTCTGCGGGTTTGACGCTCGCCTGCGCGGATGCTAAGTTTCTTGAATCTCGAGCCGAGGTAGCTCAGTTGGTAGAGCAGACGATTCGTAATCGTCAGGTCGACGGTTCAAATCCGCCCCTCGGCTCCAGAAATTCGTAACCTGCACGGTCGCGCGCCAGCTAAATTTTTTTCAGCCGCAACAAGTACAGATCCTCTTTTCGCAATTCGTTCCGCCGCTGTCACCATCGCATCAACGTCATCTGTTATCGCGAAATATCTCCCCGAAAGCACATCCGCCGCGCCCGATGCCAGCTTCACCACCAATTCCGCTGCGCGCTGCGGAGGAAAATCTCGCCCGTCTTCGTACAGTTTTGAATACCACGGCAGCCATTTTTCTCCCTCAGGCGAATTCAGCGCGAATTCTCCCATCGCTGTCCGTACCGGCCCCGGAGAAATCGTAAACGCATACACACCGTGCGGTTTTGCTTCTGACGCGATGCACTCCGTAAATCGCAGCACCGCGGTCTTGCTCGTCACGTAGCTCGACATGTAGTCCAGCCCCATCCCAAGTCCCGCGCCGCTCGACACATTAATAATTCGTCCGCGCCCGCGCGCCACCATTCCCGGCATCACCGCGCGCGAACAAACCGCCACGCCGCGCAAATTCACATCAATTCCGCGCAACCACTCATTCAAATCGTTCTCCCAAAAGGGACCGATCGGTTGCAGCACGCCGGCATTGTTCACCAGCAAATCCGCCGCGCCCAACGACTCTTCGATCTGCTTCATCGCGCTCGCGATCGCCGCAATATCCGTGACATCCGCGACAAATATTTTCGCGCGCCCGCCGCCCGAGGTGATCTCAGCGCAGCTCTCCGCAAGCTCATTTGCATTTCTCGCGATCAGCGCAACGCCAGCGCCTCGCGCCGCCAGTGCTTTCGCGATCGCTCGACCAATCCCGCGTCCCGCACCGGTAACCACTGCAGTTTGTCCATGCAACGCGCCATCGTTTGTGTTCATATCGCCTCGCACCTTATCACGCCTCGCAGAATCCCATCCCGCGCGTTGACACTCGAATCGCCGCGCGCCTATTCTTGTGCCGCCCGAGCTTCTACGTCACATACGCTTTGAAAGTGATCCGTGATTCACGCAGACGTCGAAAGTGATCGCGAACGCTGGCACAGGAGAAGGTAATCCCAAATGAAAATTCGCGTTTGCAAACAATTCACTCAGCTTCTTGCCGTTGCATTTTTGCTCGCTTCCGCTGCATCTGCTGCGGAGCCGGTCCGCTACGAACTCAGCTTCGAGCACTCCAACACGCACATGTTAGGCATTACGATTCACGCCGCTGGTCTTAACGGAAAGCAAGTTCGATTCGCTATGCCCGATTGGCTCCCGGGCGGCTACGGCATTGCAAATTTCGCCCAAGATGTACAGGGATTCAGTGCTACAGATCCCGCCGGCCACGCGCTCGCGTGGCGCAAGACCGATAGCCAAACCTGGCAAATAGAATTGCATGGAGCACAGAGCGCGAGCATTCACTACCAGATTTACGCGAATGGCCACGGCTCCACTTACAACGAACAACATGCGGCTTTGCAAGGCCCCTCGACGTGGATGTACTTGGTGGACGGAAAAACTCGGCCCACCGAATTGAAAATCGACACCGCTTCGCTACCCACGAATTGGAAAATCGCCACGGGCATGAGAAAAACCGGCGACAATATGTATGCCGCTGATGATTACGATTGGTTTGCGGACGCACCAATCGAAATCGGAACTTTCGTGCAGCGGGATTTCACCGCGCTTGGCACGAATTATCATTTCGTTGTTCATGATGAACTCGGCAGCGATGAGTTCCCCGAATTTCTCCAGGGCATGCAGAAAGTAATCGAGAAGGGAATCGTTCCAGTGCTCGCGCCCGTCGTCGGCGGAAAAACTCCCGCTCCATTTGCCGACTATTATTTCATCATCCACATCAATGGCCCCTGGCGCGGAACCTGTGGCGGCCTCGAGCATTTGAATTCCACAAGCATCGGCTGCTTCAACGAGCTCGACGATCGCCGCCCGACCAATCGCCATTTTATTCTGAACACGTACCAGAACACGCTCGACGTTGCCGCGCACGAATTCTTCCACGCGTGGAATGTGAAGCGTCTCCGTCCGCGCGAACTCGGGCCCTTCGATTACACGCAGATGGTGCACACGCCTTCGCTCTGGATCTCCGAAGGCATCACTGATTATTACGCTGCGGTCGCGCTCTCACGCACGGGTGTGTTTTCACCACAGGATTATCTCGATCACATGGCTCGCGTGATCACGTCCTTCGAACAAGCGCCCGGCCGCAAGGAACGCAGCATCGCCGACACGAGTTGGGACACCTGGTTTGGCGGCGGCGGATTTGGCGGACAATATTCCAGCAATCTCGGCAACACGAATTATTCCTACTATGACGGCGGAAATATTCTAGGGTCTTCTGCTTGATCTCGAAATCCGCCACGCTACTCAAAATCGAAAATCGCTCGACGACTGGATGCGCTTGATGTATCAGCGCTACGCGCTGCCGAAGCCCGGCTTCGAACCGGAGGACGCGGTCCACGCAGCTTCCGAAATCGCGGGCACCGATATGTCCGCATTTTTCCAGCATTACCTCACCGGAAAAGATCCGCTTCCTTACGATCAAGATCTCGCCTATGCCGGAATCCAAGTCGAAAAGCATACGTCCAGCGCCGCATGGCTCGGCGCGACGATCGACGCTGATTCCGCGGGGCACGCGCTCATCACCAACATTATTCCCGGCAGCCCTGCGGAAAAAGATGGACTTGATCGCGGCGACGTGATCACCGCGCTCGATGGAAAGCCATTGACCGCAAAGGATTCGACGCTGCAATCGCGGATGGCCACCCTGGAGACAAATTCAATCTGACCGTTACCCGTTTCGCGAAGCCGCACGAAGTATCGGTGACATCCGGAGCCGATCCATCGATCACGTATTCGCTGAAACCCATGGACAATCAAACGGAATCGCAGAAGAAGATTTACAGCACATATTTCACGCCGCAATAAAAATTGTGTTTGCTTGATTTGGCTTGCTCGCGATACAAGATGTCTCGGGCCTCGGCTATCAGAAGTTGGTGTTCTATTCAAGGCGGCCGATTTGCGGAAGCACTTTAATCCCAGAGGCTCGAATCTCATTTTCCGTGCATCGAATAAATGTATGGTTAGAAACTCGAGGAGGGAATTGCGAATGAAAACGCGTTCGGTTTTTCTGCTCATGATGGCATTCCTATTATGTGTTTCAGTCTCTTCAGCGCGTAGCCCCCAAGAGCGCGGTGGACAGGCGCACGCCGCACCGCCGGCACACGCTGCTCCCCAAGCAAGCCGTCCGCGTGCAAACCAGGGCCACGTTCCGCCGGCTCCTAAGGCAAGAACCGATAAGGCCGCGCCGCGTGAACCCGAGCATTTTTCCACGGGGCACGTCAACGATACGCCGCACGTAAACCACAACACTTGGTATGGCCACGAGCCGGCAAATGACGCCCGGTTCCATCTGGACAAGCCGTTCGAGCATGGACATTTTGCGCATGTCGGCGCGAACTACCGATACCGGGTCTCGAGGATTTGACGCTGGCAATCGTGAGTTCTGGCTCCCGGGCGGTTTCTTTTTCCAGATCGCGGATTTTGATTGGGCTCTCGCGTCTGACTGGTGCTGGGACTGCGGCGATGATTTCACCGTCTACGAAGATCCGGATCATCCGGGATGGTATCTCGTCTACAACGTCCAGACCGGCGCGTATGTTCACGCGCAATACATGGGCGGCTAACGCAACGAGTAATGTTTGGAAAATGCGGTGCGGCTCGCGAGGAAAGGTTTCGCGAGCCGCATTTTTATTTGTGCGCGTCCAAATCTGTCAGACGAATTCAATCACGACAATTTCGGGAGTCGTACCAACACGAACCGGGGGACCCCAGGTGCCCGCTCCGTATGAGGTGAGAACCTGCAAGGTTTCCCAGACGATGCAAGCCGTGAACGAATTTGCCGAACATCCTCGATGTGATCCAAGTGTATGGGAAGAACTGGCCACCATGCGTGTGGCCGGAGACTTGCAGCGATATTCCAGCTTGCTCAGGGATATTGAGGCGATGCGGCGCGTGCGAAATCAAAACGCTTGCTGCATTGCGATCAATGGCAGCATTCGCAAGAACGCCGCGAAAAGTTGTGGCGTCAACGGTCGCATGATAGTGCACTCCGACAATCTGCAATCCATCGACGACGACCTTTTCATTATTCAGGACACGAATTCCGGCCGAGCGGACCGCTTCCAGATACTCATCGTTGCTGCGAAATTCTTCGTGATTCCCGTCGACGAAATAAATTCCGCGCGGAATCGTCAGTTCACTCCACGGTGTTGCGAGCCGTGGCAGATCGGCGTATGTGCCGTCGTACATGTCACCCGCGATGAACACCACATCAGGATTCTCGCGCTGTACTGCTTGAACGATGCGGCGCGCAAATCCCAGATTACGCACGTGACCCAGATGCGTATCGGCGACCAGAGCAGCCGTGCGTCCGCGCCATGACGCCGGAAGATTCGGCAGCTCAACTCTGACACGACGAATTCGCGGTAGCGCCGCATTGATCATTCCATAGAGCGTTGCCAGCGCCGCTGCCACAAATAGCACCCGCGAGACGCGATGTACGTGTAGTGGAAATGTAGTGGCACGCTCAATTCCGGCGACAATCCAGCCCACGCATGACGCCCAAACAAGAAAGCTGCCAAGCCCCGTCCAAATCGCGGCAAGGGTGTAAAAGATCCGCACGAAAATATTATTGACGTAGAACGCCACAGCTGACGCAGCAACAAACCAGAATGAAAGAACGGCAAATGTAAGTTGCAGCTTCCACAAATTTTCAGGCGCGGGCAGCCAAACGAGATCGACCAGGCTCTTGTACAAGAAAAAGTGCAAAGCGCAGAAAATTGCCTGGACGATCAGGAAAAGTACAAGTATGCGCGATCTCAATCGGCGATACCCTCGATGAGAGGAGGAATCCTCACAGCCATTTAGATGTTTACGTGCCGCGTGCCGCTACATCAATTCGCGAATGTAATGAGGCGGTGCGTCGCAGCGTAAACCTTCTCAACCCACCGCACACGATTTGTGAAGCAGCACTCTATTCTTTCCCGGCCTCAAACCGATAACCCACCCACGGTTCTGTAAATATGTACCGCGGATGGTGCGGATCCTTTTCCAGCTTCTTCCGAAGCTGGTTAATGAACACGCGCAAGTACTCGGTTTCATCGCCGTAATCGGGACCCCACACGCTCTGCAGCAATTTTCTATGCGGGATGGACTTTCCGCGGTTTGCCACCAGCAGCCGCAGCAGATCGAACTCTTTCGGTGTAAGCCGGACCGGCTTTCCGCGCACAGATAAACTCCGTGCGTCAAAATCGATATTCAGTTCGCTCGACGCAAACGCTGGCGTCGATTCCGCCGGAGACGATCGCCGCAGCGCCGCGCGAATCCGCGCGAGCAACTCATCAATCCCAAACGGTTTCACGACGTAGTCGTCTGCTCCCGCGTCAAGCGCTTGCACCTTGTCGCGCTCAGTATTCCGCACTGTGAGCATGATGATGGGCACGTCGCTCGTAGCGCGAATTTCGCGGCACACTTCCAGTCCAGGAATTCCCGGCATGTTGATATCGAGCAAGATCAAGTCGGCGCGTTCGCGGCGCAGAGTTTCCAGTGCCTCCTCGCCGCTCCGCGCTTCGAGTAGCGTATATCCTTGCGCCGCCAGCGTAGTGCGCATCACGCGGCGAATTTGCGGCTCGTCGTCCACCACGAGAATTGTTCCTGAATTCATGCGCGTATCACGCCGATGCCTCGGTGGGAAGAGTGAAAGTGAACACAGATCCTTGTCCGAGTTGGCTCGTCACATTCACCGAGCCGCCATGCGCTTCCACGATTGCCTTCGCGATCGGCAATCCCATGCCGGTGCCTTGTACGCGGAATCGCTGGTCGCGCCCGCGATAAAACTTGTCGAAGATCAGCCCGACCTCCTGATCGTCAATTCCGCTGCCGCGATCGGAGACGCTCGTCGAAACAAATGTCCCCGCGCCATCTGCGCTGATGGTGATTGGCTCACCGGCCGGCGAATACTGGTTCGCATTTTCGATGAAGTGCACCAGCGCATCGCGCACCCGCGGCAAATCAACCTGCACCTTCGGCAAGCCTTCCGCCACGTTGACAATCACTTCGCGCCCGCCCAACACGCTTTTTGCGCGCTCGATCGCAGACGCAATCACTTCTTCAATCGCGTGCGGTTCGCGATGCAGCTGAACTTCGCCGCTCTCCAGCTCGCTCATCTCCGCCGCTTCGCCAACGAGGCGATTCAGCCGGTCGCTCTCTTCGTTGATCACGCTCAGCAATTCGCGCTGCTGCGCACCGGCCAGCGGCTGCTCGCCGAGCAACGTCGTCACCGCAGCTTTGATCGACGTCAGCGGCGTCCGCAAATTGTGCGTAATCGAATCGAGCAGCGCCGTTCTCAACCGCTCGCTTTCGCGCGCTGCTTCGGTCTGCCCCAGTTGCTCCACCGCGCGCGCGCGCTCCACTGAAATCGCGATCAGCGTCCCCAGCGCTTCGAGCGTGCTCCGTGAAAGTGCGATCCCCGAAATCCCCAAACTCCCAATGGAACGCACGCCCAGCTTTACAGGTACAAAACAAACTCCCGTCGCCTCGTTGATCAGCGGAGCATCGCGCCCAGCCGCCGCTCCCATGCTTTCAATATCAAGCTGCGGCACGGGCGGCCCCGAGTTGTACATTTTTTGCTTCTCAGAAAGAAAAAGCGCCGCCGCGCCCACTTCAAACACATCCACAATCTGCGCGGGAATTCTGTTTAGCAAACGAATTACGTTGCCGCTTTCGAGAAGTTTTTGGCTGAACGTATATAGCTTTTCGATCTCGCGCCGCCGCGCCGAAGCCTCTTCTGCTTTTTGCCGCGCCCTCCACGAAAGCTGGCTGGCCAGCACCGAAGTCACCAGAAACGCGAACAGCGCCACCCAGTTCCGCGGATCCGAAATCGTAAACGTTCCTACCGGCGGCAGAAAATAATAATTGAACGCCAGTACCGCCGCGATCGACATCACCACAGCAATCGTCAATCCCCAAACTGCGGAAACAATCAGTATCGCCAGCAGATAAGTCAGCGCGGCCGTGGTCTCGTTGACGCTCGGTTTATCCCGAAATAGCCACGTAATTACGCCCACCACTCCAAGCGCCACCACATAACGAAGACCCCGTATCGCTAGATTCTTAGTTTTTCCCACGCGCGCATTCTACCGTAGCTTTTGCATACCGCTATGCCAGAGAATGTCGCCGTGCCAAAGACTCCCGAACAGTGGCTCGCCGAAGCGTCGCCCGCGCAACCCGCGCGCGGCACGCTGAAATTATTTCTCGGCTACGCCCCCGGCGTGGGCAAAACGTACAGCATGTTGAGCGAAGCGATTCGCCGCCACGCGCGCGGTGAAGACGTAGCCATCGGCGTAGTGGAAACTCACGGCCGCAAGGGCATCGCCGAACTTGCCTCGCAACTGGAACAAATCCCCAAGCGCAAGATCGAGTACAAAGGCACAATATTCGAAGAACTCGATCCAGAATCCATAGTCGCGCGCAAGCCGCAGGTAGTTTTGCTTGACGAACTCGCCCACACAAATATTCCCGGCAGCAAACATCGCAAGCGGTACGAAGATGTGTTCGAAATTTTGCAGGCCAAGATCGATGTTCTCACCACCGTCAACATTCAGCACATCGAAAGCATCGCGCCCACCGTGCGCACCATCACTGGAATCGCCGTTCGCGAAACCGTGCCCGATTGGGTCTTGCAGATGGCCAGCGAAACCGTGATGGTTGATCTCACTCCTGAAGCGCTTCACGCTCGTATGAAGCGCGGCGATGTTTACGCCATTCAAAAAGTGGATCAGGCTCTCAAGAATTTCTTTCGCCCCGGAAATTTAATAGCGTTGCGCGAGCTCGCGCTGCGCCAAGTAGCGGAGCAAGTTGATCGCAGCCTCGAGTCCTACATGGTCGCGAAAGATATTCGCGAGCAGTGGCCCGTGCGCGAAAGAATACTCGTTGGCATCAGTTCAAATCCGAAAGCCCAGTATCTGATTGCTCGCTCCGCCCGAATGGCGCGGCGTATGGATGCCGAGCTCTACGTTGCTCACGTAGATTTCGGCCAGCAAGAAACTGAGCAGGACAAAAAAACTCTCGCCGCAAATCTACAGCTCGCCGAAAGCCTCGGCGGAAAAGTGATCACTCTGAAGGGTGCGAGCGTTGCGAAAGCCACTGCCGCGTTCGTCCGCGAAAAACACATCACGCAAGTTGTGTTTGGCCGCACAGCGGTGGAAGGCTGGCGCAAACTTCTCTACATGAACGCGATCAATCGATTCCTAAGCGCCGCGCCCGCTGTGGACGTACACATCGTCACGCAAGAGCCGGACTAGCACTTATCGCAATGGCAGCGTGCCCGCTCAGTGGCCTCTGCCGCGCCGATGGTGCTCCTCCACTCGCGCGTGGCCGGTGCGAGCAGCTGAGCGTTCTCGTTCGCTTCGCCCAATAAGCTCATGACGCTCATCCCCGCGCGGCCCGTCAAATCGATGGAACCCAGCATACGGATGCACGTAGCTCCCGCGATTCACCCAGTTGCGTCCCCAGTGCGCGCCGCCGATAAACACATCGTGGCGATCCCAATAAAATCTGCTGGTTCCCCATCCCCAGGGACGGAACGCGAAGCCGAGTGACACTCCGTATCCGAATCCAATCGCGCCGCCAATAAAAAATCCCGGCCGCGGTGGCGCGAATACGATGAATGGGTCATACGCGGGCACGCAAATAAACGCCGGATTCACCGGATCAATAGCGATATAAGGCCCGCCCGAAACAATAATTTGGGTGTTGGATCGCAGGTAGCCGTAGTCGCGCGCCTTCTTGCGGTCGCGTTGCACCGCGTCCATCACATCTTGTTGTTGCGCGAGGAAGGCGTTGCCCAGCTCGGATGTCCAGTTCATGTCGTTCGCCATCATGTCGAGCACCGAGGGAAACGGAAGCATCGCTTGAACGCTGGCGTCCCACTGCAGGTGATCTTCGGTTATGGCGTGAGCAAGCTCATCGCCCGAAAGATAGTGATGTTGGTCCGCCCATTTCGCGGCTTCTTGAATTTGGTCCGGGTAAGTCGCAGCGGCAAGCAGCTGCGCCAGCAATGGATCGGGGTACAGAGCGACGCGCGTCACGAGCTTGTCCAGCTCTTCAGGCGAATACGACGGTGGCGCTTGCCCGTCGGGAGCTTGTGCGGGCGGAGGCGCCTGCGCGGGAGGAGCCTGCGCGCTGACGATGGAAGGCACAAAAGCTACCAAGAAAAGTGCGAGCAAGATAAGAAAGTGTTTTCGTGTATCGCGAGGATGACGCACGTTGTTCTCCTTAGTGTCGGTCAACCATTTGATTCTTCTCCGCGCAAATTGGTTCCAGCGGGAACGCAATTTCTTGCGGAGCCACGCCATGCGCAGCGGGAGCCGTCCACGTAGTGGAACACGCAACGCCGCATTTGGTTGCGCCGCCAAAAGCTATTTTGGAGGGGCCATTCGATTCAATTCAAGATTTAGCTCGAGGACATTGACGCGCGGCTCCCCCAGGAAAGTAAAAGTGCGCTGCGTAGTGTGCTTGGCAACCAGATCGCGCACAGCCTGCTCGGAAATATGGCGTTCGCGAGCCACTCGCGGCACCTGGAAATCGGCGGCCGCCGGAGAAATATCAGGATCGAGGCCCGATCCGGAAGTCGTTACCAAATCCACCGGAATCGGCGTGCCGGGATTTTCGGCCTGAAGGCTAGCGACGCTGGCTGCAACGCGATCGAGCAACGCCTTATTCGTGGGGCCAAGATTCGACGCGCCGGAATTGAGCGGATCGTATCCCGTACCCGCCGCAGACGGCCGCGAATGGAAATATCCCGGCGACGTGAACGCTTGCCCCAGCAAGCGCGAGCCAACAATTTTATCTCCGGCGATGATGAGGCTCCCATTGGCTTGCCGCGGGAAAATTAATTGAGCGAACCCAGTCACGACGAGCGGATACATATCCCGAGAAGCACGGTGGTAACCAGTGTCATCCAGATCGAGGTCATAAGTAGTTTTTTGATATTCATGGTTACACCCAGTGCACCCAATTGATGAACACGTCGATCAGCTTGATCCCGAAAAACGGCACGATCACGCCACCAAGTCCGTAAAGCAAGAGATTGCGCCGCAGCAACGCTTCCGCGCCAAGCGCGCGATAACGCACGCCGCGCAACGCCAGCGGCACCAGCGCGATGATAATCACCGCGTTGAAAATTACGGCCGATAGCACCGCGGAATGCGGTGAGCGGAGTCCCATAATGTTCAGCACGTTAAGCTGCGGAAACGCGCCGGCAAACATCGCGGGAATAATCGCAAAATATTTTGCGACATCATTCGCCACCGAAAAAGTTGTGAGCGCTCCGCGAGTGATCAGCAATTGCTTTCCGATTTCCACAATCTCGATAAGCTTCGTCGGATTGGAATCGAGATCGATCATGTTGCCCGGCTTCTTTCGCGGCTTGCGTGCCTGCGTTCATCGCGACGCCCACATCAGCCTGCGCAAGAGCGGGCGCGTCATTGGTGCCGTCTCCGGTCATCGCGACGAGTTTCCCCTTTGCCTGTTCGGCGCGAATCAGCGCGAGCTTGTCCTCCGGTTTCGCCTGCGCCAGAAAATCATCAAGTCCTGCTTCGCGCGCGATCGCCGCGGCCGTCAGCGGATTGTCGCCCGTGATCATCACGGTGCGAATTCCCATCGCGCGAAGCTGATCGAATCGCTCGCGCATTCCGCCCTTCACAATGTCTTTCAAATAAATTGCGCCGAGAATGCGGCGGTCTTCCGCGACCAGCAGCGGCGTCCCTCCGGCATTGGCAATCGCGCGCACGGACTCAATCACTTCCGGCGGCACCGGATTGCCCGCCTGCGCCGCATACTGCGTGATGGCTTCCGTCGCGCCCTTGCGAATTTGTCGGCCATCAAGATTCACTCCAGACATCCGCGTATTCGCAGAGAAGGGAATGAACTCAGTCGTCGCGGGAGAAATCTCGCGGCCCGCGAAGTCCGTATTTCTCCTTCGCCAGCACGACGATCGAGCGGCCCTCAGGAGTTTCATCCGCAAGAGAAGCAAGCTGCGCGGCATCGGCGAGATCGGCTTCCTTTACGCCGGGCGCGGCAATAAATTCCGTCGCGCGGCGATTGCCCAGCGTAATCGTTCCAGTTTTATCGAGAAGCAGCGTATCCACGTCGCCCGCAGCTTCCACCGCGCGTCCAGACATCGCCAGCACGTTGCGCTGCACCACGCGATCCATCCCCGCGATTCCAATCGCCGAAAGCAGTCCGCCAATAGTTGTAGGAATCAGGCACACGAGGAGAGACACGAGCACAAAAATCGTCTGCGGCGCGCCCGAATAAATCGCCATCGGCTGCAGCGTGACCACCGCCAGCAGAAACACAATCGTCAGTCCCGCGAAAGAAGAATATTCAGCGCAATCTCGTTCGGAGTTTTCTGCCGCGACGCGCCTTCCACCAGCTTGATCATTCGGTCAAGAAATGTTTCGCCGGGATTCGAGAGGATGCGAACTTTTATTTCATCGGAGAGAACGCGTGTTCCGCCAGTCACGGCGCTGCGATCGCCGCCCGATTCGCGAATCACTGGCGCGGATTCGCCAGTAATCGCGGATTCGTCCACGCTGGCGACGCCCTCGACAACTTCGCCATCGCCAGGAATAAATTCTCCAGCGGAAATTACAACCAGGTCGCCCGCGCGCAGCTGCGAGCCGGGAATTTCCACTTCCACGCCATCTCGCAAAAGTCGCGCAACGGTTTCCGCGCGCGCTTTCCGCAGCGTATCCGCCTGCGCCTTCCCGCGCCCTTCAGCCATTGCCTCCGCAAAATTCGCGAATAGCACCGTAAACCACAGCCACAATGTGATCTGTATCGCAAACGAAAATCCAGGCACGCGATTCAGCACTCCATAAATCAAATCGATCGTCGTCAGTACCGCGCCAACTTCCACCACAAACATCACCGGATTCTTCATCAGCGTGCGCGGATTCAATTTGAGAATCGAATCCCACAGCGCGCGCCCAACAATCGACCACGTCCACAGCGACTTCTTCCGATGAGTTGTTCCAGTAGTCGCGGCAGACATAGCTAAAAAGCCTTTCCGGCGTGCATCAGCAAATGTTCAAGAATCGGCCCCAGGCTCAGCGCGGGAAAAAAGTCAGCGCGCTAAGAATCACCACCACCGAAATCAGCAGCCCGGAAAAAAGCGGAGTGGTAACGGGAAAAGTTCCTAGAGATTCAGGAACAATTTTCTTTCGCGCAAGATTTCCGGCAATCGCCAGCACCGGAATCACCATCAGAAATCGTCCGATCAACGTGTTGAATGCCAGCGTGATGTTGTACCAGAGCGTGTTCCCATTGAAGCCGCCAAATGCGGAGCCGTTATTTGCCGCAGTGGATGTATACGCGTACAGAATTTGCGAAAGCCCGTGCGGACCGGCATTGCTGATGCTCGATTTTCCGTACGGCGCGAGCAGCGAAATCGCGGTAAACGTGAGAATCGCGAGCGAAAAAACCAGCAACGCTCAGCATCGCCATTTTCACGTCATACGACTCGATTTTCTTGCCCAGATATTCCGGCGTGCGTCCCACCATCAGTCCCGCGATGAACACCGCAAGAATCACGAATACGATCATCCCGTACAGTCCCGAACCAACTCCGCCGAATACCACTTCGCCGAACATCATGTTGATCAGCGGAATCATTCCGCCAAGCGGAGTAAACGAATCGTGAAACGCATTGACCGCGCCGCAACTCGCATCGGTCGTGACGGTAGCGAAGAGCGCGGAATTCGCGATGCCGAATCGAACCTCTTTGCCCTCCATGTTTCCGCCGGATTGCGTTGCGCTCACCTGCTGATCCACGCCGCGCAGTTCGGGATTGCCTCGAGCCTCCGCAGCGTAAGTGCAAAATACGCCGATCGCGAAAAGCGCCGCCATCGCTCCCCATACGGCCCATCCATGCCGCTGCGACCCGGTCATTCGGCCCAGCGTGTACGTAAGTCCGCTCGCGATCGCAAAAATCAAAACGATCTGCAAGAAATTCGTCAGCGGATTTGGATTTTCAAACGGATGCGCGCTATTCGCGTTGAAAAATCCGCCGCCATTGGTGCCATACATCTTGATCGCTTCCTGCGAAGCCAGCGGGCCTTGCGCGATCATCTGCTGCGTGACTTGCTGCTGCGTAGTTTTTCCGTCCGCGCCGGTAACCGAAACCGTTTGCGGATCCACAAGCTGCGCCGTCGTGTATGGCTTCAGGTTCTGAATCACGCCCTGCGAAACGAAAAACAGCGCGACCACGAACGACACTGGCAACAACACCCACAGCGATGCTCGCGTCATGTCCACCCAGAAATTTCCAATCGTGTTGCTCTCGCGCCGCGCGATTCCGCGAATCAGCGCGATCGCCATCGCAATTCCCGCCGCCGCCGAAGTGAAGTTGTGATATGCGAGCCCCGCCATTTGCGTGAAATAGCTCATGGTGTTCTCGCCCGAATAATTCTGCCAATTCGTATTGGTGGTGAACGAAGCCGCAGTGTTAAACGAAAGATCGGCGGGCACATTCGCGAAGTGCTGCGGATTCCACGGCAGCCAAAGTTGCAATCGCTGGATCGCATACAGCAGCGCCATCGACACTGCGCTGAACAGCAGCATCGCCACGGCATACTCAGTCCACTTCATTTCGCTTTTGTCGTCCACGCCGGTGAGCCGGTAAATCACACGCTCCACAGGACGCATCACTGGATCGAGAAATGTCCGCTCGCCCTGAAACACGCGCGCCATGTAAGCGCCCAGGGGTCTTGTAAGCGCGAGCACCACCACCAAAAAAAGTCCAATTTGAAACCAACCGTTCGCAGTCATCGCTAGAACTTTTCCGGCCACAGCATCGCGGCCAACAAATAACCAAACACCAGAACGCAAACAAACAGCAGCAGCGCGTTGATCAGCATTGCAAATCTTCCTCCACTTCAACCGCCCGCTATTTCAATCGATCGCATGCGCGCACATACGCGATGCCAATCAAAAAGAAAGCGATCGTCAGCACAACGAAAAGTACATCACGCATTTCACGCGCTCCTCAGCGATTAAAACTTCACCAGAATCGCCATCTCGATCGTCGATTGCACCTTGCGTAAGTCCGGTGTCCAGCCACCCGGAACCATCACACCCGGCGTCCCCGTATTTCCTCCCGGAGGTGTAAGCCCGCCAGGTCCCGTAAAGTACGGCACGTTCGCCTGGCGATGATCGTATTCCCAACGGAAAGTGATGTATTGCTTCGGCATCCAGTCAAAAGTCGCGGACGCATCCCACGCTTTGAATTGCAGTCCCGGCGCTTCCGGAAAATACGGCGAGCCCGAAATCGCGTCCGCTCCATTGATCGGCGGCAACAGCACCAGATATCGGCCCGGGATTATTCATCGCCCCGCCGCCCAGCGTCACTCCGAACTTATCGTTGTGAAACCAAGTGCGGTCATAAACCATGTAGCCCAGAAAACTCTGCTTCGGCCCGCCCGGCGAATTGTGATAGCAACTCACTCCGCCGCCGTATTCGCACCCCGCATCTCCAGTAAGCGAAAACGCCATTTTGTCGACAACATTTTCTGGCTTGTCGTAATACTTCATTTCCACGCTGTAGTCCGCGTGCAGCCGCGAACGATCCGGCACGCCGAGCGTGTCCGTGCCCATTCCGTAATTGTTGAACGTGAGCGCAAGCCATCCATTCGGCCGGTAAATAATTTGCCCGCCCATGCCCGGCCATTTGTTAAATCTTCCGTACGATTGCCAGCCGTTGATGTACCAGTATTCGATTTTCAGTTTGTCCGTCGGAAAAACCTGCACGCGAAGTCCGTTGAAAAACCACGGCGTGTTCGAAGAAACGTAAGAAGGTTGGTACGCCCAGTTGTCAAAATTGTAGTAGCTGAAAAGCCCGATGTAAGACATGAAAATTCCCGCGTCCACATTGATTCCATGCAGCACATTGAAGTGGTATCCGCCATACGCTTCGGAAACGTATCGGTATGCGGTATCGAGGTCCCATTGGCCCACCGCCGGGCTTCCGTCATTTCGCGGAGTCGTCTGCGAGTACATTCCGAATTGCGTCATGAATCGCGCGCGCACATTGTCGTAATGAAAATCGCCGCCAACTCCAAGCTGCGTCACTTGCACTTCGCCGGATCGAAATATTTCGCTCGACCCGCCAATCGTGTGATCGTCGGGATGATTGAAGTCGTAAACGTAATCAATATCCGCGCGAATTTCCGGCGTGAAGAATTTCGTATCCAGCGGAACATCTTTTTCGCGCGAATTTCCGTTCAGCCAGCTAAAGTCCGCGAACGCAAATGGATCGGAAGGCGCAGCCTTCGCAGCTTTCGTTTGATCCTGCACAACAGGCGAAGCAGTCGCCGCCGTAATCGACGCGGAAGCCGCCCCCGTCGCCGGTTGCGCAGATGCCTCATCAGAATTCGCAGCGACGGATGTCGCCGGCTGCGCCGACGCTTCGCCAGAATTCAAAGCCGCACGAGTAGCTGGCGGCGCAACCGGCTGCGGCACCGCTGCCGGCGCAGATGCCGTCCCACTCTCCGTCACGGGAGCAGCATTCGCCGTAGTGGAAGCGGCCGTACTGGAATTTGGGCTCGCCGCCGCCGCGTTATCCTGGGCAATCTTCGCGCGTAAAAGCGTTTCCAGTTCGGCCACGCGCGCCTTCAGATCGTCCAGTTCCCGCGCCACAGCCGGCGGAATCGCCTCGTCGCTCCTCGCCGTCGTTTTCGCATCCGATTTGCGGCCGGTTTCGCCGTGTCGTCCTTCTGGTTCTGCGCGAAACACGGCGCCCCGCCGCCAGCCAGCGCGAATACTCCCCCGAATACTCCGGCAATCAGAACCAGCTTCGCGAACCGCTCCGAAATTCAACATGTACCTCTCCTCTTGAAACTATTTCACCGCGCTTGGTATGGCCCGACGACACGCGTGCCCCACGATTGCCGATTCACTCTTCAATCGTGACTCTGCTCAGACTATGGATCTCTACGTAATGAAGTCATAAGCGCCGCATAAAGATTTCATAAGGCCTCGTCACCACAACGTGTCCGCGTGTTAGCGATCCGTGCGGTACAAACGCCCCCGGGAAAACGCTCAATGCTGTCGGTGCGCCCGGTTCATTGCGATTCTGCGGCGCACTTTGCCGATTGTTTCTTCGATGGCGACCGGTCTCGCTGTCTTGGAATTGATAGTTCTCCGCGACTCCATCCGCCAATGCGCAAGGACAAAAATCAGGAAGGCGAGTCCAAGCACGCAGACGGTGAGAAAAATCTGAACTGACACGGCCTGATCCTTCCCGTGAAACCAAGTTCCTGCGCGCAGTTTTCGGAACCGCGCGCGAACTGGATGAAACTTAGCAACGTGGGCATTAAAAACTCATAAGGGACCTATTTGTTTTTCGTAAGGTCTCTTGATCGAACCTCGCGAAACGTAAAGTGCATCCGCGAAGTCGGCGCTCGCATCAAATTCGCATGTTTGACTCGGAGGAAATCGATTGCCAGACCGAACCGATTTGTTTGTGGTGGGTGGCGGGCCCGCAGGTTTAGCCGCCGCGATCGCCGCAAGCAAGCACGGGCTTAATGTCACGGTCGCCGACGGCGGTGTTCCTCCCATAAATAAACCCTGCGGTGAGGGCTTGATGCCCGATGGCTTCGCCGCTCTCAAATCACTTGGCGTGCAGTTAGAATCCGGCGACGCGCATCCTCTGCGCGGGAGCCGGTTCATCGATGGCGATATTTCCGCCACCGCGCAGTTTCCACACTCCGCTGGAATTGGAATCCGCCGCACAATTCTTCATCAGCGCATGATCGAACTCGCCGAATCTTACGGCGTTCGTTTACTGTGGCGCACCGCGGTGCGATCAATTGAGCGCGGAAGAGTTCGCGCCACCGGCGTGCTCACGCGCGCAAAATGGATCGTCGGTGCGGACGGAGCGCAATCTCAGGTGCGCCGCTGGACTGAATTGGATCGCGGTGGCGAAGTCACTCAGCGTTTTTGTGTCAGGCAGCATTTCCGAATCGCTCCGTGGTCTCATGAGGTGGAAATCTATTGGCGCGGCAACGCGCAGATTTATGTCACGCCGTTGGCTGCGCAAGAAATCGGCGTCGTGATGATCTCCGAAAAGTTTCCTCTGAATTTCGCGGAAACAATTCGAGGATGCTCGCGATTGGCAGAGCGATTGAAATATGCGGAGCCTTCCGGCCCACCGCGCGGCGCCGTCACTGTCATGCGGCAGTTGCCCCGCGTCTACAGAGACAACGTGGCGCTGCTTGGCGATGCTTCAGGCAGCGTGGACGCCATCACCGGAGAAGGTTTGCGCCTCGCGTTTTTGCAGAGCGAATCTCTCGCGGATGCGCTTGCGCAAGACGATTTGTCGCTCTATCAAAAAGCGCACCGCCGCCTCGCCAGATTACCGCGCCTCATGGCTCGGCTTCTTTTGCTCCTCGCGCGGCGTCCGATTTTGCGCCGCCGCACAATTCAAATTCTCGCGGCTGAACCGCACTTGTTCACCAAACTTCTCGGCGTACATTTGGGAGATGTTCCTCCGTCGAAAATCGCGGCAACTGGATTAGCGCTTGGCTGGCGACTGCTCACGACATAAACACACCCAAATCAATTTCATGACAATTCAAATTGCACGCCGTGTGGAACTGATCGCTGCGTTATTCGCGGTGGCTCTTATTTCGTCACCCGCTGGATTAAGCGCCGGGCCGCGCAGACAACCGGTTTATTTCCGGCAATCTGCATCCAAGAATTCTTCACAAATCGTCTTCGCTCTTATTGCTTCTCAATCGAAACTAAATTTCACGGTAGGCGCCACCGCGCACGACGTGCATGGTGAATTCGATTTGAAACGCGGCGAGATTCGCATCGACCCCGCGACAAGCCTGGTGACAGGCGAAATCGTCGCCGATGCCGCCAGCGGCCGCAGCGGCAGCGATGGACGCGATTCCAAGATGCAAAAAGACGTCCTCGAGAGCGCTAAATATCCCGAAATTGTTTTCAGGCCAGATCGCATCGATGGTTTCTCCATCGCGAACGGCGCTTTCCACGCATCAGTCCACGGAGTTTTTTCGATTCACGGCTCCAATCACGAAATGACAATCCCAGTCGACGCCACCGTTTCTGCGAATACCTGGACCGCAACTGCGAAATTCAAGGTTCCGTACGTCGAATGGGGCCTGCACGATCCCAGCAATTTTTTCCTGCACGTAAGTAAATCCGTGGATATCGAACTCACTTTAGCGGGCACGGTTACGAACCCAGCCGTCGCGCGTTAGATCTCTACATCCTCTAATTCTCGTTCCCGCGTCGCATCCTCCGTACGGTACACGACATATCGCTTCGAACCTCTGGCTCGCAGACTACTTGCATCCCAAGTGACTCGGGTTTAAAAGGGATGTGACAGCGGGACTCGTCGGCGGTTAACAGAATTTGAGCGAACAGCAGCCGCGGGCGGGCCCCGCTGTTTGTGCGCTCAATCGTGATAAGCGCATTACTCATGTCTTAGCGCTACCATCGGGTCCACTCGCATTGCATTTCGCGCCGGCACATAGCACGCCAGCGCGGCTACTCCTGCAAGAATCACTGCGACTCCCACGTAGGTAATCGCGTCTATCGGCTGCACTTCGTAAAGAATTGCTTGCATCAGCCGCGATGCGATTAGCGCTGTCACCAAGCCGATCACCAGACCGCTTCCAGCAAGTTTCAATCCTTCTCCAAGAACCAGTTTCAAAACATCGCTTCGTTGCGCGCCGATCGCCACGCGAACTCCAATTTCCTGCGTGCGCTCCGCCACCGAAAAAGAAATCACGCTGTAAATTCCAATCGCGCCAAGCAAAAGTGCCAGCGCCGCAAAAAGCGCGAACAACGAAGCTGTGGATCGCGGCGCTGAAATCGAACGCGCCAAATTTTCATCCATCGTGCGAATCTGGCTCACCGGCACATCACTTCGAATTTTTGCGATCACTTCGCGCAAACTAGTTTCTGTATCTTCCGGCCGCGCGGCTGTTCGCACTACAATCCGCGCGTCCGAAACCGGCACGATGATGCCTTGCGCTGCGGGAAAATAAATGTCGCCCACCACTCTTTCGGATCCCTCTTGCGCGATGGAACTTTCGCGCACATCGGCGACGACTCCAGCGACGGTGCGCCAATCCTTCATCCACGAAGGCTTCACATGTTTGCCCAGAGGATTTTGGCCGGGCCACAAGCGCTCTGCCATTTTCCGGCTCACCAGCACCACGCCGGGAGCGCCTGCCCGATCGGAATCGAGAAAATCCCGCCCCGCAAGCAGTGGAATTCCCAGCGTGCGCAGAAGATTCCGACTTGCGGTGAAATACCACGCGCTATACGGCGACGCTGCCGAAAATTCGGGATGATCTTCCACCGCGAGTGCCGTCGCGCCCACATCTCCGAAGGGAACTGAATCCGCAATCGCAACCGATTCCACTCCCGGCAATGCCGCGATTTTTTCCTGCACTTCGTTGTAGAAACCCACGCATCGATCGCCCTGCGAACACATTGCGCCGTTGGGGGTGAGCAACGCCGTGAGAACGTGATCCGCCGGAACTCCAATTTCCAGATGCGAGAGCCGCCACAAACTTTTCAGCACCAATCCCGCACCAACCAGTAGCAACACCATTAGAGCGGATTCTGCAATCACCAAGGCTGCTGAAAGGCGCCGCCGCTCGCGGCCAGTTCCAGATTTTTGCGAGCTTCCGCGCAACACGGATTCGATATCGGTGCGAGACGCGCGCCAAGCGGGCGCCAATCCGAATAAAATTCCTGTCACCAGCACCAGCGCCAAAGTAAACCACAACACTCGAAAATCCACCGCGGTCTCCACCAGTCGCGGAGTATCAGCGGGCAAAAAGTTTCGCAGCAACGTAAGTCCGCCTCGCGCCAACGTCAATCCCAGCGCGCCGCCACATATCGCAATCAGCAGCGACTCCGTGAGAAGTTGCCGCACCAGCACTCCGCGTCCCGCACCCAGGGCCGTGCGCACCGCGATTTCTTTTTGTCGCGCGGCCGCCCGCAGCAGCAAGAGGTTTGCAACATTCGCGCAAGCAATCAGCAGCACCAATCCCACCGCGCCCAGGAGCAGCAACAATTTTGTTCGAACCGATCCCACTTCGGCGGACTGCAACTCCGTTGCTGTGGTCCACTCCGCATAGCGCGCGGGCATGGGCCACGGAAATAATTTCACCACTTGCGGCACCAGCGAGCGATATTCCGCGCGCACTTGATCGATGGTCACGCCCGCTCGCATCCGCCCCAGAGGAATGTAGCTGAAATCTCCCCATAGATTTTTCCCGGCAGGATCCACTTGCATCGGAATCCAGAAATCTGTTTCGGCAGTGGGAAATCGAAACTCAGTGGACATCACTCCGATCACCTGATAATTCGTTCCTTCAATCGTCACCCATCGCCCAATCATTTGCGGGTCGGTGCCGAATAATCGCTGCGACAGCGCATGACTCAGCACTACAACCCGGCTTTGCGATGGAGATTCTTCGCCCGCCTGAAAAATACGCCCCGCATTTGCATTCGTGCCAAGCATTGAAAATAAATTTGTGGATACGCGGCTGCCTTTAAGCCGCAGCGGCTCGCTCGATCCCGTCAAATTAAATCCCGCATCGCGCGTGTAACCCGCGATGTCCACGGTCTGCGCGCGCGCCCGCAGTGCAAGCAACGCGCCCTTCGGCATCCCCATTTCCCACATGCTTACAAGCCGCTCGGGCTGCGAGTAGGGAAGCGGCCGAAGCAAAATTCCATTCACTAGGCTGAAGATCGCGGAATTCGCGCCAATCCCGAGCGCGAGAGTAATCACCGCCACCGCGGTGAACCCGATATTCTTCCTCAGCATCCGCGCGCCAAATCGAATGTCCTTCAGCAACGCTTCAATCACAGCCGACCTCCAGCTAGAGTCCACCTTTTCGACGAGATCGCACGCCAAAAGTCACGCCGCCAGACTTCCAAGCGAGCAAACGGGCTGTCCTTGCCCCGCCCGCGCTAAATCAGGGCTAGTACTACTAGTACTTGTATGTTATATTTAGTCCTTGACAACATTTTCGATTTTTGAGATAATACACATGGAGAATTCCCATCGAAAAGGTGGGTCAGTACCCCAATTTGGCGGCTGCACCGCGCCCAAGCTGTTCCAAAACGGGATTCTATCTGCTCGCGCCGCGTCTAATCCGAGCTAAGTCTAGCTATATCTGCATTTACGGGAGGGGTAGCACGTAACCCCTTTAGAATCTGCAGTTACGGAAAAAGTGGGGGGGTAGGGCGATAGATTGCCGGTGGCGGATCGCTTTGGGAGGATCAATCCGGATCGTGCGGCGCGTCAAAGTCTCGTTGGGCTAGGCTAGGCGGCCCAAGAATCTACTCGTGGCGCAGAGCGATCGCTGGATCAACCCTCGTCGCGCGGCGAGCTGGAATCCAGCAGGCAAACAGCGAGACGGCGGCGAGCATTATGGAGACGGTGATAAAAGTGATGGGATCAGCGGCGCCAACGCCTACGAGAAATTGTCCGACAACGCGCCCTGCGGCGAGCGCGGCGAGCACGCCAATCGCGATTCCGATGGAAACAATGTACAGGCCCTGCTTCAGGACCAGCTTTACGATCTCGTTGCGCTGCGCTCCCAGCGCGACTCGAATTCCGATTTCGTGCGTGCGCTGATTCGTCGCGTAGGAAACAACGCCGTAAACGCCGACGATTGCCAATGTGAGGCCGAGCATTCCCATCACGGCGGCGAGGCCAGCACCGAGTTTGAACATGAGAAAGCCGTTGAGCGTATCGAGTCCCTCCATCATCGTTTGAACGTTGAACACAGGGAGCGTTGGCGCGACGTCTGCAATCGTTTTTTGAACGCTCGACACAATCGAATCGAGATTGCCTCTAGCTCGAACCTGAAGTGTGAGCAGATGAGTGTTCTCGTGCTGTGAATACGGAACGTAAAGGAAAGGAGAGATAGTGCCCGTCAAAACGTCGTAGCGGCTATTTCGCACTATGCCGACGATTTCAACGGAGCGTTGCTGCTTGTCGTCGCGCATTTTGAAATGCCGGCCGATGGCGTCTTGATTTGGCCAGTATTTTTGCGCCATGGCTTCGTTGATTACGGCGACCGCTTGCGTGTCTTTCTTGTCGCCATCGGTGAAATCGCGGCCGCGCTCGATCGGAATGCGCATATTCTGAAAGTATCCTACGGTGATCATGTTGTCGTACATCTCGGGAGCGCCCTCGCTGGGCGAAGGCTGGTAGCCGTCGATCGCGAGAGTGGTGACCGAGGTGTAGTAGCCCAAGGGCACCGCAAACGCCAGGCTGGCGGATTCCACGCCGGGAAGGGCGCGCACGCGAGTGAGCATCTGATCAAAAAATTCGGCCGATTGATCCTGGTTGTAGCCGATTCCGGAGGGATCCATCGTCATGTTCACCAGACCATCGGGTTGAAATCCGAGGTCAGCGTGCTGGGCTTTGGCCATGCTGCGAGTAAAAAGCATGGCAACCACAAGCAGCATCAACGAACCCGCGACTTGCACGGCGACCAGCGAATTGCGGAAGCGATGACGGCCGAGAGCGACGGTGCGTCCGGATTCGCGCAACACATCCATAAGATTCGCGCGTGACGCGCGAACTGCGGGCACGATACCGACGAGAACTCCAGTGAGCAGAGCAGCAAGAAAGCTGTACGCGAATACTCGCCAATCAAAACCGAAATCAAGGGCGAGCGGAAGCGTGGTGTGCAGATTGATCGAGCCGATCGTATGGCTGCCCCATCTGCCAAGCAGGATTCCGGCAGCACCGCCGGCGAGCGCCAGGAGAACGCTTTCGGTGAGCAGCAGACGAATCAAGCGGGTGCGCGTACCGCCCAACGCAGTGCGCACAGCCATTTCGCGATTCCGAGTGGTGGCTCGTACGAGCAAAAGATTTGCGACGTTGACGCACGCAAGAATCAAAACGAGCGCAGCGAGCGCGAGGAATAATTGTGAGATCAGAATCAGCGACGAAGAGGATTCGCGATCGGGACGCGCGAGGCGTTCTGGAACTGGATCAATCGTCAAGTTTTGGTCAATTTCGGGAAACTGTTGCGAGAGGCGAGTGGCTTCGAGTGACAGCGCAGCTCGCGCCTGGCTGAACGTCACGCCTGGTTTCAGCCTAGCGACGACGTGCAGATTGTCGTTCTTAAGGTTTGTCATCAGGTCTTGAGGACCGCCGATGGTCATCCACATCGCGAACGGTATGTAAGCCTGCATGTCGAGAAATGGAGAAAGACCGTGGAAATCTTTCGGCGCGATTCCCGCGACGGTGAACGGATGGCCGTTCACCAATACTTTGCGGCCCACAACGTTCGGGTCACCGCCGAGGCGGCCGTACCAGAAGTTGTAGCCGAGCACAATCACGGGATCTGCTCCGGGAGACTTTCCTTCAGAGGGGAGAATCAACCGTCCGTAAGTTGGCTGAATTCCGAGCGCCTCGAAGAAACTTCCCGGGACATAGTTGACGATCAGCGCGTAATTCTTGCCGTCCACGCGCAGGCCGGCGGAGCCAATATCCCAGCCGAGCACATCGGAGAACGGGCTGTCGGTCTGCTGACGGATGTGTTCGAATTCCGGATAAGAAACCGATTGCGTGGCGTTCTTGGGACCATGCTGGAAATACAGGATCGCAATTTGAGATGGATCTTTTACAGGGAGCGGGCGGAGCAAAATCGAATTGATCACGCTGAATATCGCCGAATTCGCGCCAACGCCGAGAGCGAGCGTGAGAATCGCGATCGCGGTGAAGCTGGGATTTTTGCGCAAAATGCGCGCGCCGTAGCGAATGTCTTGAAAAAAGGTTTCGATCATGGGAAGTCCTCTGCGTTCGCGGTAGATTTCTTTTACCTGTTCCACGCCGCCAAATTCTTTGCGCGCGGCGTCACGTGCTTCGCCGGCTGTCATGCCGCGGCGAATATTTTCTTCGGACGCCATCTCGAGATGAGCGCGCAACTCTTCGCTCAGTTCAGAATCGTTTCGCGGGCGGCCAAATAATCCTTGTATTCGCGCCCAGATTTCGCGCATGGCGACCTCCTTGCGAATTACTCGTGCCGCAAAATCGCGGCGGGATCAACGTGCATCGCGCGGCGCGCGGGAATCCAGCACGCTGCGAGTGTTACGGCGATAAAAATAATTGCGACGCCTGCGAATGTAGCGGGATCAGTGGCGCTGATTTCAAAGAGCAAACTTTTCATCACGCGGGTAAGACCGAGGGCGCACCCGATTCCGATGGCAAGACCGATCAATGCGAGGGCGAGGCCGTTTCGCAAAACGAGCCACAGAACGTCGCTTGGGTTTGCGCCGAGAGCCATGCGGACGCCAAGCTCGCGCAACTGTCGCGTAACGTTGTAAGCGAGGACGCCGTAAATTCCGATCGCCGCGAGCAACAGCGCGCCTCCGCCGAAAACAGTAAGCATGAGCAAATTAAATTTGCGAGGTGCGAGCGATTCGTCCACTACGTCGTCCAGCAAACGGACTGTGCCCATTGCCTGTTCGGGATCGATCTGGTGGACGGCGCTTCGCAGGGATGCGCCGATTGCAGAAGGATTGTTTTCCGTGCGGGCCAACAAGTACCTGGATGCACAGAACGGATTATCGCTGGCGTCGCAACTGGAAGTGAACGGCTCGTAGGTGTGTTCGCGGGTTGCTTCGTCGATGGCGCGATCTTTTACATCGCCGACGACTCCTACGATTGTCATCCACGGCGAATTGCTTTCGGGCACGCCCCACTTGATGCGTTTGCCGACGGCATCGTCGCCGGGCCAATATTTTTTGGCCATGCCTTCGCTGATCAGGAGGACGTTCGATTCACCGTGCAACTCGGAATCCGTGAAAAAGCGTCCGCGGATCAGCGGAATCCCCATCGTTTCGAGATAGCGGGGGCCAACGAGGGTATGCGCGTCGAGCGGAGCGCGTCCCTGATCGGTGGCTGTGCGGCCTTCGATGGAGAACATGTGAGTCCAGGCGGAATTGAGCGGAAGATCGCTGCTGTAACTCGCGGAAGAGACGCCAGGCAGAGCCGCGGTTGCGGCGAGGAGACGATTGTAAAAGGCATCAGCCTGTGAAGCTTGCGGATACTGCGCAGGTGCGAGAGCGAGATTCATCGCGACAACATTGCTGGAACGAAAGCCCGGATTTGTGGTGCGAACTTTGGCGAAGCTGCGAATGAGAAGTCCGGAAGCGACAACGAGAAGCATGGCGAGGGCGAGTTGGACAACCACGAAAACGCTACGGATTCTGCGTTGTCCCGCGCCTGCTCCGGTGCGCGCGCTTTCTTTCAGCGTTTCGTTGAGATCGGTTTTCGTGGCGGCAAGCGCGGGCACGGTGCCGAAGATCACGCCGGAAAGAACCGAGATGGCGAGTGCGAACCACAGAACGCGCAAATCCATGTGAACTTCTTGGGCGCGCGGCAGCACAGAGGATGCGAGTGTGAGAAAAAGTTTTTCGCTGGCGTAGGCGGCTGCTAGCCCAAGAATGCCGCCGACGATGCCGAGCAACGTGCTTTCCACAATCAACTGGCGGACGAGGCGGCCACGGCGCGCACCGAGAGCTACGCGCACAGAAATTTCTTTTTTGCGTTCGGCGCCGCGAGCAAGCAACAAGTTCGCGACGTTTGCGCAGGCGATGAGTAGAAGAACGCCGACGGCGCCGAGAAGCAGGAGCAGCAGCTTTCTGCTGTTTCCAACGACAACTTCTTGAAGTGGTTTCACGATCGCATCGAGATCCGTGTGCGAGCCAAATCCCAGCGGATAAAATTGCCGCTGGATTTGCCGCGACACCAAATTCGCATCCGCGTTCGCGGATTCCACGCTGACGCCGGGTTTAGTTTTGGCGATGACCATGTAATTGTAATTATCGGCAACGTCCATGAGTTCGGCTTTGGTGAATTGCACCGGTATCCAGAGCTGGCCGGGATCGTGAAAGGGCGCTCCCTGCGGGGGAAATTCGAATGATTTCGGCATGACGCCGACTACGGTGAAAGGTTCGCGGTCAAGCGAGATGGATTTGCCGACAATTTCGCGATCGCCGGCGAAACGCGATTGCCAGAGCGCATAGCCGAGGATGGTGAGGTGGTGGCCGTCGGAGTCTTCGTCGTCGCGAAATGTGCGGCCAATTAGCGGTTGCACGCCGACTTCGCGAAGAACCGCGGCCGAAATTCGCGTGACATTTATGCGTTCAGGGGTGCCAGTGCCCGAGATGTCCATCTTGTTAGTGGAGTAGGCGCCCAGATCTTCGAACGCATGATTCAACTCTCGAAAATGCGCGACGTCGGGCCCCGAGACGGGGATGCCTTGCGGCACAAGTTTCGGAAGTCTTTCATAGAGCACCATGATGCGCGAGGGATCGCGAAAGGGAAGCGGGCGCAGAAGAATGGAATCGACGACGCTGAAAATCGAAGTTGTTGCGCCGATGCCGAGCGCAAGAGTGAGTACCGCAACCGCGGTGAAGCCAGGGTTCTTGCGCAACATGCGAAGGCCAAATCGAATGTCTTGCAGGAGAGTTTCGATCATGGGAAGACCTCTGCGTTCGCGATAGATTTCTTTTGCTTGCTCGACGCCGCCGAATTCTTTGTGGGCGGCGTAACGCGCTTCGTTGGGGGACATGCCGCGGCGAATATTTTCGGCGGTTAGCAAATCGAGGTGAGCGCGCACTTCTTCGCTCAGGTCAGAATCGTTGCGCTGCTTGCCGAAGAGCCCGGTGAGTCGCGCCGTAAATTCGTGCAGCCAGTTCACGTCAGGCTCCCTCGGGCGCTTTGAGCATGCGTTCCATAATTCCGGCCACGCGTTCCCAGTTTTCGGCTTCCGCGCTGAGCCGCTTCAAGCCTCTTCGCGTGATGGAATAAAATTTTGCGCGGCGATTATTTTCGGACGTGCCCCACTTCGAGCTGATCCAAGCGCGCTGCTCGAGACGCAACAAAGCGGGGTACAGCGTGCCCTGATTCATGCGCAGCAGATCCTCGGAGACTTGCTCGATGCGGCGCGCGATTCCGTATCCGTGCTGAGGCCCCATGGTCTGCAGGGTTTTCAGCACCATCAGGTCAAGCGTGCCTTGCAAAACTTCGGTGCGGTTATCGGCGGCGCGGCTGGTTGAATCTCGATTATCGGTAATGGCGATCCTCCTGTTGAGGGACTACAGGACGCTACGCTCTCTTCTGTTGAGCGTCAACAGGAAGATACGTGAGCGACGGGCGGAATGTTCCCGCAAGATCCATGAATTTTTGGAGGGGCGCAAGAACTGCGGATGCGCAGAGTTCCGCGCCAATCAGGGGCGGAAGACCGCTCAAGCAGAATCTAGTAAAGATCTTTTGTGTTCGGGCGTGTTCCCGTTAGGCCGAGTTGCAGAATTTCCAGGCGTTCGGGGCGATCGAAAATCTTGCCGGGAAAGAAAACCTTGGCGAGCAAGCGAAGGATGGCGAATCCCAGCCCGCTGATTACGGCCAGCATCAGAATCACTCCGGTGCCGACGAATGCGCCGACCACCATGATATTGATGCTCGGCTCTTTCGCTTTAAACGACGGCTCGTTCCAGGTGACGTCATCTCCGAACTTCACGGCCGTGAGTACTGAATCCGCAAACCTGCCCGGTTGTGGCGCGAACGCGAGCGTAATGATGTCAACCGTCCGTTTCGTGGTGATCGTAGGATGCATCGGACTCGGCGCGGAGGACGACGCCGCATCGGCGACTGACTGAACTTGTGGCAACTGTTTCGCCGCAAGCTGCTGCGTGGGATATTCGATCAGCAGCAGCGTGGCTTCCTGCGAGCCTTTTTTATATTTCGCAAAAATGGCCTCTGCGCCGAAATTGAATCCAGCCCAATCTGTGGCGGGCAATCCGGTGATTTTCGCCGCAGCGATGGGGCCGAGGAAATATTTCTCAGAGCCGGGAACGATTGCATCCGCGGGCAGATGGTCTGCAATCAATGGATACGGACGGCGATCAGCTTTGGGCGAGACGCTTGCGACGAGAGACTTCAGCGCATCGCCGCGATCAGCGAGCCGCGCGCCCCGAATATCGAGCAACAGATTTCCGATCACCACCAGCGTGTGTTCTGGAGTGGTGGCAGCGTACTTCGCGACGTGTGATTCGCGCATTTCAGGCGTTCGCAAATATGTGAATGCTCCGTATGCGGCGGTGGGATCTGTCATGCGGTAAAGAGTCGCGGAAATTGTGTCGCTGCCGTGCGCATACTCCTGCTGCTCGATGGCTTCGAATCCGTACTCCCGCAGAATCGGGGCGTTATCTCCTGCCGCCTGATCGAGCGTGGCCGGCTGCGCTGCGGCACTTTGCGCAATGCTCCAATCGCCGAACATGGGAGGAAGCAAACTTTGCCCGAAGGCAGCAGCGCTTGATAGCGCCGCGAAAAACAACGCACAGCTAATTTCGATAAAGAGTTTACGCACGCTTACTCCTACGAGCTTCTGAGGTATTTAGATGCCGCTAGCTTAGCGTTGGTTCCCGGGAGGCGCCAGGCGGCTTGCGGCCGTTTGGGCAGCGCCAGACTTCGCTTGTGTTGACGCGAGGCTGTTGGTGCTTTGCAGATACGCCTCCACGCCGCGGTAGAGTCCCTCGGCGACGTGCTGGCGCGTGTCGCCTTTTTTGAGCAACTGTTCATCGGTGGGATTGCTGATGAACGAAATTTCGGCGAGGACGGAGGGCATATTTGCGCCGATCAATACAACAAAGGGAGCTTTGCGAACGCCGCGATCGCGAATCGACGGACTATTTTTCTTCATCCGCGCGGAAAGCGATTGCTGAATATCGCCAGCGAGATCTTTTGATTCTTCGATTTTTTCGTTGCGCGCGATGCGCTGCACCATGTCGGCGAGGTCGTGCACATTTTCCTGCGCGAGCGCATTTTCGCGCGACGCCACTTCCATGGCGCCGGGTGACGCGGAGAAATTCAGGTAGTACGTTTCCACTCCGCGCGCGGAATGATCGGGACTGGAATTCGCATGAATCGAAATGAAGAGATCGGCTTTGGCTTCGTTGGCGATAACTGTCCGCTGTTCAAGCGGAATAAACGTGTCGTCTGAGCGCGTGTAAACGACTTCCGCGCTCGGAAGTTTTTCTTCAATCATTTTTCCGAGGCGAAGCGCGACATCGAGGCAGAGATCTTTTTCCATTAAGCCAGTCGGGCCGATGGTTCCGGTGTCGTGGCCGCCGTGACCGGCGTCAATCACGATGCGCCCGATTTTCAAGCCGAGCGCGCGTGTAAGAGAACGCTGGCCATCCGAATTCGGAGAGGGAACTGGAGGCGGCGTTAATTTTGCGCCGCGCGCGATTTTCACATCCGCGGTCGCGCTCTTCACGGGCGAGCCGGGAGAAACACCCGGCGATGCTGCGGATGGCGTTTCCGGTTTCGGCGCATTCGCCGCTTCGCTTCCGATTTCAGTTGTCGCGAGCATAGCGTCTGCCGCTTGTTCGCGTTGCGCGGTGCTCACCGGCAAATTAATTTGGCGGTCAGGGCTGCTTGTTTTCGCCGCGTGTTCGTTGCTCGTGCTTGATGTTGGCTTCGTGGTTGAAGTTGGGGTTGTGGTCGAAGTCGGCTTCGTCGCCGGCGTTTGCACTGGCGCAGGCGCGGGAGCCGTCACTGGCGAAGCAACAGGCGCGTTCACAATCGGCGTCGGCGGTTTGTTCGCTGCGAGCGTCACAGTCTTCGGATATACGTCGACGACCATGCGGTAAGGATCGCGCAGGAGATACACGGAATAATCGCGCACTTTTGAAATTTCGATGACTACGCGAACGGTGCTATCGGAATTTTGCGCGACTCGCACGCCCTTCAACAGATCGCCCTGCACGGCGATCGGCCCGTGCAGCAGCGATCGATCGACTTGCGCTTTACTGATATCAAAATAAATTCGTGACGGATTTTCGATCCGCGCGGATTTGTATGTCACCGGGCCGTTCAGTGCGATTTGCAAACGCGTGTAGTCCGGCGTGACCCACGTTTTTATCTCGCGCAGGTCGGCGGATCTGCAACAACTCGGAGCTTCCATCCGCTGGCTCGGGTTGATCTCGGCTTGCGTAATAGAGGGCGCGGATTTTGGCGGCGCGCCCGCGTTAGATGCGCTCGAAACATTTTCGCTTGCGGAAGATGCGCCCGGCGAAGGACGCACGGAATTGGATTGCGAGGCGTTGGATTCTTTCGGCGCCGGCGTCGCAGTCACCGCCGCCGCGGATTTTTGTTCGGCTTTCTTTTCCTTCTCCTGCGCTTTCGCAGCCTGGGATGCGGCGGCGATGAGTTTTGGAATTTCTACCAGCGCAGTATGCGCTTCGGCGGAGCGGCTCGAATGCGGATGCAACTCGATGAACGATTGGTAGCTTTTTTGCGCGGCGGCAAAATCTTTCAGGTCGTCTTTCTGCACCTGCGCGACGTTGAACAATGCCTGCTCGCGATATTTGCTTTGCGGATAGTCGTGCAGCAAAAACTGATACGCATCGACGGACAATTTCGAATATTTTTTGTCGAACCGCACGCCCATCGTGCGATACAGATCACCCACCGCCATAATCGCGGCGGGAACATCCTGCGCGAAGGGAGTGATCTGATAAACGGTGCGATAAGTTTTCACGACGCGCAGATATTGATCTTCCGTGCGTTTATTTTCGGGGATCGCGTTCAGTGCATCGCGCACGGTCTGCGCAAGATCGAATTGCCGCTCCGCTTTATCTCGTGGGGAACTGGGGGCAGTGCTTTTCGAGGTATTTGAACCGGCAGGAGAAATGCTAGCAAACGCAGACGGCGGGGCAAACGGTGCGAACGCGCACACCAGCGCTGACATCAACGCTAGCCGCCTTACCCAATACATCTCTTCCCCCGTTTGCTTCGCGAAACCTGCACCCGTGATAGTTCTTTGAGACTTTAGACCCGCGCGGGTGAGAATTGTACTGAAATCGTTCACTGGCTAAGCCTAACCCTAACGAGCGTGGCACTGGACTCAGCATAGCTAATTATTCACCCAAACGATGTGCCCGTCTGAATCCACCGTCTGGTACATCGGGCGCGAAACACTCGCATTAATCGAGGCTGCGGATTCCTTGCCTCCGCTGTGGGCGGGAGCACCTTGCAAGTAGGAATTCGTGACCTTGCGAACGTATTCCTGAGTCTGCTTATATTTCGGGACGCCTCCGGCGCGATCTACTGCGCCCGGCCCTGCATTATACGCCGCCAGAGCTTTATCCAGGTCGCCATTATAGCGCGTTAATTGTTGCTGAAGATATTTAACTCCGCCTTCAATATTGTCCTGCGGATTGAAGACATTCGCGACGCCAAGTTGCTGCGCGGTCGTCGGCATGAGTTGCATCAAGCCCTGCGCGCCTTTGTTCGAGACGGCTGCGGGATTGCCATTCGATTCGGTGCGGATCACGGCGCGGACGAGAGCCGGGTCCACGTGATGGCGTTCGGAGACGGTTTTGATGAGTTCCTCGAGACGGTCGTTCGTGAGCGGTCCGGAGGAGTTTTCCGCGCTAGTTTCGGATTGTTTCGCTCGAGACGCAAGACTGACGTTGCTGTCCGAAGCGGCTGGGGCTGACTTCGCGCTTACATTCCTTAAGACGGATTTTGGTGCGACGGGCTCCAGGTTTATGTAGACACGATGGCCGTGCTCGTCGACTACGGACATCACCTGTGCAGCAGCAGGCTTTGGCGCTAAAGCCATTGCAGACAATAAGATACAGGCGCTAGCTAGAAGGCGGCCGCGCATCTTAAGGGGGAAGGCAGACGAGTTTTGGTCGAATAGCCGCACTGGATTTCGCTACCCGGCCACACGCCGGGCGGTGAGCTTTTGGGCTCGATCGGGACTATAGCAATCGGTCTACGACGGCGTATACCAACTCAAGGGCCCGTTTTAGGCCAGTTGTGTCCTGAGTGCCACCTTCGGCCAGATCGGGGCGGCCACCGCCCTTTCCGCCCACTTCTTTAGTGATTTCCTGGATGATTTTTCCAGCGTGGAGCTTGGCGGTGAGGTCTTTGGTGACGCCGCCGATCAGGGATGGCTTGGGGTTTTCGCCGGGTTCCATGGTGCCGAGGAAGACGACTCCTGAGCCGAGCTTTTGGCGAAGCGAATCCACCAGCGAGCGAAGGGCCTCGCGGCTGGCATCGGGAACCATTGCGGAGATTACTTTCACGCCCTTGATTTCGCGGGCTTGGGTGACGAGATCTCCGGCTTGGCCCTGCGTGGCTTTGTTGCGGACGGCGTCGAGTTGCTTTTCGAGTTGCTTGCGCGTCTCGATTAATTTTTGAGCGGCTTCCTGAATATTTTCGGGATCGGTGTTGAGCAGCGATGCGAGCAACGTCAAAGTTGCGGCGGCGTTTTGATATTCCTCGATGGCGCGAGTGCCGGTGACGGCTTCGATGCGGCGCACTCCGGCGGCGACGGAACTTTCGCCGATGATTTTGAAGACGCCGATATCGCCGCCGTGTTTTACGTGCGTGCCGCCGCACAGTTCTTTGCTGTAGAAGCCTTTCGGCGAATGCGGATCGGGAATCGTGACCACGCGAACATTTGATTCGGGATATCGGTCGCCGAAAAATGCGAGCGCGCCGGAAGCGAGCGCTTGATCGATGGGCATGATATCGGTAACGAGTTCTGTGTTGACGCGAATTTCTTCGTTCACTTGCTGCTCGATGTCTCGCAGTTCGGCGGCGTCCACTGGAGCGAAGTGCGAGAAATCGAAACGCAAGCGGCCGGGCTCGACGAGCGAGCCTGCCTGTTTCACGTGCGTGCCCAAAATATTTCGCAGAGCGGCGTTCATCAGGTGAGTGCTGGAATGGTTGCGCTTGATGTGTTCGCGGCGAGTTGAATCGGCGATGGTTGCGACGCGATCGCCAACGTGCAACGGTTCGCGCGCAACAATGCGATGCGCGATGAGTCCAGAGACTGGATAATACGCGCCGCGGACTTCGGCGAGCAGCATGTTTTCGGAGGCGTCGTAAAATGCGCCGATGTCGGCGACTTGTCCGCCGGATTCGGAATAAATTGAGGTGCGATCGAGAACGATTTCAGCTTCTTCGCCCGCGCGGATTTCGTTTACCGGTCCATTTTTGGTGATGATGGCTTCGATGCGCGCATCTTTCACTGTGGAGCCGTAATAAAAATCGGGCTCGGTTTTGAAAGTTTCGGCAAGCTTAGCGAATGCGGGATTGGCGACATCTTTGTGCGCGCCTTTCCAGGATGCGCGAGCGCGCGTGCGCTGCTCCGTCATCGCGCGATCGAAACCATCCCAATCGACTGTGATTCCGGCGTCGCGGCAACGTCTTCGATGAAATCGCGCGGCAGGCCGAAAGTGTCGTAGAGGCGAAATGCTTTTTCGCCCGGATAAACCGTGGCGTCATCGAGTTCTCGTTCGATCGCGGTGGTGAGGTCGCGATCGGCGCGTTCGAGCAGAATTGGCGCGAGATCTCTGATCAGTGCTTCATGCCGATTTGCACGGTGCGCGAGAAGCGGCGTTCTTCGCATCGAGAACCGCGTCCACACGCTGCGCGGTTTCGTGCAAGTTCCGGATATGCATCGCGCATGAGTTCGCGAACCTGGCCCGCCATGAACGAAAGAAATGGACGCGGCATGTTTGCATTTAGTTTTTCCGCGTGACGCAATCCGCGGCGAATAATTTTTCGCAGCACGTAGCCGCGGCCTTCGTTGGAGGGAATCACTCCATCGGAAATTAGAAATGTGGCGGCGCGTGAGTGATCGGCGACGATGCGCAGCGACGGCTGCAATTCGGAGTTTTTCGGATCGACTCCGGCGTGCTGTGCGGCGGCGATCATCAGCGGCTGAAATAAATCCGTATCGTAATTGCTGACGACTGCCTTCGAGGACGGCGGCCATCCGTTCGAGGCCCATGCCGGTATCGACGCTGGGCTTCGGAAGCGGATTCAGCGCGCCGGTGGTATCGCGATTGAATTGCATGAAAACCAGATTCCAAATTTCCATGTAGCGGCCGCAATCGCAGGGAAATTTGCAATCGGCGTGGCCCGCATCGGAAGCAGTTGCGCCGAGATCGTACATGGACTTCGCTGCACGGGCCGCAGGGGCCGGTATCGCCCATCGCCCAGAAATTTTCTTTCAGGCCGGGAATGCGAAGGATGCGATCTTTTGGCGCGCCGATGGCGAGCCAGTGCGCGGCGGCTTCTTCATCGGTGGGGATTTGCACGCCGCCAAGTTCCGCGCCGCCGAATACCGTGAAATAAAGATTTTCGATGGGGAGCGCGAAATAATCTTTCGAGGTAATCAATTCCCATGCGAATGCGACGGCATCTTTTTTGAAATAATCGCCGAAGGAAAAATTTCCGAGCATTTCGAAAAAAGTGTGGTGACGATTCGTGAAGCCAACATTTTCAAGATCGTTGTGTTTGCCGCCTGCGCGGACGCACTTCTGCGAAGTAGTGGCGCGCTTGTATTCGCGCTTGTCGAGTCCGAGGAATACATCCTTGAACTGGTTCATCCCGGCGTTCGTAAAGAGAAGCGTGGGATCGTTCATCGGAACAAGCGAGGAACTCTTCAGCTCGCGATGCCCGCGCGCGGCGAAATAATCAAGAAAGGCGCGGCGGATCGAGCTGCCGGTCCATTTTTTCGTGTTGTCGATAGCGGTCAAAGTTTCCTCGGCGAAATTTTCTGGCTCGATTATCGCAAACGATTTGCGGGCGCCGCAATGCGGGCGATGCTGCTATGTTCCGCAGCGGCGCGTCAGTCTTCGAGTTCAGGATCGATCTGCGGCAACTCGTCGACGTCCGCCTTCAAAACATTCTTAAGTTCGCGGCGAATCGCATCGGAATTGAAGCCCGCCGCCATGAGATTGCGGTATAGCGATGCCCGCTTCTTCTCATCGAGCGGACCGCGGCTGAGGTGCAACTTTTTCTCGATGCGCTTGCGCAGGATCGCGGATTCGTCGGTCTCCGCGAAAACTGTTTCGAGAGCGGTTTCAATGTGGCGATCGGGCACGCCGCGAGTGCGCAATTCGCGGGCGATGCGGAATCGTCCCTGCTTGCGTTGCACGGCGTGCAAGCGCGCGAATTCAGCGGCGAATCGCGCGTCGTCGACAAGTTTTTGTTGCTTCAGCCGCGCCATCACGGTGCCGACGAGAGCTTCGTCTTCGCAGCGGCGTTCGAGCGCCACGCGCATCTGGTGCACCGAATGTCCGCGGCGCATCAGGATTCTGATTGCGGAGGCGTAAAGTTCGGATTCATCGGTGATCTGGCGCGGATACTTCACGAAGGAAGAATAGAAGTAGTGCGCCTAAGAAGCAAAGAGCCGCTATACGCCGTTCCGCGGAGAATCCGACGGGCAAGACGAGATCCTTCGGCTATCCTGATCGGATAGCTCTCAGGATGACGATGTACGAATAGTTGCTAACGGCGGGCCATGCGATCGTATTCGTTCATGGTGTGCTCCATCTCTTCGCGAGCGGCATCGGCTGCGCTGCGAATACCCTGGACGCGGAGACGGAAATCGTCCGGGTTGGAAGCACGCAAGATCGCTTCTTCAAACGTGATCAGGTTGCGCGTGAAAAAATCGTAGAGCGATTGATCGAAAGTTTGCATGCCGTACTGGCTGGTACCGGCGGCGATCGCGTCATGAATCAAACGCGTTTTATCCGGATTGATGATGCAATCGCGAATGTACGCGGTGGCGATCATCACTTCAACCGCGGGCACGCGGCCTTTGTCCATCGGCGCGGCGCACGAGGCGCTGGCTGATGACTGCTTTCAGAGTGGCCGCGAGCTGCAAACGAATTTGTTTTTGTTCGGGCGGAGGAAACACGGCGATGATGCGCTGAATCGTTTCCGTCGCATCGAGAGTGTGCAATGTTGAGAAAACCAGGTGGCCGGTTTCAGCGGCGAGCAGCGCGGTGGAAATTGTTTCCAAGTCGCGCATTTCGCCGACGAGAATCACGTCGGGTCCTGGCGCAATCCGGCGCGCAACGCAGTAGAAAAATTTGCGGTATCGACTTCCACTTCGCGCTGATTGATGAAACTTTTTTTGTCGCGATGCAAAAATTCGATGGGGTCTTCTATGGTGATTACGTGATCGGAGCGATTCGTGTTGATGCGATCGACCATCGCCGCAAGCGAAGTGGATTTACCGGAACCGGTGGTTCCGGTGACGAGCACCATGCCGCGCTGCTCTTCGCAAATTCTTTCGATCACTGGCGGAAGATCTAGTTCATCAACCGTGCGAATTTTTGTGGGAATTACGCGCAACACCATTCCGACGTTGCCGCGCTGTTGAAATACGTTCACGCGGAATCGTCCGAGCCCCGCAACGCCGTATGCCATGTCGAGTTCTGCGGTTTCTTTAAACTTTTGTTTTTGCCGGTTGGTCATCATGCTGAACGCCATGGTCAGCATTTCTTCGGGAGTGATGCGCGGCACGTCGGTTTGCGGATAAAGCACGCCATCCATCCGCATATACGGATGGTTGCCGACTTTCAGGTGCAAGTCGGAGGCTTTGTTTTCAACGGCGCGTCTTAGTAAATCATCTATGCTTAGTGGCATGGGCGTGCTCCGTGAGGAGCGGACTGGCAGTAATGTGCCAGCAAGTTCACGCTAGCATCGGAAATAAGCGGGCCGCAATCACCCGAAGTAGTTTGGGTTTCGGCAGAGTAACTGGCCTGAGGGACGATGGGGCGGGCCAACCAGGGAATCGAAGGCTTCGCGAGAACATTTAAAGATGTAGCTGGATGCGAACTATTTGGAGGAATTTTATGCGAAATAGAATTCATGGTGGCGCTCTCCTTTTGGGAGCGATGTTGATAGTTGGTGGTGCCGTGAGCTTCGCGGGAACCTCGACGGTTGGCCCTCAAGGTTCCGCACCCCAAGTATTCGAAATGACGGCGAAGAAATATGAGTTCTCTCCGACGCCGCACGTTAAGAAAGGCCAAAGAGTCGAATTAAAAGTTACCGCTGACGATCACGACCATGGCGTCGCGATTGAAGTGACTCCCGACGGCGCGGCCGAAGGATCGACTCCGGGAATTGTGTTCGACTCACCGCAGCGATGCTGGAAAATCAAGAAGGGCGAGAGCGCCACGATTGATTTTGTTGCGAGCATTCCGGGCACGTACACGATCAAGTGCTGCGTGGATTGCGGAATGGGCCACCGGCACATGCGCGGGCAGATTGTGGTGGAATGAGAGGCGAAGAAGCACCTCGGAATTAATGGAACAATTCGCGACGATTCAGTGCGGCGCTGTGAGATGAGCAGCAAGCCACTTTTGCATGGTCGCCAAATATTCGGGATCGATATCGCCGGCCGATTCGCCGCTGGTTAGGCGCATGTTGTGGGCGGCACCGTGGAGCAATTGGATTTCGAAATCCTGGTCGCCGCTTTTCGTGAGAACTCCGCGGATGATCGAAATACTTTCTGGCACTGGAACGAGCTGGTCTTCATCGCCGAAAATAAAAAGAGCTGGAACTTTTAGTGATTGCAAGGCCGGGATGGGATCGTACTTCATTTCCTGTGTGTACCAATCGAATTTGCGATTTGCGCGAGCAGTTCGTTCGGATGGGGTTTCGAGCGAGCCGAATAAATCGTCTTGCTGATTTTTCACTTCGTCGTACCAGCGCTTGGTGCGATCGCGATCCATTTCTGCTTTGGCTTGCTCGTATCCTTTGCCGGTGTACATATAGTTCCAAACATCGCGGCGCAAATTATCGGCTTCGTGGACGTCTTCTTCCGGCGCGCCTTTTTCGCGCAATTCGGTGGCGTAATAGAAAAGCATCTGGTCTCCGGGAGAAACTCCCGGTCCAGAGACGGCGATTACGAATGCAACATCGGCGGAACGCGACGCGGCGAGTGGTCCTAGCCAACCGCCCTGGCTGAGGCCCCAAACTCCGATTTGTTTTGGATCGATTTCTTTGCGTGATTTCAAATAGTTGAGGGCGGCTAGGCCGTCGTCGCAGAGATTCATGAACGGAATATTGCGGAAATTTCCGGTGGATTCGCCGACTCCGCGTTTGTCGTACGCCAAAGCCGCAACGCCCTGCGCTGCGAACCATCGCGCGGTTTCGAGATCGCGGCCTTGCGGGCCTGAGCCGTGAAATAACACGACTGCTGGGTGGCGCTGCGCACCAGGCGGAAGGACTAGCGTTCCAGCGAGCGAGATATCGCCGCTAGTGATGTGGATCGATTCTTCGGTGGGATTGCGAAATTCGGTTGGCTGAGGATTTTTGGCGGAGCATCCGACTAAAGCTGCCGCGAAGAAGAAAATTGTTGCCATGGAATACCGGTAGAAATGTTGGATCGCTCGCGAGTCTTCGCGCGGAATGCACGGATCGGTGCAAAATTCGCCGCGTTGATTTGTGTCGATTGAATTCGTGAGCGTAGACATAGTTTTATCCTCGCCGCATTTTTGGGTCCGATGAACTCCGCCAAAAATGTTGCATCAAGCGAATCGAAAATCGGTACAGATTATTCGTAGCGGAGCGCGATCATGGGATCTACGCGCATGGCGCGGCGGGCTGGGATGTAGGAAGCGACCAGCGAGACGGCCAGCATGAAGATTGTTACGGCAATGAAAGCGAAAGCGTCGAGCGCGCTGAGTCCATAAAGAAAACTGGAGAGCAGGCGTGAAGCGAGAATGCCGAGCGCGAGTCCGACGGCGGTGCCGATCAAAACGAGGCGCGACATTTGTCCGATAAATTGACGGACGACGGCGCGGGAATCGGCGCCGAGGGCCATGCGGATTCCGATTTCGCGGGTGCGCTGAGAGACCGCGAAGGACGTGACTCCCGCGATTCCGACGGATGCGAGCAGCATCGCTAGCAAACCGAGCGCGGTGGAAACGGCGGCGCCGAGTTGCGAAGGCCACACCCAGGTGGCGATATTTTCGGAAAGAATTTGCGCGCTGACGGGAACGGTGGGATCGAGATCGCGCGAAAGAGCCGGGAGCGAAGCGATCAGCCCGGAGGGATCGGAATTTGTTCGGACGAGAATTTTCGCGTCCATGATGTCTTCGTCTTTACTCGTGCGCACGGCCGGCGGGCGATAGAGATAAGGAACTTTTTGCGACCATAGATATACGTTGCGCACATCATTCGCGACGCCGACGACTTCGTATGTGGGAGAAGTACGGCCGCTGCGGAGGCGCTTGCCAATCGCATCCTCACCCGGCCAGAGCATTTCGGCGAGGGAAGCGCTGATTACTACTACGCGCGCTCCTTGCGAAACTTCCGCTGGAGTGAATGCGCGGCCGCGAGGAATTGGAATGCCGAGTGTTGAGAAAAAGTCCGCGGACACTTCGTTAAAATTTACGAGCTTGGGCTGCTGGTCCGGAGGTGGTTCATTTCCTTCGGCCATCGCGGCGGTTTGCATGAAATCGGTACTGAGAGGCACGCTGCGGGAGAACGCGACGTTTTGCACTCCCGGAAGTGTGCGGATGCGCTCGACGAGATCGCGATTGAATTGCGTGCGGCGATTCTGGTCATAGTTGCGAGCGCGAAGTTCCGGAGCGAGGACAGCGACGTGAGTCGTGTTGAAACCCGGATCGACGTTGCGGGCTTTACCGAGAGCGCGTGCGAGAAGACCGGCTCCGAGAAGCAGGAAAAATGCGAGGGAGACCTGGCTAACAACGAGAAATGCGCGCGCTTTGGAAGTAGCATGAAAGCCAGATGCGCCGCCATCTTCTTTCATTGCGTGCAGGGGATCTTGGCGCGAAACGCGCAATGCGGGCACGATTCCTGAAACGATTGCGGCGAGCAACGAAATTCCCAGTGCGTAGGCGATCACGCGCCAATCTGGAGTGAGCGATAGCAGCAAACTGTTTTCGCCGGGGGGCTGAAGGATGGCGAGCATGAGTCCCGCTCCCCACCAAGCGAGGAGCAAACCGAGGCCGCCTGCCGCGGCGGCGAGGACCAATTCTTCTGCGAAGAGTTGGCGAATCAGGCGGCCGCGCGTTGCGCCGAGCGAGGTGCGAATTCCCATTTCTTTTTGGCGAGAGAGTCCGCGAGCAAGCTGGAGATTTGCGACATTGGCGCAGGCGATGAGAAGTACGAGTGTGACCGCGGCGAGAAGAAGGACGGCGAACGGAATGGCGTCCGACTGCTCGTCTGGATTGAGCATGCCTGCGGGCGCGACGATTGTGGTAGCGGCGCGAGCGGTCTGCACAGTATCAGCCGCATGAAATCGTGAAGCGAGAACAGCCATTTCAGAACTAGCGATTTGAAGATTTGCATCCGGCTTGAGCCGCGCGACCAGCCGCAGCCAGCCGGAATCGCGCTGATCGAGCCAGGTGGGGCCGAAGTGGGCGTTGCCGCTCATCATCATGGGAATCCAGAAATCGGGCAGGCCAGGTTCGGTGCCGATGAAACTCGCAGGAGCAACGCCGATTACGGTGTACTGAAGATCGTTGAACTTAATTGTTTTGCCGATCAATTTGGGATCGCCGCCGAAGCGGCTCTGCCACGCGCCGTAAGAAAGTACGACGACGGGATTTGCGCCGGGGACTTTATCTTCTTCGGGCAAAAATGTGCGGCCGAGCGCGGCGCGTGTGCCGAGAAGATCGAAATAATTTCCGGAGACGAGAGCTCCGTGAATCCATTCTGGGCGACCATCGGCGCCTGAGGAAGCGGCGTTGCCGAGAAGAACTCGAGTGCCAGCAAATGCGGCGACACCCTCGAATGCGGTGTTGTTGTCGCGATAAAAAACAAATTCGGGATAGGAGAAAACGGAGAGCCTGTTGCTTTCGGGCTGGCGCGAATAGAGATCAACTACGCGCGAGGCATCGCGAACGGGGAGTTGCTTCAAAACCGCGGCGTTGAAGAGGGAGAAAATTGTGGTGTTCAAGCCGATGCCGAGTGCGAGCGTAATGATGGCGGTGGCGGCGAAGCCCGGGCGCTTTGAGAGAGTGCGAACGCCGTAGCGCAGGTCATGAAAGAAGTTCAACATGAAATTCTCCCTGTTGTATCAACGCCGGGGACGAGTGAATTGTTCCGGCGTGTGTGGCGGATTGGTGTATTCGGTGCGACGGCGCGAACCGTAAAAAAACTGCAGGTCCCTCACCCGCTAAAGCGGGATTCGGCCCCGATAAAAACATCGGGGTGCATAAGGCGCAGATGACAGACGCTCTCCATCGTGCATATTTTGCCCAATGAAAGAGCGTTGTTGATACATCTACTCGTAGCGGAGCGCGATGATTGGATCTGTTTTCATGGCGCGGCGCGCGGGAATGTAGCAGGCGGCTAGCGCGACGATCGTTAGTACGGCGGCTACGCCGATGAAAGTTAGAGGATCGGTGGCGCGGACTCCGTACAACATTTTCGACATCAGGCGCGTGAGAGCAAACGCGGCTGCGAGTCCGGCGAGTACACCGATGCCCGCCATTTTCAAACCTTCGCCGAGAACCATTTTCAAAACATCGACGCGTTGCGCGCCTAGGGCGATGCGAATTCCAATTTCACGAGTGCGCTCGCCAACGAGATATGAGATGACGCCGTAGACGCCGATACTTGCAAGAACCAGAGCGAGGGCGGCGAAAATCCCCAACAGAAACATTGAAAAGCGGCGTGCAGAGAGTGAGTTGGCAATGATTTCATCCATTGTTTCCGCACCGAACATCACCTGCTGGCTATTGAGTTTCGAGACTGCCTCTCGAATCACAGACTCGTAACGCGCAGGCGATGAGGTGGTGCGCACAATTGCGCCAACGTCGTGGACGACGAGCGGCATAAGCTGATCTGGAATCTGGAGGATCGGCAGATACATCTGCGGCTCAATCGCGGAGGACGAATCAGAATCGAGGCCCCACTGTTTAATGTGGCGAACGATGCCGATGATTTCCGCGTCGCCGAGAAGGTAAAGATTCAGGTGGCGGCCGATGGGATCCTGGCCGGCGAAATATTTTTGGGCGAAGCGTTCGTCAATTGTAGCGACCATGTGTGAATGCTCGTCATCGTGAGCGCTGACAAAACGGCCGCGCAAAAGCTGAATTCCCATGGCTTGCAGGTATTCGGGCTGGACCAGATAGAAAAGAGCCGCCTTCATATCCTGCGTGGACGCGGGCTTCGCTTCATTATCGAGCCAGAGAGGAAGTTCGGAGTCGCTGCTCATGGCGAGCGATCCAGCAGTAACGGACGCCGCTTCGACACCCGGAATCGCGGAGTAAGTTTGTTGCAGAGCACGAAGCATGGCACGGCCAGCCGGGGCATTCGCTTTGAAATGCGGATCGAGAGAAACGTCAAACGTAAGAACGTTGTGCGGGTTGAAGCCGGGGTCCACAGCCCAGAGCGAAGCGAGAGTTCGAATCATGAGACCTGCGCCGATCAAGAGCACGATGGCCATCGCAATTTCGAGAACGACGAATACGTGCTGCATACGGTTGCGGGCGCCACTGCCTCCGCGTTCGCCTTCTTTTAGAGTGGACTGAAGATCAACACGTCGCGATCTAAAAGCAGGAGCCATACCGAAGATCACTCCCGCCAAGATTGAGACAGCAAGCGTAAAAAGCAGAACGCGCGCGTCGACATGAATTTCGCCGGAGCGCGGCAAAGAGGAGGGCACAGCATTCAGAATAAGCGGAGTACACCAAGCGGCCAGGCCAAACCCGAGTCCGCCAGCGATGAGACCCATCAACACACTTTCCGAAAGCAACTGGCGAACAATGCGACCGCTGCTGGCGCCGAGGGCTGAGCGGACCGCGAATTCACGAGTGCGGCGCGTGGCGCGTGCGAGAAGTAGGTTGGCGACGTTTGCGCATGCGATGAGCAAAACGAAGCTGACGGCGGCGAGAAGCATGAAGAGGAACGGGCGAATATCTCCGACCATATCGTCTTTCAGAGAGTAAACGCCGATGCCTACGCCTTTGTCGGCCTCAGGATATTCAGATGCGAGACCAGCGGCAACAGAATCCATATCGGATTGCGCTTGCGAAAGGGTGACTCCATCTTTTAGGCGGCCGATAGACCTGGAACCCATACCGATGCTGCGGTTGAGAAAAGTTGGATCTGTCCACTGGCCCATCGGAATGAAAACGTCATTCGAGCGGCCGAAATGAAAATCCGCGGGAATTACGCCAACGATGGCGTAGTCGGTGGCATTGAGCGTAATGGATTTATCCAGCACATCGGAAGCACCAGCAAACCTGCGTTTCCAGAATCCTTCGGTGATTAAGACAACGGGAGGAGCGCCGGCACGATCCTCTTCAAGCTTGAAATTCCGGCCGAGGACTGGCTTGACTCCGAGTGTGGAAAAAAAATTCCAAGAGATCATATCGCCGCGGACGCGTGTCGGTTCGCCCGTGCCAGTGAGATTGAAATTATCGGTGCGGTAGGCGGCGATAGATTCGAAAGTGCGATTGTTTGTTTGCCAGTCCAAAAAATTCGCATAGCTAATGCTCGACTTTTGGAAATCGAATGCGCGCTGATAGACAGCCGCCAGCTTAGAAGGCTGCGAATAAGGAAGCGGGTTGAGCAAGACGCCGTTGACGATTGAGAAGAGCGCGGCGTTCACGCCGATGCCGAGAGCGAGGGTGAGCAAAGCAATGGCGGTGAAGCCGGGACTCTTGAGCAACATGCGGAATGCAAAACGAACGTCTTGGAAAAACGTGTCCATGCCGACCCCTCCAGGCAATTCAATCGCAACCGTATCTACTTATGGATACGTAAGAGTGGAGATTTCTGTTCCTGCGGGAACCAAACAACTTGATCTTCGAGAGGCATTTCGCGAGGGTGGGTTTCTGTCTGCTCGTGGGATTCGGATGACTTAAAGCCCCAGCCGTGGCCGATGACCTGGAATTCGGAAAAGGCGTAAGGCAATCCTTCGCAGCCGAGAGGTGAAGGCGCGTCGCAAATATGGAAGTGGAGATGCGGCTCGGTGGAGTTGCCGGAATTTCCGACGAGACCGAGAACTTCGCCACGGTGAACTTTTTCGCCTTCTTTTACCTTGAGCGAACCGGGTTGCAGATGCGCGTAGAGCGCGTACATTCCGTTGCCGATATTGAGGACGATGTGATTTCCCGCGATATTTTCGAGGGTGATGTCTTGCGCGCGCGAATCTTCGCCGGGAATATTTTGCGGGATGCCGTCTTTAATTTCGGAGACAGTGCCATCGGCGACGGCGAGAGCTTCTGAGCCGTAGGCGCGGTAATTTTTATTGTCTTTGGGGTCGCCCGCAAAACTTTTTCCATCGGGGTAGAGCCGCACCCAATCAATGGCAAAGCGCTGAGCGATGCGCGCGCTGCCATTGATAGGAATCAAAGCGCGGCGATGCGCGGAAGTATTCGAAGGGCCGTTGCCCGCGAGCCAATTATCGCCGCGAAGCGGAGGGCTGATGGTCATCACGGATTTACGATTCACGTTGATGGCGGGCGTGATTACGGAAATCTGTTCGGGATATGCGGCGTAGGTCATGGTGATGCGGTGGCGCAGGGCTGCGGGAGCATCGTGAATTGCGGGGACGGTGACCCACATGAAAATTATGGCGGTGGATCCCGCGGCCATCTTGGATTTCGGTTTTGCGGCGGGCTGCCCCGGGCGGACGGTCATGTCTTCGAGCGCGTTGCCGGAAAAAGTTGCGAGCGGCGAATCGGAATCGCCGGGAAGAACTTCAACTTTTACGAGAGACGAATCGAAGCGCGTGAAATTTGTGACATGCAATTCGTAGACGAGATGTGCTTTTCCGTCGGCTGCAAACGCTGTGGGCGCGATGGGAATAATTACGTCGAGCGGCGCGGTGAGAGGTTTTGTTGTGGGCTGCGGCGGAGTGTCGCTGGGTTGCGCTGCGCCTGGGCGATGAAAATTTAGAGTTTGCGGAGAGATGCCGGTTTGCGTCCAGGTGCCTTGAATTTGCGTGATGTCGGAATTCACGGTGCCGTCGAAAACGCCGCCGACGCGCTGAATTTCGAAATGAAATTTATTTGCATCGAGCTTGATGGCGCTCATGGTGAGAACAGAGCCCTGATCTACGCTATCGAGTTCGCCAGCGAGCGCGCCCGTGGGAAGTGCGTAGACGTTGATTTGCAAACGGAGTTGGTTCGCGCCGCTGCCGAGGACTGCTTCCCATTTGCCGACGATGGCGGGAGGCGGAGATTGCGCGGGACCCTTCACCGCGGATTGAGCGGAGCCGCGATGCGGAGCGATGGCGATTAGGGCGACGATGGCCGCGACGGTCGAGGCGAATTTTACGATTGGCTTTAGCATTTTGGTGGTGATTCTAACTCAAAAATTTCTTGGTGCGAGATGGGCGAGGCCTGCCTGCTTCGCAGTCGAGCCTCGCCCCTACAGGATCTTGTTGTGTTGGCGGCGATTTGAGACGATCCCAACGCAACTACTCTTTCTTTAGAAAAATTGTGTCGTAGAGCCATGATGCGAGTACGCCGCCCGCTAGCGGACCGGCCCAGTAGACTCCGTGAGCGGCCCAGTGATGAGATGCGAGAGCCGGGCCAAATGCGCGAGCAGGATTTAGCGCGGCGCCTGTAAACGGTCCCCCGATCAGAACGCACATCGTGATTGCCATGCCGACGCTGAGGCCGCCGAAGCGGCTGTAAACTCCGCGCGAATCCGCGCCTGCTGAAAAAGCAGCGAGAACAACGAAAAAGGTTAGGACTCCTTCGATCAACATCGCCGCGGCCGGAGTGATGTCGTGCGACATTTGCGGAATGCCGAGAACGGCGGCGCGCCAGACATCTTCTGGAATTAAATACCGCAATAAATATGCGGCGGATGCAGCTCCAGCGAGTTGCGCGAACCACGCGGCTAAAGTTTCGAATGTGGTGATGCGCCGCGTAACCCAGAATCCGATGGTGACCGCGGGATTAAAGTGCGCGCCGGAAACGTGCGCGAGCGCGGTGATCATCACCGCATAAACCAAACCCTGTGCGAGCGCGATGCCGAGCCAGCCGAGTCCTGTGGTGCTGCCGATGCGGACGAATGAGTCCGTGCAAATTACGCCAGCGGTAACGAAAACGATGGCGAAAGTGCCGATAAATTCGGCGAGAAATTTTTGCGATTTGCTGTACATGTGCCGCTACCACTGTTGGCTAAAAAACCGACGCGCACAATCGGAGTTGCGCCATGCGCAACGCAGAATTACCGGGCTGCGGTGACGGGAAGCGCGACCTGAGTGAGCCAGTTGTGACGATCGGGTTTTTCTCCGGTGACGAGCGCGAAAAATTCATCTTGCAGCCGCTTAGTGATCGGGCCGCGCTTGCCGCTGCCGATTTTTATGCGATCGATGGAGCGGAGCGGAGTGATCTCCACGGCGGTGCCGACGAAAAATGCTTCGTCGGCGATGTAAAGCATTTCGCGCGGAATCACTTGTTCGCGAACTGGGATACCCATGTCCTGGCAGAGAGTGACCATCGTTTTGCGCGTGATGCCGGGCAAAATACTGGCAGCCATGGGCGGCGTGATGACCTCGCCATCCATCACGAGAAAAATATTTTCGCCAGAACCCTCGCTGACGCAGCCGTTGCTATCGAGCGCGATTCCTTCGGTGTAACCATTGACCATGGCTTCCATGCGAATGAGCTGCGAATTCATATAATTTGCGGCGGCTTTGGACATCGCGGGAATTGTGTTGCCCGCCATGCGCGTCCAGGAGCTGACGCAGACGTCGACGCCTGCTTCAAGCGCTTCGGGGCCGAGATACTTGCCCCATTCCCAGCAAGCCATGTAGACCTCGATGGGGCAGGGGAAAGGATTCACTCCGGCTTCGCCGTAGCCGCGAAGGACGATGGGCTTGACGTAGCATTCTGGCATGTGATTTTCGCGGACGAGTTCGATTCCCGCGGCGCAGAGTTGATCGACGGTGTAAGGAACTTCCATGCGATAGATGTATGCGGAATGAACCAAGCGCTGCATGTGGTCGCGGAGACGGAAAAATGCGGGACCCTGTTTTGTTTTGTAGCAGCGCATGCCGTCGAAGACGGCGGAGGCGTAGCTGACTACGTGGGAGAGGACGTGAATGTTGGCGTCGTCCCAGCGAATAAATTTTCCGTTGTACCAAATTTTCTCGGTGGCGTTAATGCCCATAGTCGCGCTCCGCGCATGGAAGTTTGAAAAATTTTAAATGGCCGAAGGCTATGAAGAATCCCGGTGACGAGGGAGCAAAACGAGTCAGAGATGTAGCGAAAAGATTTCGCACGGTGTCAGGCCGGAAGCGCGGTGCTGCGTCGCGTAAATTCCGGATACCGTGGCGGATTATAGCATAGGCGTTTCGAGCGCAACGGAAGCCTCTCGACAGGAAATAAAATCTGGCTGCGCCATATTGGATCGGCGGTTTCGGATAAATTCCGCGGTGGATTCGACGTCTTGGCGAATTAATTTTTTGGAACAATTAAATCAACTTCTTTGAAGTCGATCGCGGGATGGCCGCCACGCGGTTCGCATGCTGCGTTCATGTCTTTCCAGATTGCCTGGATGGCGGGGGAGGCGTGATCGGGCGCGTCGTGATCGACCCAGGTGAAAATTTCGGTGAAATCGGTGTTGCCGTCGGCATCTTTTGCGCTGACGCGAACGTGGGGCTGATCGAAAACAACTTTTTCGTGTTGGTACTGCTGCCAGGAGCGTTCCAAGATATCGGCGAGCGCTTTTTCCTGGCCTTTTTTCGCGTGGAAAATGCTGATGACGGTTTCGGGGGTGTCGTCGGTGGTGCGGGCGAGTAAATTGTGATTGGCGAGGCCGGAAGCGGATAGGACTATTGCGGCTAGAAGTACTGCGGATTTTGCGGTGAAAGTCATTTTGATCCTCCGGTGTGGCGATTGACATTCGAACATAGCGTGTTGCGTTTTGGACACGAGCGGGACGATCCACGTCCCTTACCGCCGCAAGTGAACAGCAAAAAAGAAACAGCAGATCCCTCACCCGCTGAAGCGGGATTCGGGATGACAGACGTGTTTATCGCGAACATTTACGTGTGGGAATGCTGCGAAAAGACACACTCCGCCCACACGGATACGCTGGAAACTCGTTATTCGTTCGGCGATTGAGGCGGTTGAATCTGGCGCATTTGCATCTGGGGTTGCTCGAGCGATCGCAGATCATGGACCGCGTCCTGGCGCATGTGGCCGTATTGCACCTCGTAAGCACCGAACAGCAGGAACGGAATTAAAGTTGTGGCAGCCCAGAGCTTGGCTTTGCGCGGAACTTTGTCGTCGGGATCCCAACGAAATAACTGGATCGAAAGAAAAAATGCGAGCAGCCCGCAGGTGATTAGCGACGCAGCCTTTTCGCCGAGAGTCCAGACAGATGCATTGTCGATCATGACGCGCTGAAATCCGGTGACGACGTAGGTGCCGGGCAAAAATAGGGCGAAATTTTGAATCCATCCCGGCAGCGATGGGAGGGGAATTGTTGCGCCCGCGAAAAACAGAAGGACGAACCAGAGCGCGTTGTTGATGACCTGCGTTTCCTGCATGGAATTCGTGACGCTGGCGATGATGAGTCCAAGCGAGCCGAAAGTGGCGACGCCGAGCGTGATCATGACGAGGACGCCCCAGAGATTGCCCCAGTTGGTCATGTGGAAAGCCCAGCGAGCGACGATGAATTGGAGCGCAATGGTGGGCAGCATTAAAGCATAATTAGCTATAATACTAGAAAGTAACAAAGCTCCAGCGCTGACTGGAGCAAGGCGGAAGCGGCGCAGGATGCCCTGTTCGCGGAACATTACCAGTTGCAGGCTCATGCCCCAGAGCGTGCCCATGATGGTGAGGGCCATGACGGAGGCGAGCAAATAGGGAAGCATTTCGGGGCCGGTGCCGCGCGCGAAAAGAGCTTTCGCGATCAAGAGATAACCCATCGGCATAACGACGCTAAAAAATAGAAATGCTTTGTTGCGCAGGACTAGGCGAATGCGGGCGGCGGTTAGTGAAAGAGCGTTTTTCATTCGCGCAGTCTCCTGCCTGTGAGTTCAATGAAGACATCTTCGAGAGATGGATTAGCGATTTCGAGGCCGGCCAATTCGTTTCCAGTGGCCTCGAGATGCTTGACGAGCGCGACGATGGTGCGCGGGACGGCGTTGGAATTGATGACGAAATAGCCGTCGAAAGCGCGGCAGTCCGTGGCGCCTTCCAATGCGCGCAGCGGTTCGAGTTCTGAAGGCTGTGCGAGACGGACTTCGATGCGTGTAGTTCCGGCGGATGCGCTTTTCAATTCGCGCGGAGTGCCCATGGCGATAATTTTTCCGTTGTCGACGACGGCAACGCGATCGCAGAGGCGCTCGGCTTCTTCGATGTAGTGAGTGGTGAGCAAAATGGTTTTTCTCTCGCGCTTCAATTCTTCGATGATGCCATAAATTTCGCGGCGGACTTGTGGATCGAGTCCGGCGGTGGGCTCGTCCAGAAAAAGTACGCGCGGCTCGTTGATCAGCGCCATTGCGAGAGCGAGGCGTTGTTTTTGGCCACCGGAAAGCTGTGAATAAAATGCATCGTGTTTTTCGACCAGGCCGAAACGCTTGAGCAAGTCCTCGGCTGAACGGCGCTTTTTGTAAAAACCTGCGAAAAGATTGATGGCCTCGCCTACCCGCATTTTTTCGGGCAGGGAGGTGGACTGCAGCACTCCGCCAATGAGCTGCTTGTAGGCGTTTCCGCCAGAAATGGGCTCGATGTCGCAGACCGAGACGGAGCCGCCGTCTGGACGGCGCAGACCCTCGAGAATTTCGATTGTGGTGGTCTTGCCGGCTCCATTGGGGCCGAGAAGGCCGAAGACTTCGCCTTCGTTTACCTCGAACGAGATGCCGCGCAACGCCTCGACGGCGTCGTAATTTTTCTTGAGATCGCGGACTGCGACGATAGAATTAGGCACGGTGGAAGATTATCTATAGCACAGTCTTGGTGGTGGCGCGAAATGCGCTGCCAGCTAAGAGAGTGTCATATAGTCCTTAACGGGATTTGATACAGATAGATACGATTCGAATTTGAACAAACTAACATAATCTGGCGACGGATTTGCCGCCGGCCGAAATTGGCGAAAAAACGGGCTATTTTGCAGCGGTAAGTCTTTTATAATGAACACTTACGTTGAATTTTGAGTTAAGTTCTTTAGAATGAACACTTAACTTTTGTAAGGCCTTTTTTTGCTCCTGCACGGGCGTAAGTCCTTTGTTTGCAATACGAAATATTATCGGACATCGGAGCGCGTGTTTGTTGTTATACGGGCCGAAAACGGGCCTTAGAGCGTTTGTGCGCTCCCCATAAATAAAAAACCCGCGCTCGGTGGCGCGGGATGCGGTTCTCCCCTAGAACGGATTGTCTCATATTCGAATATTGATGTCAAGAAAAATATTGCGGCAGACGCGGATATTCTTGGAGATATTTATAACAGGCCAACCAGAGTTTGGTAGTTGGCGATGCGAAATCCGATTGGTTTTGGTGCCGCCCCTACAGGACTCCGGAGAAGTTCGCGTGTTTAGGTTACCCAACGCTCGCGCGTTGGGCTCACATTTAATTTCGCGCCCGCAGGGCGCTCCGCGCGATTCAAAGTGAGATGTGCTTAGCGCTTTACGTTGATCGGCGTGAGACTTGAACTTATCTTCGCAGCCAAGTTCCCGTCAGTGACATCGATGCGATAAAAACGGCAGCCGCCAGCAGCCAGAGTTGAAGAATACCTAGACTCAAGGCGAACCAACGGAGCCCTTTCATTTTCCAGACCCAATAAACGGAAACAATTAGGGAACCGGCATCAAAGAGTTCTACAGCCCGCAGCCCCCATTGATTTGGTCGAGGAAAGTGCGGCGCCTGCCAATCAACACGTCCCACAACACCTACCGCAATCACCGAAGGGAAGAATAAGAATTGCAGAATTACGCTGGTGTACGTTTGTTTCCAAATCGGTTTATTGAATGGTCGTTGACGAACGATCGAGGCGATCAAGTTCAGAGCGAGCGCTGCAGTGGTATATACGAAAGGAGGTACGACTAGAGCCTCGAGGCTCCAGAGCAAGTAAGTCCAAAAGTTCCACCAAAACAGCGCCATTTCAGGAGTGTGATGGTTGCAAAGCGGTTTGGCAAGAAACGATGGGTTCGTGTGTCAACAGGGATACTAAATTTAAGATGTCTGATACGGGCGGCGATCCTTCGGCCATCCTGATCGGATGGCTCTCAGGATGACGTCAAAGTCACATCCCAACCGCTCGCGTTCGATGGGATTCTTTGGGCGTAGTGCTGGGCGAGGCTTGTCCGCTTCGCGGCCGAGCCTATCCCCTACGTGCGGACGCGCTTCGAGCGCGATGTTTTCCTGGTGCTTTTCGGGGACCAAGAGTGGGCTGGCAGATCTACGTGGGTGCCGGCGAATGCGACTCCTTCGGATTCCAGGAGTTGGCGCTGGAGTTGGGAGTGGGGATCGCGGAGGAGGATGCGGCCGCCGCTGCCGAGGACGCGATGCCAAGGTACTCCGCTGCCGGAAGGGCAGGCGGACATTGCGCGTCCGGCGGTGCGTGCGCCGCCGGGGAGACGGAGCCATTTGGCTAGTTGTCCGTAGGTGATTACGCGGCCGCGGGGGATTTTTTTTACGAGATCGTAGACGTGGGACCAGCCGGATTTTTCGGCGCGTTTGGGATTGAAATCGAAAGGGTGCGTGCGTTTGGATTTAGGTCGGTTCATAAATTCGATCGCAATCATGCATTGTATCAGGGGCTTCCCGACAAGAGTCGTCGGGACGCAAAAGGCGCGAAAGCCCCTTTCGTGAAGTGGGGCGGCTGCGGCACGAGTGGAACTCGTGCCCTGACACGAGGCTTAGCGAGAATGAGATACGGAAAAGTCTTTGTAGTGCTGGGCAGAGGACTCGCCGCTTCGCGTCGAGCCTGGCCCCTACGGCGGAATTTGGATGAACGGTCATGTGGATGAGAAGCCTAGAAAACCCACACGCGACTACGGCGTGTGGGGCACCCAGCATCTTGTGGATAACCTGGCGCATCTTTAGAGTGTGGAGAGTAGGAAGAAGAAGGTAGAAAGACCAGCTCCCGCAGGTTGAACTGCAGTAACAGCCGGCCATTTCCCCCCGAAAAACCTACCCCTGAGTACGGTAACCAATACGAGTCAGGTGTAACGGCATGTTCATACGAGCTATTGACGGCGTAGTGGACCGTTTCTACACTACGCAAACGCTGAAAGTTGAATGGCCGGGGGGCCAGGAGAGTGGTGCGGTGGCGTTTCTACGTCGCAAAGGCAACGCGTTCTATCTGGTGCATAACGTCCGACAGGGCGGCAAGATACGACAACTACATCTTGCCAAGCTGGGCGAACGGCCCCGGATTACGGACGACGTTGTGAAGGGCGTAAACCGCAGGCATCCCAAACTCTCGCTGGACTGGCGCAACCTCCGTGAACAGGTCAACAGCAGTGTGTCACTCGTCGATGGGCGTTCAGCGTACGTACAAAAGCTCATCAGCGACTTGCGGACCCTCAATCTGGATCTCACGGACCTTTTTCCGCGCTTGCTAAACGTCTCCAAATCCCCGGCGGTCGCTTCTGAAATTCTGTTGCAGTTGCGATTGCTGCATTCGACTGTGGCAGCGAAGCTCGATCAGTTTCGCGAGGTTCGCGTGCGCGCACCGAGGAAAAGGAAGTCTCAGTGAGAGGTAAAGGTATGAGTGCCCGCCCGCAAGTGTTAGACCCTTCGCGTCGCAGTGGCGACACGCAGGAATTCGAAGGCGCGCTGCGCGCCCGCATTGTCGGCCAGGAAGAGGCGCTGCGGGCAGTGGTGGACCTGTTTCAGGTGTTTTCCGCCGGAATGAACTCGCCGGGACGTCCGGTGGGAAACCTTTTGTTTCTGGGACCCACGGGATCCGGCAAGACGCGCATTGTGGAAGCTACTGCCGAGATTCTATTCGGCGATCCGCGCGCGGTGATCAAGGTGGACTGCGCGGAATTCCAGCACTCGCACGAAATTGCGAAATTGATCGGCTCGCCCCCGGGATATTTGGGGCACCGCGAGACGCATCCGCTGATCACGCAGGAAGCGCTTGCGCAGTATCACACCGACAAGCTGAAGCTGAGCTTCCTGCTGTTCGACGAAATTGAAAAAGCCGTCGATGCGCTGTGGCAATTGCTGCTGGGAATGCTCGACAAGGCCACGCTGACGCTGGGCGATAACCGCCGAGTGGATCTTTCACAGACGGTAATTTTCCTGACGTCGAATTTGGGCGGCGGCGAAATTACGGAACTGATGGCCGGCGGCATGGGATTTGTGCAGCCGTGGACAAACCGAATGATGGGTTGGATGTGAAGGTGAATCGTACCGCCGTGGAAGCCGCGCGAAGAGAAGTTTTCGCCGGAATTTATGAACCGGCTGGACAAGACGGTGGTGTTCCATCCGCTGCGGGATGAACAGCTCGAACAGATTTTGGAGATCGAGCTGGGACAAGTGCAACGGCGAGTACTGGAAACCGCGCGCGGACAATTCTTGTTTCGCGTGACGACTGCAGCTCGCAAATTCTTGTTGAAGGAAGGAACGGATACTCGCTATGGCGCACGGCATTTGAAGCGCGCGATTGAACGTCATCTGGTTTATCCGCTGGCGAATTTGCTGGCTACTGGACAGGTAAAGCTGGGCGATATTCTGCGAATCGATTGGGACGACGATCTCGAAGTGCCTGATCTTTGAACGCGAAGGCGAAGGCGCGATGATTCCGACAACGCTATTGCCAGCGATTGCTGCGGAAGCGAATGCGGCGAGCGCAACCGGCGGGCGTCCGGAAGAAATTCCGACGGTGTCTACGGCACGCGCATCGAAGATGACTCCTGTAACGGCGAGCCTGGCGCCTGTGCCTGTGAATCGGCGCAAGAGCGAAAACTAATCACGTGCGCCGCGTGGGCGCATCATAAGTCTTGGGGTTGGGACGGGGAATGGGGAAGTCAAGCGTTCGAGTAGGACAGGTGTGGCAAAGCGAGAAGGATGGAACGCCATACCTGGTGACGCGGTTATACAACGAAGCGCTAGCGACGATCGTGGTGCTTCGTCCCACCGATGAAGGCGCCGGGCAGCCTATGCGCGTGAAGATCGCGAACGGGGCTGGCGGGCAAAGCATACCTGGATTTAAACCTACGCAATCGCCGGATGAGTAGGGGCGGTTGTGAAAAATTCAAAAGCAACTGCGGATCCCTCACCCGCTGAAGCGGGATTCGGCCCCGATTCAGACCATCTGGATGCAAAAGGCGCGGATGACAGCGAAGGCGAAGGCGAAGGCGATCCTTCGGCTGTCCTGATTGGATAGCTCTCAGGATGACGTTGTGGGTGAGGGTCAACGCAAAAGGCGAAGGCTGCCGGACTAAAGTCCGGCGCTACACGAGCAACGGCACAAGCAAAAGCACGAGCACAAGCGAAAGCAACGGAGCCAATCGGGAGATTGGCGCTCCCGGGTTAAACCGAGCGGACGGGAAATTTTACGATGTCGTCTAGTTGTAGTGTTTCGCGAACGTAGAAACCTTCACCGTAGTGAACTCCAATTAAATGGCCGAAGTGGCGGGCGATTATGCCGACGCGGAGATCGAGCTCGTCGAGCGGCATATAGATTTTGCCGTGGCGATCGCGTTTCTTGGGCTTGAATTGCGAGCGGAAGGCTACGACTGCGCGCTGGCGGTGATCGAATTCTTTGGTGATATCGACTACGAATGTTGGCTGCATGGGATGGTCGAAGGTGGTGTAGAGAATTTTGTATGGGCGGAACGCTTCGCCAGCGATTGGCAATTGCTTGAGGCCCGCGAGAAAGCAGGCTTCGTAACCGAGGCGTCCCGCGGTGTAGTGATCGGGATGGCGTCCCTCGAAGTACGGAAGAATTACGGTGTGCGGGCGCAGCTTGCGGATGTGGGAGGCGACGATTAAGCGCTGCTCCTGCGAGATGGAGAGACCGGCGTCCGGGAGGCCCGCGTTATCGCGTATTTTTACGCCGAGAATTTTTGCTGCACGCATTGCTTCACGATGGCGGAGTTCGGGAGTGCCGCGGGTGCCCATTTCGCCGCGGGTGAGGTCGAGGATGCCGGTGGAGTAGCCGCGGGCGGCCATTTTGATTAGGGTGCCGCCGCAGGTGAGTTCGACATCGTCAGGATGGGCAGCGATTGCTAGAACATCGAGATTCATGTGGCCTCGTTCTGTGCACCGCGTTGCGCGAGTGAATGGGAAACGAGATATTCTATCAGCGCGTTGGCGTGAAAGTTTGGGGGAATCGTGGCCGACCAGGATTTGAAGGGGCGAGTGGCGATTGTTACAGGTGCGGCGAAGCGGATTGGGCGGAGCATTGCGCTGGAACTGGCGGCGCGCGGAGCGGATGTGGTGGTGAATTATCGTGGGTCGCGGGCCGAGGCGGAGAGAGTGGTTGCGGAGATTACGACGCAGTGGACGGCGGGCTGTCGCGATTCAAGCGGATGTGTCGAAGCGCGGCGATGTGGAGCGACTGATTTCGCAAACGGAGAGCGAATTTGGGCGGCTGGATATTTTGGTGAATAACGCGGGAATGTTTCAGAACGTGGCGTTCGAAAAAATTACGGATGAGCAGTGGAACGGAATTTTGGCGACGAATCTCACTTCGCAATTTTTGTGCGCTCAGCTTGCGGCGCCGCTGCTGCGGAAATCGGGGCGCGGGCACATTATTAATCTCGCTTCACTGGGAGGAATTCTTGCGTGGCCCGCACATACACATTACTGCGTCTCGAAAGCTGGAGTGATCATGTTGACGCGATGCTTGGCGCGGGCGCTGGCTCCGGAAATTATTGTGAACGGAATTGCGCCGGGGACGATTTCGTTTGAGGGAGATGCGCCGGAACTGGAACCGGATTACATCAAACGAGCTCCGCTGCGGAAGACTGGGAAGGGAAGTGATATCGCGGAGGCGGTGGTATTTTTGGCAACGTCGGAATTTATTACGGGACAAATTTTGATAGTGGATGGAGGGAGATCGTTGACGTGATTGGGCATGGATGCGGGAAAATTCAAAAACCCGCACCCTTGAAACCCAAAGGATGCGGCACCCCCAGGCAAACTCCGCACCCTTAAACCCTAAAGGGTGCGGCTCCCGGTTTGGCGGAAAATATTCTTGGAGTGGAGGAGCTCGCTCGGGAAAATTAGTTAATCGATTTTGATTTCGCCGGCGGCGATTCTGCGGACCAGGGCGCCATTTGCTTCCAGAAAATCGTATGAGTGGATTTCGGACGGAGTGCGCCAATCGAAAGTTTCGAAGGCTAGATTTTTCGGTTGCTGCGCGCCGATATCAACCAGGAAAAATGCAATCGAGAATGCTTTTTTCTGAGGGCGATTGGGAGCGGCCGGATTCGGATGGCGCTGATCGGTGTTTGAATAGTGGTGTTCGACGCGCTGCAGTTCGCGGAGAACGTTAGCTTCCACTCCTAATTCTTCGCGGAGTTCGCGGGCGAGGGCCTGGCTATCATCTTCGCCGGGCTCAATTTTTCCGCCGGGAAATTCCCACTTCAAAGGAAAACTGTCGTCGTGGCGGCGCTGGCAGATCAGAATTTTTCCTTCGCGCACGATTACTGCTGCGACCACGCGAATCATTTGGAGGCCGCCGAATTCTTCGCGGCTGATGCGGTTGTGCCAAACGCCGAGGGCGCCGAAACCGAGCTGCGAGCGGCGATGCGCCGCTCCGCGTGAATGATTCGCGAGAGTTCTCTGGCGCCGTCTACGAGCGGCGGACCGGGCGTGTTGAGCAATTCGTCGGACACCGAGAACACGCAGTTGTTGATCAGGGCAGGGACTTGCTGCCACGCGGCTACTTCGAGCGCGCGATTTACATCTGACTTATCGCCCATTGCGGCCCAAGCGAGAACGATTACGTCGGGCGCAGCGGATGCCACCTGTGCGTCACTGACGCGCTGACCCGGCGGCACGACCATCTCGCCGCCCGCTATTTGCACGAGTTCGGCAACCCACGGCGGCGAAGAAATTCTGGGGTGTGGCCAGGATTCGCAATAGACGCGGGGCTTGCTCGTTTTTGCACCGTCGCTGCGGCGCGAATGATCGGCAGCCGCGCGGATCGCTTTAAATGCGCGCCGCATTTTCGCGATTACATTTTTGGCGGCGCATTCGCGCGTGGAAATTCGACCGAGCAGCAAAATATCGTTGTACACGTCCTCGAGAGTTCTCGGATTCATTGCAAGAAACGCGATGGGTTGTTCGAGAAGTTTTGAGACGGCTTCCTGGCGATAGGGAACCGAGCCGATTACGAGAGTCGGTTTGAGTTTCGCGACGCTTTCTGTTTCGAGAGACCAGCAATCGCCGAGGCGTGGCAGGTTGCCAACTTCGGCGACGTCTGCGCACCACTTCGAGACGCCAACAACTTGCGCGCGCGCGCCAATTGCAAACAGAATGCTGGTGGCGCTGGGCGCCAGCGAGACGATGCGTTGCAAAGTGGTCCGCGGCGCCATTGATTTTCTCTGCGCGACCTCGAACTAGTTGCCCGAGCCGCTGGCTTTCACTGGCGCCGATGCTGAAGGGGGCGCTGGATATTCGGGCAGCTTGGATTTGGCGCGATCGTCGCGGCGAACTTCGAGTTCGTCGAACAGCATCGATGGGCTGATCACCGTTGCGGGGACGCTGCCAGTGCGATTGCTGGCGACTTCGTCGCTGCCTGCGGCGATCAAATCGTTGCGGAGGCCGCGCAAATCCAATTCACCGAGGACGGCGCCGCGAACGAGTTCTTCGTGACCATCTTTCACCCACACGCGATAGAGAAGGCGTGGCGAAGTGAGGCCGCCAAGGGTTTCCACTCGATAGCCGAATTCTTTGCCCTGGTCGCGGCACATTTGAATTAATTTTTGTTTGAGCGCGTCTGCGGTGAGCGCTTCGTTGCTTTGCAATTCGAGCACGCCGTAATGCGGCTGAGGAGGCTGCGCGGCTCCGGCGCGGCCGTGTCCATTGGAATCGGGAAAATCCTGAATTGGCTCGCGCGAAGTGAGGTAATTAATGAGCTGGCCTTTTTCGATTACGGTGACGGGCGCAACCTTCACGCCTTCGTCGTCATATTTGTAGCTGCCCACCAGGCCTTCGTGATCGAACTGGCTTTGCGTGGGATCGTCCGTGACATTGACGAACGCGGGCAAGACTCGCGATTTGTATGCCGAGGCGAAATCTCCGAGGGTGCGGCCATTGCGGCCGGGAGGAAGTTTGCGGCCGAGAACATTGCTGCCGATCAGAAGCGCGACGACGTCGGCGGAAGCATCGGGAGAAAGCAGCACTGGTCCGCGATATTCCTCTTCGACTACTGGAGCATCACGGAGAGATTTGAGGGTGACCAACATTTTGTGCGCGTCGCTCAAAAGTTTTGCTTCGGTGGGAACTTCGCTCGCATTCATGACCAGTGTGTAGGGCGATCGTTCCAGGCGCATGCCATCGGTTGCCTGTGTGGAACCAGACAGCCCAACGTAGTAGAGAGACTGACCGTGATTCGTCACCGAGCCTTCGGTGTTGATGAAGTATTCGTTGGTTGCGGTGAATTGCGCGTGAGCGCTGAGTGATTGGATGTCGGGATCGTCGCGGTAAATGGAGGTCGCTTCGGCGAGCATGTGCTCTGTTTTGGCTTCATCCACCGAAATTTGCGCGGTGGGATTCTGATCGTGAACGGGCTCGGATTTTGCGAAGTCGTTGATGGGCTGAGTGGAAGTGAATTGTTTGAGCATCGCCTGTTTTTGCGCTAGCGCTTCGCCGGCGGCTTTGTATGCGCCGTCAGTCGCGAGCCACAGCGCGTGGCGCAGAGCGAGTAGATCATCGCCCATTGGAACAGCGGCGACAGAACCCATACCGCCCGCGAAATAGCTGTCTTGTTTGTAGTCGCCGATGCGGACGACCGCTCGTACAAGGCGAAGGTGGATGCGCGCGCGCTGCTCGATCGCGCCGAAGGAAGCGTCAGCGCCGTACTCGTCAACTTCGCTGACGCGATATTCGATGTAGTAAGGACGCGCGAGGCCTTCCATTTGTAGCTGAGCTTTGGAGCGTTCGAGTTCCTCCGTCATCGCTTGAAGAATCGGCGAGCTTGCACTACTTGCAGTCGCCTTGGCAGCGCTGGATTCCGATTTCGCAGAGACTTTCGCAGAGCCAATGCTGAGGAGGACGAACGCCGCTGTTATAACGATTGCGGTGCCGCTTGCAATCACTCGAAAACGCGGGCTCAACTTGATTCGCCGAATTTTTTGCTGCGCTCACAGAGCACCTCCGGGTCCCGAAGATTGCTTTGCGGCGGGTTCTTTTTCGAAACCGGGTGGAGGCAAGAGGGGTGGACGATCATGCGAGTGCGCTTGCTTTTGAACTTCCATTTGCGAGAAGAGCATCGCGGGGGCGGATGCGGAGACCGGCACGCTGCCGGATTCCGCGCCGCAAATTCCGTTGAACACGAATGTATTCGTTCCCGTTAGGACAATTTTTTCGAGCGCAGCAAGCGGAGTTCCCACGATATCTACTCCGCGCACGAGTTGGTCTGGCCGGCCGTCCGCATAAACGCGGTAGACGATTACCGGCAGCACTTGAAACGCTTGCGGCATTTGGCGGGTGGTGAGAGTGAAGCCGCCTTCGATATCGTCGAAGTAGAGGCCGTAGGGCTTTCCCTCTTTCTTGATTTCATCCACTAACTTTTGGTGCAGGTCTGCATCGGGCACTTGATTTTTGGAGATGACGATTAGATTTCCCTGGCGACCCGTGGCCATGAGTCCTGGCTGGCGGCGGCCATGTCCATTGGAATCGCTGAAATCTTTGACGGGAATGCGCGACATCAGAAATGTTTTCAAGATGCCGTCGGTGATGAGAGGAACTCGCTTCGCGGGTACGCCTTCGTCGTCGAACGCATAGTATCCCGCGAGTTTCTCGCCGTTCATTTCTTTCAGCGTAGGATCGTCGACGACGCTGAGAAAAGTTGGGAGAACTTGTTCGTTTACTTTCTTTGTGAACGTTTGGCCCTCTTCGTCGCCACGCTGACGATGCCCCTCAAGCCTGTGACCGAGTACTTCGTGAAAAAATACGGCCGTCGCACGGCCGGAGAGCAATGCGGGACCATCGAACGGATCCGCAACCGGAGCTTCACGCAATGCTTTCAGATCAACCGCCATTTTTTCCGCTTTCGCGGCGACTTCAGCTTGGGTAGGAAGTTGATCGGGAGTGGCCGCGTCAAATGTTTCTACGCGGAAAAGATCCATTCCATCGTCGGCTTTCGTCTGAGCTTGCAGTACCAGCCGCGCCGAGTGACCTGGCTCGACGAGGCGCGTGCCTTCGCTCGTGACCATGTATTGCGTGGTCTGATCGAATGTCAGCATCGCCACCGAGTCATAAATGTACGGATATTTTCGGAATGGGTTCGAATATGCTTTGGCTTTCTCTTCCCATTCTTTTTGTTTCATCGCGACTGGAGGCCCAGCTGCTTCCACGTCTTGATGCGCTGTCTCTTTTGAAAAATCCGGCGATTTATCTTCTTCGGCGCTCTGAACAACGGTGGATGTCTTCAAATTCAAATACGCCGGCACCGCTTGCCTGTATTCGGCGTTTGTGAGCAGCCACAAACCGCGCGCGAGCGCATCCTGGTCGTCGGTAATCGGCAAACTGGAAGAACTGATTCCTGATCCGCGCCCCTGACCGTGCGTGTTATCGAGAGTTGGCGTTCCGACGTGCATCGTCACATCGGCCCAGCGCCTTTGTTCGGTGACCGAGCTAATGATCGAGCCTTCACCCGCGCTGATCGATAGATCTTGCTGGTCGTACACCGAATAGCTCATGAAATATGGCGCAGGTTCGGATTTCGCCAGTGAAGCCTGCGCACGCGACATCTCGTGCTGCATGGTATTCAGCAAAGTTTCCGCGTGGGGATCGGAAGCCGGACTTGCGGCGAAGGGAGCGGCGAGCGCAAAAACTATAAGCGCCAACGCGGCGCGCTGAACGAGCCGGGCAGAAGAGTTCTTTTTGCTTCGGGATAAATTTGTAAGAAACATATCGGGTGGATTGCTCCGTTCGTGCCGCGACTCAGCGGCTTCACACTTATAAAGTTACTTTTCGATGATGCGCCGGAACCTTGGCTGCGGCAACAGCTAACTCCCCGCTTGGCTTCCTGCGGCGCAATACTGTTCGGGAGTTCAGCGCTGTTGCCGCGATTGCGCTCGAGATTTGTTCCGGCTTCCAACGGCGCGCGGTTGCGTTCATACTTCAGCGATGTACTCCGCAGCCGTGCTGGATCACTTCGAGCATCCGCGAAATGGGGGTAACCTGATAGATGCTCAGGTTACCATCGAAGTTGCCAATCCGGTGTGCGGCGACGTGCTGGAGCTTTCCGCGATTGCCGCCGACGGCCGCATTACAGCTGCACGATTCCACGCTCGCGGCTGCGTCACTGCGATGGCGTGCGCTTCGCTGCTTACCGAAGTCATCATTGGAAAAACTCGCGCCGAACTATTGAAGCTCTACGCCCGAACAAATCTCCACAGAGTTAGACGGGCTACCGCCCGCTACGTTTCACGGAGCGCAGCTTGCGATTGATGCGCTTACTGCGCTGCTTGGCAAACTCAAATTCTGAGCTGACACCGAAACCATCGCACGTGACTTCAAGTTACAATTACAAAAAGGGATTCGTCTCGCGTTCCGCGCCGATTGTTGTTGGCTCTCCGTGCCCCGGGAGGACAATCGTATCGTCGGGTAATTCGAGCAATTTTCCGCGGATCGAGTCCATGATTTGTTCCATCGAGCCGCCCCACAGATCGGTGCGGCCGATACTGCCCGCGAACAGAGTGTCGCCTGCAAAGAGCAGTCCTGGTTCTGCTGCGCCCTGTGGAGTGTGGCGCGGCAAATACAGACTCACGCTTCCTTCGCTGTGGCCGGGAGTATGCAGAACCTGCAGCGCGAAGCCGTCCGTCAATTCCGTTGCTCCCCATCGCACCGCTTCTCCTTCGCGCAAGAACTGATCGACTTCGCATCGCGGCGGAGTGCGCACGCCGAGCCACGACGCTTGCGTCGGCAGCAGATCGTAAAGTTTCAGATCGGCTTGGTGCATCATCACGGGAGCGCCGGTGGAATTGCGCAGCGTGGCCAAGCCGCCCACGTGATCGATGTGCGCGTGCGTGATGACGATGGCGCGAAGTGTGAGCCTGTGCCGTGCGAGAGATTCGAGGATGCGCGTGACGTCATCGCCGGGATCGATGACGATCGCTTCGCGCGTGACGGGATCGCCAACGATGTGGCAATTGCAGTGCAACATCCCCACGGAAAGGATTTCGTGGATCAGTTCCCGCGGTTTCTGCTGTTGCGCGCGTGACGCGGTTTCGGCCAAGGGAATTAGTTCCTCAGTAAAAGTATATCATCGCGGCGATTTGAGGCTAACGCGCTCTGCTAGACTGAAAGCGCATCGCGATGCTTCCCGAAACTCCACTCCGTGAACTTGAAGAAAAAGCCGGCGCACAATTCGCCGAATATTTTGGCTGCACGATGCCTGAAAGCTTTCGCGATTCGCGCGAGGAATATCGCTACCTCACGGAAACCGTCGGTGTTGTGGATAAGAATTACCGCGCCTGGTTTGACTTCACAGGCGTTGATCGCGTGCGATACCTCAACGCGGTGCTCACCAACAACGTTCGCGATTTGCAGCCGCAGCATGGAATCGTTTCGCTGCTGCTGAATCCGCAGGGACACATTCTTGCCGAGATCGAGACGTACGCGATGGCGGATCGAATTCGCGCGGCGACCTATCGAATTGAATCTTGAGCGGACTGTCGCGACGATTGAGAAATTTATCATCATGGACGATGTCACGCTCGAAGACGTGACTGGTCAGCATCGGCGCGATTGCGCTGGAAGGTCCGAAGACGGCGCAAACGCTTTCTACTCTCGGCGCGCCGGCGCTCGACACGCTGGAAGATCTTTCATTCGTGAATGTGAATATTGCTGGAGTGCAATGCCAGATGTTACGGCGTTCGCCCGGCGGAAACGCGAGCGCCGAATTTATCGCGGCGCGCAGCGATCTGCCCAAGCTTTGGGAAGTCTTAGCGGCTGCCGCAATATCGCATGGAGGCGGGCCCGCTGGATTCGCGGCGCTCAGCGCGTTGCGCATCGAGCAGGGAATCGCGTGGTACGGATACGATTTCGACGACACCGTGATTCCGCACGAAGCGGGACTCGAGAACTCGCACATCAGCTACGCGAAGGGTTGTTACACCGGACAGGAAATTGTGGAACGCGTGAGATCGCGCGGCCACGTAAATCGAAAGCGCGCGGGGATTGTTTTTACAGGCGACGTGGTCCCGCCGGCGAAAGCTGTGCTCACCGCGAATGGCGCAGAAGTTGGGCGTGTGACGCGCGCGGCGTTTTCTTACGCGCTCAATCGACCGATCGGCATGGCATATCTTCGGCGCGAGCATACTGCACCCGCCAGCAAAGTTGCGTGGAGCGGCGGCGAAGCCGAAATAATCGCGCTGCCGATTCGCGGAGCCGAATCGCACACCGCGTAGTCCGCAACCACGCATCCTCTAGTAATATCCTCCGTCATCGCCACAGCTCGCGTCTCTCGGAGGGAATATGGCCTGGTTAATTCTGGTGCTCGCTGGACTCTGCGAAATCATTTGGGCGGCTGCGCTGAAAATGTCGCAGGGCTTCACACGTCTGTGGCCGAGCGTAATCGTATTCGCCGTGGGCGTACTCAGCGTCGTGTTGCTCGGTCGCGCTGCGAAACACATTCCGATCGGCACGGCGTATGCGGTGTGGACGGGAATCGGCGCGGTGGGAACCGCTGCGGTTGGAATTTTCTTCTTTGACGAACCGCGCACCGCAATACGGCTGGCGTGCATGGTCTTGATTGTCGCGGGAATCGTGGGATTGAAACTGGTGTCGCCGGAATAACGCGAGCGGGAATTATTCGATATTCAGCGCACGCTTAAAACTGCCGCGCTCGTTTTCAATTTTTTTCTGCAATTGCAAAATCGAATACAGCAGCGCCTCGGGACGCGGCGGGCATCCGGGAACGTACACGTCAACGGGGATTACTTGGTTTACGCCCTGAACGATCGCGTAGTTATTGAACACTCCGCCTGAGGTGGCGCATGCGCCCATCGAGATCACCCACTTCGGTTCGGGCATTTGTTCGTAAAGTTGTTTAATTACCGGCGCCATTTTCTGCGAGACGCGCCCCGCGATGATCATCAAGTCTGCTTGCCGCGGTGACGGGCGAAATACTTCTGAACCGAATCGCGCAACGTCAAATCGCGCGGCCGCCATGGACATCATCTCAATCGCGCAACATGCAAGCCCGAAGCCAAGCGGCCAGATGGAGCTTTTGCGCGCCCAGTTGATCGCTTTATCGAGCTGCGTGAGGATGATGCCTTCGTCGGAAAGAAATTTCGCGACGTCTTCCGGCCGCTCGAGAGTTGTATTGTGCGCTACGGTTGTTGTCATCGCGATGTTCGCTCGATTCGTACAACATCATTATCGCACTGCGCGGCACGGCTTACAATTTCGCATCTGCAGCGAGCAATGAATTCTATTGGAACTTCCAGCGCGTGGCGGATTTCAGTGATTTCTTTTCGTCGAGCGCAAACACCACCGTGGGTCGCACCAGGTAGATTGGTTCCTTCAGACTCAAAATGTCTTTCTCCATCGCGGACATGTCGAACTGGTATTTTTTCTCGTAGAGCTTGAGCAATCGCCCCAGAAACGCAATGTCCGTGGCCTTCGACGCAACCCCTTCTAAGATCACGGCGCGATCTGCGTTCTCGGTGCCAATTACGCACTCCTTGCGCGCCGAAAGATTCTTGGCTTTGCGCGATTGGCTGCCGGTACTGAAGTAAAATCCGCCGTCGATCCACAAACCCCACACGATCATCAAGTGGGGAGTGCCGTCAGGGCGCCCCGTCGCCACCCAGTAATTGTGGCTTTTCGTAAGCCGGTCCTCTGCCCACTTCCACGGGAAGAGTCCTTTCTTGTCGTGAGGCAATCCGTATCCCGGCATATACGGCCGAGTGGAAATTGGTTTTGGTCGGCTTGCAGTTTTTTTTCGCATTGCCATAGAGGAAAGCAAATCACAAACGAATTACAACTGCAACCGTCTGTTCTCGCGTGAGAACAGCTCCGCCCGGCCATGTACGATCTTCGTGTAATGTATCGGCGTGTCTGACTTCCGCGGATATTTCCGGAACAAAGTCGCGCTCGTTACCGGGGCGTCGTCGGGAATTGGTGAGGAACTTGCGCGCCAACTGGCCGCTTCTGGAGCGAAGGTTACGCTGACCGCGCGCCGGACGGAGTTGCTTGAGAATTTGGCGGCGCAAATTGCGGCAACCGGTGCCGAGCGTCCATTCGCTGTGGAATGCGACGTCACTCGCGACGGCGATCTCGAACGCGCGGTGGAAACGACCATTCGCAAGTGGGGTCAGCTCGACATCATAGTTGCAAACGCGGGTTTCGGTGTCGTGGGCGAATTCGCGAAACTCACGCTTGAAGATTACCGCCGCCAGCTTGAAACAAATTTGTTCGGCGTGCTGCGAACTCTTTACGCAGCTCTGCCTGAGCTACAAAAAGCAAAAGGAAACATCGCGATCATTTCGAGTGTTGCCGGCTGGGTATCCACTCCTGGAGTTTCGCCCTATTCGATGAGCAAGTTCGCGTTGCGCGCGCTCGCCGACGCAATCACTCCCGAGCTAAAGCCGCTCGGCATCAAGGTAACGCTGATCAGCCCGGGTTTTGTGGTGAGCAACATCCGGCGAGTAGACAACAAAGGTGAATTCCACGCAGGCGCGAAAGATGCAATCCCCGCGCGGCTGCAGATGAGCTCCGATAAAGCCGCCCGGCAAATTCTATGGGCGGTGGCTCGAGGAAAGCGCGAGAAGATCATCACCTTTCATGGCAAGTTATTCGTCGCGATGGAAAGATTCGCTCCTTGGCTCACTCGCATCCTCACTCGCAGGATGCTCCCGAAATTCGGCGAGTAAAAGGAGTACTGTGTATCGACGCCTTTCGATGATGTTTTCGTAAAGGGGAGAACGCTGTGGCTGAACACGAACGCGTGATCCGGCACATTTCCGATACAGCTCGCTGGGCGGCGGTCTTCCGCGCGCGTGAATCGGAACGCCCCGACGCGCTCTTCAAAGATCCGTTCGCGCGCAAACTCGCAGGCAATCGCGGCGAAGAAATTGCCGCAGCCCTTCCATTCCACACAAAAAACGAATGGTCGTGGATGTCGCGTACCTACCTGTTCGATCGCGTAATCAATTCGCAGATCGCGCAGGGAACCGACATGATCGTCAATCTCGCCGCAGGTCTCGATGCGCGGCCATATCGCATGTCGCTGCCGCCGGTGCTGCAATGGGTGGAAGTGGATTTTCCGGAAATCCTCGACTACAAGGAAGAAATTATTAGCGACGCAAAGCCGGTGTGCGTATTCGAAAGAGTTCGCATGGATTTAGCCGATGTGAATGCCCGCAGAAATCTTTTCGATGCCCTCGGCAAACGCGCGAAGCGAATCCTCGTGATGACCGAAGGCCTAATCGTCTATTTAACCGCCGAAGAAGTTGGCGTTCTCGCGGACGACGTCGCGCGCCCGCAAGCTTTTCACAACTGGGTCACCGATCTCGCTTCGCCCGGCTTGCTCAAAATGTTGCAGAAGGGCACGCATTCGCAATTTACAAAGGATGTCCCGCTGCTGAAGTTCGCACCGGCAAACGGACCGGACTTCTTCGCGCCGCACGGATGGAAGCTGATTAGCGCCGACTCAATGATAAAAGCAGCCGCGAAATTAAAACGATTATCATTCGGCCTCCGTCTCGCGGCGATGCTTCCTGAGAATCCGGTGAAGATGGGCTCGCGCCCGTGGTCGGCAGTTTGCCTATTTGAAAGGAAATAATTCGCGGTAAAACGCAATTCCCACCGCTGCGGTCTGGTCCCTGCTACTGGTTCAGCGATGCCAGCTTTCGCTGAATAAATCGGCGCTCAGGTTCCGTCCGCGCAGATTCAAGCGCGCGCCGCAGCGCGCTTTCTGCCTCTTCGAATCGTGCGAGCCGCCGCAAAAACTCTCCTTCAGCCGCATCCATAAATGGATATCGCTCGCGCTGCCCATCGAACGCGATGGATTTCAGCGCTTCCAATGCCGCTGCCGGACCATGCACCTGCGCGACCGCTACAGCTCGGTTAATCAGCACCACAGGCGTGGCCTGCTTCTCGCTCAACAAATCGTACAGCGCGAGAATGTGCTTCCAATTCGTCAGTGTGAAATTTTCAGCGCTGCAGTGCATCGCCGCAATTTCCGCCTGCAAATGATATGCGGAAAGCGTGTCGCCGTGCGCGGATTGCGCAAGATGGATCAAGCCTCCATCAATCATCTCGCGATTCCACAAGCTTCGATCTTGATCTTCAAGCAAAAGCAAGTCGCCCGCAGCATCGGTGCGCGCCGAAAGCCGCGCCGCTTGAAAAAGCATCAGCGCGAGCAACGCATGACATTCCGGTCGCGCCGTCGCGCGATTCTCAATCAGCGATTCCGTCAGCCGAATCGCTTCTGCGCACAAATCATTCTTGATGAGCCGGTCTCCCGCCGAAGCCGCGTAGCCCTCGGTGAAAAGCAAATAAAGAACTTCAAGCACCGCATCCAATCGCTCGGGCAAAGACTCAGGATCGGGAACTTCAAACGGTATTTCCTGCTCGCGAATCATTTTCTTCGCGCGCACAAGTTTCTGCGAAACAGTGCTCTCGGTAGAAAGCAACGCGCGAGCAATTTCCTGCACGCCAAATCCGCAAACGACTTTCAGAGTTAGCGCCACGCTCGCCGCTCGAGGCAGCGCCGGATGGCAGCAGACAAAAATCAGCGCGAGGCGTTCATCTCGCACTTCTTGCGGAAATCGAAACGGCGCGCCGATCTTCGCCGTCTGCAGCGCATCGATTTTTCTTCGCAGCTCAATTTCCTTTTCGTCGTCATAAAAGCGCAGCTTGCGTTCGCCGCGCAGCAGATCCAGCGCGCGGTTATACGCCACCCTCGCGAGCCACGCCTGCGGATTTTCGGGCACACCTTGAAACGCCCATGCCTGCAACGCTTGCAGCATCGAGTACTGCACTGCGTCTTCCGCAAGCGCGAGCCGCTTCGTGCCCAAAATGCGCGCCAGCCGCGAGACCATTCGCCCAACTTCGTGGCGAAACAGGTGATCCACAAGCTGGTTGACGTTTTCCGCGCGCGCCGTCTCCGGCGCCGATGGCGAAATTTCTTCAGTCATGAGCTGCATATCGCTCTCGCGAGCGCGAAACTAGTGTACCGGGTCCACCTGCCGGATTTCGATCCACTGGGTATCGGTAAGGTGCGGGCAAGTCTCGGCGATCGCCAGCGCTTCGTTGTAATCCGCGGCATCGATCATAAAAAAGCCGCCCAGCACTTCCTGCGATTCGCTGTACGGCCCGTCAGTAACGATCGGTTTCCCGCCTTGCGCGCGCAGTTGCTTGCCGCCGTCGTTCGTCAGTTTTTCGCCGCCGCGCAATTTGTTGCGCGCCGCAAGGCCTTCGCGCCACGCCACATATTTCGCGATGATTTTCTGAATTTCGTCGGGCGACAAATTGTTGTAGCGGTTAGGAGTCTGGTGCAGCAACAGAAGAAAATTTGGCATCGTTATCTCCAATCAAAATGTGAAAACGGGGCGACGTCAGCTGCCTTCACTAACTAAGACGATTCAGCATCCCCGAATTCGACACGCCAACAAAATATTTGCATTCAATTCCGCCCGTGTCTTTTTCGAGCATACGCGAACGTCTTTAGAAATAGGCGGCGATTTATCAGCGCACTCCGCCCGCGGGCAAATCCAAATTTGGCTGCACTCGAAAGGACAGGAAAACAGTCATGGCGAATCCATTCGTACACGTTGAACTCCACACCACCGACCTCAACAAATCCAAGGCATTCTACGGAAAACTCTTCGATTGGAAACTCGAAGACGCCCCGATGGGCGACGGCGGCGGATACACCTTCATAAAACCCGGCGAAGGAACCGGCGGTGGCATCATGAAGCATCCAGTACCCGGCGCGCCCTCGGCGTGGCTCGCCTACGTAGTCGTCGACGACATCAACACTGTCACGCAAAAAGCAAAGTCGCTCGGCGCCACCGTGATGCAGCCGCCGAAAGAAGTGATGGGCGCGGGCTGGATCAGCATCATTATTGATCCCACCGGCGCCGCACTCGGCTTGTGGAAACCAAACGCCGCCTAAACGACTAATCGCATTCGAAAGCAGATATGTCTTTCAGGTCGCGCTCCGATTTTCTCGCAGGGAATTAGTCCGCCAGAAAATCGGAGCGTTTTGTATTCCCCGCGTTTCTCTCCGGGCATCCTTTCACTTTTGCAGCTAGAATTACCCTCTTGAAAATGCGAGGCCCAACGCGAGCCACACGATGAAAGCAATTCAATTCAGCCAGCACGGTGGCCCCGAGGTTCTTCAATACCTCGATGTGCCGCAGCCCGAAATTGCTGCCAACGAAGTTTTGGTGCGCGTCCGCGCCGTTGCGCTGAATCATCTCGATCTCTGGGTGCGCCGCGGGCTCCCCGGAATTAAATTTCCGCTGCCGCATATTCCCGGCAGCGATATTTCCGGCGAAGTCGCGCAAGTCGGTTCGCTTGTCAAACGAGTCAAGCCCGGCCAGCGCGTCGTCCTCGCTCCCGGAATTTCCTGCGGCCAATGCCAGATGTGCGCGATGGGCGAAGACAATCGCTGCCGCAGCTACACACTTTTTGGCTACATGGTTGATGGCGGCTGTGCGGAATTTGTTCGCTCGCCCGAAGCAAACGTAATTCCGCTGCCCGATACGCTCACCTTCGAAGAAGCCGCCGCGATTCCCGTCGTGTTTCTCACCGCGTGGCATATGCTCATGACGCGCGCGCGCGTCTTGCCCGGCGAAGATGTTCTCGTCCTCGCGGCGGGCAGCGGAGTTGGCACCGCCGCAATCCAAATCGCAAAACTAGCGGGCGCGCGAGTAATCGCCACCGCCGGAAGCGAAGCCAAACTAAAAAAAGCTCGCGAATTGGGCGCTGACGAAACGATCGATCACGCCAAGCAAGACATCGCCGAAGAAGTTCGCCGCCTAACCGGAAAACGCGGCGTCGATGTCGTGATCGAACATGTGGGGGTCGCAACCTTCGAGAAAAGTGTCGCCAGCCTCGCCAACGGCGGCCGCTTAGTCACCTGCGGCGCCACCACCGGTTACGACGCGCACCTCGATCTCCGATTGCTCTTCGCGAAAAATCTCTCGCTGCTCGGCTCTTTCATGGGCAGCCGCAGTGAATTTTTCACCGTGCTAAAACTTGTAGCCGATCGCAAGCTCCGCCCAATCATCGATCGAGTAATGCCCCTATCCGAATGCCGCCGCGCCCACGAACTCCTCGAGCACCGCGAGCAATTCGGCAAAATCGTGCTCACCGTCTAGCGCGTAGCGTTCTCCGTGTTCTTTGTGTCTCTGTGGTGAATTCTTTCGAACTTGCCGTTCGCCTTCTGCATCACTCTGCGTTCTCTGCGTCTCTGCGGTGAACGCCTGTGAATTCGCCGCCACATCGGGTTAAACTCAGCTTTGAAATTGTCGCGCAGCCGATTATTGAAACCGCGCCCCGCGCGGCGTAACCTAGTTGTGGAAACACGCGAATAAGTCGTATCCGTAGCCGCAAAAAGCTATTCGGATCCCCATGGACCTCTTCGAAGAAATCGTAAAGCTTCGCCGCGAAGGCAAGCGCGCCGCGCTCGCCACCATCGTCCATACGAATGGTTCGATCCCCAGCTACGAAAGCTCGCGCATGCTCGTGCGCGAAGACGGCTCCATCGCCGGCACCATCGGCGGCGGCTGCGTGGAAGCTGACGTCTGGGCCGCCGCACGCGAAGTCATGCGCGCCGAAGCTCCTCGCAAAATGATTTTCAATCTCAACAATGAAGCCAGCTACGACAATGGCCTCATCTGCGGCGGCACTCTGGAGGTTTTTGTGGAACCGATTCTTCCTCAGCCCGCGCTTTACATTTTTGGCGGCGGCCATGTCTCTACCGCGCTCGCGCTTGCCGCGCATACAGCCGGCTTCGCGATCGGCATGATCGACGATCGCGAACAATTCGCCAATGCTGAGCGCTTTCCCATGGCGCGCGAAATTTATACGAGCTTTGACGAAGCGTTCGCAAAGCTGCAACCAAACGCGTCTACATACATCGTGATCGTCACGCGCGGCCACAAAGACGATATGCGCGTGCTCGGCTGGGCCGCGCAAACCGACGCCGCGTTACATCGGCATGATCGGCAGCAAGCGCAAAGTAATTTCGGTTTACGATGCCCTCGAAAAAGAAGGCATCTCGCCGGAAAAACTCGAACGCGTGTTCGCTCCCGTAGGACTCGACATCGGCGCGCTCACGCCAGAAGAAATCGCCATCAGCATCACCGCCGAACTAATCGCAGTCCGGCGATTGCATGCGCAGCCGGGCGGAACAGAAGCCGCCAAGCACAAGGCCGTGCAACTCGAAAAGCTCGTGAAGCGCTAAGCGTCACGAGTTGCGGCACCGATTGCACCAAAAGATTTGCGTGGTATTATTTCACGCGCACGGCCACTACAAGCTCGTACTGCGCAACTTCTGCACTCGGCCCGTGTTCAATTGACGAACGGCAGCCCCCCGCACCTGCCGCATGAGGACCTGCATGACATTCGAGATCGTCCCCTCAATGCTGCGCGATAGGTGTGCGGCGGCTATGTTAGCTGCGCTAATTCTGGCTGGCGGAGAATCGCGCCGCATGGGCACTGCCAAGGCGCTTCTCCCTTACCACAGCCAAACTTTCGTCGAGCACCTCGTCGAAGTCACCAATCATCCGCGCATCGGAGCGCAGCGCGTAATCGTTGGCGCTCACGCCGCGCAGATCCGCGCGCAGGCTGCTCTCGATCCGAAAATTGTCGTCGAAAATCCCGATTGGCAGGCGGGCCAGTTGTCTTCCATTCAAGCTGGAATTCGCAGTCTTGAAGGAATCGAAACCGAAGGCGTCATGCTCTGCCTCGTGGATCATCCGCTGATCAGCTCCGGCGTTGTCGATTCGCTGGTCCGCGCATTCGACCGCACCCACTCGCCGATCGTTCTGCCAACATTTCAATCCAAACGCGGCCATCCCCTGATTTTCGCGCGCAAGCTATATGACGAACTTCTCGCCGCGCCGCTCGACAAAGGCGCGCGCGTAGTAGTTTGGAATCATCCAAACGAAATATGCGAAGTTCCCACCGACGAAGAAGGCGTAGTGATGAATCTCAACGATCCAGATTCATTCCGCTACGCTGTCCAAACGCAACCCTGAAGTCTCGCCCAACCTGAAACTCGCGCGCGCCGCGAAATCAGCAGGGAACTACTGCGCGCGCAGTCGTTGCTCCCGCTCAATCCGCAACTCTTCCATCACCGCTTGCACCAGCTCTTTTCCTTTTCGCAATTCATCCAGCACGATCTGCATATCCATCGTCGGCTTATTCGCGTCGCGCACTCCGTGGCAATACACCGCGTGTTGGCCCACCAGCACCATCGCCTGCGTCAACCGGTCTAACGACACCGCCAGCCGCCCGCGATGCCTGCCCCAGCATCTGTTCGTAATGCTCCAATTCTTCCTTGTGCTCTTCCATCGCTGACATTGGAATCATCTCCGCTCGCTTTGCATTGTACGGGTCACAGTGGTCGCTGCAAAGGCGCGGCGGCGTCGCTCACGAGATGTTGCTGAATTGGAACGCGCGTCCGAGCGCGCGATGGACGCCGCCGCGTATCGACTTGATAATCGCTTCAGGGTGGTGACCGGAGGTATGGGTGTAGTGATGATGAGACGCTCGGATTTGGTCCGGCATGACGAGAAGCACCAGACTGAACGCACGACGCAAATCGTGTTTGGCGAGCGCCAGCACTTACTGCGCGTGCTTGATTCGCTTGAAACCACAGAGATTCCTCCCGTTCGTTTTGACCAGGAGCGCCGCGCGATCGAGCAATTGATTTTCGCGCGCACGCAGGAATTGAACGCCGTCAACGAAGATTGGGATGAAAAAGTCGGATTCATTTTGAGCGCGGACGTGAAGCCCGATGTCCTCGAACGCCTTTCCCGCGAAGCTCCCGAAGAAGATTATTACTTGCTGCGCTTGATCAGCGAGCATCCGCGCGTTCCCGCGAAAACTTTGGGCCGCCTCGCCAAACATCCTTACGGCGCGATCCGCGAAAATGTTGCGCGCCATCCAAACACCGATCCCGCCACTCTCGGCTTGCTCGCGAAAGATAAAAGCCAGCCATTGTGGTATCTCGTCGCGTTCAATCCGAATACTCCCGCTGCGTTGCGCCGAAAATTGCAAGAGCGCCTGCGCAAGCTGGGCCAATCAAACGGCTCGAAATAATTTCCAATTTTCACCGCACCATCTCTCGTAGGGGCGGGGCTTGCCCCGCCCACAGTGGCACAGGCTCTCAGCCTGTGCGCCTCTCTATTCCGCTGCCGTTGCGAATCCCTGAACACCCAAATCAGTGTTCCGGCTATTTCGCATTACTCGCTTCACTCCGATCGCTTTTTTTCGCGCAACTCTTCACCAAGATGAACCCGGTCCGTAGGGGCGAGGCTCGGCCGCGTAGCGGAGAGTCCTCGCCCACTCCGCCCCGGCGATGCTTGGCATTAACGTCCGCTCTCTCCAATCCCCACCAAGTCAATTAGGTTTTAGCCGCAGGGGCCGCGCCTACCCCGGCCGCTTTCGCGACGGCGCCGATTTTATTTCGCAAGCCGCGCTCTCTGCTCCCACCCGCCCAATCGAAATCGCTGTAGAATGCGCGTTCATGCCGGTCAGCCCAAACGCCGGAATTCCCGAATCATTCAACATCTGCACGCATTTTCTTGAGCAACCTGCTGCCGCGCATCCCGATCGCATCGCGATTCTCGGCGACCCCGCGCAAGTCACCTACTCCGACCTCGCGAATCTCGCGCGTCGTGTCGCTGCCTCAATCATTCGCGATGGCATCGCATCGGGCGATCGCGTGCTCATCGTCCTCCCCGATTCCGCCGAATTTATCGCCTCGTTTTTAGGAGTCGCCCGCACCGGCGCGATTGCCGTGCCAGTAAATCCCATGTCGCGCCCCGAAGACTACGCGCACTACGTAAATGATTCCGGCGCGATCCTTGCAATCGTTCATAGCGACGCTTTCGATCCGTTTGTCTCCGCATCGGCCAGCGTCGAAGTGCTTGAAACAAATCGTGGTTGTTGGCAATGACGCGCCGCGTTCTGCCAGCGCGAAGATTATTCCTTGGAAAGAATGGCTCGGTACGGGCGAAAGGGAACCATCGGCCCCCGCCGCCGCGGCCACTCGCGCAAACGACCCCGCCTTCTTTCTCTACACCTCCGGCAGCGGCGGCAAACCAAAAGCCGCGATCCACCAACACAAAGACATGCTCGCCACATTCACCGGATTCGCCAGCGGAGTTCTCGATATTCGCGCGGACGACCGCACCTACTCCGTCTCAAAATTATTTTTCGCCTACGGTCTCGGAAACGGTTTGTATTTTCCGCTCGGCGCAGGCGCCACAACAATTCTCGATCCCGAACGTCCCCGCCCCGAACGTTGCGCCGAAATCCTCGCGAAATTCAAGCCAACTATTTTTTCTTCAGTCCCAACTTTTTACGCGGCTCTTCTTCGCGAAGCCGAGCGCGGCCTCGCTTTCGATTTTTCCAGCGTGCGCCACGCAGTTTCTGCAGGCGAAAGGTTGCCGCCCGAAATTTTCGAACGCTTCCGCGAAAAATTCGGCCTCGAAATTATTGACGCCATCGGTTCCACCGAAATGCTCCACATGTTTCTCTCGCCCCGCCCGGGAAAAATTCGCGCAGGAAGTTGCGGCACTCCTATCGCGGGCTACGCCGCAAAAATTGTCGACGACAACGGAGCCGCATTGCCCGCCGGTGAAATCGGCAATCTCTGGGTCCGCGGCGGCGGCGCATTTTCCGGCTACTGGAAAATTCCCGATCTCACCGCGCGCACCATTCGCGATGGCTGGGTCGTCACCGGCGACAAATTTCTGCGCGATGCTGATGGCTACTATCACTACTGCGGCCGCGCCGACGACATGATGAAAGTCGCTGGCATGTGGGTCTCACCCACCGAAGTCGAAAACGCTCTGCTGGGCCATCCCCAAGTTGCCGAAGCCGCCGTAGTCGCCGAAATAAATTCCGCGGGCCTCGCGCATCCGCTAGCATTCGTCGTGCTGAAATCCGATGAAGCAGCCGCAGATCCCGCCGCCCTGGCGGAAGAAATCCGGGACTTCGTACGCTCGCGCCTTCCCGGCTACAAATGTCCTCGCGAAATCAGATTTTTAGATTCCTTGCCGAAGACCGCCACGGGAAAGATTCAACGGTTTCGCCTGCGAAGAAATACCTGAATCTCGATCACGCCGCACCTTGCATCGCGCAAAATTCTACCGCTTTGGTTCCTGCCGCTTGATGCTCACCACGAACGCAACCAACGGCTTCAGGTCCGGGCTCGACGCAGAAATTTTCGGCATCCCCTTGGCATCAGCATCGGCGCTCGGCTTTTGCAAGAACGCTGAAATTTCATCAGCCGTCAGCAGCGTCCCAACTAGATCGGGCGCGTCGGAGGTCCCTTCACCATTCGCTCCATGGCAGTCGAAACATTTATATCCCGCATACAGAGCTTTGCCTTTCGCAACGAGCGCCGCGGCTTCCGGGTCCTCCGGTTTGCTCTGCACACGTCCAACCGCGCTCGAAAACGAAGCGCAGAGTGCGCAGACGCACAGCAGCCAAAATAATCTCGACCTGAAATCGCATCCTAGTGAGTTTTACCTTGCATCCGAAATGAATGACGCAGCGCTACTCGATCTCCAAGCCCGCCTAAATTTGTGAATCGGTCACCCGCCGCAATTTTCGCGTGAGGAATTCCGCTCCAGCAGCCGTAATTTTCACAGAACGCTGCTCACCCGCTTCCTCAATCGCCACGAATCCCCGCTCATTTGCGTCTTCCCAAACCGGCAATTTCGGACACGACGTGCGCCACGCTTCCATCACTTCGTCGTAGCTTCTCTCCCGCGCGCTGAGCCAGCTCAACAAATCAACAATCAGATTTTCTACAACTTGATCCGCCACAATTTTATTTTACCGCAGGTTCGCAGTCCCGCGAACCACGCGAATAATCCGCGCGAGCGCGTTCAGGCGCTCGCGCGAGCTTCCGCTTGATACGTCGCGCGTCCAATCCACGCAAAAATAAATAAAGTCGCGCCCGCAAACCATCCACCCAGACTAAATGGTCCGTGGATGTACATCCCGATCACCACGCCGCCGCCGATCAAAATCGCAGCCAGCGGATAGAACATCAGCATTCCATATTGAAAAACAAAAGGCAGATAGTGCGCGCCCAGCAAAATCATCAGCGCGGGATAAAATAAATCCAATTTGAGTTGCGTCACCGGAATCAACAGCAGCATCGAGAGCGGAAGTGTAAACGCCACCTGCATTCCAAGCGCATTAAACGGATTGCTCTTCGGCAGCGATGCGCGCCGCCCGCTAAGCCGCAACATCAGTTGCGTCAGCGGGAAAATAAAAATCCCGCTGAAAACAAGCGTCAAGATCGCCACCCGCGGAGTCGACCACGTTGCCAGCGCAGCCGACACCAGCCACAGCACAGACGATACCAGCTGCCCCCAAAATCCTCCGACGAACACAGTTCGCACTTCGCGTTGCGCGTCCTCCACCAGCATGTTTGATCTCCGGGAAAAAAGTTCCGACGTGATGGGGAATCTTTTAACTCACTTATTGCAGCGCCGCAACCCACATCGGCTTCGTAGTAGGCTGTGCGCTTCCGCCCGAGGGTTCATCGGTCACCGCAAGCGCCGCCATGTCAGACATATCCGCCGGTGGCGGAGCCACAGTAAGTACGCCGCCATTCGCATCCGGCATATAAACTCCCGCGCTGATCGGCGCGCCCTTGCCGGTTTTCGGAACCATCCACAATTGATACGCTCGTCCCGCCGCCGGCATCGCAATTCCGCGCGCCGCAACCACCACTCCCATTTTCGCGTGAACAAATGCTTCAAGCGCGGGCATTCCCTCCGCGCTCGGTTTCATTTCCATTTTCACCGTGCCGGGAGCGGAAAGAATCGCCATCGCTTGATTGTAGGAATCGCGTTGAGCTTGTAATTTTTGCTGCGTATTTTCAGCGGCGCGCATTTGCGCATCAAGCTGCTCGATCTGCTGCCGCATCTGCCAATTTTGATACAGCGAGTACGAAGCGAAAATTACCAGCACCGCCGCCGCGGCCCAAGCCCATGCCGGAATCCACACACGCCGCGGCGAAAGTTTTGTCGGCGCCGTGCGCTGCGGCGAGGGCTCTGCCGCAACCGCTTGCACAATGCGCGCGCGAATCGCCGCAGGCGGCTGCTGCACCGGCGCGGCGTAAGCGAGTTGCGAAACGAGCCACCGCGCGCGCTCCACTCCGCGAGTGCACACGTCGCAGCGCCGCGCAAGATGAGCCTCGATCTCGGCGCGTTCTTCGCCTTCCAGCACGCCCAGTGCGTACTCATCGTAAAATTGCCGCAGATCTTTGCAGTCCATCATCTAAATGCTTCGCAGTCCGTTCTTTGTCGTCGCGCACTTCATGTTGCCGGTTCCAATTCTTGCCGCAGCCGCAGCAGCCCGTTTCGTATCCAACTTTTCACGGTGCCCAGCGGTTCAGACATCGCCGCGGCAATTTCGCTGTGGCTCATGCCCTCAAAAAATGCCAGCTCAATCGCGCGCCGCTGCGGTTCCGGTAGCGCGCCCATCACCGATCTCACGCGAGCTGCTCGCGTCTCTTGATCCAGCAGCACTTCCGGATTTGGAGCCGAGCACACCACCTGCCGGTCGCCAATTTCATCTTCGCGCGAACGCTGTTTCTGCCCCTTCAGCCGCAGCGTATCCAGCGCCTTGTACCGCGCCATCGTCAGCAGCCACGGTTCCAGCGGGCCGCGCGCAGCTTCATACCGCGAAGCGTTGCGCCACAGTTGCAGGAAAATATCTTGAACCACTTCCTCGGCTGTTGCGGCTTGCTGCAGGATTCTCACGACCAGCGAAAAAACCGATCGGCCATAGCGGTCGTACAAAGTCTCGAGAGCTGACGCATCCCGATTGACGAGCTGCTCCATCAGCGCGGCGTCGGAAAGCTGCGCGTCATCACTCCGAAATTGCACCACTGCGAATAGCACGGCTGCTGGAAGAATACTCGCCTTCAAATAGAATTACGAGAAATCGCACGAAATGGATGAGCTCACGGAATCGGCATCGAATCCGGCGCAACAACCATTCCCACTTGATACGCGATGCTGAATGCGTGAGACGCGCAAGCGCCCAGCGCTGGTCCCGCAAGATAATTTCCCGCCAGAAAAAGTCCCGCAGTTTGCGACGAAAGATTATTCAGCGCCGCAATCGTTTCCGAATGCCCCAAATTATATTGCGGCAGCGCGCGCGGATACCGAAACACCCGCGTAAAATTTGGCTGCTGCGTGATTTTCAACACACGAACAAGATCTTCGTGAACAGTCGCAGCGATTTTTTCCTCGGGCCACGAAACAATTTCAGGATCAAGCGCGCCGCCAATGAAACTCGTAAGCAAAACATGTCCTTCCGGCGCGCGCCCCGAAAATAGAGACGAATTCCAAACCGTTCCGAGCAATCGCAGCCCCGCTTTTCGCGGCACCAAAAATCCAAATCCTTCCAGCGATCCCGGAATCGCCTCTCGCGCATATCCCATCGCAACAACCGCCACCGGCGCCGACGGAATATTCGCGAGTATCGCGGCAATTTGCGGATATGGAGTATCGAGAAGTTTCGCCGCAGCAATCGGTTCGACGGCAATCACCACCGCGCTCGCCTGAATTGTTTCTGCCTGACCGCCGCGAGTAATCTCAACTTCATATCGCGGCGCCGCTGGATTGTATTCCTCAGGATTCGCCGGATTGAACGTCGCCTCCGCCGAATCCGCAAGCTGCGTGATTGACGTCGCTGCGCAATTCAACCGGCGCTTTCGCCAAGCTTCGCTCCCAGCGCCGCGAATAACGATCCCACTCCATTTTTCAGCGAACACAGCCCGCGCACCGCAGGCTTTGCCGATTTTGGTGTGCGCGGTTGCTTCATCGCTCCGCGAATGATGCTTCCGAATTTCGTTTCCCACGAATGCACCTGCGGAAACGAAGCGCGCAGACTCAACTTTTCCGGATCGCCCGCGTAAACGCCGGATACAAATGGCGCGACCAGATTTTCCAGCAGCGTCGCGCTAAATTTCCGCCGCGTAAAATTCGCAATCGATTCGTCGCCCTGCGGAGGAAAACTCCGCCGCAGCGGTTCCGTAATCAGCCGCCACAATGTGCGCTTATCAAAAAGCGGCGATGTCAGCAGCGACGCAGGCGACATCGGCGCCGCCACAAGTTTTCCATCCAGATAAATAAATCTCGGTGCCCGCTTCGGTGCCGCAAGTACTTCGCCGGCCAACCCCGCATCCTCAATCAGTTTGTAAAGTTGCGGCGTGATCGTGAAACTTTGCGGCCCCGATTCAACCAGGTAACCGTTTTCCTCCGTCGTCCTCGCGTATCCGCCGAAACGCGAAGATTGTTCCAGCAACACAAATGGAGTCTCGCGCTGCCGAAGAATCGTCGCGCACGCAAGCCCGGAAATTCCGCCGCCGATAATCACCACTGGCGCAGTATTTAATTTCGGCTCCCGCGGTGTCCTCGGCATTTTCGTTCAGCAAGCGCGCGCGCGCATTACAGTGTTTTCGAAAATAGCGGCAGTACGCCGGGCTGCTGGCGCTCGAGATACGCATCGAAAACCATCGCCACGGTGCGAATAAAAACGCGGCCCAGCCACGTGACGCGAATTTCCGCTGCATCCATTTCGATCAAGCCATCGGCGGCGTGCGTTTCCAATTGCAAAAGTTCCGGCGCAAAATATTCGTCGAAGCGAATGTGAAATTCATTTTCAATTTCGCGTTTCGGAATAATCGTATGGCACAGCAGCCGGCTGATCACCGCGCGCCGCAGAATATCGTCAGCAGCAAGACGATACCCGCGCATCGTCGCGAAATTTCCACCTTCGACGGCCGCGGTATATTGCGCCACATCGCGCTGGCTCTGCGCGTATGCATTTCCAATCGAGCTGATCGAACTCACGCCCATCCCCAGCAAATCCGCGCCCGCCTTCGTGGTGTATCCCTGAAAATTTCGATGCAGCGTTCGATTCCGCTGCGCGATCGCCAGCTCATCATTCGGCCGCGCGAAATGATCCATGCCGATGTACAGATATCCCGCGTCGAGAAATGTCTGCAATCCCGCGCAGAAAATTCCAAATTTTTCCATGCCTTCCGGAAGTTTCGTCGCGAACGCGCCTTGCTGCTTTCGCAGCCACGGCACATGCGCGTAGCTGAACATCGCCACGCGATCCGGATTCAGCGTCAGCACTTGATCCACGGTCGCGCGAAATCGATCCGCGGTTTGAAACGGCAACCCGTAAATTAAATCCACATTGATGCTGTCAAATCCCATCGCTCGCGCGCCTTGAAAAAGTTCGCGCGTTTGTTCGTACGGCTGCACGCGATGAATCGCCTGCTGCACTTCAGGATGAAAATCCTGAATCCCCAGGCTCAGCCGGTTAAATCCCAGCTTGCGCAGCATTTCGAAATGCTCGCGCGAAGTCACCCGCGGATCCACCTCCACTCCAATTTCCGCATCCGGCGCGAGCGTGAATCTTTCGCGCGCATAAGTAAAAAGTTCTTCCATCTGCGCGGGCGAAAGATAAGTGGGAGTGCCGCCGCCCCAGTGAAATTGCACCACATTTCGATTTTTCGAAACGCGCTCCGCAAAGTGCGCGATTTCTTTTTTCAGCGTGGCCAAATACGGCGGCGCCACGGATTTATCTTTTGAAATCACCACATTGCACGCGCAAAAAAGGCACAGCGCTTCGCAGTAGGGAAGATGCATGTACAGCGAAATCGGAGTGCGCGCCGCATCGCTCGCAGCCAGACTTCTTTCCATATCCGCGGGACCAAAATCTTCTTTCCACGCGGGAGCGGTGGGATAGCTCGTGTATCGCGGGCCCGGCTTGTTGTATCGCGCGAGAAAATCTTCCGTGATGTGGAAGCGTTCGCTCGCGATTTGAAATTCAGCTTTCGGTTCTTGCATAGGTCTAACCTTGTGGCGGCTTCGCCCTCGGCGAAACTTCCGCGCTCGCGGTGCGATATTCCTGCGCTGCGCGAATAAATGTCTGCGCGTTTTCCACCGGCGTGTTCGGAAGAATTCCGTGACCCAAATTCACAATGTGTCCGCGCCCATCCGTTTGCGAAATCGCATTGATCACCGCCGCTTCAATAATATTTTGCGGCCCCAGCAGCACGCATGGATCAACATTTCCCTGCAGCGCGATTTTCGGCCCAAGCGTGCGACGCAACTCGGCCAAATCGGCGCGCCAATCCACGCTCAAAACATCCGCGCCCGCCCGCGCCGCATGCGAAATGAAATGCCCCGACGCCTTCGTGTAAAGAATCACCGGCGTCGCGCCCGCATGAATCTGCGAAATCAATTGCTGCGTCGCCGGAAGTTCAAATGTCGCGATAATCCTCCGCAGCTCAATTCTCCAGCCCACGTATCAAAAAGTTGCACCGCCGTCGCGCCCGCCGCAATTTGCGCCCGCAAATATTTCGCGGTCGCGCTCGCAATCTGCGCCAGCAGCCGCCGGAATAATTGCGGCTCGCTCAACATCATCGTTTTCGTCGCCGGAAATCCTTCGCGCCCGCGGCCATCCACCATGTAGCACGCCAGCGTCCACGGCGCCGCCGCAAATCCGATCACCGGAATATCCGGACCGAGTTCGCGGCGCAACAATCGAATCGCATCGCACACGAACCGCGTCTCCACCTCAGGATCGAAATCGCGCAGCCGCGCAACTTGCGCCTCCGTGCGAATCGGCTCGGGCAACACCGGACCGCCGTCGTTCAGCTCCAGGGCCAATCCCATCGCTTCGGCGGCGATCAAAATATCGGAGAAAACGATCACCGCATCCACGCCCAGCTGCCGAAACGGCTGCAGCGAAACTTCCGCAGCTAGTTCCGGAGTTTTTGCCACTTCCAGAAACGGATGCTTTTTCCGAATTTCGCGATACTGCGGCAAATATCGGCCCGCTTGCCGCATCATCCACACTGGAGCGCGCGGCACAGCCTCGCATCGGCAGGCCCGAAGAAAAAGGTCTGTGCGTGTAATCGCGCGATCTGCCATCGAAATTTCGGCCGACATGAGAGATTGTACCGTTAATTATAGTAGCAGAATGCGCCAGCAGGAGTAGCAGATTGAAACACGTACAGTACTCCGCTGACCACAAAAGTCCGCTATAATAGCCACTGAAAACACATATCTTGCGTGGCGCAAACCAAGTGCTGTTCTCTCTCCTTGCGTATGCCGCGAGGCTGCGGATCGGCACACAGTTGCCCAAACCTACGCCGCGCGAATACGCCCAATGACCATTCTCGTACTGGCGACGCTGCTGCTCTATCTCGCGAGCTTTGCGTCGTACGTGTGGAATCTTTCTACCAAGCGCACCGCCGTTGGAATTACCGCAACGGCGTGCCTGGTGGGCGCGCTGATTTGCCATTACTACGCGCTGCTCGAACGCGCTCATGCGATGCACGCGGTTCCTTACGAAGATTTGTGGGGCTCGCTCTCGTTATTTGCATGGCTCCTCGCCGCAACGTATTTAAGTTTGGAATGCGTCCACCGCCAGCGCAGTGTCGGTCCGTTTGTTTTGCCGATTGTGATCGTGCTATTTGCGCTCTCGCATCTGCGTGAAGCGATTCCGCATGTTGCGCCCGCGCGCGGGCCGCTTTTTGCGTTGCACGTTACGCTGAATATTCTTGCGTACTCGGCGTTCGCTCTCGCTTTCATCCTCAGCATTATTTTCGTGATCCAGAATCAGGTCTTGCGCCGGCACAAACTGGGACTTGTATTCTGGCGATTTCCCGCGATGGATACGCTCGAATGGATGACGCGCAGCGCGGTGGTCGTCGGAATCATTGCCATGTGCGCTGGCGCAACCTTCGGATTTGTTTGGGCGCATCGTTTGCGCGGACATTATTGGAACGGCGACCCGAAAGAAATTGTCACGATTTTGTTGCTCCTGATTTATGGCGCGTATTTGTGGTTGAGCCGCACTCCATCGTGGCGCGGCGCGCGTGCATCTGTGTTGTGCATTGCGAATTTCTTTCTCGTGATTTTCAGCTACAGCATCGTGAATATTTATATGTCGCGTTATCACCGGTTTTACTAATTTTGTTTTTCGTTTTACTGATTTCACTTTTGACGAGGAGCAAGTTTGGCCGTTGAACTCGTACTGATCGGATTGAGCCATCGCACCGCGCCCGTGGAATTGCGCGAGCGCGTGGCGTTTAGCGCCGATCAGGCGAGGCGCGCGAGCTCTGAATTGCGCTCGCAGGGAATCCTCGAAGAAACATTGGTCCTTTCCACCTGCAATCGCAGTGAACTTTATGGCGTGCCGTCGGAAGCGGGCGGCGGAATAAATTCGCTGGAGCGCTACTTGATTTCGTTTCACGCGCTCGATCCCGCGTCGCTCGATGGAGTTGTTTATCGTCACCGGGATGCGGATGTTGTGCGCCACATTTTTCGCGTCGCTGCGGGACTCGATTCGCAGCTTCTCGGCGAAGCGGAAATTCTTGGCCAGTTGCGCGACGCCTATCAATTCGCCCTCGAAGCGGGCGCCACTGGCCCGGTGCTGAACCGAATGTTCCAGGCGGCGCTGGAAGTTGGAAAACGCGCGCGATCCGAAACCGAAATCGGCACGCGGCCGATGTCGGTTGCGTTTGCCGGAGTAAAACTTGCCGAGCAAATTTTCGGCAAACTCAAAAATCGCTCGGCGCTGATTCTTGGAGCGGGCGCGACCAGCGAACAAGTTGTGGAGCATCTCCGCAGCCGCGGTATCGCTCGATTATTTATCGCCAACCGTTCTCGCGATCGCGCGGCTGAATTAGCGGACCGCTGGTCGGGCGAAGTTTTCGAGTGGAGCGATCTCGAGAACGCGCTGCGATTGCCCGATGTTGTCGTGAGTTCGGTAAGCGCGAGCGAAGCGGTGCTGACTCGCGCGACACTCGAACGCGCGATGGAGACTCGCGAAAATCGAGCGCTGTTTCTGATTGATCTTGGCGTTCCCTTGAACATCGACCGCGCTGCCTCCGAACTTTACAACGTGTATCTCTACAACATCGACGACCTGAGCGGCATCGTCGAAGAAAATAAGCGCGCCCGCGTGAGTGAAGTGCCGCGCGTGGAAGCTTTAATCGACGAGCACGTGAAAAAATTCGAAGCGTGGCAAGCGGGCGTGGAAATCGCCGCTGTCACGCGCGAATTGCGCGCGAAACTTTCGCACGAACGCGAACGATTTCTCGCCGAGTATCCTGAAATTTCATCGCTGCCTGCCGCTGAACGCGAACGCCTCGAAAGAATTGCCGAGCAATTGCTCGAGCGGCTCGTTGTGAATCGCGTGGAGCGTTTGCGCGATGCGCGAAAATTGCGCCGAAGACTTGCGGACATCGAAGCCGTGCGCGATATATACGAACTCGATGGAGAAGACGAGTGAATTCGCTGCGCATCGGATCGCGCGGAAGCAAGCTCGCGCTGTGGCAGGCGAACCATGTTAAAGAATTGCTCGCGCGCGATTGCGGAGTCGCGTCTGAAATTATCGTGATCAAAACTTCGGGCGATCAGCTTGCTGCCGCGCCGCTCTCCGAAATTGGCGGCAAGGGAATTTTCGTCAAAGAAATTGAAGAGGCGCTGCTCGCGGGAACCATCGATCTCGCGGTACACAGCGCGAAGGATCTGCCCACTCAAACTCCGGCCGGTCTCAGTTTCCCGGCGATTTGCGAACGCGAAGATGTTCGCGATGCGCTGGTTTCTGCGAAGGGCGAAAAATTGAATACGCTGCCGCGCCGCGCTCGCATTGGCACCGGAAGTTTGCGAAGGCAAGCGCAATTGCGTTACGCGCGCCGCGATTTGCAATTCGTCGAGATGCGCGGAAATGTTGATACGCGTCTTTTGAAATTGGGCGGCGGCGCGTGCGATGCGATCGTTCTCGCTAAGGCCGGGCTCGACCGGCTTGGATTGACGTCGCGAATTAACGAAGTGCTTTCCACAGAAATCAGTTTGCCCGCGGTGGGGCAGGGCGCGCTCGCGATTGAAGCACGCGATGCGGATGCTGAGTTGCTCGCGATGCTGAAGAAATTGGATCACGCCGCGACTCGCGCTGCAGTGATGGCGGAGCGTTCGTTGCTGCGCGAGCTGGAAGGCGGCTGCCAGATTCCGATGGGCGCGTGGGCGCGAATTGAAAATGATGCGCTGGTTCTCGATGCGTGCGTCGTGTCGCTCGATGGCGCGGATTACATTCGCCGCCGCGTCACTGGAAAAGTGGATGGCGCCGAAGAAGTTGGCAAGCGCATGGCGCACGAAATAATTGATGCAGGCGGCGCGCGAATTCTTTTGCAGGATGGGAGAAACCTTGGCGGCCGGTGACGCGCCAGCCGCTTGCCGGGCTGCGCATCGTTGTCTACGCGCGCGGCGAAACAATCGCGCGAGCTTATCGCGCGGTTGCAAGCGTGCAGGCGCGACAGTTCTGTTGCTGCCCGCGATTGAATTTGCCGATCCGGAAAATTGCGCGCCGCTTGACGCTGCGATTTTCGCGCTGGGCAGTTTCGATTGGTTGCTCTTCACCAGCGCGAATGCGGTACGATTCTTCGCGAAGCGGTCGTCGCGAATTCAGTATTAGATTCCGGAACTGCTCGAGACCGGCAAATCTGTTAGAGTCGCGGCAGTTGGTCCGGCGACCGCGGAAGCCGCAGCCGCGGAGACGGCTTCGCAGTTAACCGTAGTCGGCGGCGGAATTTCGCGGAGACGGCGTTGGCGCGTGAATTGAGCTCGCAAATTAACGGAAAGCGAGTGCTGCTGCCGCGTTCCGATCGCGCCGCTGACGAATTGCCCGAGGCGTTGCGCGCAGCTGGTGCGGAAGTTACGGATGTGATCGCGTATCGCACGGTTGACGTTTCATTGGAAACTGTTTCGCCCGAAGCGTCTTGAGGCGGTACGCTCGGGAAATGCAGATGTGATTTGTTTTTTTAGTCCTTCGGCGTTTCGTTCGATCGAATCGCGCGTCGGACGAGAAGCGTTACGAAGAGCGTCACTCGCGGCGATTGGTCCGGTGACAGCAGCGGCGATTCGCGCGGCGGGATTAGAAGTTGCGATCGAATCGCGCGAAGCAACCACCAAATCTTTCGTCGATGCGTTGAGCGAACGATTCGCGGCGAAATTTTCACGAGGAGTGCGCACAACATGAGTTTTCCCACGCACAGGCCGCGCCGATTGCGGCGCAATGAATTGCTTCGCGGATTTGTGCGCGAAACGCGATTGACCACGCAGGGCCTGATCTATCCGCTTTTTGTTTGCCCCGGGAAAAATGTTCGCAACGAAGTCAGCTCCATGCCCGGAGTCGCGCAACAATCCGTGGATCGAATTGTGGAAGAGTGCCGCGAAATTGAGCAGCTCGGAATTCCCGCGGTGATTCTTTTTGGCTTGCCCGAAAATAAAGATGAGACGGGAAGCGAAGCGCTCGCGGCAGACGGAGTGGTGCAACGCGCGATCGAAGGAATTCGCAAAGCGAAATTGAATTTGTTGGTGCTCACCGATGTTTGTTTGTGCGAATACACCAGCCACGGACACTGCGGCGTAATTAAAAACGGCGAAGTGGAAAACGATTCCACGATCGCGTTGCTCGCCGAAGAAGCTCTTTCGCACGCGCGCGCGGGCGCGGACATCATCGCTCCATCGGACATGATGGATGGCCGAGTCGCCGCGATTCGCCAAAAGTTGGATGCAAACGGTTTTCAAGATATCGCCATCCTTGCGTACGCCGCGAAATATTGTTCCGGATTTTACGGACCGTTTCGCGAAGCCGCGCAATCCGCTCCGCAATTCGGCGATCGCCGGAGCTACCAAATGGATCCCGCGAATTCGCGTGAAGCGCTGCGCGAAGTCGCGCTCGATCTCGAAGAGGGCGCGGACATAGTGATGGTGAAACCCGCGCTGCCGTATCTCGATGTAATTCGTCAGGTGCATGACACTTTCAATGTTCCTGTTGCCGCGTACAACGTGAGCGGCGAATACGCGATGGTAAAAGCCGCGGCGCGAAACGGCTGGATCGACGAGCAGCGCGTCGTGCTTGAAATTCTCACTTCGATTCAGCGCGCGGGCGCGAGCATCGTGCTCACCTATCACGCGAAAGATGTGGCGCGATGGCTGAAGGGCTCCTAGATTGAATCGCAACCGCTCCAAAGAAATTTTTCAGCGCGCCGAAGCGCGACTTGTTGGCGGCGTGAATAGTCCCGTGCGCGCGTTTCGATCCGTGGGCGGCGATCCGATTATTGCGGCGCGCGGCGAAGGCTCGAAAATTTGGGACGCCGACGGAAATTCGTACATCGATTACGTGTGCTCGTGGGGCGCGCTGATTTTGGGCCACGCGAATCCCGCGGTTGCGAATGCGATTGCGGATCAAGCGCATCGCGGCACAAGTTTCGGCGTCTCCACCGAACTTGAAGTGGAACTCGCCGAAAGAATTTGCGAAGCGATTCCGAGCATCGAGAAAATTCGATTTGTGAGCAGCGGCACGGAAGCGACGATGAGCGCGGCGCGGCTTGCTCGCGCATTTACCGGGCGCGATTTGATTCTGAAATTCGATGGCTGCTATCACGGTCATGCGGATTCCTTTTTGTCGAATGCAGGCTCGGGACTTGCGACGCTTGGAATCGCGGCGTGTCCCGGAGTTCCAGAATCGCTGGCGGCGCTGACGATCAGCGTTCCGTACAACGATTTGGCGGCCGTTGAGAAAGCATTTGCAGCGCATCGCGCGAAAATTTCCGCGATTATTGTGGAACCTGTCGCCGCGAACATGGGCGTGGTCCTTCCCGCGGAAGGATTTCTGAAAGGCTTGCGTGAAATTGCGTCGCGCGAAAATGCGCTGCTGATTTTCGACGAAGTGATCACAGGATTTCGTCTGTGTTTCGGCGGCTGCGCAAAATTTATTCGGCATTTCTCCAGACCTCACTGTGCTCGGCAAAATTATCGGCGGTGGTTTGCCGGTGGCCGCTTACGGCGGGCGCCGCGAAATTATGGATCGCGTTGCGCCGCTTGGCGCGGTGTATCAAGCCGGAACACTCTCCGGAAATCCATTGGCGATGCGCGCCGGAATCGAAATGCTAAAACAAATTGCGGCGCCGAATTTTTACGACGCGCTGAACAAAAAAGCGGAACGTCTGCGCGATGGATTGCGCGCGGAAATAAAATCTTCCGGCATTGCCGCTCAAATTCAATCGATCGGATCATTGCTTACACTTTTCCTTTCAGCGCGGCCGGTGAACAATTTCGCCGATGCGAGTAAATGCGATACTTCGCGTTTCGCTTTGTATTTCCGCGAGATGCTCGACCGCGGCGTGTTGCTTGCGCCATCGCAATTCGAAGCGCTGTTTGTTTCCGCTGCGCATAGTGACGCGGACATGGATGCAACGCTTCAATCCGCTCGTGAGTCGTTTTCTTCGATTCGCTCAACTCCGCAGACGTCTGAGGCAAAGGTTTCATGAATCCGTTTCTGTCGGGACGCTTGAGAACAGGGATGGCTGTGGTGTTTTGTTGTTTTGTTCTTGCGATGGTGCAATCGCCAAACTTGGTCGCCCAACAAATCCAAGTTCGCATAAAACACAAGAGTTCGCCGGCGTATCCCCCGATTGCAATCCAGGCGCACATAATGGGCGAGGTCAAACTTGCGGCTGAAATCGACAGTGCGGGTAACGTACAGTCGGTCCATGCATCCGGCGACCATCCGCTGCTTTGCAAGTTCGCCGAAGATAGCTTGAGAGGCTGGAAATTTGGTCCGTTCCGAGGTGATCAGCGATTTCCAGTCATTTACAACGTGGTCTTCTCGTATCGGCTCACGGGATCTCCCGTCGCTGGTTTCAAGCCATCGAAGGTGATCTGGAAACTGCCAGGCCGCGTCGAAATAATCGCTCGACCACCAGAGCTCCGGACGACCCAATGAATCGTAAATTTCTTCGTAACCGCAATTCGTTATCTGTTCTCGTAGTCTCAGCATTTGTTCTTCTCATGGTGTGCTTGGCGCATCGAACATTTGCTCAATCGCGGGCGCAATTTGAACGCAAGCCGGTGGATTTTCTGCTTACTGGCGGCGAAGTTGTTGATGGCACTGGCTCTCCTGCGCGGCGCGCTGATGTTGGAATTTCGGGCGACCGAATTGTTTTTATCGGCGATGCGGTGCAATCGCATTTGCGCGGAATGCAGACGATCAACTGCGCGGGGCTGGTGATCGCTCCGGGATTTATTGATCCGCACACGCATGCTGATTCGTATCTGAACAAGCCCGATCGTAAAAATAATCTCAATTACATCATGCAGGGCGTGACGACTGTGGTTGTCGGCAATGATGGCGATGGACCGGTTCACGTTGCGGCGGCTCTCGAAAAATATGAGCAGCAGGGAATTGGAACTAATGTCGCGATGCTCACCGGTTTCGGCACCGCGCGGCGTTTGGTGCTGGGCGCGGCGGATGTTGCGCCAACCGCTGAGCAACTTGAGCAGATGCGCGGGTTGATTCGCGGCGCGATGCAAGAGGGCGCGTTTGGAATTTCTACCGGACTTTTTTATGTGCCGCAAAGTTTTGCGAAGACCGAAGAAGTGATCGAGCTTTCGAAAATCGCTGCGCAATACGGCGGTTTTTACGACACGCACATGCGCGACGAAGATTCGTACAGCATCGGGCTGCTGGGCGCGGTGGATGAAACTCTGCGCATCGGCCGCGAAGCGAAAATTCCCGTACACATTTCGCATATCAAGGCGCTTGGCCCCGCTGTGTGGGGGAAGAGCGCTGAGGTGATCGCGCACATCGAAGCCGCGCGCGCCGCGGGACAAAATGTTTCCGCGAATCAATATCCGTATGTCGGCTCGGGTTCGAGCCTGCCTGCATCGCTGCTTTCGCCGTGGGCGCAGGAAGGGAATCGCGAGCAAATTTCTGCGCGGCTCGACGATTCCGCGCAGCGTGAGCGATTGCTTTCGGATATCAAAATAAATCTCGAACGGCGTGGCGGCGCAGCGGCGATTCTGTTTCCGAGCCAGCGCGTCGCGGAACTTTCCGGTAAGACGCTCGCCGATGTCGCCGCCGCGCGAAAAATGCCGCCGGTGGAAACCGCGCTCGCGATTCTGCAAGATGCCGCGCGCAACAATACCTGGGATGCGCTCGGAATTATTTCGTTCAACATGAACGAAGCCGACGTGGAACGATTTATGGTACAGCCGTGGGTGATGACGGGATCCGATGGATCGCCCGGGCATCCGCGGCTTTACGGAACTTTTCCGCGCAAGCTGCATGATTACGTGTTGAAAAGAAGCTGATCACGTTGCCGTTTGCGATTCGGTCGAGCAGCGCGCTGGCGGCGGAGCTGCTTGGCCTCACCGATCGCGGCCTGCTGAAGCAGGGCTATTTTGCCGACGTGATCGCGTTTGACCCTGCGACCATCGCGGATACTGCGACGTACACTCATCCAGAAAACCTCGCTATTGGAATGCGCTACATTTTTATTAACGGCACCCTCGCGGTGCGCGACGGAACTTATACCGGAGCGCTCGCCGGGAAGGTGCTGCGGCATACTCCGAAGCAGTAGAGGAATCGATGCTCTGCCGAGAAATAGCTGTCGTAGTCGGTACCCCCCACCCCCACCCCTCAAAAACGCGCCTTTTTAAGCTAAGTGTTGATTCTGCGGGAGTTGCGGCGTTTTTGCGTCAGCGAAAACGGCCTTTGCCTTCATAGAAGCGTCAGGCATGCTCCCGGTTTGTATTCCGCAATCTGGTCCGCCCACCCCCCGTGTTTTCACGTAACTGCAGATTCTAAGGGAGTTAGGTAGCACTACTCCCGTAACTGCACATATATATAGACTTAGCAGGCGATCGGCCGATTGAAGGGGCGATTGTGAGCATAAAAGGCTTTTTGAGACGTGGTTCCGCAGCTGAATTCGGCTGGGATGGGCTGAATTTAGACGGAATTCTGCGAGCGTATTGTCTCATTTCTCGAAAAGGATGTCAAGAGATAAAGATAAGAAAAGAGTACTATACGTACTAGGACGCGGGGGCAGGCGGGCAGCCTTTTGGGTGACTCCGGAATGGGCGAAGTTGATGAGTCCGGGCGGAGGGAACGAGGGTTCACCGAATTTTACGAGCTGGCGTGGTTTTGATTTGTTGCGAGCACCCGTGGCTTGGTGCCGCGCCTACGGCGCTCCGGAATTATTTTTTTGCGGAGGATACCCAGGCCTTCCGGCCTGGGCTGACGTTTAGCGTGCGGCCCTACAGGCCGCAGGACGGAAAAGGCCACAGCCACGGCAACGGCAACGGCAACGGCAACGGCAACGGCAACGTAAAGACCGTCCTAGCTTGGAGGCGGACCGGCACGGGTGGTACCGTGCTTGCATTCCCCGTAACGCTGTGGTTACATCCGAATCTGATGCCTGAACAATTACAAGCTGCCGTGGACCTGCGTCCGCTGGGGTTGGGCGAGTTGCTGGATCGGGCGTTCACGCTTTACCGGAATAACTTTTTTTTATTTTGCGGGATCATGGCGCTGCCGGAAACGCTGATCGTGCTGGGCACGATGGTGTTGGCGATGATGACGCGCAACACGTTCACACCTTTTGCGGGCGTGACGCCAGGCTCGCCGGCAGATGCTCAGCGAGCGCTGGCAACGCTGGGTTCGGTGTTTGGATTACTTTTCATTTTCTATTTGTTTTACGGACTGATTTATGTCGCCGCGGTTTGCGCGACAACGTTCGCGGTGTCGTCGGTGTATCTCGGAAAACCGAGCACGATTCGAGATGCGTACCGGAAAATTCGAGGACGCATCGGCGCTTTAGTGGCGTTCTGTCTTCTGATGTTTTTGATCCTGATGGCGGTGTGGATCGCAGTTTCTGTGGTGACTGCGATTGCAGCGGTAGCCGCGGGATCCGCGTTGTCACTGGTGAGTCCGGCGCTGGGAGTGGTGGTGACGATTCTGGTGCTGTTTGGAGCGATCGCATTGTTTGTGTGGGTGATGATGCGGTTTTCGCTGGCGATACCGGTATTGCTTTTGGAAAATCGAGGGGCGGTGGATTCGCTGGCGCGGAGCGGATCTCTTACGAAGGGGCACCGGGGCAGGGTGTTTCTGGGGATCGTGGTAATGTTCGCGATTGCGTTTGGTATCAACACGGCGATTGTTTTGCCGACGACAATTCCTTCACTATTGATTACGTTCAGGCATGCGTTCATGCCCGCATGGCTGGTGATTTTGCAATCGCTAAGCGCTGGGATTGCGGGGACACTTACGGGACCATTGATTTCGATGGCGCTCGCATTGATCTACTACGACGTGCGCGTACGGAAGGAAGCGTTTGACCTCGACGTAATGCTCGCGCCGGGGACTCCTGCGGCGTCCGCTACTCCTATCGCTCCTGTTGCTCCTGCGACGCCTGACCCGGGCCCAGCGCCACTGGCGCCGTGAAAATGAATCGGTCCAATTTCCGAAAACCACTGGCAAACTTGGCCGCGTGTCGATTTGCAATCGCAATTCTAATCATTGGGGGAGGGGCATCGGCGAACTTGGCGATGCCGGCGGATGCCGCGCATCCGATGTCGATTGGCGAGTACCGTGCTGAGCTGAAGCGCGTCGAAAAAGCGATTGAAGATCAGCGGGACCACTTAACGGCGCAGCCTGGGCACGCGGAAACATTGAAGGCCGATATTCCGGACGTGTGGTACGTGGAAGCGCAGGGCCAGGATTACGAAGTTCCCACCAGCGAACTCAAATTTACTCTCGCGGACAATGCGGGCCGGGCGGCCGAGAGAATTGTGGTGTTGAACGCAGATATCGATCGCGTCCGCGCGCTGGAAGAGGAAGCGAAGAAGCTGGAATCGATTTCGCAAGAGGCATCGGCAGATTCCGCGCGAGCCAAACTCGAAGAGATTTTGAATCGCAAAGAGTTTAATCAAGCGCACGAAAAAAAATCGTGGCTGGGCGAACTGTGGGACAAATTGTTGCGCTGGGTGGTGAATTTACTGGACAAATTGTTCCAGGTTATCCGGGGAAATAAACCGGTTCGCGGCATCGTGTTGTACGGAGTGATCGTAATTGGATTTTTTGCGCTGGTGTGGATTCTGGTGCGGGTGCTGGGCGGCGTGGCGCGTCGCGAAAATTTAAGACTCGAGGCGCCAGCGTTTCCCGTGAAGACTTCGGGCCAGTGGGTGCGCGAGGCGACGGCTGCGGCGGCGCGCGGAGATTATCGCGATGCGATTCATTGCGGATATTGGGCGGGGGTGTACCGTCTGGCGGAGATGGGTATCTGGGAGCTGGAGCAATCGCGCACGCCGCGCGAGTATTTGCGATTGTTGTTGGCGAGGCCGCGCGAAGATCGCATGGCTGGAGCGTCGATGGGAACGTCATCAATCGCTGGCGCAACGCTACCCAATCCTGCCGTTCGCGCGGCGCGGGCGGAGGCGCTTTCTGCCTTAACGCGGAGCTTTGAAATTGTGTGGTATGCGGATGAGCCTGCCACGCAACAGGATTTCGCTTCGGCGGTCGCTCACTTGGAGAAGCTCGAATGCCGGTTGCCCTTGACCGCGCCGACCGCCGGCTCGTAGGCGGCGCGTTCGCGTTGCTGGTAGTGCTGGTGGTGGCATCGGCGTTGCTGCAGCCGAAAGCGATCAATGGTCCTGAAGCGTCAAGCTATTCGTATGCGGCGAATGGCGCGCAAGCCGCGTATCAATTGCTTGGAGCTTTGGGATATCACGTCGAGCGGTGGGAATCGCCACTTTCCGATTTGCCCACCGATGCCAAGGGAGTTGTGCTGGTTCTTGCCGAGCCGAATCTGCGAACGGCCGGCGCGCAGGATCGCGAGCAATTGCGCAGCTTTGTCGAACGCGGCGGGCGCTTGCTCGCTACCGGCGCGAGTGTGGCGGACGCGCTGCCTGGCGCGGGAGTGACGCGCACGAATCCGATTTACGCGACGACGCAGACGTACTCCGCGGCCGCGCCAAGTCTGCTAAATCGCAGAGCCCCGCAAATTACGACCGATGCTGATGAAAGTTGGGATAGTCCATTGCAGGCCGCGGTGCCGCTTTACGCGAAAGACGGAAATATTGTTGCGGTGGAATATCCATTTGGGCGCGGCGATGTAATTTGGGTGGCGAGCGCGATGCCGTTTACAAACAGCACGATCGCGCAGACAAACGATTTAAATTTTCTTTTGAATATTGTTGGTGGAATTCCGGGCGGTGCAGGCGATCCTGCAAACACGCGCGTTTTGTGGGACGAGTATTACCACGGAGTGCGGCGGTCGCTCGGCAGCTACATTGCGGGCACGCCGATTATCTGGGCGTTGGCGCAATCCGGATTGATTTATTTATTTGTGATTGTGGGATTCGGACGACGCACGGGTCCATTGCGAAAACCCGTGGTGGAATCGCGGCTTTCGCCGCTGGAATTCGTGGAAACGCTGGGAGCGCTGTATCATCGCGCGCACGCCGCGCCTTCGGCGGTGGAAGCGGAATGGCAGCGTTTTCGATTTCTGGTGACGCGGCGATTGGGATTGCCGGCGTCGGCTCCGGTGCGGCAAATTTACAATACGGTTCGCGAGCGTTTGCACTGGAGCGAGCCGGGATTATTCGAAACGATGCAAGAGGCGGACCGCGCTTCGTCGGATGCGGCGATCAGCGAAACACAAGCTCTGCGAATTGTTAGTTCGCTGGAACATTATATCGGCCTGCTTCAGCTCAACCCGCGGGCCGTTGGGGAGAAATCTTCATGGCAGAACAAGTAGCGCGGTTTGCGGCGCACGTGCGCGGCCAAATGGCTCGCGTGATTGTGGGGCAGAGCGCGGCGCTCGATCAGATGCTGCTGGTGCTGCTGTGCGGAGGACACGCGCTGATCGAAGGCGTGCCGGGCCTCGCGAAAACGCTGGCGGTGAAAGCGCTGGCACGGGTGGGGCGGCTGGAATTCCGGCGCGTGCAGTGCACTCCCGATCTGATGCCTGCTGATGTGCTGGGCACGAGCGTATTTAATTTGCAGGCGGGAACTTTTTCGATGCATCGCGGGCCGATCTTTACAGACCTTTTGCTGGTGGACGAAATCAATCGCACGCCGCCGCGGACGCAATCGGCGTTGCTGGAATCGATGCAGGAATATCAGGCGACGATTGATGGGACGACTTATCCGCTTTCGGATTTTTTTACCGTGTTTGCCACGCAGAATCCGATCGAATTTGAGGGGACGTATCCATTGCCCGAAGCGCAGCTTGATCGCTTCCTGGTAAAAATTCGCGTGGTGTATCCGGGCGCGGAAGAAGAAGCGGAAATTCTGCGGCATCACCAAACGGGATTCGATGCGCGCGAAATTGAGAGGCTCGCGCTGGAGCCACTTCCTGAGGGATGGCTTGCGGGAGCGCGCGCGGAAGTTGCGGCGGTGCGCGTGGAGCCTGCGCTGCTGACGTATGTGACGAATGTGATTCGGCGTTCGCGTGACTGGCTCGCGGTGAGTCTTGGTGCGAGCCCGCGTGCGGGAGTGAATTTGTTGCTCGCCGCAAAAGCTACGGCTGCGCTTGATGGACGCGATTTCATGATTCCGGATGACGTGAAAGCTGTGGCGCCGGCGGTGCTGCGTCATCGGTTGCTGCTGAAACCTGAGGCGGATCTTGAAGGCATCACTCCCGATCAAGTGATTGCGGATATTCTGGCAGCGGTTGAGGTGCCTAAGTGATTGCCGCTGCTTCGCAGTTTGAAGCCGCTTCGTAAATCATGGCAGCCGCAGCCATTCCCGATATAGCGCCATTGGTATCGCGCGGACCGATCGCCTCGCTTGTCCCTCCAGGAATATCGGCAGGTGTGCAGCGCGGACGACGGTGGGCGATTGGATTCGGTCCGCGATTTTATCTTTTGCTGCTTCTGGGATTTGTTTGGCTGGGGCCGGCGTGGTGGGACGCGCGATTTCTGTACGCGATGTTCGCGTGGGACGCGTTCGCGTTCGCGATCTGGGCGTGGGATTTCGCGCGGCTGCCGAAGCCTGAGCAATTGAGCGTGGCGCGCGCGTGGGCTGCGCCTGCGGCATTCGGCACGGCCAATAAAATCTCGCTGGAATTGCGAAATCGCGGATCGCTGGGAATCATCGCGCACATCGTGGACGACGTGCCACCCTCGGCGCGCAAAATTCCGCCAGATGTTGAAATTACCGCGCGCGCGGGAGGGAAGGGACGCGCCGATTACGAAATTCTTCCCAGTGAACGCGGCGACGCGCATTTTGGCGGCGTGATCATTCGCTATCAGAGCGTGCTACGTATCGCGGAGCGGTGGGCTTCCGCAGATCTCACGCAAACGATTCGCGTGTATCCGAATTTCGAAGCGTCGCGTAAAGCGATGCTTTATTTGATTCGCAGCAAACAGGTGCAGATGGAGCGGCGATTGCGACAGCGCCGCGGACAAGGCCGCGAGTTCGAAAGTCTGCGCGAGTACAGAGCGGGAGACGAGTATCGCGAAATCTGCTGGACGGCAACGGCGCGCCGCGCGAAGTTGGTGAGCAAGGTCTATCAACTTGAGCGCAGCCAGAGTGTGTGGATCGTTCTCGATGCGGGGCGATTGCTGCGCGCGCGCGTGGATGGGCCGAGCAAATTGGATTACGCGGTGAATGCGGCGTTGAGCCTCGCGCAAGTTGCGATGTATAGCGGGGATAACGTTGGATTGCTGGCGTATGGCCGGCGGATTCAACAGGATATTTCGCCGGGGCGCGGACCGGCACATTTGCGGGCGCTGGTGGAAAGCCTCTCGCTCGTTCACGCCGAACCGTATGAGGCGAACCATCTTCGCGCAAGCGCTGCGCTGTTATCGGCGCAAAAACGCCGCGCGCTTGTGGTGTGGCTTACCGATCTGAGCGAGACGCCGGCGACTCCTGAGGTGATTGAGGGCGCGATTCAACTCTCTTCGCGACATCTGGTAATGTTTGGCGCGATCGCACAGCCCGAACTTGCCGATCTGGGCCGGGCTGTTCCGAAAAACGTGGGCCAAATGTATGAGCACGCTGCCGCGCTCGAAATGATTCAGCGCCGCGAGTTGCTGATGCGGCGAATGCGGCAGCAGGGGATACTGGCGCTGGAAATTACTCCCGGATCGCTGAGCACCGCGCTAGTGAATAATTATTTGGAGACGAAGGATCGGGGACTTTTGTAGGCGTTTTCTACCGCGATCGCTTCGGGACTTGCGCCAGTCGCAATTATCTTGTGGCGCTCGATATAAGTTGCTAGCATCGCGCGCAATTCGTAACTACCCATCAAGGAGGAACTTGCTATGGCAGTGGTGAAGCGCGTCTCTCCGGGCTCCGCATTCAAGATTGCGATGATTGTATATGGGCTTCTCGGGCTCCTCATTGGAGGGGTTTTCACTCTGATCGGGCTGCTAGGAGCAAGTATGCTCGGCCCGAAGGAGGGACCGTACGGCATGCTGTTTGGAACGCTCGCGATTGTGATCTTTCCGATCTTTTACGGAATACTTGGCGGGGTATTCGCGGCGATCGGCGCTGTGATTTATAACCTTGCGGCTGGCTGGGTGGGTGGGATCGAAATTGATCTCGCGTGAATTCAAGCGAAACGTAATACTTCGCTAGAACACTTGACGCTCAGGATAAAGCGACGTCAACGAGCGTGTAGCTTCCGGGCGCGGCTGATTCAATTGCGGCAATGATTTGCGGCAGTTTGCCAGATACAAGGCTCCAGCGGTTTCGATTTAGAGACACGATCGCGAGTTTTCGATTCTGCAAGTTTTGCTTATATTTCAGATTTGTATCGGTCGTGAGTAGGACGTCAAACCCAGCTTCTTCGGCGACACGAAGCAATTCGCCGTTTAGTAGCGTACTCCAACCTTTCTCGCGCGCGGTTTTTACACCATGGCTTGAAAGCACCCGCCGAATTCCGACTGGCGTTCCCTGGTCGAACAGAATTTTCATTGGCGGGAAAGAGACGGCGTTTCCAAGCTCTGTGCCGCGAAATCCAAAACTGCTTTCACATGCTCGAGAGTCAGTCCATCGTACATTTCAACGATCTCGCTGACGGTAAGGCCGTCCTCAAGATTCTCGAATACCGCCGAAACAGGCATGCGCGTGCCGCGGAAAACCCAGGCTCCACTGACTTTCCCAGGCACGCTTTCCACGGCGGGACACTTTGACCAATCTAGGGCCATAATCGATCTCAAGTTAGTTTAACTGAAATACGGATAGGGTGGGACTGGTTTAGGTGGATCGAGCGCGAATCTAGGACCAGCCGCTTCGTTCGAAGCGATTTGATTTCAATTACCTACGGGCGCGGGTAAGTTTTCCGAAGTTACAGAGAAAGCCGTCGCGCCGATATTTTTTTCGCGTCCGGCAAAAGCAAGATATGCGGCGAAAAGGCTAAACAATCCTGCTGCGAAGATAAATTTTATTGTGGCGGGTATCGTCAGGCTGGGCGACAGGAATCCTTCAATCGTCCCGGCGATGATAAGAATTGGAATCACGCCGAGAAGCAGACGCACGCTTTCGCCGGCTGCGAGCCGCAGCGAATCGCCGCGTGGCAGATTTCCGGGGAAGAGCAATCCGCGCGCGAGCAAAAGTCCTGCACCGCCCGCGATGAAAATAGCGGGCAGTTCCAACACTCCGTGAGGGGCGACAAAACTCCACAGCGGCAACGACATTCCGCCTTCGTAACAGGCCACGCCCACTACGCCGATCAAGAGTCCATTGAGCAGCATCATGTAAATCGTGCCGATCCCGGCAGTGATCCCCATTGCGTACGCGGCGAAACATACCGCGAGATTATTCGTCATGATCCCGCTGGCCGCAGCGGGCTGGATCGTGAGAACAGATTCCGTCCACATCTTGTGCTCGGCGATGCTTTCCATCATTTGCGGACCGAGGAGAAATCGTTCAAATGTTGCGTCGCGGAACGAGAGCAGTGCGCCCATCAATCCCGCCATCAAAAACAAAACGCCTGCGGCCAGAGTGTAGGGAAATGTTTCGCGAAATATGCGCGGAAATGTTCTGGTGTAAAACTCCACGATGCCCCAGCCGGAATGTCCGCGTCCGGCGTACAACAAATTGTGCGCGCGAGCCAGCAGTTGGTTGATCGATCGCGCCATTTCAACTTCGTTCGGGTCTTCGCGCAGCGCGGCCAAATCGGACGCCACTTGGCGGTACAGCAGGCCCAACTCCTGCAACTCTTTGTGAGACAATGCGCGGACCCCGCTGCGACCTGCGCGCTGCTCCAATTCTGCGAGCCGCGCCCAGTGGGGCCGCCGTTTGTTCAGCCATCGTGCGGAGGGCATAGGTGTCGTCGGATCCTAGTTCAGGTGCCTGGAGCGATAAGCTTACCATCGAAACACCGGAGCAGACGGTGTTCGATTTCCCGCTCGCCGGAGTCGGAAGCCGGTGTCTCGCGGTGCTCATCGATAGCATCATTCAGATACTCGGATTTATTTTGCTGGGCCTGCTGGTCGCGTGGAGCAAAGTTCTCGATCGATTCGAGTTCATCAATGTCAGCGTGTGGTTCGAAGCCATCGCGATTTTTGTCGCGTTTTCGATTTACTACGGGTACTTCGCGATCTTCGAATCGATTTGGAATGGGCAGACTCCCGGAAAACGGTGGACGCATTTGCGCGTGATTCACGAATCCGGCAGGCCCATCGCGGTGCCGCAAGCGATTTTGCGGAACCTGGTGCGTTTTGTGGACCAATTGCCAGGTGTATACGCAGTGGGACTGACTACTGCGCTGATCAGCCGGCAGAACAGGCGCGTCGGGGATATTGTCGCGGGTACAGTTGTGGTGCATGAGCGGCCGCTGGAAAAAGGAGCCGCGCCGTGGGCAGAGCCAGCGACGCGCAGCGGATCGACCGGCATATCGCTGACGTCGGCTATTGGTGTAGGTAGCGCGTCGACTGCCGATGCACCGCTCGGAGCGGCGCTGGTTTTGAATCCGACCGCGACCCCTCCTCCGCCCTCCGTGCGATGGGGAGTCTCGCGCCTTACTGGCGAAGACGTCCGTTTGCTCAACAGTTTTCTTGAGCGCCGGTTCACGCTCGATATGCACACACGAGATCGCTTGGCGCGGCAGATCGGCGAGCGGCTTTCAGAGAGATTGGGAGTGACGTTTGAACAACGCCGGGATGCGGGGCAGGCGCAATTTGAGAATTTTCTCGACGCGCTTGCGCGTGAACGGCAAGGCTGAAGTGCGCAGATCTAGTATGAAATCCGAGCGCTATGCAGTCGGGCGGTCCGGCGCAGTACGCATCGTAGAAAGTTGCCGAGAAAGTTCTTCGATTTTTCTCAGGAGTTCGTTGTGGCGAGATTCGTCGGGTCCTGGTTTTTTCGCGGTGAACGAAATTGAGCCGCCGGGATCGAGTACGGCGCGATCTACTTCGTCGAGAGAACCGAATCCTTGTTTGTGCGCTGCGGCTTCGAGTTCGGAGTGGAGGATCAGTTCTTTGCGCAGACGATCCGGCAGAAGTTTGCCGTTTTCGATCAACACGTCAGGGCTGCCTTCAACAAGCTCGTCAGCCTTGGGATGCGAGTATAGAAATCGCACGAATAGGTAGTTGACGAGAAGCAGCGTGGCCGCGCCGATGATGCCGCCCGTTACGGAATTGTCGTCGCCGATGATTGCGTTTTGCACGGTGTTCGAAATCGTAAGCAGCACGACGAGATCGAATGGGTTCAACTGCGCTAGTTCGCGTTTGCCGGCAAGTCGCAATCCGGCAACGAGAAAAAAGTATATCGTGATCGAGCGCAGAATTTTCTCGGCCAACGGAACTCCGAGATGAAACATGCTGACGTATATGCTGTGCATGGCTTACTCCCTGCGCTCCGCGCAACGGTATGCAGAAATGGCTGAGGAGCGCGGACGGAAATTAGCATTTAGCGGCGCGGACAGCGAGTAGATAATGTCGCGCGCGGCGAGTGCAAAAGCGCGCGAAGCGAAGCCGGGAACTGAAAGCGAGAGCTGGCGAAAAAGTGAAACTTGGAGTGCAAATTCCGAAGCGCGTTCGGCGTTTGCCGGTCTATCCGCCCATGCCAGAAGGCCGCGAAGGATCGCTGCGCCTCGACTTCAACGAGAACACGATGGGGTGTTCGCCAGCGGTGCTGCGCGCGATTCGCGGGCTCAGCGCCGAACGCATCGCGATGTACCCGGAGTACGCCTACATCACGAATAAGCTGGCGCGATATTTCGGCGTACTTCCTGCAGAGATGATGATCACCAACGGGGCGGACGAGGCGATCGCGCAGATTGCGCATACCTTTCTTGAAGCCGCGTCACGCGTGTTATTAGTTGAGCCGACCTTCCCGATGTATCGCTTTTGCGCGGATATCGCCGGCGCGCGGATTGAGTCGCTGCGTTACGACTCGGAGATGAAATTTCCAGCGCGCGATTTGGCCGCAGCGTTTCGCAAGAAGCCCCAGGCGTTTTTCCTTGCGAATCCAAACAATCCTTCTGGCACGCTGCTCAGTGACGCCGCCATCAGAAACATCATTAATGCAAATCCTAAAACGCTGATCATCGTTGATGAAGCATATTTCGAGTTTTCGCGCGCAACTGTTTTGCCGTGGATCCGCCGATATTCAAATCTGATCGTGCTGCGGACGTTTTCGAAAGCTGCGGGAATGGCCGGTCTTCGTCTCGGCTGCATCTTCGCGGGCGAGGAGTTGATGCAATGGTTGCGTCGAACACGCGAACCATTTCCAGTGAACTGCGCAGCGATGGCTGCAGCGGAAGCAGTCATACAAGATGCAAGTTCAGTTCGGAAATACGCCGGGGAAATTAGCGCGAGCAGGAAAATGCTTGTCGCGGCGCTGCAGAAGCTTGGCGTACGCACGATTCCGAGCGTTGCAAATTTTGTGCTCGTGGATTTTGGAGACGACGCGCCGAGAATTCTTGGCGCGCTTCGCAAGCGCGGCATTTTGTTGCGCGATCGTGCCGTGGATTTCGGACGCCCCGGATTCGTCCGAATTACGATCGGCACGCGCGTGCAGATGAAGCGGTTTATTCGCGAATTGAGTCAGTTGAGTCGATTGAAGACAAGAAGGGCTACGTAAGTTGAAGAAATCCAAGACGAAACGCAAGGTCGAGCTACTCATTTTCGACGTAGATGGCGTGTTAGTGGACGTCAGTGGTTCGTTTCACCGCAGCACGATTCAAACGGTGCGCCACTTTACTGGCCAGCGTGTAACGGCGGCGCAGATTCAAGAGTGGAAGTCCAAGGGCGGCTACAATGATGATTGGCGGCTCACAACGGATTGGATCGGTTCTTTTGGCGGTAACGCCGCATACGAGGACGTGAAGCGCCGATTCATGCATTTTTATTGGGGCGATAAGGAAAACGAGAATGTTGGCGGCAACGTGTTGCGGGAACGCTGGCTGCTCCCGATTGCGACGCTTCGCCGGTGGGCGCGGCGCGCAGAGTTGGCATTATTTACCGGACGTACGCGCTCGGAGTTGGAGTTCACTTTGAAGCGCGCCAAAGCAGAAGGTTTGTTCAAGCGCATTGTGACCATGGACGACATCAAACGGTTGAAGCCGCATCCCGATGGGCTGCTCAAAATTCTTGCGGGACGCGATCCTGCAGGGGCGCTATATCTCGGCGACAATGTTGATGATGCGCTCGCATCGCAGCGTGCGCACGTCCCGTTTCTCGGAGTGCTACCGCGGAACAGCCATTCGCGCCGGCTCCGAGGCGAGTGCCTGTGCGAATTAGGCGCACTCGAAATTCTGCATAATGTAAGTGAGGCGGAAAAGTGGCTGTGAATAGAAAAACCCATTCCGAGCGAAAATCGCGCAACCGCTGCACGTTTCAAAAGAGCGCGCTGGCAGTGCTGACAATCGCCGCACTATTCGCGATGTTGGCAATACAACTTCACGCCCGACAAAGCGTTGCGCCAAGCCGCGACAGCGGAATCGCAGGCGTATCACACGTAGATCGCGACCTGATCTACGGGATGTATTCTGGCCTCGCGCTGTTGATGGACGTCTATCATCCCGCAAAACCAAATGGTTTTGGAGTGATCTACATTTTTGGCAGCGGGTGGAGCGCACCGCTCGATTACGGCGCGCGTCCGTTAAAAAATTCGGCCGAGGGTTTGAACGCGCTCGCATTCCCGCTCGTGCAAGCAGGCTACACAGTTTTCGCGATCGATCACCGCGCGCTTCCTCGATTTCACTGGCCAGCTGAGATCGAAGATGCACAACGCGCCGTAAGATTCGTGCGCTTCCGCGCGAAACAATTCGGAATTAGTCCCGGGCGGATCGGTGCGGTTGGCTATTCCTCGGGAGCGCACCTCGCAAGTTTGCTCGGTATGATGCCCGGCCTCGGAGACGCGAACGACGGCGATCCGGTAGAACACCAAAGTGCACGCGTGCAGTGCGTAATCGGCGCGGCGATGCCGTCCGATTTGTCTTCGTTGGGCAAAGTTCAGCAGGGGATGATGGTCCTCTCCGCTTTGCTGGGGAAACCTGTGCCTGCGAACCCTGCGGCTACTGCAGCGATTATGAAACAACTCGACGAAGCTTCGCCGATTCACTACGCGAAATCAGGAAGCCCACCTACCCTTCTGATCCACGGCGACGCGGACGATGTCGTCCCGTTCGAACAGTCACAACAATTTGAGAAGGCACTCGAGGCTGCACATGTTCAAACAAAACTGATCACCGTCCGCGGCGGTACGCACCAATCCATTATCCAGTTGCAGAGCGACGAATACCGGTCACAGGTGGTCCAATGGATGGATGAGCATTTACGCGAGGCTGCGGGCGCAAAACGCGGGACGTGAGTAAGTCGTGTTGTTTCTGTCATTTACAAGGTTCGCCGAACTCGCGAGTTTTAATGCAAGCGTAACGTCGGCTTTGGTACAATCCGGTCCCCGGGGCTCACGCCAGCACTTATTTGGGCGGCTACCGCTCGAGGGCCAATCCATAAAATGAAGAAGTATGGCGACCATCGCTTTCCGGGAAGGCTCTTTATCGTCGAAGGCATCGACGGTTCGGGGAAATCTACCCAACTCGCGCTACTTCATCAGTGGTTGCGTTCTGAGGGCTTCGGAGTTGTGTTCAGCGAGTGGAATTCTTCGCTGGTGGTAAAAGACACCACGAAGCGCGGTAAGAAAAAGCGGCTCCTCACGCCCGCGAGTTTTTGCCTGATTCATGCCACCGATTTTGCCGATCGCATGGAGAGAAATATCATCCCGCTCCTGAAGGCAGGAGCAATCGTCCTCTGCGACCGTTACATTTACACCGCGTTCGCGCGCGACGTTGCTCGCGGCCTGAGCCCTGCATGGGTGCGCGATCTCTATTCTTTCGCGGTGAAGCCGACGCAGGCATTTTATTATCGCGTGCCGTTGGAAGTTTCGATCAGCCGCCTGCACGCCGCTCGCAGTGGTTTCAAATACTACGAGGCAGGACTCGATCTCGGGCTTTCCGAAGATCCTGACGAAAGTTTCCGCCAATTCCAGGGCCGCATCATCGACGAGTACGAAAAAATGGTTCCGGAATACGGATTGACCGTGATTGACGCGACGCTGCCCATCGAAGAGCAGCAGGAAATCATGCGCCAGCAAGTGATTTCGAAACTTGAGCGCGCCAAGCAACTGCGGGTGGCTCCATGAGAGAGTCATACGGCGTCACGCTGCCAGGAATGCGCAGCACTGATTTGGTTGGCAAGCTGATTGTGATCGAGGGCACCGATGGTGTGGGCCGCTCGACTCAAATTGCATTACTGAAGGAGTGGCTGGAGCAAAAGGGCCACGCCGTGCTCGACACAGGGCTTTCGCGTTCGGGACTCGTGGGAAAGGGAATTAAGCGCGCGAAAGAGGGGCACACTCTCGGAAGGATTACGCTTAGCCTTTTCTACGCAACGGATTTCGCGGACCGTCTCGAGCATGAAATTATTCCTGCGTTGCGCGCAGGATTCGTCGTTCTCACGGATCGGTACATCTATTCGCTGATTGCGCGCGCGATGGTGCGGGCGCTCGACGCGGATTGGATTCGGAGTGTTTACAGTTTCGCGCCGAAACCGGACGCAGTGTTTTACCTGCGGATTGCGGTGGACGATTTAATTCCACGCGTTGTATTCACCCGGGGTTTCGATTACTGGGAATCTGGAATGGACGTTCACTCCACCGAAGACATGTACGAAAGTTTTCGGCGTTATCAGAGTTCGCTGCTGGAGCAGTTTGATAGGCTCGCAGAAGAATATAAATTTAAAGTGGTGGACGCGACGCCTGATCCCAAGAAAGTTTTTGAAAAGTTGCGCGCCGGAATCGCGCGGGTAGTGGAGGGCGAGCCAACGCGCCCCGTGCTGGAAACTCCCGCAGCAGCTGCAGGCTCGGATGGTGGAGAAGCCAAACGCGAGCCGGTCGCGCCCATGACGTCCGCTGCAACAGCAATTGAAGCGCCCGCAGAGGCGCTCACTCGTGATGCAAAAGCAGAAGTCTGAAAATTCGTCAGAATCTTTGGCGATGCCGCCCGCAGCGAAGCCGGAAGAAACCTCACAGACGAAAAAAGCGAAAAAATCTGATCCTCATCACTGGATGAAGCGTGTGTCGAAATTGGCGCGCAAGGCCGCGAAAGATTTCGATGAGGATGCCGTTCACGATTTGCGCACTGCGCTTCGCCGTTGCCGCTCGATCGCAGTGGCGCTGGAAGCCGTTGATCCCAGCAGCGACTGGCAGCGCGTAGAGGCGGAATCTGAGCGCCTGCTCGACGGCATGGGAGAGATTCGAGATGCGCAAGTCCTCGTCGGGTTGCTGCAGAAGTTGCACATGAAAAATAAACCGGCGGGCGAGGAATTGCTGTGGGAAATCGATCAACTGGAACAGCGCGGCGAAAAGCGGGCGGCGAAGCGACTGCGAAAATTCCCCGCAAAGCGCTGGCGCGGCTGGACTCGCAAATTACCCGAACGAGCGATGAAACTCCCGCGCGATGGCGCAGTGGTTGGCCTGCTCGCACTCGAACACTGGAAAGATTGTTGGCAGCGGCACAGGTTTGCGATGCGCTCGCGCAGCAAGATTTCGATTCACAAGTTGCGCGTCAGCGTGAAACACTTCCGTTATTTCGTGGAAAATTTTCTGCCGCATCGTTACGAACTCTGGAGCGCGAATTTCCGCCGGGTGCAAGACATACTCGGCGACACACACGATCTCGATGTTCTGCAGAGCTATCTCATCGGTTTGCGAAATCGAATTTCAGAAAATGAGCGCATTAAATGGCTTTCAGTAATTGGACTCAAGCGTGCGAAATTGTTGGCGCAATATCACAAGCTCGCAGACGGCGAGAAATCTGTCTGGAACGATTGGCGCGCCGGTCTTCCCCAACAACAAGAACTTGACCGCGACCGCGTGGAATTGCTCGCTGCGTGGGCCAGCTATCTTGACCCTGATCCGCAACGCTCGCGCAGAGTTGCTCGCCTCGCGTTGCAGATTTTCGATGGCCTGCAATCGACAGGATTGAGCGCCAGCGGCGTGCCGCACTCTCGAATCGCGCTGGAATGTGCCGCGATAATCCATGACGTGGGTTTGCACGACGCGCACAAAAATCATCACAAGACCAGCTACAAACTGGTGCACCACCGCAATCCTCCGCCAGGGTGGTCTGCGGAGCGGATGCACGTGATTGCTTTGATCGCACGGTATCACCGCGGTGCTTTGCCGCAAGATGTGGACACTGAATTCGCCGGGTTGAAGAGCGGCGAAGCTGCGGGAGTTTTGTTTCTGTCGGGAATTTTGCGGCTAGCAGTAGCGCTCGTGAGCGATCCCCTGCGTGAAATCCGCCGTATCACAATATCTGCACAGGCATAATGAAGTTGTGATTCGCGCTGCCGGATATGAAGGGGCGGAGCCGCTGGCATCAAATCTTGCAGCTGCGAGACATTTGCTTGAAACGGAGTTGGATCGCCCCGTAATGATAGTGCCGATGGAAAAATTCGCGGGAGATTAATCGAGATCGCGCAGAATGTGCGGCGTCACCAGCCACACCAGCGTTCCATCCACCGGCGAGAACGAATGAATTTCCAGGCAAGCCGCGCCGGCTTTTTTGAGCTCAGTGAGCGATTTCGATGCGTGTGTTACGTGAGGCGATCACTTCATCCATGTGCGGCGCATGGCCGAAACAAATTACTTCTTCTTCGTCTTTCATTTTCGAAAGTTCATCGATGATCAGTTTCGGAGACGCTTCCGATTTCAGGGCATCCGTTTTCTTGATCTTGCTCGTTGAAATTCCAATCGCTTCGCAGAATATCTCTCCAGTTTGTATGGCACGAAGATATGGGCTGGAAAGTGCTGCGCTTGGTTTCGCGCCCATTTGGGAGAATCCATCGGCCGCTTTGCGGGTTTTGTCGATCCCTTTTGGAGTGAGAAAACGCTCGGGATCGGAGGGGCAATCTGGATCGTCTCGATCGATGGCAATACCGTGTCGCACAAGATAAACAAGCATATAAGGACTGACCCTTCCGTCGCCCGTCGAGCGTAAAGCGGGATAAGCAAACGTGCCATTGTAACAGGTTGAGGAATTGATGGCAGCGAGCGGCTGTTTGACGGCGAAGCTATCGAGGGGGCGCTTTCTGCGGGCGCGCAGGCACAGGCGGCGCGACCCCCGCCCACACCATGCGGTGAAATGTGTCGTCCATTTGTTCGGGCGATTCGCGGACGCTCTGATTTAGCCACCATGAAAGTAGCGAAAACATTGCCCCTGCCAGGGCGTGCGACATTGCGGCGCGCTGGCCTCGTTCAAGATTTCGCGCGCGAGGCATAACAGCGAGGCGTTCTTCGATGCCACGGGCAAAGATCCCTGTGCCAAGTTCGAAAATGTCCTGCACTTTGCCCGCCGCAGCGAGCGCTGCGAGAAATTTCTGCGACTCCCCCACATGCGCGAACAATTCGCGCACCGCGGCCACGCGATCAGAGACTTCGCGGCGAGTGGTGAGCAAACTTGCGATCATGCCGAAGAAATCCTCCACATCGCTGAGAAACAGGTCGTCTTTATCCGTGAAATGCGTATAGAAGGTCGAGCGACCCACGCCAGCACGATCAAGGACATCTTGAACTCTGATCGAATCGAAAGGTTTTTCATGGATCAGCGCGACAAGCGCGTCACCGAGAATGTCTCGGGTATGGCGGACGCGGGGATCAATCTTCCTTGTGCGCACCGATTTCTTTGGTTTCGGTAACGACTTTCCGGACATTCGAGCCCTCTTTGTTCGGTTTCCAGCGTGAGCGCGAAATATGAATTGACTCGCATCCGTCTCATACCTACAGTGCGAAGAAATCACAGCATTTTACGCGCGCGATTTCTGCGCTCGCAGGATTGGGACAGCGTGTCTCTTGAACAGAATACGCCGTCCACGCGCCAAATGTTCGCTCACGCTCTCGGAGGCATCACTTCATGAGAAAACCGTTTGTGCGGATACTCGTTGTCGCCGCAGTTGTAGTCGTCGTTATTGTGCTGATGCATTTTTACGGCGGCCAATTGAAAGAGATGTTCCTGGAAATGCATGGCAAGCACCGTGGGTAACCCTAGCAGCTAGCAATGAGGATTAGTTGATGAGCTGGCTTGAAAACATGCGGCGTGACGTGATTCACGCCTGGCGAATGATCCGTCGAATGCCGGGTGTTGCGGCCGTCATGATTATTTCGCTGGGCATCGGAATCGGCGTGAACACGGCCGTCTTTTCGTGGATTCAAGCCGTGTGGCTTCAGCCGCTGCCCGGTGTTCAGAACTCGGGCAACCTGATATTGATTGAGCCTCGCGCAGAAAACGGCGGATATCCCAGTGCTTCGTGGCTGGAGTATCGAGATTTGAGCGAGCGGCTCGGCGGACTGCGCGACATTTTCGCGTTTCGCATGGCGCCTTTTAACGTAGGTGAGACGGGGCATGCGGAGCGGACATACGGTTTGCTGGTTTCCGGGAATTATTTTTCGGCGTTGCGTCTGCAACCTGAGATAGGAAGGTTGATCGGCGCCGCTGACACTGCGCGGCCTGGAGGGGAAGCGGTGGCAGTGATTTCCTACGGCTACTGGCAATCACATTTTGGGGGCTTGGTTAACGTAATCGGGAAAACTTTCCGCGCCAATAATCAGCAGCTTGCGGTGATTGGCGTAGCTCCAGAAAAATTTCAGGGCACGGTGATAGGCATCGATTTCGACATGTGGGTGCCGGCTACGATGGCGCCAGTGCTTATAAGCGGATCGCGCGAACTGGAAGATCGAGACGAGCGTGGATACTCACTGATGGCACGCTACGCTGGCGGAGTAACGCGATCGCAAGCACAGGCGGAACTTGATGGCGCGATGCAGCAGCTCGCGCGCGATTTTCCAGCTACAAATCGCAATCTGCGCGCCGAACTTCTGCCGATTTACAGCTCGCCGCGCGGCCCGCAAAGATTCCTCGTGCGTGCGGTGGCGACGCTGCAGGGAGTGATGCTGCTATTGTTGCTCGCGGTGTGCGGCAACACCGCAAATTTGCTGCTCGCACGCGCGAGTGCGCGACAGCGCGAGATGGCTGTGCGCATGGCGCTCGGCTCCGGCCGATGGCGGATCGTGAGCCTTCTAACATCGGAAAGCCTGATGCTCGCATTGTTTGGTGTCGCACTGGGAATACCAGTGGCTGTCTGGGGATCGAATGTTTTCCGCGCGGTGGAATTCATCGGCGCGATTCCCATTCGATTTCAAACCGGCGTGGATGCTACAGGGCTCGCATTTGCGACACTGCTTGGGATCGGGTGCGGATTAGTCTTTGGCGTCGCGCCCGCACTACAGCTTGCGCGCGTAAATCCGCAACTTTCGTTTCGAGCTGGTTCCGGCGTTGTGGGCCGCAGCGGATTGCGCAATGCCTTTATGGGGATGGAAGTCGCGCTTGCGCTTGTGGTGCTCGTTGCCGCTGGATTATTCCTGCGCAGTTTTCGTGAGACCCGCGACACCGATCCGGGCTTCCGTCGTGAAGGAGTGCTGCTGGCTGCTTACGATTTCACAGGACGTCCCGTAGATGCCGCTTCGTCGCTGGAATTCGCGCGCAGATTACAGGAGAATTTGCGCGTTCTCCCCGGTGTGGAATCCGTTGCGATTGCGACGTCGGTGCCGCTTGATATTCACGGCTTACCGTCGCGCGCATTCACGCTTGAGGGGCGTGCGCGCAGTGATGCCAATCCCGACCGCGCGCTGACAAATACAGTGACCCCCGGATATTTCGAGTTGATGACGATTCCGCTCCTCGCCGGCACCGATTTCGCTGGCTTGCGTGACCCCACCGCTCCGCCGCAGGCAATCGTCAACCAAGAATTTGTTCGCCGCTATGTTGGCGCAGATATCCGCAGCGCAGACGCGATCGGCCGCCACCTCGAGATAGGCGGCAATCGCTATGTAATCATCGGGGTCGCGCGGAATTCGCTGTACGATTCCTTTGGTGAACCGCCAACGCCTGCCATTTATTTTTCCTACCGCGACCGCCCAGCTCCCATGGGAGAGATCCACGTGCGCGCCCTTGCCGGGGACGGAAAAATACTCGCAAATGAAATCCGGCGTGTAGCTCGAGAAATTGATCCTTCGCTCCCAATTTATGATGTCAGAACGCTCGGAGAGCACATTGAAAAAAATCTTCTCTTCCGCCGCATCCCTGCGCGAATGTTTGTAGTCCTCGGTCCATTACTTCTTGTGCTTGCTGCGATCGGAATATTCGCTGTGGTTTCCTACGCGGTTTCGCACCGCACCACGGAAATCGGAATCCGGATGGCGCTCGGCGCTGCTCCTGGCCGCGTCGTGTTGCAAATCGTTTCGGAAGCCATGAGTGTGATTGTGATTGGAGCGGCAGCAGGTTGGGCCGTGGGGTATGGAATCGCGGTTACTTTCGCGGGAAATGGGGCCGTGACGTTGCCCGTATTCGCTGGAGTTCCTGCTCTGCTTCTCGCGGTTGGGGCGCTAGCATGCTGGCTGCCCGCGCGGCGCGCAACACTCATCGAGCCCGTCGTCGCGCTGCGTCACGATTAGCCCGAACGCTACAACACCTTTATCTTAGGCGCTAAGCGTCCACACATTTCCTGTTAGTGGTGGCTTCCACGAAGTAATAGTGGCGGCATGCGACATTGCCGACCGCGATTGCGGCACCGCCACGCGCCCGCGCTTAAATGTCACCCTCACTCCGAATTCCTGCGCAAACGGCCGCGCCTTGCGCGTCAACGCTGCAAGATCGAGCACCGCGCCGGACAGCGCATGAATCTGAAATCGCACGCTCTTGCGACGGACTTTCACGCGCACGTTTTGCACTGATTGAATACCCGCGTCGTCGAGTCCGTTGGCAGATTCGAAGAATCGAACTCAATTCGCGGACGCGCCGTCGTTGCCGCGCCGTCAGGGATGCATAAAGTTTGTGGTGCGCCTCTGGTTCGCTCTTGCCGTGATATCGCACCAGGCACGCCACGATCGATTGTAATCCCTCGGAGATTCCACCCATCTCCGCGTGCTGCACAATATATTCGCCGTGCTTGTGATGTCCGCGCACGTTTACGTTCATGCCCGTATGGTGCAGAAGTGCTGCCATTTCCAGCGGCAAGCGATCCTCGTGAGGCATCGTATGTACGTCCGCGAGCTGATCGAACATAGAAGCAGCGAGCATTCGCACGTGTTCTGAGTGCTTTTGATCGCAGTGCATGCGCGACGCGAATCCGCGCGCCTGTTCGATAAGAGCTTCCGCGCGATGTTTATCCGCACCAGGTGATCGGAAATGCTCGGCCGCAAGGTCGTAGAGAATTCCTTCGCGAACGCCCACTCCGGGAACAAGCGCAGTCTCCATGTGCGTGTGTTCGGCAAGGCACAAGATAACAACGGCCGCGATGCCGATTACTTCCGCTCGATCGCGGCGAAGGTCAAACACGCGCATCCGGGCGCGCACATCGCGGCGCAAAATTTCCCACACGCGATCTCGCAACAGACGCAGATTGATGGTCGGCATCCCGCGATATTTCGGACCCGGAGAAAGGCGCGCGAGTGCTTCGGCATTTCCCCCGCAAAGAACCGTGAGTTCGCCCGCAAGCGAAGGAGGACTCGGCCACGTGCTTCGCAAAAGTGAAGCAAGGTGATGCCGGAGCCTTCCAAAACGGTCCTCATTCACCACGCCCGTAAGCTTCATACTTTCCAGCAGCCGTACAGTCCCCACTGGAAGCGCAAGAGAATGCTCCACGCGGCGCTCCCGAAGCAGACTGATCTCCAGGCTGCCGCCACCCAGATCAGCGATCATCCGCGGTTTTGCATCGCGCAGCGAGCAGTGCACTGCGAGCCGCGTGAGCCGAGCCTCTTCGGTCGCATCAATTGCTTCAAGCCGTATGCCGCTGTCGCGAAAAATTCTGTTCAGCAGCAGGTTACGATTCTCGGCTTCGCGCGTGGCGGCGGTGGCGACGGCGCGGTACAGGTGAATGTTGTGGCGCTGGATCAGCGCGCGAAAATGGCGGAAGGCTTCAACAGCGTGGCTGATCGTGCTTTCGGTGAAGCGTCCGTGCGTAAAGACATTGTGACCGAGGCGGACGGACCAGCGCTCGCTCGCCAGCGGCGCGATTTCAGTTGCGCTGTATGCGCGGGCCGCAAATGCGCGGATTGCGTTTGAACCAGCATCAACTGCAACGATGCCGATGGGCCTGGCCAATCGTTAATCCTCGTTTTTGAATTGAGCAGAAGCAAGCCGCGAATTAATGCGAACCACTCCGCGCTCTGAACGCAGAGAATATCACCGCACGCCTCGCGATAGATGAAAATTTGATGAATGAAAATAATTTGCGGAGAGCGGGCCGGACACCCACCCAAGCTTAGTTCAATACCACGATCTCGATTCGCCGGTTATCCGCGCGCGCTTCATCATTTACATTTGGAAATCGCGGAGTTTTTTCTCCGTAGCCTCTTGCCATGATCCGCGATTTCTCAAATCCATGCGCTTGAAACCACGCCGCGACTGCGCGCGCCCGCCGCGTGGAGAGTTGCCGGTTGTGCGCGTCTGTACCCAAATCATCCGTATAGCCAGCGATAAGCAGTTGGGCGCCCGGATGCGATTCGTTAAGCATGCGGCCAACAATATCGAGGGTGGGTTGCGCGTCTGGTCTCAGGTCCGAACTGTTCACGTCAAAGAGCAGGGAAGTGCCGAGCAGGATTGTAGGATTGCCGAATCGCGTCCAGATGGAGCTATTACTGCAGCCTCCTTCGATCTGAAGATGCAGCGCGTCGATCACGGTAACGGTTTCGATTGTCAACACGGGTTTGGGCGAGTCCACCTGCGCGCATAAATGCTCGATCGCAAAATTATTTGTGCGATAGGTGCCGCGAAACGAAAGTCCGCCTGCGTGGACGGCATCGCCCTCGGTGATGCTAGTGGCGACGATCGAATCACCAATCTGCTGAATCATCAGCCGAGAGAGGGTGTTGCTCTTCTGGCCCGAGCTACTGCGGAGTTCCCATTCGCCGTTGAGGTCGTATCGTGGAGAATTGGTTGCGGGTGGCACACTGGTTTGCGCTGGAGCCTGCGCAGGCGCAGCGATCAAGGGTGCGCAGCCAAAAACGCAAGCGCAACCAAGCATCACAAGATCCATCGTGACCGGCAGCAAACGGCGCGATATCTGCCGCGGGCGCGCGTTAGGAATCCGTCTTCGGATCCGCGCCGGTGTCGGCGGGCAGGGCCCAGAATTCGGGTGCTCGCGCATCGAAGGCCACGCCGACCTCCAAGCGTTTAGCCTCCGACTCGCGAAGGTGCACCACTCGGCAAGGCTGCTCCGCATGTGTAGATGGATTCGTGACAAGAAGTTTTTGTCCGGGAATAACCGCATTGGCCATGAGAAGCAACGCGCCATTGGAATTGACGACCAGCGATATCGCTTCCTCATGAAATGGTTCGTCATCCTTCGCGTGGCCATACACGTATACCGCAACCTGCAACTCGAAACGCCGCACTTCCCGGCGTTCTTCCTTGCGTTCCGATCCGCGTTCTAGTCTCGACGCCCTCTCGCGCTGTGCGCGTTTCAGAGCATCGTATATCCGGCTCATTAGATGCGCTTCCCCCGAAAAGCCGGTACCTGGATGCGACCCGAAGCAACTTAACTCAGAAGGGAGCGCATCAAGGCAGCTTGCACGCGCGCGGACGCGTATCAAGCACGGGCAGCTTTTTGTCTCGACGAATTGTGGTGGAACGCGCGTTCAGGCTTTTTTCTTGTTCTTGTCCATTTCGAGCGCGGCTGAATTGATGCAGAAACGTAGCCCAGTCGGCTTGGGTCCATCTTCGAACACGTGTCCCAGGTGCGCGTCACACTTGCTGCAAAGCACTTCAGTGCGGCGCATCCCGTGCGCTGAGTCCGTTTCCATCGTTACATTCTGTGCTTCCACAGGCGAATGGAAACTCGGCCAGCCCGAGCCAGATTCAAATTTGGTGTCGGAGCTAAACAGCGGCTGCCCGCAGCAAGCGCAAACATACGTGCCCTGATCGTGGGAGTCGTGAAATTTCCCAGTGAACGGCGGCTCGGTGCCCTTCTGGCGCGCGACGTAATACTGCTCGGGAGTCAGTTGTTTCTTCCATTCTTCATCGGTCTTGCGAATTTTGTCGGCCATAACAATACGTTAGCGCAAATTATTTCTTCGTGCCAGCGAGCCGTAGTGTGAACCCGCCGTGCGCGTGATGTATGGTTGCTGGGCGCGCCACGCTTCGATATCATCCGCAGGCTTTGATTTCTTGCGAATCGTGCGGCTGAACCGAGAAACGATGAAGACTTGTCTGGTCGGCATTCGAGTAATGATCGCATCCGCGCTTTTGTGCGCGGTAGCCGCATTCGCACACAAGTCCCCGCTGAACGCCACCGCAGCAGCGCCCTCCCCAGTACCTGCGTCGATTGAGGCGCGCGACAAGCAAGTTGCGACCCCCGTGGGGCACGCTGAAATCAGCATAATTCCGCAGCCTGCGTCGATTAAGCTGACAACCGGCGAATTTGTATTCGATGCGAAAACTCGCATCGTCGCGCAGCGCGGTACACGTGCGCCTGCCGAGCGCCTGCGCGAGAGCTTGTATCCCGCGACAGGCTACCCTCTCGAAATCTCCACTTCGGGCCCCGCCAACGCGATCACGCTCTCTCTCGACACCAGGTTGAAGCGCTTGGGTCCTGAGGGATATCGGCTTGAAGCGCAGCGCGGTTCGATTCGAATTCGCGCGTTTGCACCCGCCGGAATTTTCTATGGAATACAAACTCTCAGGCAGCTTCTTCCGCCAGAGATCTTCCGTCGCAGTCCCGTTTCCGAAATGCGTTGGAGCATCCCTGCCGTCGAAATCGAGGATTCTCCGCGATTTTCGTGGCGCGGCGCGCACATGGACGTCGCGCGACACTTTATGCCCAGGGAATTCGTCCTCAAGTTTCTCGACCTAATGGCGCTCCACAAGCTCAACGTCTTTCACTGGCATCTCGTCGATGGCGAAGGCTGGCGTGTCGAAATCAAAAAATATCCCAAGCTCACTGAAGTTGGAGGCAAGACGGACTACACAACCTACAGTCCCAATCTTCAGCCGATGAAACGCGTGAGCCTCCCGCAGGGCGGTTTTTACACGCAAGACGATATTCGTGAAGTGGTCCGCTATGCCGCAGACCGTTTCATCACCGTGCTTCCGGAAATTGAAATGCCCGGTCATTCGAAGGCTGCGATCAATGCATATCCCGAGCTCGGAAATCGTGAGCAAATTGCCGCCGCCGGAAAAGATCCTGATCAAGTGAAAGGGGTGGACGACGTATACAACGTCGACGCCTCGACAATCCACTTCTTGCAAGACGTACTCGCGGAAATTACGGGGCTTTTCCCCGGCAAATTCATTCACATCGGCGGCGATGAAGTCGACAAAGAGCCTTGGAAAGCAAATCCCATTGCGCAGCAGCGCATGCACGAACTAAATCTTAAAAACGAGGAAGAATTACAAAGCTGGTTTGTCCGCCAGATGGATCAGTTCCTCACCGCACGAGGCCGCCGTCTCGTAGGATGGGACGAAATTCTCGAAGGCGGTATCGCCCCGGGTGCCACCATCATGTCGTGGCGGGGAACTGAGGGCGGCATCAAGGCTGCCAACGCAGGCCACGATGTTGTGATGGCTCCCGAATCCGACACCTACCTAGATCACTACCAATGGATGGCAGCGAGCACAGAGCCGCGAGCTATCGGCGGATTCCTCGCGCTTGAATCTGTATATGCATTCGAGCCGGTTCCCACAGAGCTGACGCCTGCGGCGGCGAAACACATTCTCGGCGGGCAGGCGCAACTTTGGTCGGAGTACATTCCGCAGCAAAAAGAAATGGAATACATGGCCTACCCACGGCTGTGTGCTCTGGCTGAAGCCGTGTGGACTCCGCGCGACTCAAAACATCTTCAAGACTTTCTGCGTCGCATGAAGACCGAGGCCGAGCGGCTTGAAATTCTTGACGTCCACTTCCATCCGCTTTCAGCCGTACCTGAACCAGTCGCTCATTGGGAATGGAACTTGCCACTCCCCATCGCGTCAAAACAACCAGGTGAGGTGCAGCCGGACAGTGGCGAGCCGACGCCTATCGAGAAGCGAGTCCCGCCTCCCCCATTCGAAGAGCGCGAGTGGGACGTGACTCAACTGATCCACGGCGCCGGATTCTACGATACAGCCTTCATTCAAGCGAAGGGCACCGGCCACATGGATATCGCGTGGGTAGAGCTGCGCTCTGGTGATCAACTCGTCGCGCGCATAACCCATCCGGGCAGCAGCGACCCGCGTGAACGTTCGAATGATTACGAATTGCTAGTCAACGAGACGAAGAGCGGCGCACCGTACAAGTTGCGCGCGAGATTTAGAGTCATTGACATTACTGCTCCCACCAAGCCCGCCGAGAAAGTTTTCCCAAGCGGGGAAATTTACATTCTGGGTCCATATCAAAAAGAATCGGAGCCGAAACTCACTCAGCGCTAATCGCTGCTCTGAGTGTTCTCCGGCTCCGGCCGTTCAAATCTTGTTCGCGCTCTTAAGAAGTTAGCGCGGACCCTGCACTTGCAAATTGTCTACGACTCCAAATGTCCCCGGAACAGACTTCGCGCGGATCACTGCCAGGTTTTTGTCGCCCGCATTGTCAACAACGCCTTCGAGCGTCACATGGCCGTTTTCCACGATGATGTGGATCGCCTGTACCGATTGCCATCCATATTTGCTCAGCTGCGCTTCACCGTAGATGGATCGGTATTCCGCGCGCCGGATTTCCTGGTCGCCGCCAGAAAGCGGCAAGACCTTGATGTTATTGGTCACGTGGGTGACACCCTGTACTCCCTTTAACTCCGCTTCGGCGTCACTCTTCAGCACAGCATTGACGACTTCACCCGACAGCGTAACTTCGCCGCCCTCCACGCTGAACTTGATGTCGTCGAAAACGGTGTAATTATTTAACATCCGAAGCTCATGCATTACTTCGCGCTGCACGGTTGCGTCCGCTTGTTGAGGCGCGGCTGCGACCCGATTACCCGCCAGCAACGAAACGATCCCGATCAAAGCGCTTGCGCAAACAAGTGATGGAGCAAGTCGAGTTTTCATCTTCAGTTCGCCTCCGTTGCGACCTACACGATTAGACGCAGGGTGGCTCGCGCAAGCGTCAAACTTCGGGGTTACTCAAGTGACCTCCCTACTGTTCTACGGTCTTTGCGGTATGCGCTTACTGCTCGCCGATTCGCCGCAAACGTGCGCTCTCGCAGAATTGCTCGTCTATGGAGTAGCCTCTTCGCAAATATCTGCCCTTAAACTCCTCTCGTACCTCCCACTACCCCGTAACTCTTTGGCCGAAAATGGTTTTCGTACCATTGCCGCACTTTTGACTTAATTCCGAAAATCACCATGCGGAACTCTGCTTTCCCTCTTTAGTCCGTGGGTTCGCGCCAACCCGGTGCATCGGCCAGACTGAGAGGTCTGTCCTGATTTTTTCTAGGATTCTGCGTGCTCAAGATTCGGCTCCGAACAAAGTTTTTGCTTTCGCTGGTGGCGATCTCCTCTGGCTTGATGACGGCCACTCTGGTCACCGTCCGCTACAGCGTGCAGAGACAAGTGCGCGCGTCTCTCAGCGACGATCTGCGAAATTCGGTAAGCACCTACCAAAGCTTCGAGCAGCAGAGCGACGCCACCCTCACCCGGTCCGCGGAGCTAGTCGCGAATCTTCCGAATCTTCGCGCCCTTATGACTACGCACGACATTCCCACCATTCAAGACGGCTCGGATGGCATCTGGAAGTTGAGTGGTGCCGACTTCATAGTTCTAGTCGATCCCGCATTCAAAGCCATGGCGTTGCGAGCGGAATCGAAAGACCTCACCGAATCAAACGCTGAGCAACTCTTACGAAATTCGGTAGGCAAGGAGCGCCAGCGCGATTGGTGGTACGGCGCGCACAATCTCTACGAAGTCTGGATACAGCCGATTTATTTCGGCCCGCAATCCGATAACAACATCCTCGGCTTCGTCGCGATCGGTGAAGAGATTGACGATGCAGCTGTCCATTCAGTCGCAAACGTTGCCGCCAGCGACGCCGTCTTCAGCTTCGGAGGCACGCCGGTTCAATCCACTCTCGGAGCCTCTCAGCTAGCAGCATTTCGCAAGTTTCCGGCCGCTCAGCTCGCAGGAAGTAGTACCGTCGACGCTCCAAAAGAAATCCAACTCGGTGACGAGCGCTATCTGCTCACCAGCGTAAACCTCTCTACGACAAACGATTCGCAAGTCACTCTCAATTTTCTCAAGTCGTTCGACAAAGCTGCCGCCTTTTTAGGAGCGCTCAACAAAGTTTTGATTGCGCTTGGACTTTTCACAATCCTCGCCGGCAGCGCGCTTGTTTATTTCATCTCAGATACCTTCACCCGGCCGTTAGCTAGCTTGGTCGGCGGCGTGCGCGCCCTTGAGCGCGGCGACTACACCTACCCGCTTTCGGGCGACAGCGGTGACGAGGTCGCCGAAGTAACAACGGCTTTCGCCACCATGCGCTCCACGCTCAAGCAAAGCCAGGACGAGCAGAAAGCTCTCGCCGAGCGCCTCCGCCAGGCTCACAAGATGGAAGCCGTTGGCCGCCTGGCCGGAGGCGTCGCGCACGACTTCAACAATTTGCTTACGGTCATTCGCGGCCATAGTGATTTGCTTCTCGAACAAAAATCACGCGACGAAGCCGAGAAACACAGCATCGAGCAAATTCAGCGCGCCGCCGATCGCGCCGTCGCTATGACGCGCCAGTTGCTCGCCTTCAGCCGGATGCAAGTTCTCCAGCCCCGCGTTCTGGATTTGAACGCAGTAGTCGTCGACATGGGCAAGATGCTTCCTCGCCTGATCGGATCGGATATCGAATATTCCTTCGCTGCCGAAAAGAAAATTGCGCTCGTCAAAGCCGATCCAGGCCAGCTCGAGCAAGTGATCATGAATCTCGCCGTAAATGCTCGCGACGCTATGCCCGATGGCGGAAAGTTGATCGTCAAAACCAGCGAAGTTGTGATCGACGACCTCACCGCCTCGAAACATTCCCCGATGACTTCCGGGCACTTCGTTTTGCTTTCAGTTTCCGATACCGGACAGGGAATGAGCGCCGAAACCCAGACGCATATCTTTGAGCCATTCTTCACCACGAAAGAATTGGGTAAAGGAACTGGTCTTGGTCTGGCCACCGTGTATGGAGTCGTCAAACAGAGCAACGGTTTTATTTGGGTTGAGAGCGCTCTGAATGAAGGCTCTCGATTCGAAATTTATCTGCCCGTGGCGAATGAGCCCGTGGCCGTCGTCGTTTCCGAGCCCGCTCCGCAAGCCGTTCCGCGCGGCCGCGAAACAATTCTCGTGGTCGAAGATGAAGAAGGCGTACGCGAACTGGCCTGCCAGTTTCTTCGCGTCAAGGGCTACACGGTGCTCGAAGCCTGCGACGGGACGGACGCTCTCGCAGTCGTCAAAAAACACTCGGGTGAAATTCATCTGTTGTTGAGTGACATGGTGATGCCCAAGTTGGGAGGCATTGATCTCGCCGATCGCCTCAAGGCGCTCAATCCCACGATAAAAATCGTGCTTATGTCCGGCTACTACGAATATTCAAATGCAAATTCAAGCCGCATTCCCGTCGGCACCACTCTTTTGCAGAAACCTTTTTCGCCGACGTCTCTCGTTGGCAAAGTGCGCGAAGCGTTGACCGCCGCGCCCGCCGCTCAACCCGAAAATTCAGCAGTCAGATCGCTGGTGTCATGAACGTGAAAGAGCAGGAAAGCAGGGTAGTAAGATGAACATCGGTACGAACAGAATCGCAATCCTTACAATCGTATTGGCGTTTACGTGCAGTTGCGCCCTTGCGCAAAACGCTCCGCTAGGCGCTGCGCTTCCGTTGTCGCCCGCGGCGGCGAACGATTCTCGCCCCGCGCCAGATCTGCGCGCGCTTTCAGACGCGATCGCCGCGTTGGAAGCACAAGTTCAAACGCTCAGCGCGCAAATGGCCGATCTCCGCAAGCAGCAACAGGAATCGAGCGAAGAAGCCAGCCGCCTCCGCCAAGAACTCGCGCAAACAAAAGCTCAGCTCGATTCGAAGATGAAAGAAGGAGCCACTCTAGCTTCGTCGGCGACTCCAACTTACGCCGCGGCGTCGTCAACTTCCGAGACCTCTTCGCCCTCGCCGGTCGCGTCGTCGAATCCTGCCCCGCAAAATGCCACCGCCGCCGATGCTCCCAAAGAACAATCCGTCGAAGAGCGCGTCGGCCGACTCGAAGAGAATCAGCAGATGATCGACGGAAAGCTCGACGACCAATATCAGACCAAAATCGAAAGCGGCTCGAAATATCGAGTGCGCCTTTCCGGCGTCGTGATGCTGAATCTCTATACGTATCGCGGTCAAGTAGATAATTCCGATTTCCCGGCGATCGCAGTTCCTCCCGATCCCCTCGGTTCCAGTGGCGCATTCGGTGGCTCTTTGCGCCAATCGCGAATTGGCTTCGAGGTTTTTGGGCCCGACGTCTGGGGCGCTCACACCAGCGCCAGCATCCAATTCGATTTCGCCGGCGGTTTTTCGCAGACGGAAAATGGAAACGTCCTGGGAATACCGCGTCTGCGAACTGGGACGATCCATTTCGATTGGACAAACACTTCTCTCGTCGCTGGTCAGGACTATCTTTTCTTCGCGCCACTCCAGCCAACATCGCTCGCTCAATTCGCGGATCCTCCGCTTTCCTACGCTGGAAACTTGTGGGCCTGGGTTCCTCAAGTACGTGTCGAGCACCGCTTCGAACTCGGTAACGGCCGAAAAATCACGGTCGCTGGGGGAATTATCGATTCCCTTAGCGGAGACCTTCCCGATCCCGGCGCAAACCTGAGCCCCTCGTGGGGTGAGCAATCAAATCAGCCTGGCTATGCCGCACGCATTGCGTTGACGATGCCACTCTTCGACAAGCCAATGACATTCGGAACAGGCATTTACTACGGCCGACAATTCTGGGGGTTCGGCCGCATCGTTAACGGCTGGGTCGCCACTGCGGACTTGACGTTGCCTTTGGGAAATCACTTCGAATTCACCGGTGAATTCTATCGCGGCAATGCTGTTGGCGGATTCGGCGGAGCAATCGGCCAGGATATTCTGCTTTCTGGAGACCTCTCCGATCCGGGCACAGACGCAGATGGACTGGACTCGCTCGGCGGCTGGGCTCAGCTCAAATACAAAGCAACCAAGAAACTGGAATTCAACGCGGCATTCGGCGACGATAGTCCATTCGCACACGAGCTTCGACAATACAGCTTTACCACGCCGCCCACTTACGGTTCGCTTCTTACAAGGAACATCGGTCCATTTGTAAATTTCATTTATGAAGCCAGATCGAATGTATTGTTCTCCGCGGAGTATCGCTATCTGAGGACGTACACGCTCGATAGCGGCTACGACCAGGCAAGCCACATCAATCTCACCGTTGCGTATATTTTTTAGGCGGGGAAATCTATGAAGAGAGTCACATCGATTTTTGCAATCACGATCGCCGCACTTCTAGCCGCTGCGGCTCACCGCGTTTCGGCGCAGCGCGCACCCGTAACTCTCGACATCCAGATCATCCGAACTAAGCAGGCGAAACATCCGTCGCCCAGCGATTTCTCAAATGTTGTCGTCTGGCTAGTGCCTCTCGATTCTCAACCTGTGCTGCCGCCCCTGCGTCAGGCGCCCGCAATCACTCAACGTGACAAATCCTTTGATCCCCACTTGCTCGTTGTACCCGTCGGCACCGTAATTCAGTTTCCAAACAAGGATCCATTTTTTCACAACGTGTTTTCGCTCTTCGATGGCAAGCGTTTCGATCTAGGTCTGTACGAAGCAGGTTCCAGCAAGCCCGTGCACTTCGATCGCGCCGGCGTCAGCTTTTTGTTCTGCAATATTCATCCCGAAATGAGCGCCGTTGTCGTCGCCGTCGGCAGCCCGTACTATTCGATCTCCGACAAGGAGGGGCACGTCACTCTTCCCAATGTTCCCGACGGCCGCTACGAAGTTCGCGTCTGGTTTGAGCGCAGCATGCCCTCCGAACTCAACAAGCTCACACAGGTTGTCACAATTTCAGATTCGAATCGCGCGCTGGGAACCATCAAGGTGATGGACAATCCCAACTTCAGCGTCGCGCACAAAAATAAATACGGCCAGGACTACGTTCCTCCGCCAACCACAGGCTATAACCACGAATAGAGCTCAACCGATTCAAGAAATCACTGGACGATCAACGTCACCGTCGTAGAGCGCGTCACTCCTCCAGAGGTAATCGTCACAGTAATCGGATACGTCCCAGCGGGTGTCCCGGAAGCCGTATTTATTGTTGACCCGTGCCCGCCGCCCCCGCACGCAGCGATCAGCGCCCCGCACAACACAAGAAGAGCTGTAGCAGCGCACAGTTGCAATCTTAGCCGTCCTATTCGCTTTTTCTTTTGCGCCAACAACAGCAGCGCGATGAGCGCAAACGATGCGATCCACCACCAGCCTAAACGGATTCATCACGACTGGAAATCTAAAACCGGGCGCTGCCGAACTGGTGTGCGCCGTCGTAACGATTTGCAGAGTCGTAGAACTCGACGGAAACCCCGCAGGTACGCTTGTCGGTTGAAACGACGAGGTCGTTTCAGCGGGCAAATTGGTTGCCGAGAAAGTTGCCGTATTCGAAAGCGAGCCGCCTTCGGTTGCAAATACGATCGTAAAGTTTGCCGTTTGACCCGCGGGAATGGTTGTCGGCTGGTTTGATGCCGAAAGCGAAAAATCGACAATCGCAAAGTTGTTGATTACGTTCGATGTGCCTCCGCCGGGCGTTGGATTCGTCACGGTGATCGTGGCTGTCCCAACCGTCGCGACCGAACTCGCCGCCACCGTTGCTGTAAGAGTGTTCCCATTATTCGAGACAGCGCCCGGGCTCGACACTCCGTTAAATGTAAGGGTAGAGCCCGTAACAAATCCCGCACCCTGCGCCGTGATCGTAAACGCCGCGTTGATTGGCGCGCTCGTCGGCGCAACAGATCCGAGAACTGGCACGGGATTGCTCGCAGTGAAGTTCACGGCATTCGAAGCGCCCCCTCCCGGAGCCGGATTCACCACCGACACGGCAATCGCACCCGTGGTATTCACATCGCTCCCCGGAATATTCGCTGTGATCGTTTGGCCGTTACTTGATACCGCGGCGGTGACGTGAGTGCCACCAAAATTCACAGTTGCTCCAAACAGAAAATTCGTTCCCGTCGCGCTGAATTCAGATATCGCAGCGCCCGTCGAGCCGGAATTGGGGCTGATCGAAGTGATATGCGGCGCTGGATCATTTCCGGTTATCACCTGAGTCAGCACCGCTGAAGTGCTCACGGCAAAATTCGTATCGCCGCCGTAAGCAGCCGTAATCGAATGCGATCCTGAGGCCAATGAAGGCGTAATAAGCACCGCGCTGGCAGTGAAAGTTGTGCAGTTAACATTTGGCGCTCCCAGAGTCGAAGTGCCAATCACGGTGGAACCATCCAGAAAAGTCACTATTCCTGTGGGGCCCGAATTGGATGTGGTAACCGTCGCAGTCAAAGTAACATTCGTGCCAGCCGCCGATGGATTCGAATTCGACGCAACGACTGTAGCGCTCGAATCCGTTCCCACCAGAAAATTGCTCCAGCTCATCAGTAAACTCTGAACATTAATCGACCCAAGTCCAGTTGCCTCATCAAATCCTGCACCCACCTGAAATCCGCTCAGACCTCCAGCGATGCTCGCGGGTCCCGGCGTGCTGTTGTTGCACATGCTTGGAGTGAGGAGACTGCATCCAGTGACGCCGCTGCTCGCAACCGTCACGTCATTGAACACACCGTTTTCGCGGCGCCGCCGCCATCTTGTAGAGAATCGGATTGAGATTTCCTTGCGCTTGACTTTGCGATTGATTCAGGAGCGCGGCGATTCCAGCCATATCTGGCGCCGCGGCGGAGGTGCCGAAGAACTCCTCGAACATAAATTGGTGAGCCCAACACAACTCGCTCCGGCGGCCGCGAAGCACGCGAAATAACCGTCGTGCCCGCCGATGTAAACGCGATGTCAGGCGTGTATCGGCCGGTAGAAGGAGTTGGAACGCCTGGTCCCGTCTGCCATGTCGGCGTGCCAATCACAGTGCTCACGCCGCCCCCCGTTGCAGCGGCTTCAATCATGCCCGAGCTGCTCAACGGCTCATTCCACGCGCCCTCCGGAATGTACGAAGTGGCGGATCCGAGATTGGCGTCGCTTGTTGCATTCCAATATTGCGCGGATGAATCGGCAAACTCCGTTCCGCCAACACAGGTCGTATAATGTCGAGGAGCAGATGTAATTTGGACTGGCTTGCTGTGTGGCCGGTGGCGCCTCGAAATAAGTATCGCAGCCGGCTGCTCCTGCATCGCCCGATGCGACAAATACCGAAATCCCTTCTCCCGCAGCTTGCTGAAATAAATTATCCCAGAATCGCACCCCCGCTAGGCCCCGCTTCCGCCTCGCATCGCGCCAAAGCTGATGCTCATCACGTGAGCGGGAACGGGCATTGTATCCACTACATACTCCGTCGCGATGTCCAATTCCGCCGCTGGTTGGTGAAGCGCCGCTCACAAGGTCAATCACTGCGCCGGGTGCGACGCTCCCCGCGCGCGTGACATCAAGTGTCGCTTCGAGTTGATCTTCAGACGGGTCTGGCGACAGTGTCGTTACCGGCGGCTGGTGGACTCACTCCGTTTGGCGGCACGATCACAGTTGGCGCCACCTGCGGTTCTCCCGTGCGCATCTGGAAATTGGCTATGTCCGCGGGATCAACATTGGCCCGGCCAATGATCGCAATCGTTTGTCCCGCGCCATTAGTTCCGCCCGTATAAACTGGACCTACTTGATAGATCGTCGCGAAATCCTCCGGCGCTACGAAGTGGCAGGTGATTCCTCCTCCACAGGTTGCCGTGAGTGCTGGCGAGGGCGAGCCGTCTGTCGCTGCTTTGGCTACATTTATCTGTCCTTGCCGCGCTCCATGCATCGGATGAATATCGATTGTGTAGAGTCCGCTAACCGAATGAATCACTCCCATCAGAGCCGCTGGTATCTGAGCCTCTCCAGAAATTGAAATCAGCTTTTTGTTATTCACCGCGTAGTAGTGCATCTCTGCGCCAAACGCATTTCCCACCGCCGCCGCGGCTCCGCTGAATCTCACTCGTACCATGCTGCTTGACACCGAATCAAAATGTAGCCCTTGTGACTCCAGCCACGATTTAATCGCCGCGACGTCGTGTGCAGAGACGCCGTACCTCTGGCCAATCTCTACGGGAGTCAGCCAATGATGAAAGTCCGGCGACGCGGCATTCTGCTGATCCTTTAGAAATTGTTCGAATGCCAACTCGCGCTCAGCGGGCCGCGAAAGTACGATTGTCAAGCTTGCAAGCTGCAAATCCGCCGGTACCGCGCCAGCGTCCGTCTGAGCATTTGCCCAGGATGGATGATGTCCTTGCAGCACCACGCGTTCGGAACTATCTACCGGCGCGAGCACTAAATCCGCCGATTGCGCACGCACGACGCTCGCGGCGCATAGCGCAAGCACGATTGCGGCGAGCTTCACGCTGTTTATCCACGAGTAAGCAGCTGCAGCTCTACGGCAATTTGGCTGGAAAAACATTTTGCATGACCCCCGATCCCAAGTATGGCGGCACTTTACTACAACGGCATCTAAAGCACCGCCAGCTTTTATTCCGGTTATGGGATTCAGTTATCGGTTCGGTGCACGGAGCCCGCGAGCAATCAGCTTGCGCAAAGTTTTGCTCGGGATGCTCGGCGCTCGCACCCGTAGTGGAATGTATGCGGTCACGAAAAACGACCTATAGTAGTAGTTAATTCTTCACGTTAACCTGCCGCAATCGCACGAATATTTTCAGGGGGCAGGGGATCATCATGAAATTACTCCGCAGCGCGGCATATGTGTCGGGATTTGTGTTTCTACTGCTATTTTGTCTACAAGCGTCTCCACAGAACTTTCGCGGAAGTATCGTTGGAACCGTGCTGGACGCCAGCGGCGCGCGCGTAGCATCCGCAAAGATCACAGTCGTGCAAAAGGAAACCCCCACAAACAGCCGCGAAACAACCTCTGGGTCTCAAGGCGAATTTCGCGTCGACGACCTGCTACCCGGGGCATACGTAGTCACCGTGAAAGCCGCAGGCTTCGCAGATGCCACGTCTGACGTATCGGTGCTCGTAAGCACAGCCAGAGACCTAACAGTCAATTTAATCGTCGCGGCTGCATCGTCCACAGTCAACGTGCAGGGAACCGCATCTTCAATCACCACGGAATCCATCGATACAACGAGTGCCGTGCATCAAAGCGTTGTCACCGCACATGATCTCAACACGATTCCGCTCGCGGCGCGCAGCTTCGCGAACATCGCCTACCTGGCACCCGGCACCGAACCCGTAGAGCCTTCCGACCCGACCAAGGCTCGCATCACCGCCGTTTCAACGGGCGGCAGCTCTGGCCTCAACAATCAACTTTCGGTTGATGGTGGAGACGACTCCGACGATTACATCGGCGGCTTTCTGCAAAATATTTCGCCCGACGCGATTCAGGAATTCGCATTCAAAACGGCCGGTGAAGACGCCGACACAGGCGGCACGACAGCCGGCGCGGCGGTAATCACCACCAAACGCGGCACCGATGAATGGCACGGTGGCGCAGCATTTTACGAACGAGACGCGTCGCTGAATGCGCGCGCTCCGATCGATAATCCGGCGCCGAATCCGAAGCAGCCATTTTCGCGGCAAAATTATATCGGCACGATTGGCGGCCCGATCGTTAAAACAGAAACTCCACTTTTTCGCAGGTTTCGAGTACGTGGCGGAGCATGCGAGCATCGCCTACAGCGCCGCCACACTCACACAATTTCAAGCACTGGCAATGTTAGCGTCAGATGGACTGATTCCCGGAGTGACCTCGATCCCAACGCCCAGCAGCATTCCCGTGCCGTTCCACGATTTTTTGGGGACGCGCGGCTGGATTACGATCAATCGGCGCGCTCAGAATGGTTTCTTCGCTACGCGGCGGATAACTACACGACGCAGAACGATTTGGTGCAACAGGGAACGCTGCCAACCACTGGCGCAACTTCGCATTCGAATTACATGAACATGGTGCTGGGGAATTCGTTTTCGTTTAGCCCAACCTGGCTGGGCTTGCTGACCATTGACGCGAGCTACTTGCACCACACCGAAGCGCGTAACCAGGATTTGGGATTTGCGCTGGCATTTCCGTTCAGCTCCACGACGCTCACCACTTCTGGATTCGAAACATTCGGCGACAACCAATTTGCAACGCCGATCACCGCGTTTCCGGTGCTGCGAAATCAGGAAAAGTATCAGTTGCGCTACGACGTGAGCCACACGATGGGGAACCACACGCTGCGATTTGGCGTGAATTTTATTCACGAGCCGGTATTGAGCGGCGCTCTTTCCGGCACGGCGGAAATTCTGCATGTTTTCACGATGGATCCCACGGACTATCTGGGCAACGAAGCGCAATTTACCCACGATCTGAATTGCGATTGCCAGCGACGCCTGGACACCACTTGCAGCAGACACTCCTGCGGGCAACGGCAGCTTTTCGCAAAATGTGCAACGCCTCGGCGTTTACGCGGAAGATTCATGGCGCATAACTCCGCAACTCACCGTGAATTACGGACTGCGGTACGACACAACTTTTGGCTTGTTCGAAGCTTCGGGACGAACGCAGGATGAGAATAAGACGGCCCTCTCAATCGCAGCATTGCAACTTCCGCTGCCTACCGGTGCGCCGCAGGATTATCGCAAGGCGTTTGCGCCGCGGATTGGAATTGCGTTCGCTCCACGACAGAACGGGCACCTGGTAATTCGCGCCGGATTTGGCATGTATTACAACGATCTCGCGCAAAATGGCTGGGTTACCGCGCTGCAATCGGTAAACGGTCCGCCGCCGGTTTGCGTCAACCCTGGTGATCCGGGATGCCTGCCCGACGCGAATGATGGCGGGCAAGGCACGATCATCGGGCCGGGCTATAAAACTCCATATTCCATCCATGCCACGGCAGGCGTGGAATACGCGTTCAACGGCAACTGGATGGCGAGCGCGGATTTCACCCACGAACAAGATCATCATGGTTTTGCAGCGTACAATTTCACGTCCGGTTTCACGCTTTTCTCGCCGCTGTTTCGCGCAAGATCACAGCCACGCAAATGAACAACGTGCCGAACATCACGATGTTCCGCAGCGATAATCGCGCGCGATACGATGCGCTGATGCTGCACCTGCAGGGAAATATCGCGCAAGCCGCCTCAATGTCACCGTGAACTACACGCTCTCCCGCGCCGATACCTGGGGTTGCGTTCTGGGCGAACTGTTCGATTACGTCGACGGCGTTTGCAATCCGCTGAATCCATTTGGGCCGGGCGATTTCGGTCCATCGGGTGAAGATGTCACCAGCCGCTTCGTTATCGCCGGCGGAGTCCACATTCCGGGCGGAATCGAATTGACCACACTGTTTCAGGCGGAAAGCGGACGTCCGATTACGCTGACGACTCCGGCAGACGTGAACGGTTTCGGCGATCCCACCGACGATCGCGCGGTGATCAACGGAGTGCAGACCACGCTAGACGAGTTCCGCGGAACTCCGTACATCCAACTCGATCTGCGGGTCAGCCGTCCGTTTCACGATCCACGAGCGTTGGACGCTGACTCCATTCGTGGAATTCTTCAACCTCTTCAATCGGAATAATCCTGGCGCAAACTATGTCACCGATATTTCCGTGCTGGGAGTCAACAATCTCTTCAACGCGACCGCGATTTGTTTGAACGCTTCGTGTTCGCAATCCACTCCGATCACGAATCCCAAGCAGCTTCTGGTTCCGGCAGGCGGGCTCGGAGATTTCTTTGGACCAGGAACCACGGTCGGAATTCCGTTCGCGGCGCAGTTTGGTTTGCGATTTTCGTTCTAGCTCGATCGCAACTGAAAACAAAAAGCGGCGGCCCATGCAACAGGCCGCCGCTTTTATTTTGTGACACCGCGTACCTTCCTCTACTTATCGATCCCCATCTGCGTCAGGATAAACGCGTAATCGAACGCCTTATCGTGCAGCACGTCGTATCTTCCCGACGCGCCGCCATGTCCCGCAGGCCGCATATCCGTTTTCAATAGAAGCAGATTGTGATCCGTGCGCAGCGCCCGCATTTTCGCTACGTATTTCGCAGGCTCCCAATACATCACCTGGCTGTCGTTAAACGAAGATTTCACCAGCATGTTCGGATACGCCTTAGCCTGCACATTGTCGTACGGCGAATAGGTGATCATGTAATTGAATGCGGGTTTTTCTTTTGGATTGCCCCATTCCTCGAATTCCGAAACGGTCAGCGGCAACGATTCGTCGAGCATCGTGTTGATCACATCCACAAACGGATAGCCAACCACCGCTGCCTTGAATAGATCGGGACGCATGTTGAGTACCGCGCCCATCAGCAAGCCGCCCGCACTGCCGCCCTCGATCACCAGCCGGTCTTTCGAACCATATTTGTTCGCCAGAAGATACTCGGCGCACGAAATGAAATCCGTGAACGTATTCTTCTTGTTCATCATCCGGCCATCGTCGTGCCACGCTTTTCCCATTTCGCCGCCGCCGCGGATGTGCGCAATCGCGCGAACCACGCCGCGATCCACTACAGAAAAAACATTCGAACTAAATGACGCTTCCATCGAAGCGCCATACGATCCATAGCCATACAAATAAAGTCCCGCAGTGCCATCGAGCTTCAAGCTCTTCAAATGCACCATCGATATCGGAATCTTCGTGCCGTCTGAAGCTGTGGCGTAAACCCGTTCCACCGCATATTTATTTCGATCGTAGCCGCCGGGAACTTCGCGCTGCTTCAGCAAAGTTGACGCAGCGCTGAATCCACGTCGTATTCGTAAGTCGAGGGCGGAGTGATAAACGACTGGTACGAGTACCGCAGCTTCTTTGTGTCGTACTCCATATTCGTCGAAGCCGTACTCACATACGCCGCCTCTGGAAACTCGATCCGTTTGGATTTTCCGGTCGCGAGA
>CAWAVH010000002.1:0-531750 GCA_963785395.1 uncultured Acidobacteriota bacterium | reverse complement strand
TAAGTCAGTTCGGGGTTATCCGGTCAACGCACCGCGATTTCGATCTCTTGATCGGCTTGCGCGTTCATGCAGACCGTGCGTCCTTGGAGGTGAGAATCATGAAAATTTACAGGATTTATCTATCACTCTGTGTTCTCCTGCTCGGTTTCGCTGGGGGCGCGCGAGCCCAGAATCAGGGTTCTCTGAGCGGGCAGGTCACTGATCCCAGCAAGAAAGTTGTTGAGAAGGCGGCGGTTCACCTGACGGAAGTGGGAACTCAGACCACCCGCGATACAGAGACGAACGACCAGGGCGATTACAGCTTCTTCCAACTGAAGCCTGGAATCTATTCGCTCACGGTTGAGGCTCCTGGATTTAAGCTGGCCGTGCAAGAGAAGGTGGAAGTGCTGGTTTCTACGCCAACCACTCTGAATATCATGCTGGAGTTGGGAGCCGTCTCACAGCAGGTTGTGGTGACATCGGAATCGGTGCCACAACTCAATACCGAGGATGCCTCCATCGGCGACGCCGTAAACGAACAAGAAATCAAGTCACTGCCATTACTGGCGAGAAATCCTGTAGGACTGTTATCGCTTGAACCGGGCGTGGTGACTACGGGAGCTTCGAATTTCGACGAGGTGTCCTATGGAAGCACGGCCAGCCTGGATATGCGCGATGGGACGGTAAACGGAGTTCGCGGCGACCAGATGAACGTGACGCTGGATGGCAGCGATGCAAACGATTGGCAGAATCACGCGGCATTCGCCAGTGCGTTGCCAGTTACTCTGGATTCTCTGCAGGAATTTCGGGTAACGACCGGCGGGGCCAACTCCGATCAGGGCGGCGCATCTGGCCCGCAGGTCGCGCTCGTCACCAAGAGCGGAACAGATGATTTCCACGGCAACATTCGTTGGTATTACAGAACTTCGGGACCAACCGCGAACGATTATTTCGACAATTTGAATGGAATCGGCCGGCCGAAGCTCGACCGAAACATTCCCGGAGCTTCACTCGGCGGCCATATCTGGAAGGACCGCATTTTCTTCTTCGTGGATTTCGAAGACCGGCAGGATCGAAGCGAAGTCCCGGCGGGGCCGCAACAGGTTCCGAGCGCAGCGCTTCGCGACGGTGTGCTTATCTACCAGTGTGATCCGACAAGTCCGAATATCTCGAAGTGCGCGAACCCGAGCACCGTGCAGGGATTTACGCAGACATGGACGGTTCCCGCGGGCGATTTCGGATTGACACCGTCACAAGTTAAAGCGATTGACCCGCTGCTTGAAGGAATCAATTCGAGCATGCTCCCGTATATGCAATTGTTCCCGCAGGGAAATTCGCCGGGCCAGTCGAATGATGGCGGGCTGGCATTCAACGCGTTTGATTTCAATTCGCCGAACGACATTTCCTCGAATATTTACACCGCACGGATGGATGTAAACATTACCAGGAACGGCCATCACTCAGCCTATGTTCGAGGAACTTTGGCTGACATTTCTGACGACATCGGTCCGGCGCAATTTCCCGGCCAGCCAGTTTCGTCGGTGCTGTTGAACAATAGCAAGGGAATCGCCGCGGGATACGTTGCGCAATTGACGCCGAATCTTGTGAACAACCTTCGTTACTCATTCACGCGGCTCGGCGAGCAGGAGACCGGAAACTCGGGCGATGAGTTATTCATCCGGTTCTTCGCGACGAACGTCGCTTTCAATCGAGGCACTGGCCGCCGAGTACCGGCGCATGAAATTAAAGATGATGTGAGCTGGGTGCGTGGCAAGCACGTGTTTCAATTCGGCGGCGGGACAAACATCGTCCGCAACCTCCGTCAGGATGACAGTCTTTCGTTTCCGACCTTCGAGGCCAATCCGGGGAATTGCAACGATTGCGGAAGCCTGCAAAACTCGCTCGCTGCTCTCTCGCTTCCGGATGCCTCCGCGACAAATAACTTTAACGCGGCATACCTGATGCTCACTGGCTCGCTGAATTTTGTTTGTGCAACATTCCTGGGAGATTCGAAGACGGGCACAGTTCTGCCGGCCGGTTCGCCAGAAGTGCGCGATTTCGCGGAAGATAATTACAATTTGTACTTTCTGGATAGCTGGAAGTTGAAACCGAACGTGACCATCACAGCAGGCCTCCGCTGGGAGTATCAATCTCCCGTTTGGGAAGTGAATGGCAATGAGGTAGCGCCGACGACAGACGTCTACCAGTGGTTTCTACAGCGAGAAGTGAATGCGCAGAATGGGATCGGCCAACAAGCGTCTCCGCTCCTGAGTTGGGCTCCCGCGGGAAAGGCGAATAACGCGCCGTCATGGTATGCGCCCAATTATAAGAACTTCTCGCCGCGCTTCGCGTTCGCGTGGGCGCCAGGATACAGCGACGGATTTCTGAGCAAGCTTTTCGGCGGACCGAATAAGAGCTCGATCCGCTCTGGATTCGGCCTTTACTACGATCAGGTGGGGCAGACGATCGCAGTGAATGCCGATCTCTCAGGATCTCCCGGTACGGCGACGAACTTCCAAACTCCAACGAATCAGCTGGGGCTGGCTACTGCTCCGCGGTTCTCGGGAACCTGCGGACTTGCAGGGTGTACAGGGCTGCCGTCACTCAGCACTTATTTTTCGGTCCCAACCTCGGTAACCTTCCCTTCAATGCCTAGCGAGAATGAGGGGAACAATGATTTCGTAGTCGATCCGCATCTGAAGACTCCGTACGTGATGAATTTTTCTCTCGACTTCCAGCGCGACGTCGGCAAAGGCGTGGTAGTGGATATCGGTTACGTAGGAACTCTTGGACGCAGACTGCTGACGAAAACGGATTTAGCCGAGACGCTTCCGCTCAAGGATCCGGTTTCCGGCGAGAATATTTATCAGGCATTCGATCAGATCGTAGCGTTGGCGGGGACCGGTCAGGGATTCAATGTTGTGCAACACCCCGCGATTGATCCGACGAATATCTCCGCTCTGCAGACCATCCAACCAATTCAGTTTTTCAATGATGTGCTGCCCCATATGCCGGCAACTTCTCGCGGCCAGTTCTTTCGGGGTTCCCGCAGATGCTTCACTGACGCCGACCCAAGCGTTTTACTCCTACGCGTTTCAGGCACTGCAAGGTTCATTGGGTTCGCCGAGTTGGTCTTGTGCGTTGTTCTTCATGGACTTGTCTCCGGGCGAAGGACTTCCTACGCCCTACAACGCGAATCTGGATCCCAGCGGCACAGGAAATGTTCTCTTCACTCCACAGTTCAACGCACTCGAAGGTTGGGCGAACTTCGGCTGGTCCGAGTACAACAGCTTGCAGGTTTCAGTGCACCGGCGAACAGGAAACCTGACGTGGTCAGCCAACTACACATATTCAAAATCGATCGACGACGCTTCGTCACCCCAAAATTCGGGAACATTCGGCGGATTGATCTACACGCCGTTTGACCTGGCGCAACAACGCTCGCTCTCTGATTTCGATTTGAAGCACAACTTCAATGGAGAATTCGGATATCGGTTGCCATTTGGGCGAGGGCAAAGATTCGCAGGCAGCTCCGGAAAACTGATGGATGCATTCGTCGGCGGATGGGAAGTAACGGGAATTGTTCAGTGGCACTCTGGGTTCCCGGTGAGCCCGAGCGACGGATTCAATTTCCCAACGGACTTTTTCCTCACTGGACCGGGCGCACTATCGGCGCCGCTGCAATCGAGCGTCACACGCAACGGTGCTGGCGGAATTCCGAATTTGTTCTCAGACCCAGCTGCGGCGCTGGCGGCGGTCGTGCCTACCTTGCCAGGAATGGCGGGCACGAGGAACACGTTCTTTGGCCCGGCATTCTCGTCGGTGAGCATGGACGTGCATAAGACTTTCCTGATGCCGTGGAGCGAGCGGCAGCGGCTGCAACTGCGCGTTAGTGCGTATAACTTGTTCAACAGCGTAAACTTCTACGATGGTTTCTTGTCGCTGGACCCCACGGAACCGAATACGTTTGGACAGTTTTCAGGCACCATCGGCAACCCGCAGGGCGGCGGACGCCAGATGGAATTTGGCGTTCGTTTTGAGTTCTAGAACGGCGCTCGTCCATTTCGAAGCGCGGAGAGCTCATTTGGGGCTCGCTGATTCCGTTTGCAATAAAGGAATCGGTCTCGCTGCCGAACTGGAATCGCTTTCAACCAGGGAACGAAACGTTGAGCACTCGTGGAACTTGTTTCGTTTGCTGATGTGTGCCTTCCCGATATCAATCGCTGGTGCGATTCAAAGCCGGCCCATAGCAACTCAGAGAGACGAACCGGAAATTCGCGTTCTCCTGATTGGCAACAGCTTTACGTATTTCCACAACATGCCGGCGATCTTGGAAGCGATTTCAAATAGCTCAGCTGGGCCTCGGATCAAAACGACAATGGTCGCCACTGGCGGCGCCCAACTCGAAGACAGTTGGGAAGCCGGATCGGCGCTTTCTGAAATCCGGAAAGGTGGCTGGAATTACGTAGTTCTAAACGAACAGAGTTCCTTGGGCGACCTTTTGATTGTGAACCAGCACAGAGAAATCGCCGACCCCGCGCATTTCTGGAAGTACGCGAATCTTTTCGATCGAGAAATACGCAAAGTTGGCGCGAAGACGGTCGTCATGATGACTTGGAAAGACAAAGCGGCGTCCGATCGCTCGCAGCAAGCCCTGGATTTCGCATTTGTTCAATTTGCAAAATCAAACGGCGCAGTCGTCGCGCCGGTCTCGCTTGCGTGGAAACGAATTCGCGAAACCGCAGCTGGCGTCAATCTCTACTTTGCGGACGACCACCATCCTTCCGCGGAAGGCTCCTACTTGTTGGCTTGCGTTTTATTTACCACTCTCACCGGGCACAACCCTGTCGGTGCGATTAACACAATCAAAGGCACTCCTGTCGATGAAGACGAAGGCACCATTCTCCAGGGGAAAATTGAAACGCTTGTAGCGATTCCTATCGAGACAGCACGCACTCTTCAGCAAACCGCTTGGGACACATATCAGGAAGTAAGAGCTTCCGGCGGATACCCCGTTGCGCCTGAGCCTGCGCCTGTCGCCCTGCCAACGCTGCCAAATGGACACCGGCCTTCTGTGCGAGAACTCGAGGGCGTCTGGCGCGGACCGCTTCATTTTTATCCCAACGATCTTCCCGTCGAGGTAGAACTTCGGATCACCACCGCTCCGTCCGGTTTACGGGCGATCCTCCATGTGTATTACAAGGGGGAGCGACCAGATGTCGAGGTGAAGCTGGCAGACTTCCATCTCACGGATACCGGAATTCTTTTTACTGACCCCGAAGGTCCCAACAAAGGCACAATCGAGTTTTGCTGGCGCCTTCGCGTCCACGTCGCTCGCCGGAATTGCGAAGACGCTTATTCCAAAAACTGATCCGCGTATATCTGTTTGGGGCACGTGGGAACTGAAAAAGATCAATTAGGTGCAGCCGAATGCGAGTGTGTTTCAAAGTGCTCACTCCGCGCCAATTCCCATATATTTGCGCCGCCGCTCAGTCTCAATCCGATCCACCTTGTAACACGAGTGCAGCTTGCTTCGTAATACATACCGACACGAACGACCGCGCCTAACTCGATCTGCGGCCGCGATGGGAGGGACCGTTGCTTTCCTTCTTCCAAGATCTGCGCTACGCGCTGCGAACGTTGCTCAAAAGTCCCGGGATTGCGATCGTCGCGGTTTTGACTCTCGCTCTGGGCATTGGCGCCAACGTCGCAACTTTCAGCGTGGTGTACGCCGTTACGCTGCGCGCGTTGCCCTTTTCGCATCCTGAACAACTTGTACGTGTTTTCGACGACCTTCGTGGCTCAAGCGACCTGGATGTGGGCATGTCAGCGCCCGAGCTTTGGGATCTGCAGGACCGATCGGGCGTCTTTCAAGATATCTCGGCGGTAGCCCCCACTAATTCGGCGGTTGGAGGTGGAGATCGCACCGTCCGCGCCGAATGCCTTGTCACAAGTCCCGACTACTTTACTTTGCTTGACGTGAAGCCCGTGCTTGGCCGCGTCTACACATCGCACGACGACGCTCCTGGATTCATAGAACCTCTGGTGATCAGCAACGGTTTTTGGCGCCGCTACTACGGCACGGATCCGAACATCATCGGGCGCAAAATGCGCCTCGACAACGACATGTACACCATTGTCGGTGTAATGCCGCCAGGATTTCGACATCCGGGTCCCACTCTTGATACTGACGTGGAGGTCTGGAACGCCACTGGCTTCCACGGTCTTCCATTTCCCGTTCCCCCTGTCAGGTCAGCGCGAATAATTCCGGGCGCGATAGGTCGCTTGAAACCGAACATGACTGTCGGTCAGGCGCAAGCGAAGCTCAACGCTTATGTATCGCAACTCACCCGCGAATATCCTTCGGACTACCCTGCCGCCGCGGCATGGGCGCTTCGACTTGTTCCGGTGAAAGACGATCTAATCGGCCCTCTGCGGACGCAATCGTTCATTCTTTTTGGTGCGGTGGGATTTGTGCTGCTGATCGCCTGCGTCAATATTGCCAATCTTTTTCTGGCGCGCTCGTCTGGACGGCGGCGTGAATTTGCGATTCGGCTGGCAATGGGAGCGAGTCGCGCGCGGCTGGCGCGTCAACTGATCACCGAAACCACGTTCCTCTCATTGATTTCCGGTATTGTCGCTATGGTTACGGTAATCATCTTGAAAAATGTGATCGTAAGTTTGGCGCCTGCCGATATTCCGCGACTCAACGAAGTAAGTATCAGCGCTGGCGTACTTTTTTTCGCGTTCGCAATTTCGATCTTCACGGGCCTCCTCTTTGGGTTAGTGCCGGCTCTGCAAGCTGCGAATCCAAATCAAATTGAAAACCTACATGAAGGCGGCCGCGGGCAGGGAATCGGTAGACGCCACACCCGTCTTCTGCGGGTTCTCGTGGTTTCGGAGGTGGCGCTTTCGATTGTCTTGCTGACGGGCGCAGGACTTTTGCTTCGAAGTTTCTGGCATATCCTCGAGGTGCAACCTGGATTTAATCCCAACCGTTTGACCACCGTGCAAATTTGGATTCCGCAGTCCAATAACCCCGCTAATGATCCTTATAGTGTCGAAGAAAGGCGCGCCGATTTTCTTCTCGAACTCGATCGCCGCATCTCTGCACTGCCAGGTGTGGAACGAGCGTCGATTTCAGGAAACGACACCCTACCTATGAATTCGGGCAGGAACTACTCTCAGTTTTCGATTCTCGGGAGACCCGTTGAATCGGAGCATAGCCCAGTCGCGGACATTGCCGTGGTGGATGCAGACTATTTTCCGACGATGGAAGTTCCTTTAATCGCGGGAAGGAATTTCACTACTGCCGATACGTACAAGACAAAACCAGTTGCAGTGATCGATCAAACTCTCGCGAACAGATATTGGCCGGGCAAAGACCCCCTGGGACAGCAACTCAACTTTGGATTTGGACGAGGTAAACAAGGCGTAATCATTATCGGCGTGGCGGGCGACATCAAATCGGACGGATTCGAAGCTCCAAGCGTCCCCCATATATATGTTTCACTCGGACAATTTGCGCCTGTGAACGCTGTGGTTTTCCTGAGAAGCAGCGCCGACGTCAAATATCTTGGCGAAGCAGTGCGGCATGAGGTTGAAAGCGTTAACACCAATGTCCCGGTGCATAGCGTCAGCTCGATGAATGAAATCATTTCCAGATCCGTGGCGGATCGGCGCTTCGCGTTGGAGCTTATTGGTGTCTTTGCGATAGCGGCCCTCCTGCTCGCAGCGGTCGGCATTTATGGCGTCATGTCATATTCCTTTAGCCAGCGTACGCACGAAGTCGGAATCCGAATTGCATTGGGAGCGCAGCGCCAACACATTATGCGCATGGCCTTGGGAGAGGGAATGCGTATCGTCTGTGTAGGATTGGCTTCAGGTCTGGCCGCGAGCGCAGTAATAACGCGAATCTTTCAGTCTATGCTTTTCGACGTCGGGCCAGCCGATCCGATTACCTTTATCTCTGTTTCGACGATTCTCGCGAGCATCGCGCTACTCGCGTGCTTGATTCCGGCGCGGCGCGCAACGCAGGTGGACCCACTCGTCTCCCTGCGGGATCAGTGAGCCGAGAATACATATACTTGGATTCAGCTCTAGCTTGAACGGCTGATCCGCCCTTCCCCAGCGTCCCAGTCCATCGATGCAATTCCCAGTCCGAGTTTTCTGGGATCAATATGGGATCGAGGCAGTCAATCGTGGATCCAGTGACAAAGATGTTTTGGTCTATTACGAAGATGAGGGACAAATAGATTCCTCATTGCGGTATGTAAAGCCAGTTGCGTCCGACGCAATGAAAACCGCCTTCGTTTTTCACTTTGTATCTTCAGAGAAGTTTTAGAAATTCGAGCCAGACGGCAAAACATTGAGGCAAGTTACCGGAGCTGCGAAGTGGCCGATCTCTTCCGGCCTCCTGATGAGCCTTGGGCCACAATTAGCGCTGCGATTCGCAATTGCGGGACAAATCGAAAGACACTGCGATACGAGCTAACGCGGACAGAACGATTTCGATTCTTAAACATGTAAAATAATTACTCACGAACATCGAGGTTCTTCGTCGAACGGAATCCGTCGGTGGGTAGCACACTTCCGAAACCGAAACCGTTATCACTTTTTGACCATCAGCGCCCAACTTCCGGCACCTCAAACTCCCAAGCACTGATTGAATTTGGATGCGAATGGACGGCCGGAAATTCTCAACCGACTTCGACCTTACAATTTTGCGTTAGGCCCCCCAGTTCTCTCACGCCAAGTCGGCTCGTCGGAGTGTGAGCCGGGCACCTAAAAGCCAGATTCCGTGAATCCCCTTTCACAGGACGTGGCACTCACTGGCCGGGTTCGTTTAACATTGCCTCGTGTACTCGTACCCCGATGACGCATTTGACTGGATTCCGAGCGGGCGATAGAAGTTTCCCCCACGAACTGAAATAGACTGGACAGGCGTCCCGCTATCCGGTCTCATCCCGACACAATTCGAAGCGTACGCCAAGATCCTGCACAGCGTAGAGGCGACTTACAAGAACATCGACAATTCCCTTGCTGGCCGCGAGAATGAGATTCTCAAGATTCCAAAATGCGAGGAACTACGTTCCTTCGTCGAGAGCCTTAGGCCGAAACGGCTAGGCCCGAGAATCCGATGGGAAACGTTGGCTCACCTTCTGCACGTGCCTTTCCATGCCGAGATATGCCAGGAATGGTTCCGGATAACCATGAAGGACCCTGCGTGTTGGACGCGACTTCTGGTCGGTCCGGGCGTAGGGTTCTTGAACGGCGAGGAACTCATCGAAGTGGTGTCCATCCTCGCCCCCTTTACGGGCAATCAAGATTGCTTCTTCCGCTTTTCTGAAGTGGCTACGAACAAGCCATTCCTCTACCATTGCTTTCTCGACGAACTGAGAGCATTTCTAGCAGACGGAAAGTATCAGGTGACGCCGGAGTATTGGTGGCCCGCCGACCGCAGTTGGTGCCTGTGTAGTGACTATGACCTTGCCTTCACGTTTATCGGCGGGTCGAAGGAATTGATTTCCTCGCTGCGCGCAAGCTCGGTTCTGGAAACTCTCGAAGTGACCCCACAAACGCGCGTGGACTTCTTAGCGCCGATTCCCAAGTGAAGCCGTCAGGCTCCCAAGTCTTGGGAAGTCCTCTTTACGGATTTGGGCAGGCCCCGAAAAGCCGGCTAGCGGTAATCCCGTTTCTCGGGTGTTGGACCGGCGCGGTATCATCTCCTGTGTGTGTCAGGAATTTGCGTTTGGGATTAGCGCTTTCATCCGTGGGCTTTCTGATCGATAGCCTATTTCACCCCTACACATGGCCCGCGGGGGTATTTCCCTTGTATAAGGGCATCGTGCTACTCGGGCTTGCGCTTTATAAGTTTCGTTCACGGTAAATGTCATTTCGCAACCGGTGCCAGTTAACGCGCAGATCGTTTTTCAAGAGTTGGCAGCTAAAAATTGGCAGGTCAGGTGGCGTCCAGTCGTAGAACTACCCGCGTGAGGAAGATCCGTGTGTGGAATTCAAATTGGAGGTGCGGGATGAACTTCAGAACGCTTGGTTTTATAATCCTCCGCGCCATGCGAAACCTTCCGGCGCGTTTGATTTTCCTGGGGGGCCTGTGCGTGCTTTCGTGCTCGCCCACATACGCCCAAAATAACACAGCGTGCCAGTTGCTCTCCAAAGCCGACGCAGAGGCAATTCTGGGAGTAACGCTCCAGCCACCAAAGCCCACCGCGCCCTTTCGCTCGCTTCTGGATCCAGACTTCACCTCGGGCACGGTTGATCAGGGTTGTAGCTTTACCAATTTTGTGCCTAATCAGCCTAAGCCCCCCAAGATAGTCAACGTCGGCCTTGAAGTTCGATACTCGGCGACGCCCGACGCTAACGCTGTAGACGAGGCTCGCAAGCAGGTAGATACACGCACCTACGACCACCCCACGGACCTACCAGGTCTAGGCGATGCGGCCTTCTGGATCGGAGCGCCCAATAACGTAACCCTGTTTGTTTTCATCGGCGGCACAACACGATTGATGATCGGTCCAAGCGAGATTGGCCTGGACCAGGAGAAGGCGCTGGCTGTGAGGGCGCTCGCATCACTCGGAAAGTCCAACTTCAGTTACGGGACCCAGCCGACTGGACTGAAAAAGCCGGTACTGCAGGGTTCTAATCGAAGCCCACTCGACCAACTGAAACGCGCACTCACCACGAAGGCTGAAACGGGAGACACGAAAGCTCAAACTGCGCTCGGAAAACTCTATGAATCGGGCAGCCTGGGCCAGGACGAAGAAGTGCAACATGACTACGCCGGTGCCGCCTACTGGTACCACCAGGCGTCAGATCGAGGTGATGCTCAGGCGGCCTACGAACTCTCAATCCTTTACCACGATGGACTCGGCTTGCCTGCTGACGCGTCGCAGTCATTCCAGCTTTTGCAAAAGGCCGCCGAAGCCAACTACACCCCATCGATGGTGCTGCTATCCGATACCTATGCTGAGCAAAAAACTCCCGTTAGCGCCGAGCGCGCAACCGATTGGGCAATGAGAGCTGCGGAAGGGGGCGACCCCGCAGGATGGCTCATTCTGGGCTTCGAATACAACGCGGGAGATCTGGGGGGTGATCCCCCCTTTTGGTACGCCAGCGCCTTGGCGGCATTCAAGAAGGCCTCCGACGGCGGCAATTGCATAGCGATGATGGAAATCGGTGACTTATATTCCAAGGGAAATGGCGTTCCCGCCGACAAGACCTTGGCTCAAAGTTGGCAGGCCAAGGCCGAATCATGCCAGGGTGGCAATGTGGGACTGCAGCAACAGCAAATTTTCCAGTATCGATCCCGAGCTGCCGCAGCTCGCCAAACCGCGCTCGTCCCTATGTTCGCCGCGATCCCCGATATTCCGAAATCCGCGCGCCCCGTAGCCCGGAACGGGCATACTTCTTACACCGGCATAATCACTGCTATCGCTGTTGCCGCAGTCGTCGTGGCCGCACTTACTCTGCTGACGCCGGACAACGGTCGCGTCTCTACTGGAGTTCCGACCCCCAACTTTAATTTTCCTACGCAGCCGAATTGGGACCCAGATTTCGGGAAGAATTGCCGCACCTATCCGGACGATGGACCAATGAACGGAATAGCGTCGTTTTGCCAGTATTGACCGGCAATCAGGCAGCCCGAATTGGCAAGGCCGTTGACAAAATGATGCGTTCATCCATCATTGTGTCGCGGGGTTTTTGTTTTTCTGACCGCTCGCGCCTCTCACGTTCCCTCGGTCATTTACCGAGAATCCCCGTGATCTCAACGGAGCGTCGCTACATTGACCTGCGTCTATCCGCCGGAGTTTGAAGTCCCAAGTCTTTCTTCGCCGTTGATTGAGACACAGTTCGATTTCGTCCAGGTCCGGCTGCGAGTAGCAGGATAGATTCGCTTTCTTCGGCAGATATTGCCGCGAGAGCCCGTTCGTATTTTCGTTGGAGCCGCCCTGCCAGGGACTTTGCGGACCGCAGAGGTAAACCTGTAAATCCGCAGTCATCGTGAAGCTTTTGTGCTCGGCCATGTCCAGCCCGCGAGCCTGGGTAAGCGAGCGACGCTACACCGCCATGAGTTGGCGAAGCTTACTTATCGGTTTCGAGTTGCTTGGGTTGAGGTATTCAGTGGCATTGAGAGTTACAGAATAAATTAATTAAATAAACAGTATATCACCCGCAGCCCCTTTGTAATTGCCTTCCAAACGGCCTTCATGGGTAGTAATCGTCGTCGGTACTCGGTTCCATCGCGTCCAAAGAATTCGCCCAGTGAACTTTGCTGATCCGTTGAATGCTGCCATGGTCGCAACAGACCCGCTAGAACCCTCCCAGTCTGTACCAATAGGATTTGTTGGTCCGGGAGGGCGGTTGCAACGCCGTGAAACTGTGGGGCTTAGTAGAGTGGCCCAAAATTCCGTCCCCGCCGCCCCTAATATTCATCTTCCTGATGGATGGACACTTACCAAAAACACGCGGGGGCAAAAGGGGGCAGATTAGGCCGATGATCCGGTTCTGTATTTCTGTTCAGCGGCACGGGTGACAGCCGTGTCAGCGGAGTCAGCGTCCAACCTACATTTCCTCGAACCCTCGTTGCTCGCCAAAACTCAATCTGCCTCTGAAATCAATCGCTAAATGCTTTTCGACTCACATGCGAGATGCGATAGGCGAACTAGCCTGCAGTAGTTTCTGAGAATGCGACTGCATTCGGTTTCGCTAACAAATATAGATTTTTATTGGCGATTTTCGCTAAAGCACCTGGCCCAAAACCAAGTGGTTGAATGTCCAGGTATCCCAAACGTGGCAAAAGATTGAAAAGAATTGGTCGGGGCGAAAGGATTTGAACCTTCGGCCTCCTGGTCCCGAACCAGGTGCCAGCATTTGTTGAAATATATGGATTCTTGCTGATTCTAAGTGATTGCTGTTGAAACGTTTACGGCCTGCTTGTTGAACCCTGTTGGACGGAGTTGAAGTTGGAGGATTTCGCAGCTACAAATTTATCTACACTCCAGCCTGCAGATACCAAAAATCTATGTTCCACTATCTCTGCAAGTAAACGGAAAAATTGGTCCATAATTTCAGTTCCCGGCTGCCCAAAAACACAAGATTAAGATAACCGTCGTAACTCCGGGTTGAGACTTCGCCACCTCGACTCCATGGCTTCGCAGAATCATCGTTGTCGCTCGTGGTCGCCTCCTGGGCAGGTACATCTCAGAAATGCAACCTCGGCCCGGCAATATTGCGGCCGGGCCGAGTACAACTTGCAACTGCGTTGGCTTTTACTGAATTCCGGCAATCGCCTGCATGTACGTGAGTGCGCGCACCAGGTCGATCCGCCCGTGGTTGAGATCCGGCGTGAGCAACTTTGCGTGAGCGATCGCCGCCGAGACTTCAGCAGGGTTAGCGGTCCGATTCAAGTCCAACAACAAAGCCGCCGCGCCCGCGACCAATGGCGAACTGAATGAAGTGCCCGAGTTGGTCGCGTAGGTCTCGTAGGGGAATGTGGACATGATGTTCTCGCCAGGCGCCGCGACATAAACCACCTGCGGCCCGTAGTTCGAGAACGTGGAGCGTTGGTCCGAGTTGTTCGTCGAGGCGACGCCGATTACTCCAGAGAGTCCCGCTGGATACACAACTTCAGCCGCTCCGTCGTTCCCGGAAGATGCGACGAGCACGATGCCGCTCTTCTCAGCAGAGGAGATAGCGGTGGAGATTTCTGAATCAGGGCTCGTGAAGTCGAAGCTCATATTGATGACGTTCGCATTGTTCTGCACGGCGAAGTAAATCGCGCGGAGAATATCAGACGTGTACGCGGTTCCATCGGAGTGGAACGCCTTGAGCGGCATCAGCATCGCCTTAGGGGCGACGAGGTGAATGATTCCCATAACCATCGTGCCATGGCCAAACGCTGCGTACTGCGGAGAATCCAGCACAGCGGCTGTCGATTGATCGAGCACGGCTGCGGTCGATTGGTCAAGAACTGCAGCCGTCGATTGATTCACTTTTGCGGATTGGCATGCGGAAGAACATGTGGCGGCTGCCGTGCCAGACATATCCGCCATTTCGTCGCCACCTACGCGGTTGCGTGTGAAGTCATAGCCCTGCATCAGGATTCCCTGCAAAGCTGGATGGCTGAAGTCCACACCAGTATCAATGTCAGCGACGATTCCGTGACCGGTCACCCGGAATTGCAATTGTGCCTGCGTCGTTCCGATGATTTGAGCTGCCGGTTGTTCCGCGTATCCCATCCAGACGGTGGTCCCGTAATAGTTCATCGGCGTCCGTTGGAAGAGTCCGGCGGGTACTCCGTTGTTAAGAGGAAGCGTAACCGGAAACTTACGCACTGTGTCCGGTTCAACGTCGAGTACCCCTGGCAAAAGCTTCAGCACGTTCTCCAAAGGTTGGAGCGGGAGAATGCTCGGCAGGTTGATCAGGAACAGCTGATTAATCGTTCCATCGAGCGCACCCGTCACTTGGCAGAGATTGAGCAGGCAAGCTTCCTTCAGTATAGGCAAATTCGTAGTTCGTACGATGAGCCGCTGCTGCGCTGCGGCTGGCTTTGCGGATATGAGTCCGAGTGCTATCAGAGTCGCGCCGAGAAGAAGTTTCTTGAATCGCATGAAGTGTCTGGCTCCAGATCCCTCAGAATTGCCCGCACTGCTCTTCGGGCATGAGCTATGTTCGCGGAGGCACTCGAAATGGGGAATGGTACAAGTGGACCTTTTAGGCTGACCGACAGTCCCAGTTTGAAAAGGACGAAAGTACTAGCGGAAAATCGAGGGCCGCGCGGAACGTGCGCAAATGCTTGAGGAAATAGTTCTACTGCCCAGAGTTTTAATCGGCATTTCTATCTTTGAAGTGGTAGCGGCCGTCAGGTCGCTTTCTCACGTTTCCCATCTCCACCAGAACGCGAAGCGCCAGGGCCGCATCAAGATGGCTGATTCCGAGCGTGCTCGCCACCTCTGTAGGCAGAATGTGCCGGAGTCGCCCATCACGCAAGAGCTTTTGGACTTTGCGAAGAATCGCTCTCGGCTCCGTCTGCGACTTCGTCCGGCCCGGCATATTGTGAAGGACCTCGTAGGGACCATAGCGCCGTACTAACGTGCCTTCACTACAATACCCAAGTTGCGTGTCTTGGATCCTCGGAGTTTTTTAGTTTAGCCACTTACTAGTAACTCGACATTCACGTGCATCGCTACCGTACTTTCGGCCAAAGAGTTAACACACTTGCCTAAACGTACGATTCTAAATTTCAATTTCCTGTGGCATTTCTGGATGGATGCCAATGCTGATCCAATCTGGTACCGCGCCGGATAGCACGGTGCTGGTTGACGACCGTCTCCGAAGGCCAATCTCACAAGCCGCTGCTGAGATGTCTGGCGGGAACACAGCATCCCCTTCGATCCTCTCGGTGCAGCGCTTGGAAGTCTGCTACGCCATGGGGCCGCTCGTTTCAAAAACCGCCATCGAAGATGTGAGCCTTTCAATCCATCCGGGCGAAGTGTTGGCCGTGGCAGGTGAATCGGGTAGCGGCAAGTCGAGTCTTGCATTGGCCATCACGCGATCATTGCCGTCGTCGGCGCGGTGTAGCGGTTCAGTTTCCTTCGAAGGTCGAGACCTTACGTGCGCGAGCGAAACCGAACTGCAGCGCATCCGCGGAGCGCGAATCTCACTCATTCATCAGGAACCTGGATTGTCGCTGCATCCCATGATGCGCGCTGGAGAGCAGGTCTCTAACGTTTACCGCGCGCACGCGAGAGTTTCTCAAACTCAGGCTCGGCGTGCAGCCGCACCGATATTTGATCGATTGTTCCCGGAGAATGCCGCGCGCATTTTCGCTTCCTACCCCCACGAACTCAGCGGAGGGCAACAGCAGCGCGTCGTGATCGCACAGGCAATCATATGCCGTCCCGCGTTAGTGATTGCCGACGAACCCACCGCTTCGCTCGATGTGGAAACGCAGCGCCAAATATTGCAATTGTTGTCGGAGCTGAAACGCGAATTCAATCTCGCCTTGCTGCTGATTACTCACAATATTGCAATGCTTCAGGGAATCGCAGACCGCGTCTTAGTGATGTATGCAGGACGCGTCGTTGAGCAGGGAACGCTTGAGCAAGTTTTCGGTTCGCCTCTCCATCCCTACACGCAATCGTTGCTCTCGCTCGCCCGCGGAATCCCTTCGATAACCGATTCTTGGCGACAGGACGTGACGTCGGACGAACACGCAGACGAACAAGTGCTTCATGGCTGCCGGTTCGCTCCACGTTGTCCCGATCGGTTCGCGAAGTGTGTCGAGCAGGAACCCGCTGAAACTTTTCTCGATAGTGGCCGGTCGGCAAGGTGTTTCCTCCATGCCAGCTGACACCGGCCGAATCGTCGGCAGCCCCACCTTGATCCGCGTCGATAACCTGCGCAAGGAATATGCGCAGCGAAAACTTTTCGGTCGCCCAAAACACGTTGTCGTGGCGCTCGATGGCGTGAATCTTATTTTGCGCCGTGGCAGCCTGCTCGGATTAATGGGCGAATCGGGATGCGGCAAATCCACTCTCGCAAGATGTCTTGCTGGCCTTGAGCAGTCGAGTTCAGGATCGCTCTGGTTTGATGGTATCGATCTTGCCCGCCTCAGTTCTCGCTCTTGGCGCGCCTGGCATCCGCGCATTCAAATGGTTTATCAAGACTCGGCGAACTCTTTTAACCCGCGCTTCAGCGCCGAGGCGATCGTTCGAGAGCCATTGGATGTGCAAAATATTGGGGATCGCAAATCACGCGCGGCCACCGTTCGCGGTTTGATAGACCGAGTCGGTCTCCCGCAAAATCTTGCTGCCCGCACAGCCGATCAATTCAGCGGAGGCCAGCGTCAGCGCCTCGCCATCGCGCGCGCTTTAGCCTTGAAGCCTGAGCTACTGATTCTCGACGAATCGTTTTCGGCGCTCGACCTATGGACGCAATCTCAGATTGCGAAATTGATCTCACGGCTGCGCGTGGAAATCGGGATCACCTGCCTGTACATCGCGCATGACTTCAGTTTGCTCGCCCGTCTCTGCGATGAAATCGCGGTAATGCGAACCGGCCAAATTATCGAACAGGCTCCGCCGGAAGATCTTCTCGCGAACCCTCGCCACGCATACACGCGAAAACTTTTGGCGACGTGGCCGTCGCTTAATCACGTTCGGGAAGGCGTCGCGTAGATGCGCTACTTGGTGCGACGCCTTGCTCACGCTTTACTGCTTCTCTTTGGTGTCTCTGTGCTGGCTTTTCTGATGGCACAGATGGCGCCAGGAAACTTCGTGAGCGAAATGCGTCTCGATCCACAGATTTCGCCGGAAGTTGTTTCATCGCTCCGCGCTCAATATGGTTTGGACCAGCCATTGTATGTGCGATACGGAAGATGGCTCGAAAGTGCCGCTCGCGGTGAGTTCGGCCACTCGTTTTCGTACAACATGCCGGTAGCAAAATTGATTTGGCCGCGCGCGCGCAACACATTCATTCTCACCGCCACCGCGACTCTGCTTGCGTGGATTATTGCTTTGCCGATCGGCGTGTGGACAGCTGCTTCACAAAATCGTTTAGCTGCGCGTGCCACATCCGCTGGAGTTTCAATTCTATTCTCGGTGCCCGACGTTATGCTTGCCCTCGGCGCGCTTGTGTTTGCAGCTTCCACTCGGCTGTTGCCCGCAGGCGGCATGTTTTCCCCTGACAAAAACGGCGCAACCTTTCTCGGAACGGCCTCTGACTTGGCGAGGCATCTGGTGCTTCCTGCGATGGTCCTCGCCGCTGGCATATTTCCTGTGCTCGTCCGGCACATCCGCGCGGCGGTCGCCGAAGTTCTCGATGCCAGCTTTATGAAATCGGCACGCGGGTTCGGAATTCCACGCCGGCAGCTGCTGTTTCGATATGCACTGCGCGCTGCCGCCAATCCATTGATCTCACTCGCTGGGTTTTCGATCGCTGGATTGCTTAGCGGTTCACTGTTGGTCGAAGTGATCTGGAGCTGGCCAGGCCTTGGACCGCTGCTCATAGAATCGATTCTCGCGCGGGATGTCTACGTCGTTGTAGGAGCCGTCCTGTTGTCGGCTGTCTTCTTGGTCGGCGGCAATTTCCTTGCCGATGTAGCGCTCTTCGCCGCGGATCCGCGGATTCGCCTCGAACGCGGGGAGAGCGTCCGATGAAATCAAATCCCAGAACGATAGCGGCCGCTCTATTTTTGGCGGCGCTGCACGTATTTATTTTTGGCGCAGGCTTCTTTGCGCCATATCGCGCAACCGATCAAAATCGTTCCGTTCCTTACGCCTCCCCCACGTGGCCACATTTTCAGGATGCCTCCGGCACATGGCACCTTCGCCCGTTTGTGTACGCCGCAGTTTCTAGGCAGGACGGCTACGCTCCGGATTCCGGAGACTTGTCCAGCCCTCGAACCTTCCCTCTTCGGTTTTTTGTTCGCGGTTCGCGCTACTACATCGCAGGAATCGTTCCTTCAACTGTTCATCTTTTTGGAACGGATTCAGACGCGAAGGTTTTTCTGTTTGGCACGGACGAATATGGCCGCGACCTGCTTTCGCGGGTCCTTTATGGAGGTCAGATATCGTTGCTCGCGGGAACACTCGCCGCCGCGATTTCGCTCGGGTTCGGCCTTCTCTCAGGCGTCCTCGCCGGTTACTACGGTGGATGGCTTGACGACTCCATCATGCGCGTCTGCGAACTGTTCATGGCGTTGCCGTGGCTGTACTTATTGTTTGCCGCTCGCGCATTTCTGCCTCTGTCGCTCGACACGAAAACGGCTTTCCTCCTGATCGTCGTAATGATCGGATCAGTTGGATGGGCTCGTCCGGCGCGTCTGTTCCGGGGCGTGGCGCTTGCCAGCCGCGAGCGTGACTTCGTTCGTTCCGCTCGCGGATTTGGCGCCTCCGATTCCTACATTTTGCGGAAACACATCGTCCCCGAGGCTTACGGACTCTTGCTCACTCAAGCGGCGATTCTGATTCCACAATACGTTCTGGCCGAAATTACGCTTTCATTTTTGGGACTTGGTGTCAGTGAGCCTCAGCCAAGTTGGGGAAACATGCTCGCTTCTCTTCAGCGCTACGATGTCGTCGTTTCTTACTGGTGGATGTTTCTTCCTGTAATCGTTCTGGTTCCATTTTTCCTCGGCTATTCCGCACTTGCGTCGGGTCTCCGCGCGGATTTGGGAAAGGCATACCTTTGAGCATCATGAATCGGGAACACAAATTCTCGGGACGGGAACTCCGCATCGGCGCCTTCGCAGCCACAACTGCGCTGCTCTTCTTTTGTCTCACCGTGTTCGCCCGCTCAGCAACCGCGCCCTCGAAAGAAGAATTTGCGATCTCCACGGCAGAAGCGGGGCGTCCGGGTGGGCGTCTGATCGTTTCACTCCGCAGCGAACCAAAGACTCTGAATCCCGTCTTGGCCACCGACAACTATTCGCGCCAGGTGATCTGGCGGCTGATGGGAGATCTCATTCACATCAATCGCTTCACTCAGGTAACAGAACCGGCTCTCGCCGCCTCCTGGAAAGTTTCGCCAGATGGTCGCCACTACTCACTTCGTCTCCGGCACGGATTGCGTTTCTCTGACGGACATCCCGTCGATTCGGACGACGTCGTTTTCTCGTTCCAGGTTTGCCTAGACGAACATGTGAACTCGCCCCAGCGTGACCTCTTAATCGTCGGTGGAAAGCCGATCGTAGTTCGCAAAGTGGATTCTGAAAATGTCGAATTCGATCTGGCGCAGCCCTATGGAGCTGGAGAACGCTTGTTCGACAGCATCGCCATTCTTCCGCGGCATTTGTTGGAGGCGGATTATCGCGCGGGCAAATTTTCCGCCGCTTGGTCGCTCAGCACGCCACCTTCGCAAATGGCGGGCTTGGGTCCATTTCGCCTCAAGGAGTATGTACCGGGCCAGCGCGTCGTCCTGGAGAAGAATCCGTATTATTGGAAAGCGGATCGGAATGGAAATCGGCTCCCCTATCTCGATCAAATTGTGTTCCTTCTTGTGCCGAGTGCCGATGCGGAAGTAGCCCGATTCCAATCCGGCGAACTCGATGAAATCAGCCGCGTAAATGTTGAGAGTTTTTCGTTCCTTTCACGGCAGGCGCAGACTCGCGGCGATCAAATCGTCGACGCGGGTCCGAGCCTCGAGTTCAATTTTCTGTTTTTTAACCAGAACGATTTGACCAAACATCCGCTTCCCGAAATCGCTCGCAAGCAGGAATGGTTTCGCGATAAATCATTTCGGCAAGCAGTTTCATTGGCGATCGATCGCCAGTCTCTCGTTCGGCTTGTCTACCAGAATCGCGGAGTACCGATATTCGGGCCAGTAGCGCCGGGGATCAAACTCTGGACGGACTCGTCGTTGCCGCACCCTGCTCGTTCGCTCGATCGCGCGCGAGAGCTCCTTCGCCAATCGGGATTCCAATTCGGTGAAGGATCTGACGGAACTCCCACGCTTCGCGACAAGCACGGCCAATCCGTGGAATTCACAATTCTCACGAGCGCCTCGAACGCCGAACGATTGAAGATGGCCACATTGATTCAGGCTGATTTACAGGAACTCGGCATGCATGTTCAGGTCGTACCAATGGAATTCCGCGCGTTACTCGATCGCGTACAACAGACCTTTGACTATGAGGCTTGCATGCTTTCGCTCGCGAGTGGTGACGCCGATCCCACTTCCGACATGAATGTCTGGAGGTCAAATGGCCCGCAGCATTTCTGGAATTTGAACGAAACGAAGGCGAGCACACCGTGGGAGGACGAGGTGGACCGCCTTCTCGACCAGCAACTGATCGAACGCGATCCAAAGCAGAGAAAGCAAATTTACGATCGCGTTCAGGAATCGATCGCAGACAATGCGCCCGTAATTTTTCTGGTGAGCCCGCACCTGCTGGCTTGCGCCAAATCTAATCTCGGGAACTTTCACGTCGCTGTGTTGGAACATCCCACGCTTTGGAATTCCGACGAACTCTATTGGAAAACACAGTGATCGCCACCGAGCAAATTATCGAACTCTTTGCCGGCACCGATACGGGTCTGTCTCAACAGGCTCTCCTCGATTCTTGTCCCGGGATTCTTGAACGCGAGACGGTGCTTCGCATTGCCGACGCGGTGCCCCAGGTTGCCAGACAGGATATTGTTCGCGCAGATCGCCTCGCCACCGCCGCCTGTTGGCTCGCCGAACTTCTCAACGATGATTTCTGCCGTGCTCGCGGTACTCGTGCCATGGCCAACGTCTGCCAACAATCTGGCAAGCACGCAGCTGCCGAAGAGCAATACGCGCGGGCGCTGGCGTTCTTCGAACAGATCGGCGATGAAATCGAAATCGGGAGAACTCTTGCGACATCTCTCCAGCCGTTGATTTATCTCGGTCAATATCCTGTCGCCTATGCCCGGGAGGAGCGCGCGCGCGAAATCTTTACTCGGCATGGCGAGCGGCTGCGTCTTGCGCGGCTCGACATAAATCTCGGAAACATTTTGCATCGCCAAGATCGCTTTGAGGAGGCGCTTTGCGTCTATCGCCGCGCCGAACACGAACTCGCGGCGCTCGGCGTCGTGGCCGATCGCGGACTCGTCCTTCTAAACGTCGCGGTCTGCTCAATCAGCATGCACGATTACGAGGGCGCGCTAAGTGCATACCAGCAAGCGCGGGAATTTTGTTCTGAAAACGAAATGCCGTTGCTCGTCGCGCAGGCCGATTACAACATCGCCTACCTCTATTACTACCGCGGCGAATATACCCGCGCGATCGAGCAGTATCAGGCCACTGCGGAAATTTGCGAACGCGCTGGAGACGCTTATCACCTCGCACTCTGCGATCTCGATCGTTCGGAGATGTACCTCGATCTTCGATTGTCCGAGGAATCGATGAATCTTGCGACGCGGGCAGAAATCGAATTTCAGGATCTGGGGCTGAACTATGAAGCAGCGAAGGCCTCAGCATTTCGCGGACTGGCCGCAGAGCAGCAGGCGCAACCGCTGCTAGCCCTCGAGAGTTTTGCCGCTGCTCGCGAACGATTCATGCGCGAGCAGAATCGACCGTGGGCCGCGATGCTGGATCTGTGCTCCGCGATTGTTCTGTTTCGAGAAGGACGATTGTACGAAGCGTTGCGCAGTTCTCGCGCAGCGCTCGATTTCCTTAACACCGCTTCGGTTTCCGGAAAGGCAGCTGTCGCCAACTTGCTGTCGGCGCTATTGTTCGCTCGCTTGGGAGAAAACCAAAAAGGCGCTTTCATATTGTGAGGCCGCACTTACTCGCACAGACCACGTTCACCAGCGGTGCGTGTCCTCGACTGCTATGTGCGCGCGGAAGTGCTTCACGCCGCTGGAAACTTTGAGGAAGCTTATCGATCCCTCCTTTCCGCCGTGAAGTTGCTCTCCGAAATTCCATGCGAACGTCGCGCTGATGAATTGAAAATTCCTGTTCTCAAGCGCTGGGGCGCTGTTCATGAACGCCTCGTTTCGTTGGCGGAGGATCTTCCGTCTTCAGTGGCTTCGGGCGAAGAAATCTTTACGGTAATCGAAGCGGCCAAATCGCGAGAAATCGCCGAACTGCTCGCCTTTCGTGCGCAGTCGTTGCCAGCGCCGGCCGAGGCGCGTAGCAGTCTGGTGGAGCAGGTGCGCCAATTGCGCGAGGACCTCAACTGGTATTACCGCCAAATTGATGTCCACGAAATGCGCAATGAAGGCGATTCGGCTGATGTAGTTCAACTTCGGGCGCGCACCGAGGAACGCGAACGGCAATTCGCCGGAGCTCTCCGCCAGTGGTCGCGCAACGACCGTGAGTTTCTATCGCTGCAGAGTGGCCAGGCCGCGGATCTCTGTGAAATTCGTGAGGCGATCCCTCAAGACGCCTCCTTCATCCAGCTCTTTCGCGCGCGCGATTCCTTTTATGCTGTCGTCCTCGATCGCACTCATTCGGAATTTGTCCCACTTTCGAGCGTCGCCCGAATTCATGAACTGTTGCACGATCTCAGGCAGGAATTTTCGAAGTGTTCCAAGAATCAGTCAGAGCCCGGCAATGAAAATCGTCGCTCGCTCATTCATTGTCAGAATATTCTCAACGGTCTCTACCAGGAACTTATCGCGCCGCTGCAAGAGTTGTTGACTGGTTCTCAATTGATCATTTCTCCGCATGACCTGCTTTACTCCGTTCCGTTTCACGCACTGTTCGACGGCGAAAAATATTTGCTCGACCAATTTGTAATTTCCTACGCACTGAACGGAACTTTGAACTCATGGATTAAAACCAAAGCGCAAATGCTCAATGGCAAAACCTTGATCGTTCCGTCGGCTCCTGAACACGAGCCCTCCGAACGGCTTCCATTTTCGTTCGCGAATGATGCGGGCTCTGAACATCTCTCCAGCGCGGATGCATCGCTTCAATCTCTCCAAGAACGCGGCGCAGGCTGCCGTCACATCTACTGGGATACCAGTGCCGATTTGCGGACCGACAATCCGCTCTTTTCCACGCTATCGCTCGGAAATGATCGCATTCGCCTTCTCGACCTTTATCAACTTCAAATGCCCGCAGGAATTGTGCACCTCTCCGGCTGCGAGCCGGGTATCGATACTTCCAGCGATGGCTCAGCGATGATCGCCATGCTGCGCGGCCTCTTGTATGCTGGAGTTCAAAGCACGGCCCTCGGCCTTTGGCAAAGTTCACCACAAGTGAGTTCGCGCATATCGGAGCGCTTCAGAAAATTCCTTGAATCCGGAGCGGATCGTCCAGCCGCGCTCAGAGAAGCGATGTTGCAAGCCCGCAACGATTTCCCGCACCCTTACGATTGGGCGCCGATATCTCTTTGGGGAGCCACCAGCCCATTTTCAGGAGCCGTGATTGATCATGATTGAGCGTCGAACCATCTCGCCCGCATCCCATCGCGACGCCTTGCCCAAATCTCGCTTTCCGGAACTGCGCTTGCGTCGCATGGAGGAACGGCTTGACGATTTTCGCCGCGCATCAATCTGCGCTCTAAATCAGATGCTGGATTTGAAGGATCTCAATACAGGTGTGCACAGCACGCGATTAGCGGAATGGGCGCTTCGTGTGGGCGAATGTGTTGGCATCGATGGCGAAGATTTACGCGACCTCGAAGTCGCTGCGATTCTCCATGACATCGGCAAAGTCGGCGTCCCAGATTCCATTCTCAAAAAACCCGCCAAACTCGAACCCGATGAAAGAAAAGTGATCGAAAAGCACTCTGAATGGGGATGGGCAATCCTTCGGACAATTCCGAGTTTCGAACGCGCGAGTCTTCTTGTGCTCCACCATCACGAAAAAATCGACGGCACCGGATATCCCGCCGGACTGCGTGGCGAAGAGATTCCGTTTGGCGCGCGAATCGTGTGTACTGTCGACGCGTTTGACGCGATGGTTTCTGATCGCGCGTACCGGAAAGGAATGCCGCTCGAGGAAGCGCTGCGCAGACTGCACGAGGGCAGCGGTTCGCATTTCGATGCGGAAATCGTGAAGCATTTCTCGCGAATCGCAGCTCACGAATTGCCCGAGGTAGCCTCGATCGCAGATCCCACCGCCCAACCAAACAAATAGGTTTTATACCGCGCAAAACGGCGGATGCCAGCGCTTCACGACGAATACCACTTAAAACCACGCGCAGCCCGACTCAGTGGTTGAGTTTCCGACATTCCCAAACGTTGAAGATGATTGATAGCAATTGGTCGGGGCGAAAGGATTTGAACCTTCGGCCTCCTGTTCCCGAACCAGATGCCAACACTTGTTGGAGTCTATGGATTTTTGTTGATCCTAAGTGATTGCAGTTGAAGCGTTTGCAGCCTGCTTGTCGAAAGCTGTTGAAGCTTGTTGATGCTAGAAGCTTCCGCAGCTACAAAATTATCTACACTCCAAACGCCAGCTCACTACTGCGGGACAGGCCCTTCGGCGGTGAGCAATAGACTTAGGCTGGTGAGGTAGAGTTCCGCCTGTGTTTTCACAACGCTTGTCCAAGCGGAGAGCGAATTGGATGGAAGCACGACGCATGTTCCCACGGCAGGCGCGATATTGTTCGCAGGGCTTCCTGTAATCTGAAGCATCGTGCAGTTGCCCAGCCCCGAAGCCCAAATCACGTCGCCGTCATAGATCTCCAGGAAGTTCATTGGAGCGTTCTTATACATCCAGTCACCGTAGGTGACATTTGCCGACGCACCAAACAGAGGTCCGATCGATGTGCCAACAAAATAGCTGTCTTTCATCACGTTCAAGTACCCCTGATCCGCCGTCAGTCCCGGGCACAGCACGCCTGGATATGTAGGGCAACCTTCCGCCTCCACGTCATCTGCCGAAGAACCCGGTTTCACTTTCGTGCTCGTAAAACTATGGGAGAATTGCATTCCGGGAAGTATCCGGGACATGTTGTAGGTCGTGCCCGGCAGTGGGTTCTTGCCGGAACTTGTCACCGCTGCCAGCCACTTGATGCCGTTTGTTCCCAGGTCCAGACCATCCCGTGCTGCCGTCATCCCAGCCTCAAAAACGAGTTTCGCGTTGGTCCCTCCGGCAGTGGGGCTGGTGAAATACTGCAGAATTTGAGTTACTGAGGCGCACTGCTGCAAATTGCCCGGGCTCGGGTCAGAGCAATCCGATTCGAAACCTGGCGCTGCCATCTGCTCGTCAGCGGGCGGCTTCGGAAAACTGGGGAGACCGTCGGTGGTGGTCGTCAGACACAGAGTGATGTCGTTGAAGATTTCGCTATAAAGATTAATCGTGTTAATCCACTCGTTGACGAACGGATCATCGCTGCCATCAAAACTTTTGTTCTGGTAGAAATTTTCAAACAAGGTGTCCCACGCGTCAGAAACCTTGATCCCTGTGGTCGCTGTCTCCCCTGCAGGCAAAGGCGCGAAGGGTGGCAAGATCGATAGGGCCAGAAGTCCGTTATTACTCGCATTATTTTCCAGCGGCAAGGGAAAAGTCTGGTTGCTCTCGTTGGGCAGGATCATCTCCGTGGACGACGCCGTTGGTCCCGACATGGCGATCGAAACGAAGGCAGAACTCGATGGTTCTGTCTGGATGTGTTTGTTTAGCGCGGCCAGGAACGCACCGAAGTCACCTTTATAAATCGTGTTCCATGGCATCGGCAGCGACGATTGGTTGGGCGCACCCGCTTCCGTAGCGGCGAAGAGCGTTGTATATCCGCAGCTCTGTGAAACCGGCGGCGGCGGACTCATGAACAACCCGTCGCAGGAACCGCAGCCCGATCCGCCTGCTCCGCACACGTTGTTATCAATGTCATTGAAAACCCAAGACGGCGAGTTAAACCCCGCCGAGATGATCAGCTGAATCGTTTTCGGAGGCAGTTGACGATGGGAGTTGTTCCACTGATTCACCGCCGTGAACACGTCATCGAGAAAATTCCATGTATAAGCCGGCTGCGCGGGGTTTGCGTTTGGGTTATTGGGGTTGAGCGTGGCCCAATCCATCTGCGGCGCAAGCCCGGAAATCGCGGGATTATTCAGCAGCACTGTAAAGTAGTTGACGAGCACCGCGTCGGTTGGATCTACCGGAAGCACTGGATAGCTGGGGATCTTGTTGGGTTGAGTGCTAGGATACGCCGCCGTCTGCGCCTGATTGATGGTGGCTTCGGCGATAAAGTTCGTATAGACCCCTTTGGGTACTCTCGCATTCGTTGGACCCGTCTGCCCCACAACAATGCTCGCAGTGCACGCCCAAAAAAGACATGCAACTACCACGCTATTTATGCGAATCATGGATTCTGCTCCATAGGGTAATCGAGGTTGGCGAGGACGCGGTAGCGTAACATACGGAAGTGCCTGTACATATATAATTCCGATAGTCCCTGCCAAAACCTCCGGTTCTCATGATGATACTATTAGTTATGGTGACATAAACGTAATAATTCGCAGTTGCGCATGTGGATGCACGACTCGCGCAGCCGGGGGTGGGGCGCTTCACGTCTCGCTGTCCCGTATTTGGTTTTAATTTGAGGCGCTACGATGTGCGCGTTCGTCTTCGACAAGAATTGGTCGGGGCGAAAGGATTTGAACCTTCGGCCTCCTGGTCCCGAACCAGATTCTAGCACTTATTGAAATCTATGGATTCTTGTTGATTCTAAGTGATTGCTGTTGAAGCGTTTGCTGCCTGCTTGTTGAACTCTGTTGAATCTTGTTGAAATTGGAGGCTTTCGCAGCTACAAAATTATCTACAGTGCGGTATTCCCGCCACAAATTCCTCGGTCGTGGTAGCTGTTGTCATGCCAGCACTCCGCCAGAGTTGGTTCTCTCTCACTCTCAGCGCTTAGAAATCTCAATTTTTTTCGACGCATAGAAGAGCGAATCGAGGTGTGAATTTAGAGCCGCTTTAAGTTTTGGCGAAGGACAGCCAGCAAATTTGCGAAAATGCGAAGCGATGTTCTTTTAGACCCGATCTAGTGGAGCGCCGCACTGAGTTCCTTGCACGGAACGGACGCTGAGCTACAGTATTTCTTCGAATTAGAAATTATCTGTCGTCGCTGCTCCGCTGAAAACGATTCTCGCAAATCTTCTAGAACCCGCGGATTCTGTTTGACCAGAGACCATTTTTGGATTACGACTTGAAGGTCTTGCAAAAATAATTTCTCTAGTTGGTCCTCCATTAACTCTGAGTACTCGCCATCGGCCGCGAGGTATAAACCCAGATATTTTTCTAGAGCACCCCGTTCGTTTTTGCGGACCAAACCAAATAGTACGGTAAGGTAATCACTGATAGGCCCGTCGGGCCCAAATAACCCGGGAAGCCGCTTCTCGCTACCTGCATGTGCGATTTGGTCTAGGATCCAAAGCGCATCCCGGTCCACGGGAGTGGTCGGAGCTGCTTGGATGAACTGTTCGGCGGTGCTGTTCCCACCTCGGAACATCGCTAACGCGCATATGAGTTTTGCAACCGGGTCTTCCTGTTGTTGCGTGCAGCAGTCTTTGCTGTTCCGGGTCTTGCCAGCACTTAAAGAAACTGCTTCCATAAATCGGTGATATTGACGGTCTATGTTAGCAATTTCCTTACTCGCCTGATGTTGGGCTGTACCATCGTTCTTAACGATAGCAGTTGATAGTGCGGCCGTCAGAGTAGCTCTCTTCTGAAAAAGACTCCGGGACAATTCACAAGAGTCGTGCTCTGATTGAATGACTAAACAGATCGAAAGGAGTGAGATTGCAATGGTCAGAACTCTCATATCGTAAGTCTCAGTGAATCGTAATATTTTGCATAGGGTGCGTGCTTTCAAACAGTCTTATTTGGCCCATGCAGTTGTCGCTCGTCCGTACGCAGCCCCCACACCCGCATTGTCAACGAAACCGTGTCACATGGGCAGAGAAAAATTGATCGAACGCTGGATCGAGGCTGCATTAAAGTGAATTGAACGCTCGGAAGCCGTTTGTTTTCTAATTCGAAAATTTCATTAAAGCCTTGCACCAAAACTCCAGACTCAGGATCAGCATGATCTCTGATTCGTCTCGGCTTGGAATTCCCGGGTGTGCACCAGCGAAGAGAAATCCCCGGGGCGGAGCCGACTCCGTCAACCACGGCCTGGACGAAATTGCGAGCCTCGACGGTGGTGGGGGGCGGTCTTTCTGCTGAAGGAAGAGGTCACAGAAATCGCTAAGGTGCTAGGGGGGCGACAGCCGAATTTTGTGCAACGGGCGGTATATGTTTATTTCTGTACGCATCCCTACATAGAGTGAGGTGTGGACGCTGGCCGCATTTGAAGTACGACTCCTAACTGGGAGCGTTGAGATGTCACGCGCATCTTGAGCGCAGAAACAAGCCCAAGTTGAACCACGAGGATTGGATATCTACAAAATCATCTACAGCGCTGTGGATGAGACACCAGGCGTTCGAGATAACTCGTTGAAAAAATTGGTCGGGGCGAAAGGATTTGAACCTTCGGCCTCCTGGTCCCGAACCAGGCGCGCTAGCCAGGCTGCGCTACGCCCCGACATGTATCGCGAATTTTTCTGCAGCGCACGCACCCGAAATCAAAATAAAAATCGCGCGCAGCTCATTCGCGGGAACCACAGATTAGCATATTTTTCTTTCTTCCATACTCGCTTGACTTTTCAGATCCACCCGCTATTATCTCCGGGCTGATGTACCTTCCTGCTGGACAGGGGGGAATAGTTCTTTGACAATTGGATAGACGTGCCAGAACCCGTTAAGTTCATTTGATTTTTGAATCTAACGACTAAAAAAGTTCGTTTTGAGGTCTGGCCCCGCCCTCGTGGCGGGGTTTTGCATTTCAAAACAAACCAGTTTCAAACGAGAGTTTGATCCTGGCTCAGAGCGAACGCTGGCGGCGTGCTTAACACATGCAAGTCGAGTGCGCGTTTTGTAGCAATACAAAATGGCGCACGGCGCACGGGTGCGTAACACGTGGGCAACCTGCCCTTGAATGGGGAATAACCCCGCGAAAGCGGGGCTAATACCGCATAACACTCCGGGAACAGTGGTTACCGGATTCAAAGCCGAAAGGCGTTCGAGGTGGGGCCCGCGCCCGATTAGGTAGTTGGTGAGGTAACGGCTCACCAAGCCTATGATCGGTAGCCGGTCTGAGAGGATGGCCGGCCACACTGGAACTGAGACACGGTCCAGACTCCTACGGGAGGCAGCAGTGGGGAATCTTGCGCAATGGGCGAAAGCCTGACGCAGCGACGCCGCGTGGGGGATGAAGCTTTTCGGAGTGTAAACCCCTTTCGACCGGGACGAAAAGCCCGCAAGGGAATTGACGGTACCGGTATAAGAAGCCCCGGCTAACTACGTGCCAGCAGCCGCGGTAAGACGTAGGGGGCCAGCGTTGCTCGGAATAACTGGGCGTAAAGGGTCCGTAGGCGGTGTGGCAAGTTGGGAGTGAAATCTCTGGGCTTAACCCAGGGGCTGCTTCCAAAACTGCCGTGCTAGAGTGCGAGAGAGGTGAGTGGAATTGCAGGTGTAGCGGTGAAATGCGTAGATATCTGCAGGAACACCCGTGGCGAAGGCGGCTCACTGGATCGCAACTGACGCTGAGGGACGAAAGCTAGGGGAGCAAACAGGATTAGATACCCTGGTAGTCCTAGCCCTAAACGATCAGAACTTGGGGTGCATCCCGTTGGGGGTGCGTCCCGTAGCTAACGCGTTAAGTTCTGCGCCTGGGGAGTACGGTCGCAAGACTGAAACTCAAAGGAATTGACGGGGGCCCGCACAAGCGGTGGAACATGTGGTTCAATTCGACGCAACGCGAAGAACCTTACCTAGGCTTGAACTGCACCGGACAAAGCTAGAAATAGCTCTCCCGAAAGGGCTGGTGTAGAGGTGCTGCATGGCTGTCGTCAGCTCGTGCCGTGAGGTGTTGGGTTAAGTCCCGCAACGAGCGCAACCCCTACCCTTAGTTGCTACCCGCAAGGGAGAACTCTAAGGGGACTGCTCCGGATAACGGAGAGGAAGGCGGGGATGAGGTCAAGTCAGCATGGCCTTTATGTCTAGGGCTACACACGTGTTACAATGCATGGTACAGACTGTCGCGATCCCGCGAGGGGGAGCTAACCGGAAAAAACCATGCTCAGTTCGGATTGCAGTCTGCAACTCGACTGCATGAAGCCGGAATCGCTAGTAATGGCGTATCAGAACGACGCCGTGAATACGTTCCCGGGCCTTGTACACACCGCCCGTCACATCACGAAAGTGAGTTGTACTAGAAGTCGCTGAGCGAACCGCAAGGACGCAGGCGCCCAAGGTATGACTCATGATTGGGGTGAAGTCGTAACAAGGTAGCCGTAGGAGAACCTGCGGCTGGATCACCTCCTTTCTAAATAAACGTGCCAATCCATTCTGTTCTTTTGCGCAGAGGAAATTGGCCACTGGCTCTCACGGGCCAGGGTCGTTAGACCATCAAATGTTTTTCGGGTTCTGGCAGGTCCTATCCAAAAATCAAAGACATTCGGCTAAAAAGGCCCGGCTATTTGCCGGGCCTTTTTTATTTCTGCTTACTTTTTTCGCGCGAATTTTTTCAGAATGCGTTTTGATTCGCAAAATTTGGGGGAAATATTTTGGCGCGAGCTTGTTCTTAAGATAATTTCGCGTTTTTTTTGTGATGTTCGGCAGGATTAGAGAACTGTAGCGAGGGGATCTGTTTTTAGTGCGCCGTATTTTTGCAGGATTTCGTCGAGTTTTTCCGGGCGAATCGGTTTTGTCAAATATGCGTCCATTCCGGCCTCGATGCATCGTTCTTCATCGCGCTTGAGAGCGTGCGCTGTCAACGCCACGATCGGAATGTGACGGCCGGTTCCGGTCTCACTGTTGCGAATAATTCTTGTGGCGTCCAGGCCATCCATTTCCGGCATTTGCACGTCCATCAGAACGAGATCGAAATTTATTTTTTCCAAAGTGTCCAGAGCTTCGCGGCCGTTCGCGACCACTACAACACGGTGTCCTCGTTTTTCGAGTAGACGCGCCGCAAGTCTCTGATTTACGGCATTATCTTCCGCCACGAGAATGTTTAAAATTTCCGCAGGCTCTCGCGCGCCGGCGCAACGAATAACTTGTGAACAGCGGCGCCGCGGAAGCGCCTTCGGATCTCGCGCCAAGTGCTTTTACTATCGCGTCGCGCAATTCTGATTGACGGATTGGCTTTAGTAAATACGCCGCGATTCCCAATTGTTTGCAGCGATCTGTGTCTCCACGGTGTCCGGAGGAAGTGAGCATCATGATCGTAGCCGTTGACAATCCCGGGTGGTTGCGAATTTGTTCCACCAACGAAAATCCGTCCATCGTGGGCATGTGCATGTCCATCAGAATCAGGCGAAATGGCATTCCTGACGTGTGTGCTGCGCGCAGTTTTTCCAGAGCTTCTTCGCCGCCTGGCACGGATACGGATTCCATGTCCCAGCGAGCGAGCATGGCTTGCAGGATTCGCCTGTTGGTGCGGTTATCGTCAACGATTAAAGTTTTTGCTCCGCGAAGAATTTCTGGATTCGAATCGACAAATGGTTCCGCAGATTTTGCGGAGCATTTTGCGGCCAGTGTGAAATGAAACTGGCTGCCTTTTCCAATTTCGCTGAGCACCCATATTTTTCCGCCCATCATTTCTACCAATCGAGAGGAGATGGTCAGTCCGAGTCCTGTGCCGCCATATTTTCTTGTAGTGGAAGTATCCGCCTGCGTGAAGGGATCAAAAATTAATTTCAATTTCTTTTCCGCAATGCCGATTCCGGTGTCCGTTACGGCGAAATGCAGCGTAGTTTCGGAACCGTGCGATTTCTCCACGAACACTTTGAGCGCCACTTCGCCGTGATCTGTGAATTTAATTGCGTTGCCAATGAGGTTGACGATGATTTGCCGGAGCCGGTTGGAATCTAGACAAACAACATCGGGAACTTCAGGCGAAATTTCGCAAAGTAGTTCGACGCCTTTTTCATCCGCGCGCAGCGCAAGAGTTTTCAAAGTGGATTCGAGAGAGTCGCGCAGTTCGAAATCTGCATATTCAAAATCCGTTTTCCCTGCTTCGATTTTTGAGAAGTCGAGAACGTCGTTGATTACCATCAGCAACGAATCCGCGGAGAGTTTTACAGTGTCGAGATACTCGCGCTGATCTGCGCTGAGTTCCGTATCGAGAGCAAGATCCGTCATGCCGATGACGCCGTTGAGCGGCGTGCGGATTTCGTGACTCATATTCGCCAGGAATTCGCTTTTCGCGCGACTGGCAACTTCGGCGGCGTTCTTGGCGCGAGAAAGTTCCTCCGTTCTTTTTGCGACGCGCGCTTCGAGTTGGTCGTTGGCTTCTTTCAGTTTCGCATCGCGCTGCTGGATGCGCTCGAGCATTTGATTGAATGAACCGACCAGCATTCCAACTTCGTCCGCGGATTCCGCTTGTGCGCGAAGTGAATAATCTTCGCCAGCGGAAACGTGCGCCGCGATCGCGGAGAGACGAAGAATCGGCTCTGTGACGACGCGCAACAACCGCGATGAAATCAGAGAAGTAGCCAACACCGAAAGCAAGAGAACCAGCAATGCGATTTTTGCGTACTCCACAATTTTGTCGTGCAATTCGAGAAGATCAGAAATGATTGCGATCGTTCCAACTTTTTCGTTGTGCAGAAGAACCTGACTGTAGAGAGATGCGGAATTCGCGTCGAAGTACGAGCCGTCCGAACGCAGGAATGGTTGTGGATCAGATTTTGGCCGATCGATGCGGCGATACTCGGCGAAAACCTTGCCGCGATTGTCGTACAGAATCGCGTTGAGAATCTGATGCTCGGCCTGCAGCGAGCCTAGAATTTCGCCGCGCGGCAGCTTGATCGTTGAACGCGAGAGAAGCCGCGGAATTTGCGCCGAGAGTGCTCGCGAAAGCGGATAATTCATTCGAAGTTGCGCTGCGGAAACTTGTGCGCTCATAAAGCCCGAAACCAATGCAAGCGAGAGAGAGCGCAAAAACGCTGACGGATAAAACGAGCATCGCTAATTTTGGCCGAAGCGGAATTCTGTTTGAATCCCGTGTGTTTGGAATGCATTGATTTAATCCTGCGCGGGGCTCCCCAAGAACATTTTTCGCGAGAACGATAAGACGCGAACTAATTTTCAAGACCGGCGCGATCCGCGGGAGCGAGATTGATTTCAAATCGCATCTTGCCGCCTTCCTCGCAGAAATTGAGCATGCCGCCGCGCTGAATAAAACCATCGGCTTCGCCGATCGTCATGACTGGAGCGTTCGAGAGTTGAAAGAGAAGTTCGGGGAGCTTTTTCATTTCGTTGCCGGCGACAAAAACGATCTGGCAATCTTTAGCTTCTGTTGCTTCTTTCACATGCCGCACTCGCAGGGTGCGCGAACCGATGATTTTTCCCGCGACGGTGCTTTCAAGTTCGCCATCGAACGGATCGCTTCCCAGCGTGCACACAAATAATTCGCGTTGATTTTCCATACGATCGTTCTCCGGCCAATCCGTGAGTTGCGCAAAATGAAAGATGAAAGCAGCCTTTAATTTGTATTCATCAACCGTAGACTGCGCGAAGGCCTCGGGAGGAACACTCAAGGAAATAATTGCAGCGGCGATCCACAATGCGGCGATCGCAATTGCAATCGCAATATTCCTCTGAGAGCGCGCAGCGGTTTCGGCATGCGGTGTTGCGGCGCGAGAGTGAAATCGAGGTGTCGCCATTTCAAAACGTCCAGGTAACTTTCATGTAGCCGCCGCGTTTCATTAGCGTCGTTCGAATGCTGCCCGTCGAATCCACAAATTCTTCGTGCTGGCTCTGCAATAAATTTTGCCCAAATATGCTGAACGACAAATGCTCGCCGTAATTCCAGATCACCCCGGTATCCACTCGCGTATATTCCGGAATGGCGGGATCCCTAAGGCGTCCCACAAAGTATGTGGAAAGATTCCACGTCAGGTGGTGCGGCAGCGACACATTCGAACGCAGTTGCGCTGAATTTACGGGGCTTGCACCTTCTGCTTCCTGTACCGAGTCAAGGTCCTGGCTGCCCGCTTCCAGCTTCATACGAATGTTTTCAAACGCGTATCCAGGGCTCAGCGTCCAACGGGCGAACACATTCCACGTTGCGAAGGCCTCGAAGCCCACTCCATCGCCGTGCATTAGATTTTCGAACATTAATGGAAACACGGTGTGTGCTGGCAGTGGAGTGGTCTCTGGAAAAGGAGCTGCGGGCTCCTCGGTTTCCTGGTCGTCGTAATGATTGAAATACACAGCGACGTCCACCGATAGCTGATCGGTTAGGGACGCGCGGTGGCCGGCGTCCACGGAAAGCTCGTTTTCACTCTCAATGTTTTTGTTGCCGATCAACGCGATCACATCTGGCTCTCCACCAGGACCTGTGAACCCTCCGAGATTTAAGCGCGAGATTGTGTCGAGAGCGGCGGGTGTTCGCAGCGATCGCGAAACGCCCAACCACATCGTGTTGTGGCTATCCGGCATGAACGCCAGCCGCACGGTCGGCATCAGTGCCAGGCCTGTGTAGTAGTCGTAGTTGAGTTTGGTGCCGATGGTCAGATTTAGGCGCTGTGGGATCACGCTGATCTCGTCCTCTACAAATGCGCTCGCACTCTCTGTGTTTAAATTTGCAGGGTTCAGCGAAAATGTAAGGCTGCCCGTGGTTTGGGAGAGTGAGTCCCGGAAATTGAGGCCCCAGGTAATTCTTTGGCGCTCTCCCCAACGGTTGTGTTGCTGAAAATCCACCGCCAGAGAGTGTCTTGATTCGTTCAGAACGTCGCCGACGTAGTAGTGATCGTAAGAGACGTCGAGTTCAAAATCAGATCTCGCGGAAGAAGTATGTTTCCAAACGCCCTGTAGGAAGCCGCCCGACTTTGGCACCACGGTGTCAACATCCACGCGTGCGGCGGAACTAATTGACGGGAGCATCGTCACCGGCTGCCCCTCGCTCCCTTGATAGAAATCTCCTCGAAACGAAATCGTGTCCCTGGAAGAAATCGCCGCGTCTATCCGCGCGCCAACCCGAAACATGTGCCAGCCGTCCGCTCCGCTGATTCCTTGCGGATCGTTGAGATGCGCTTCGTTGAAATACTTCGCGTACGCGCGATAGGTCGTGGCGCCGCCGATATCTCCTCCGTACTGCACAGTCCCGAATGCTTGGTCCACGTTGCCCGCGCCTGCCACCACCAATCCGCCGCGAGTTTCTTCCGCCGTTTTCGTAATAATGTTCACCACGCCGTTCACCGCATTTGCTCCCCACACCGAACTCGCCGACCCACGAATCACTTCGATTCGCTCAATATCCTCCAGTGGCATGTCCAGAGTGTCCCAAAACACTCCTCCGAATGTGGGCGTATAAACGCTTCGCCCATCCACCATCACCTGCAGTTCGTTGCTGAACCGCCCGTTCAGTCCGCGAGCGGAAATGGCCCAGGTGTTTGCGCCGATTTGAGCGACATCCATTCCGGGAACCATTCGGAGCAAATCGGGAATGTTGGTCGCTCCAGAACGAGCGATGTCGCTCTGGCTGATAACGAAGACAGCGGCTGGAGTTTCGGAAAGTTTGCGATCGGATTTCGAGACCGACGAAATCTCGACGTTTAGAAGATCTTCGATGCTGGTTTGCGTGAGATCAACTTGCTGCTGCGGTCCTTGAGCCGAAATTGAAATAGCGGACGATAACAAGAGCAGAAAAACGGATGTGGCACGCGACGCCCATTTTATGCGGCTAATAGACGGATTGAAAAACTGCGCACACGTGACGCGGGCGGAAGTGGCGCTACCGTTGCACGATGGCGTGGTGGATTGGTTTGAATTTCGCATTTTGTGTTTCGGGCGAAGACCTCAAGTGAAAATGCAGCGTGTGAACACGCTGTTTGCGCGTTACTTGTTTTTGGCGCTGTACGTTGAGAATCACTCGATTGCACGAATCCCTAAGTACTGGATTCGCACACATCGTCAAATAATCGAGAGCAATTTGAGAGCCATCAAGTCCACTCTGAATTGTCACTAACTCTTTTGATTGCAATGTGATCGAGAGAACCGATCATGGTGTTGAACCAGCGGAGAATTGCGTCTGGTGTTTCAAATGCGATGCTCGTTTCAGATTGAAACTCGATTACAGAGCTTTCTCGGCGGGAAGATCGCTGCCGATCCGAATCTTGAAAATCTTTCGAGCCAGGGAAACTGCAGATCCCTCACTCCTTTAAAGGGGTTCGGGATGACAGCTACGGCAGAGGATATGCAGTCATGCGCAAAGGCTCCGATTGGAACGTTGTTGCATCAAATAGGCGCCAGAGACGAATTCGATTTTCACGTTTGCTCTAATTACTCGCGGAGGCACTTATGAAAGCCGTTGCCGGAGTTTTCAAATCACGCAAGGATGCGGAACGCGCTGTGAGCGAGCTGCGCTCGCTCGGAATTGCCGAAGATAAAATCACATTGCTGACTCCCGAAGCGACGGAAAAAGAATTAGAAAAAGTTCCGGTGACGAACGCCGAAGAATCCGGAATCGGAACAGCGCTTGGCGCGATGGTCGGCGGCGCTGTTGGTGTTGCCGGCGGATTCGAATTGACCACAGCAATTGTCGCCGCGTTAATTCCGGGAATCGGACCGTTGGTCGCAATCGGCGCACTGGGCGCGGCGGTCCTTGGAACGATCGGCGCAGTGAGCGGCGGAACGATCGCTGGGAAATTGGATTCGAACCTGAGCCAGGGAATGCCCGAGGACGAATTGTTCGTCTACGAAGATGCGTTGCGCCAAAAACGAACGGTGGTGATCGCGATGACCGAGGCCTCCGTGGAGCAAGCTGCGCGCGGAGCATTTGAGCGCACTGGAGCGGAGACTGTGGATCGCGCGCGCGAATCGTGGTGGCTGGGAGCGCGCGACGTGGAAAAAGAGCACTACACAGCCGATGGCGGCAACTTCGAAAAAGAAGAGCCCGACTACCGCGCCGGATTTGAGGCCGCGCAATTCGGATGGACGCGCGGAAAATCGTATGGAGACAGCCGCGAAAAACTTTTGCAGATCTATCCGGGCAAAGCCGATCAGCCTGCTTTCAAGCACGGGTTCGAACGCGGGCAGAAATATCGCGAAGCGCGCGCGACGGTGACGGAGGCCGCGGCCTCGAAAGCGGCAGCGAATGCGAACGCGCAAAAGCGATCCGCCGGATTGTGATGGTGTGGCGAGCGGAAATTCGCCGGCAAGATTTGCGTGGATAAAATAATTCAACAGAAAACCTCCTAGATTTCAGTAAAATGCGTCGCGAAATCTGTGGCCATAATCGGTACTTGCACACGACCTAAACACGTGCTAGTTTTCCCGCGCCATCCCCAGAGAGGCGCGCGATTATGGACGCACCCCAATTTCAAACGGCTGAGTACGCCGGTTTCCAGGGTAAAGATGTCTGCAAAAAGTGCGGCCAACCCGCCGGCGATCCTTATTACCGCGTGGGTGGGAATATGGTTTGCGCCAGTTGCGCGGAAAAAGCGCGGCTTGCACTTCCCATGGATCAACACTCCGCATTCTTCCGCGCCGTGCTGTTCGGAGTGGGCGGCGCCATTGTTGGGCTGGCCGCATACGCGACATTCGCAATCGTCACCGGCGTGGTGATTGGTTTCGCCGCGCTCGCCGTGGGCTATATCGTCGCCAAAGCGATGATGGCAGGATCGCGCGGAGTCGGCGGGCGGCGCTATCAGATCGCCGCGGCGCTGCTCACATATTTTGCGGTGTCGATGAGCGTAATTCCGATCAGCATCGCGCAGTACATACAACATCACCAAAAAAATGCGCAGAGCCAGTCCCAGCAAACATCGGCGGAAAACAATGATCTCGCGTCTCACTCGGGCGACACATCCGGGGCAAGCGCCAACGGAAAAAATATAAACATTGGAGCCGCAGTGGTGAGCTTGCTCTTCGTTGGAATCGCTGCGCCATTCCTCGAGCTGCGAGATCCCATACACGGCGGGATCGGACTTGTGATTTTGTACGTCGGAATTCAAATCGCGTGGAAAATGGCAAAGGGAACTGCGAGCGCTGGTGATATCGCTGGCCCGTTCCGAAATCCAACTCCAGAAGCGCCGCCTGCTTTGGGATAAAACGGAGCGTTTCTTTGGATCCATCCACACCGGAAGAAATGACGCGATGCAGAACGTGCACGAGAGAACTCTCGCGTGACGCACTGGATTGTCCCGATTGCAAATCGCTGGTGCATGCCGATGAGTTGGATCGGATTTCCGCGGCGGCGAAAAAACTGGAAGAGAAAAAGCAATGGCGCGCGGCGCGAGACGAATGGCAGCGCGCTCTGACGCTGCTGCCAAATGGATCACAGCAAGCGCTGTGGGTGAGCAAACATGCGCAGGATTTGTTGAACGCCGCGATTGACGAAGAACTTCCAAGCACGCAGAGCAAGTGGGCCAAGCGATTCGCGCCGCTGGGGCCGATCGCGGTGTTACTGGCGAAGAGCAAGGGATTATTTTTCGCGATTTTCAAATTAAAATTTCTGCTCACCTTCATTTCCTTTTTATATGTGGACTGGGCGCTATTTGGAATTCGATTTGGAACAGGATTCGCGCTGCTCATTTTGATCCACGAGCTGGGCCACTTCATTGACATTAAGCGGCGCGGATTGCCCGCAGAAATGCCGGTGTTTCTTCCAGGGCTGGGCGCGTACGTAAGCTGGCAAGCGCTGGGCGTCACGGCAGAGACGCGCGCAGAGGTGAGCCTCGCGGGTCCGCTCGCCGGATGGATTGCGGCATTGGGATGCGCGTTGATCTGGTGGAAAACCGGGAACCAGCTGTGGGCGGCGCTGGCGCGAGCGAGCGCAGTGCTCAATGTGTTGAATTTAATTCCCGTTTGGATTCTCGACGGCGGACAAGCAATTTCCGCGGTGAGCAAGAACGAGCGAATCTTTTTGTTGATGGCGTGCCTGCTGATTTGGCTGATCGCGGGCGAAGGCATATTTTTCCTCGTGAGCGCCGGATTTGCGTGGCGAATTTTTACGAAAGACATGCCGGCAAAATCCAGTTACGCGACGACCGCATACTACGCGGCGGTGCTGGCTTGCCTTGGCGTGCTACTGCGATTCATCCCGGGACACGGATTCGGATTGCAGTGAGGCCGTGGCGTTGGTCGAATCGGAGCGCTAGTGGACTAGAAAGCGCGCGGGCTGGACTACAGCGCGTGCGTCTGGATTGTAGTAATCGTAGATTTGGGATGGCGTATTGAGCGCGTTGAGGCCGAAGCGCGGTTTGAACGTGAACGAGAATTTTGTTCCGCCCGCGTGCGGCCACAGATAGACGACGACGCGGTCGGGAAGTATGTCGTATTGACTGAGATCCCAGCCTGAATCTTTCATGGCGCGCTCGAGCGATTCGCGATCCACTTCCGCTCCCGGCGGGAGACCGATTTCGGCGAGCATCATTCCGTAACCGCGATAGCCGATGCATTCCGCGTCGACGTCGCAGCGAATTACATCTCCGATTGCCGCAGTATTTTTGTCGAAGTGAACGGCGAGGCGGACTGCGTCAGAAGTTTTTTCTTCCGAGTGCAGATCGGATGTGATTTTTGTGCCGTCCCACGAGACGTGATAATTCGTGACAAGTTGGAATGAGGCGCGTTCGGTGGCGGATGCGTTACGGATTTCGATGCGGTGCGCGCCAGGAGCGATCGTGTTCGAAAGATCCGCTTCAATGGGTGCGCTGATCTCGCCGGCAGGCGGTAGCGAAATGGAAGCGGCTTGTTTTCCGTCGACAAAAATTTGTGCGACGGAATTTGTTTTGGAGGCGGTTGCGAATTGAGTTTCGGAACGACTCATGCCAGCCATGGTGTCGAGGACCAGGATTGTTGCCTGGGTCGAATACCATTCTCCGTAGCGATCTTGACTGCGGAGAAGAAAAAGAAGTCCGCGAGAAATCAGAGATTCGGAAACCGCAGTTTTTTCGCCAATGCGAAAGTGCGCGAAGTACGAGAGCTGTGGTTTCGATGCGACCTGCGCGTCCCCATCCGTCGAAGGGCGTGTAGATTTCTTCGGACCAATAACTTGTTTCGCCTTCGCGATGTTCAAGCGTGGCGAGCTTTCGCAAAGATTCGGCGAAGGCGGATGAATCGCCAGAGGCCGATGCGGCGATTGCGTAGGACGCGATCGAGTACGGCTCACTTTGCAGATTGATTGTGGGCCGAAGATTGGCGAGCGCGAGTTGCAGGGTTTGCGCCGATTGACTGGCCAAATCGGAATCTGCAACGGAGAGTTCTTTCGGGAGTTTCGCTTCCGCGAACACTCTGGCGATGCATGCCGTGAGCATCGTCGTTCGTGAGTCATCGACATCCCCGCGAAAATCTTTTGCGATCCATCGACCTTGCCCATCGGCGTTCTTCACGAGCCATCGCATCAGAGATTGAATTACTTCGTCGTCTACCGATACGAAATCCCGAGCATCGCTGAGAAATTTGAGAGCGTAGGCGGTGAGGGCGGGATCGGCGTCGCCGCGGCCCCAGTAAGTGATTCCTCCGGCTGGGCTGCGATACGAAAGCAGGCGATCGTAGCCGAGTTGCGCAAAATGTTTTGCGCGCGCGAAGGTTGCGGAATTTTCCTGCTTTGTTCCTTTTGCGTATTTCAAAAACAAAATGCTGGGATAGGCGGAAGAAATTGTTTGCTCGGCGCAGCCGTAGGGGCGCTCCATAATTTCTTCGATGCTTTCGAGGACATCAGCTTCAAGGTCAGGATAGATTTTTATGCACGCGGCGATGGAACCGGCGATCACGTTCGTTTGAAATTCAAAATCGACCGACAACGTGATCAAATCAGCAATTCGCTGCGAGATTAGGATTTTTCTTCGCCATTGGGGCGGACGGTGATTCTCTTGGAACAGCATCGCTAAGTTCGGGTCCTGTGGCGTCAACTTCCTGCGCGCCATTTTTAATCGCGGATGAGGCGGAAAATCGAAAAATATCTTTTGTGGAATCGCTGGCTGGAACTCTTGTTGGAATTATGGAAGAGCTCAGCAACGAGAACCACGGCGATGATTTCATTTCGACGCTGACGTTGAGCGGGTGATCGAGATAATTGCGGAGGACGACGGGCAAAGCAATTTCGTCGCCGACGGTGAGAAATTGCGGAGGGGCGTGCTCGACAAAAAATGGCTGAAAGACGCGGATCTCCTTATCTTTCGTGCCAATTTCGCCATCGATCGTTGAAGCGATGGCGGAAAGTTTCCAGGTGGTGATGGTATCGGCGAGCGGGATTTATGGCGGCACGGCCGTTTTTATCGGTGATGATTTCGGGACGCCAGAGAAGTGTTTCTGGAAAATATTCGCGGAGATGGGGCGTGGCAATTTGGGTGGGCGCGATCACCGGAAGTTTGTTCGGGCTGGCGCAGCCCGAGACGGTTGCGTTCGTGGTTTGGAGTTGTGCGCCCTTTGTGGATGCCACTTCGACTGTCAATGAGGTCGCACTAAGCGAAGCACGATATCGAACGGTGTGACGGTTGAAGAGCGCACTGGAACGCCGCTGACGGAAGAGCCAGCGAACCCGTCTTTTTGAACACAAACGGTATACAAATCCGCAGGCAAGTTGCGAACGACAAATTTTCCGAACTCATCGGAAGTTGCTGTGTACTGATCGCTGGTGGCATCTCAGATGACAGTGATTGTCGCGCCCGTGATTACGGCATTCGACGAGTCGAAAACTGTTCCGGAAATCGCACCGCTTGCGCCGGCGAAAACTTCCTGTCCGGAAGTTGCGGCCGGAGATTTTTGTTCCGAAGTTTGCGCGGTTGCCAATCGAGTGAACGACGCTACTAATACATCGTCGGCGGTGTCCTCTTTTCCGTCTTCACCGGGACTCCAGAGATGGATCGTGTCGATGCCTTGTGTGACAGGAACTGATTTCGCGGCGAGTTGCTGGCGAACGTGCTGTTCGTAAGTTGCCGTTGTAACAGAATCCCCGTACTCATAGATGCGTCCGAACCGGGCGTAATAAGGATTTCCCCACGGGTGGCGCAAAGAATTCCAGTCAATTCCGGCGGCGGCGATCGCTTGTTCAAATTCATCGAAAGTTTGAGGAAATGATTCTGTGCGTTGAGAATATTTTTGGAGAGCGCCATCTATAAGAGTTTGGGAATCGGAAAAATAATCGAGGCCAATTTTTGCAAGCGTGACATCGTCCCATGACGGGTCCTCCGGCGTGGCGAAGCGCCCATCGGGGCCAGCACTTTGAATGGTGATCATGTACTGGTTGCGTGCGACCTCGAACGTTGCGGAGTAAGGGTTTCCCCAGGGATCGCGGAGCGCGTCCCAATCGATCGCAAGGCGCTTGAGTTCGGTCCGCAACGTAAGTAAGTCACGAATGTACAGTTGGGTGCGCTGATGGAACTCAGTGGCGGCGCGGCGAATTAATTCGGAGTAGCGCGCAAAATAAGGCCAAGTGAAAGCTTGCACCGTGAAATCGTCATTGGTTCCGAATTTCTTGTCAGGTCCGGCGCTGATAATATCGAGCTCTTCGTGATCGAGCCATACTTCGTGCTTGGCGCCGAAGACCGTACCCCAGGGGTCGCGGTAATTTTCGTAATTCAGGCCTGCGTCTGCGAGCTCCTGTCGCAATTCTTTTTCCGTTTTTGGATATTCACCGGCGGATGAATAGCGCGATTTCAGCGCATCGGAAATGGGACGCATCATCGCGTCGAGTGCAACCTCGAACAGAATTGTTGGACTCGCTTGATTTTCGCTGCTGGTAAAGACGTTTGGCCGAATGGCACCCACTTCCAAAAGCAGAGCCTCGGCAGCGAGATCCAGCCCATCCGGAACTGGTTTGGACATGTCGAGCTTTTCGAGATCGGAGGCGCGCACGCCGCCAATTTCATCCGAATTTCCGAACCTGGAAATAAAATCGTAGAAGCCACCGGAACGTCCAAAATCTTCACCGGATCTCTGACGCTCCTCGACCGATTTATCGACGACTACAAGGCCGAGAGCGCTTTCCAAATTTGCGCCGTCTAGCGTGGTGACTCGAATGTTTGCGGTGGCTTGCTCCCAGGACGATACGTGGTTTTTTCGAGGCGGACATCGAGATTCAGATCACGATTCTTAGGAAACAAAACTGTGCGCGAGCCGGCGGGGGGATCGTCGTTGCGGTAGGAGTCGCCCACCGCTGGCGGAAATGCATAGGCCTGAAACGAAACATAATTCTCAAAATTATCGTTTGCGAGAAATTCGATTTCGCCAGATTTTCCCGAAAGATGCAGTTCTTTTGAGGCGAGCACGTGTCCCCGGTGAGTTGCCTCGACAAAAACTATTTGATCCGGGGCGCTCGCAGTGATTTCGAGGTGAACCGATTCGCCGGGAGCGTAGAGAGATTTGTCGGTGACGACACGAATCCACGGATACTCGTTTAGTTCCACGCTTTCAACGTGATCGCCAAAGGCGCCCTTGTGATCATGAGCGCGCAAGCTTAGATCGATTTCGGTTCGCTTGGCGGTATAGGGCAATTTAAGGCTGCGGACTTTCGCAAGCCCATATTGATTCGTGCGCAGATGCATCAACGGCTGCTGAATAGCCAGCAGGTCGCGGCTTTTTTCCTGAGTGCCAACGTTGGGAAACCACGAGACATCGACGTCGCATTTGGCGGGCTTGCCGTCTGCGTAATCTGTGGAGACATAAAAATCCAGCGGCTCGCCGGAGCTGGTGGACTGACGAGACTGGAAAACGTAAACGTGGATCGGATTTTTAGAGATGCGCAGATCGAAACGGCGCTGCTCAGTTTTTCCGGTGGAAGAATCGGTGAAATATGCGGCGTAGTGTAGATCTTCGAAGCGTTCGTAATCCGCATCATGTAGAGATGCGTGTTTCGCCGAGAGATCAATTGTTGCGACGAACTGGCCGCGCGAATCCGTATCGGCTTCGTACGATTCGCGCTCCTTGCTCGCCCATTTTTGTAATTTGAAATTCCATTCGCGTTCTTCTTCGCGGGTCACGCGAACGTGGCCCTTTGCGACGGCTTCACCGAAGAGATAATTCGCGCGAACAGTGACCTCGGCGTTTTGTCCCGGGAGATAAAAAGTTTTGTCGGGAGCTGCGGAAACTGAGAACGTGGGCAAATCATATCGCGTGATGTTGACGTTAGTGCGATCGTAAGCGGAATTCGCGTCTCCATCCGGCGGAATTGCGAGAACGGTGTAGGAGCCGAGGCGCAAATTTTCTGGAATTTGCCAATCCGTGGAGGCAATTCCGAAACGCGATGTGGTGACCGACGTGCGAAATACGAGGGTGTCGTCGGGATCGTTGACGCGTATTTCCACCGATTTGTTTTGGGTCGCGGAGTGGTTGTCGTTGAATGCCATCAAGCGGACGTCGAGAGTTTCCCGGTTGGTAGAGGCCCTTGTCTGTGCTCAATGAAATTCGAGGAGCGCCACTGACTGGGATCGAGCTATAGGCGGATGCGGAAAAATCGCCGAGCTTCCCTGTGACGGAGAGGTCGACGGTGTCGTCTTCATCGACAGATACTTGCGGCATCGTGAAGAAAAGATTGGCAAAGCCGCGGCGATTCGTTGTCGCAACACGCGATAGATCTGAATCTCCGGTTTCGGAATCGACTTCCAGCGATGCCTGCAGCGAAACACCGCGGACCGGTAATCCTGTGACAGGTTGAACAGCTTGGACGCGCGCGGCGTAGCGGCCGCCAGGATTGACGAAGGGAGGGGCGGCGACATGAAGTTCGAAGAGAGTGGGTATTGCGGCGCCAGTGGATTGGATTCCAGTGACGGTGGCGACTGATGAGTCGGCGGGCGTGATCGTGTAGCGGAGGCGATACCAGAGGAGAGCGCCGATGGAAGCGCTGGAGTTGAAAGCCGACTCGGATGAAGCGGGAATTTCGATTTTTACGCGCGTTGCGCCTGCAGGGAGTTGCGTGTCGCGATCCGCGGTGGCTGCCAATTCATTTCTAGGAGAGACGAGTTCGAGCTTGATGTGGGCGGAGATCGCGGCGTGAGTGGAGTTGGTGAGTTTTAGAGTGATGGTGGCGGAGCGAGAGTTGAGGTCAATGCGAGTGGCGGATTCATCGACACTTATGGCTTCGTTATGAGCGTCGCCGCGAGAATCGAGGGCTCCGGGTCGCGCGTGCGTCGCGCTGGCCGCAAAAAATTGTAGCGCCAGAATTTGAAGAACTGCTCCGACGAAAGAAGCGCTGAAAAGGTAACGCATCGTTTCCTCCACCCCGTCAAGGATTACGATTGCGATACTCTGTGTCTGTAATACTGGAAGCACGCTAGCTGAAATAGGTTGGCTGGGTTGCATTGAACCTCGAAGAACTTGATGCGAAATCGGAGCGCTGGCGATTGGCTGGCGCTCCGATTCGCGTTTACTACGTTAGTTTTGATTGCCGTCGGTTAGGAGACCGGCGATTTCTTGTTGGGATTTGGGCGGCTCGTCGGGAGAATCGGATTCGGCGGCGCTGATGGCGGTTTCGAGGATTTGGATCCAGCTGCTGTCACCGTGGGTGATTTTAAATTCGCCCTGGACTGCGTCGAGCGTGCGGAGGAGCAAGGCGCAGAGACGCGTGAGGGCGAAAGTGTCGCGCGCAGATATGCGTTTGCGCAAAACCGCGACGAAAAGATTGCGAAGAACGCGATTGATCGCGACGGTGGTGATCATTTCGCCGGATTGGCCGATGACTTGGGAGAGGATGTCGTCGCAGGCGCGATCGTGCTGCGAGTGCGCGACGCAATGCGGCGAACGGGTCATGCGGCAGCGGCGGCCATCGTGAAACGTGTGCTGGCAACTGTCGCGTCGCGGAGTTTCTGGTTCGAATTCTTGTGAATCGTGTTGAGACATGGTTCGGCTCCTTGAGTGAATTTAGATTGGTGATGATTTGTTGATGGAACGGATGAAACTTGGTAAAGCGAAATTCATAAAGCGAAAAGCCCCGCGTTCGCCCCGCGTTGCGGGGACGAACATAGGGCCCCTGAAAAGAAACAAAGGCCGAAAATGTGATTTCGGCCTTTTCTATGTCCTATAATTATTTTTGTTGCAAACAAAGGACTTAGTAAATTTTTAGCGTAAAAAAGGGCGTTGTAAAAGTTAAGTGTTCATTCTAAAGGAGTTAGCTCGAAATTTGACGTAAGTGTTCATTCTGCTTGGGTTATGGGCGCTTTTTGGGTGTAAATTGGAGTATTCCGGATTGAGCGCGCCAAGTTATGTTCGATTCGGATGCTGAAAAAAAGGGCCCAGAAATGCAAAAAGCCCGCCGGGTAGGGCGGGCTGACAGTTCTTCTCCACTTACATTCTAGCAAATACGGTTTATTTGTCAAGTGTTTTTTGAATTATTTTTGATTATTTTTTGGGGGGGGGAGGAGTTCCATTTTGGGAATTTGGGGGTGGGGAAGAGAAACAGGATAGTTGGAAGAAATTCAGCTACCGCACCCTTCTACACCAAAGGGTGCGGCACCCGGAAAAGGATAGAGGCCGGTGCTGCGAAAACTGGAAGGTTGGAGTTGAAAAGGATGAGGTCAAACGATGACAAGAAAATGAAGGCAAAACGAGCTACTGCTCACCGGTAGGATACCGGCGCCACTGGCGGCAGCTGAAGTTGAGCTAACTTGATCGGGCGCGAAGCTGCGGCGGACGGATAAACTTGTATCACACTTAGTTGTGGAAAAAACATTTGGATTGAGGTGGATCGCGGATTCGGGAGCGAAAGAGTCACTGTAGAATGTGGGGACTATGAGAGCTGTGATTCAGAGAGTTGGGCGGGCGCGAGTTTCGGTAGGAGGCCGCGTTAGCGGAGACATTGAGAAGGGGATTGTGGTGCTGCTTGGCGTGGGACGCGAGGATACTTCCGAGAACGCGGCGTATCTTGCGGAAAAGTCGGCGAACTTGAGAATTTTTGCGGATGACGAAGGGAAAATGAACCGGTCGCTGGTGGATGTGGGAGGAGCGGCGCTGGTAGTGTCGCAATTCACGTTGTATGGAGACACGCGCGGAGGAAGGCGTCCGGGATTTTCGAGAGCGGCGGGGCCGGACGAGGCGAATAAATTGTACGAAGAATTTGTGGCGGCGCTGCGCGGGTTGGGAGTGAGAGTAGAGACGGGAATATTTCAAACGGATATGCAGGTGGAGTTGGTGAACGATGGTCCAGTGACGATCTTGATGGATTCGGAGAAAACATTTTAGGGGAAGTGAGAGTTGAGATGAGCGCGGGTGCGAGAGCGAATGCGATACACGTGAGGGCGGCGCGGGCGGAGGACGCCGCGGAGTTGGCGCGGCTCTCGGGACAGCTTGGATATCCGTCGACGATGGAAGAGATTCGCGAACGGCTGGCGCGGATCGAAGGGGACGCGTCGAGCGTAGTTTTCGTGGCGGAAAGCGCGGATGGAATCGTGGCTTGGACACAATTGATTCTGGAAAATATTCTGGAGCTTGGGACACAGGTGGAAGTGGTGGCGCTGGTAGTGGACGAGCGATCGCGGCGAACGGGAGCGGGGCGGCAGTTGATGGAGCACGCGGAAGAGTGGGGTCGCGAGCGCGGCTGCCGTTGGGTGAGCGTGCGATCGAATGTGAAACGGGCGGTTGCGCACGCGTTTTATGAGGGAGTGGGGTTCGAGCATATTAAAACGCAGAAAACTTTTCGGAAGAAGATTGGAACGACGAAGTAGAGGATTCTTGTGAGTGGCGTTTAATTCCTGCCTAGGCGCGAAAAGTAGAAAACCTTTTACCACAGAGACACAGAGGACACGGAGAATTGTGGGTTGAGGGACATTTGTGCGTGAGGGGCTTTTCAATTCGTATCGTTTAACGATATAATCGTTTTGTGAGAGTCAAGAATAAGAATCCGGATTATGCGGCTCTGGCTGAGTTTCGTTACCGCATACGATTATTTTTGACGGCTAGCGAACAGGCGGCGCGCGGGGCGGGCATCGAGCCGGAGCAGTATCAACTTTTGCTCGCAGTTTGCGGAATGCCGGCTGGGCGCGCGGCGACAATCCGAGCGCTGGCAGAGCGGCTACAGGTGCGCCACAACACGGTGGTGGAACGTGTGGACCGGATGTGCGCGCTGGGATTGCTGAAGCGATCGCGGAGTGCGGAGGATCATCGCGCGGTAATTGTGATGTTGACGGCGCGCGGGGTGCGCGTCTTCGAAAAATTGGCGACGCAGAGATTGCATGAAATGAGGAAGAGCGGGCCGGAGTTGGTGGGCGCGCTTTCGAAGGTGATTGCGGCGGCGCGGCGGATTGGGAAGCGGAGATGAGAGGGTGAACCTGAGCCGACTACAACGGCAACGGCTTCACCACAGAGACACAGAGGACGCGGAGAATTTTGGGTTGAGGGACGACGGGATTTGAATGGTAGGTAAAAGTTTGAGAATCGTCCCACGTTCGCCCCGCTTTGCCGGGACGAACATTGGGCACTCGGCAGAACATTTTTCCGGAGATAAATTTTGACGTCATCTTCAAACAGGTCTGCGGTAACTTTGTCTGATGCGCCGGCGGCTGGATTTCGGGTTGGATTAATTTCGGCGCTGGCGGCGGGGATTGGAATTCTTGCGGGGCTTGTGGCGTTTGTGTTGTACAAGTTGATCGGATTTTTCACGAACATCGCGTTTTATCACACCGTTTCCACAACTTTCCGGAGTCCTGAAAATAATCATCTGGGCGGCTGGGTGATTTTGGTGCCGGTTGTGGGCGGACTGATTGTTGGCTTCATGGCGAAGTATGGCTCGTCGAAAATTAAGGGACACGGAATTCCGGAAGCGATGGAAGCGGTGCTCACTTCGCGGAGCCGAATTGAAGCGAAAGTGGCGATCTTGAAGCCGCTTTCGGCGGCGATTGCGATTGGGACGGGCGGACCGTTTGGCGCTGAAGGTCCAATTATTCAAACGGGCGGAGCGCTGGGATCGCTAGTGGGACAATTTCTTTCCACGACGGCGGCGGAACGAAAAGTTTTATTGGCGTGTGGCGCCGGCGCAGGAATGGCGGCGACATTTAACACTCCGATTGCGGGAGTGATTCTTGCGATTGAACTGCTGCTATTTGAATTTCGGTCGCGTTCTTTTATTCCGCTGGTGATTGCGACGACGCTGGCGACGAGCATGCATTTTATGCTGCTGGGCAACGGCGCGATGTTTCATTTCAACGGAGTGGATTTTGGAATTCCGCACGGACTTTTGTGGTACGTGATTCTGGGAATCATTTGCGGATTTGTGGCGATTGGATTTACGAAAGTTTTGTACTGGGTGGAAGATCATTTCGAGGCGCTGCCAATCAATAATTTGTGGCATCCGGCGATTGGCGCTCTGGCGCTGGGAATTATCGGATTTTTTGTGCCGCGAGTGCTGGGCGTGGGATACGACACGATCTCGGATATTTTGAATAATCAATTGACGCTGCATCTTTTGATTTTGCTGGCGGTGTGTAAGGCGCTGGCATTGGTGATTTCGATTGGGTCGGGAACTTCGGGCGGATTACTGGCTCCGATGTTTATGTCGAGCGCGGCGCTGGGCGGATCGTACGCGATGATCATCAATCATTTTATGCCGAGCGCGCATCTTGCTCCGGGAGCGTTTGCGCTGGTGGCAATGGCGGCGGTGTTCGGGTCGGCATCGAAGGCGACGTTTGCGTTCATCGTTTTTGCGTTTGAGATAACGCGCGACTACAACTCCGTGTTGCCGCTGATGCTGGGGTGCGTGATCGCGGATCTAATAACGCTGCGCTATTTGCCGAATTCGATCATGACGGAAAAATTGGCGCGGCGCGGATTGGCGACGCATTCGGAGTTCGAAACGAACGCGATGCGGCAAGTGAGAGTTTCAGAAGTGATGTATACGGATGTGGCGCAAGTGCCGCCGACGATGAGCGTGGGCGAAGCGACGGACCGAATCGCGGCCCACGATCCGGCGCTGGCGCGGCATCATGGGCTGGTGATTGTGGATGAGGCTGGAAAGTTGGCGGGGATTGTTACGCAAAGCGATTTGATGAAGATGCTGGCGAGCGAGGGAGGACGCGAGCGGAAAATTATTGAGGCGGGGACGCGTCCCGTGGTGGTGTGCTATCCAGATGAGAGAGTTTTCGATGCGCTGGAAAAGATGTTGCGGAATGAAATTGGAAGATTGCCGGTGGTGAGCCGCGAAGATCCGACGATTGTGGTGGGATATGTGAGCCGGACGAGCGTGATGTCCGCGTGGAATCAGCATTTGAATGAGGAATCGCACCGGGAACATGGATGGATTAAGACTTGGATGGGGCGCCGGGAAAAGATCTAGTTGTATCGAACGATACCGCTAGAGTGTCCCACGTTAGCTCCGCTTTGCGGGGACGAACATGGGGCACCCGAGCCCAATGGAAACAACCCTCTGTAGTGGCGCACGCATCTCCTTAAAGACGCGAATTCCCTCTGAGAAATGAGAATCCTTAACAAATGAAAGCTCGCTCTGAAATGAAAATGCGGAATATTTTTTGTGGAGTTGCAGCGGTGGCGTGTTTGGTTGGTGTGGCCGCGTGGCGTAGCGGAATTGTGCACGCGCAGGATCCGGTGGAGACGCTGGACGTGGATGGAGTTACGCGGTCGTTTACCGTGCATCTGCCGAATGGATATGACAAGGCGAAGAAATATCCTGTGGTGATGATGCTGCACGGATTCGATCAGGATGGTGATGACATCGAGCGGATCGCGCACTTCAATCAATTCGCGGATGCGAATGGGATTGTGGCTGTGTATCCGAATGGGCTGGGGCGCAAGTGGGATTTGGGAGTGGCGCCCGCTCAGCAGAATCCCGGTTTTCAGCATCATCGCGGATTCGGAGGAGGCGGCGGAATGGGCGGGCCTCCGTATGGCGGCGGTGGCGGCGGACGGCATGGCGGCGGGCAGGGGCGGCGCGATGAACCTGTGCGCGCAAATGATCTGGCGTACTTCGACGCGATGCTCGACAAAGTTGAGGCGGAGTATTCGACGGATGCGTCGCGGATTTATGCTACGGGGCTTGGCGGCGGCGCGACAATGGATTATCGGCTGGCGTGCATGATGTCGGAAAGAATCGCGGCGATTGCTCCGGTGGGCGCGACATTTCCGGAATCGATGGCGAAAAATTGCGGGCCGTCACATCCGATCGCGGTGCTGATGATCGAAGGAACGGCAGACCCAATTAGCAATTATAAGGGCGCGAGCCATCCGAAGGCGCCGGCGGTGGCGTCGCTATCGGCGGAAGACAGCGCGAAAACTTGGAGCAAGCTGGATACGTGCAGCGACAAGGCGAAGCAAAGCAGCATCGCAGCGAAAACCAGTGGCGGAATGGAAACGAAAGTGGACGATTACGCGGATTGCCAGCAGGGCGCTGAGGTTGAGTTATACAGCGTGGTGGGTGGGGGAAATACGTGGCCGGGCGGCGAGCAGTATTTGTCTGAGAAGCAAGTTGGGAAGACCAGCGCGGATTTTGATGCGGATGAAGTGATTTGGAAATTTTTGGCGGGGAGGAAGTTGCAGGCAGCAGCGACGAACCCAACAACGCCGCAACACTAGAATTTAGAAGCCGCCACCACCACCGCCGCCGAAACCGCCGCCGGAGAAGCCTCCGCCACCACCGAAACCGGAGCCGCCCGTGCTGCGCGGGGCGGATTCCATGATGGAAGCGGTTTGTGCGCTCATGTAATTCAGGTTGCCGACGAACATCATTGGATAGAAATTCGGTCCGTAAACGCCGCCTTGATACCACGAGGGCGGCTGGGTGCAGATTCCCTGGAAGGCGCCGCACCACTTTTTCTCGACTCCGAGAGCCATCGCGAAGGGCAGAAATTTTTCGAAGAGCGCGGGAGTTTTTTCGATGCGCTGGATGCGATCGCCTTCGACACGGACGAGAAAATCTTCGAAGCCCAGAGCGTTTTCGTAAGCACGCCTGCCTTGAACTGTATGCGCGGGCATGAACCAACCGAACGCGATGATAATCAGGCCACTTGCAACGCCCCCGATAAAAAATGGCGCCGGCAGCATTCCATAGTCTTTACCAACCCAGACACCACACAGAACCATCAGGATGCCGGTGACGAAACCGATGCCGATCCATGCGCCGCGAGTGTTATCGGGGCGGTGTAGAAAATATCCGTGCTCGACTAGAGAATCGAGCAGGTCGTTTCGAATGCCGGGAATTTTTGTGTAGAAAGTATTGTGCAAACTTTCCAGATCGACTTCTTGCGCGCCGCCGTCTGAAAACATTCCCGAGAGAAGTTTTACTTCGTGGTCTTTCAAACCTGTCCATTCCGCTTGCGGCTTTTTCAAATGGAAGGTGTAATCCTTGTGGGAACTCAGACCCATCATGCGCGATTCGCTTTTTTCTTCAATGGTGATGTAGCCGCGGACGGCGAGATCGACGAGAGTCGCTGTGATATCGCGCATATTCGCGGAAGAATCGATGAGCGCTCCGACTTCGCCTGGAGTGAGCTGATCGGGCGGCTCGTATTGCACGGCGATGGCGTGGCGTTCGGGATCGCGGCCGCGAGTGAACCAGAGCCAGAGCATGATGAAGAACGCGAAGACTGGAATGATGAGCGGCCAATTATTCGAGAGGAACCGGAAGAGATTCTCAGTGAACGTTGGCTGGTGGACGAAACCCTTATCCCAGCCGATGACGATGGTGAGGCCTTCGTGAAATTGGAGCGGACGCTTCATGGCGACGTTGACCATGGAGGCGCCGATATCGACGGAAGCGTCGTCTGAGGTTGAGCCATACGCGCCGGTGAAGGTGGTGGCGCGAAGCCCCGTGACACCGGTGGGCAGAGAAATTACGGCTTGCGCGTTGCGGATAGCGACGTCCCACTCGTCTCCGGTGATGTTCCAGTAGAGTTCGTCATGATCTTCGTAAAATTTCAGCGCGTCGGCGACGGTGTAGTGAAGGACGATGGTGCGCGAGGCGTCGACGGCCTCAGGAACGTAAATTTTGAATTTCAGATAGTGGGTCACGCGGCTGGTTTCGTAGCGAAGTTTTTCGCCCTGATCGTCGGTGACACTCACCATTCGCAGGTCGAGCGAATACGTGAAGCCGTGGAAATCGTATTCGATCGGGATGGTGCGATAGAGACCGTTCCAAGAGCCTTCGAAGTGGGCGAGGATGGTTTCGGTGACGTCGACAGTGCCGTTGGGAAGAACGGTGATCTCGCCCTTGAAATTCTGGATGGTGAGAGTACGCGCGCTTGCTGACGATCCTGCGAAGAGCAAACAGCACAGCGCAAGCAGCACTGTTGTCGCGCGTTTCACACTTTGCAGGCGTGAGGACATGTGCGAGAGAAACGCATTCTGGCTATGACGCGGCGGGCGCGCCGAAGCTGACCTTGGGTGCGTCGCGTTCGGCGGGCGCGCTGACTTCGAAAAATTCGCGCGGCTTGAAATTAAACATGCCGGCGATGATGTTCGAAGGGAACACTTGGATTTTCGTGTTGAGATCGCGGACGACCGCGTTGTAGTAGCGGCGCGCGTTCTGGATCGAGTCCTCAAGCTGCGAGAGAGTGTTTTGGAGCTGGGTGAAGCTCTCGACGGCGCGGAGCTGCGGGTAGGATTCGCTCAACGCAAAAATTTGGCGGAGCGCGCCGGTCAATTGATTTTCGGCGTCGGCTTTCGCGGCGGGGCCTTGCGCGGCCATGGCGGAATTGCGCGCTTTGACGACGGCTTCGAGGGTGCCGCTTTCGTGCGCGGCGTAGCCCTTCACGGTTTCGACTACGTTCGGAACCAAGTCGTAGCGGCGCTTGAGTTGGACGTCGATGTCGGACCAAGCGTTATCGGCCTGGACGCGGAGACGGACGAGTCCGTTGTACAGGGCGATGACGATGATGATGAGCAGTACCAGGACTGCGACTAGGGCTAGAAGCATTAGCGAGTCTCTTTCGGCACGGGAAGTGAGGGCGCCCGACTGGTTTTAATGTATACCGGGCCGGGGGTGGAGGCAAGGCGGGGAGGGTCGCGGGTGGTGGTGGCAACGACGAAAGCGAAGGCGATGCTCCCGACTAAATGCGTCTTGACGCAAAAAGCGCGCTTCGGCGACCCCGATCGGGTAGCTCTCAGGATGACGAGCCGTTGCGGAGCGTGACGCTAAAAGGATTTGCGGCGGAGAAGATAGAGGGTTAGAGAGATTACAACCAGAGTGAAAACCATGGTGGACCAGATTGGCCACCAAGAGGTGAGGTGGCCGTCGGTGATGTAGTTGGCAGAGAGGCTATCGAGCTCGGAAGTTTTAGGGAGGATGCGATACATCCACTCGATGATGCCGCGCGAAAAGTTCGAGGTGAAGAGTGTGTAGAACGTATCCTGGCGCTGCGCGAGATAGGGCGAGGCGATCCAGACGACTAGCGAGAGAACCATAGCCAGCGCGGAACTTAGCTGCGGGATCGTGGCAAACATCGCGAGAGCAACAAGCGCGGCAAAGCCCACAGTTTGAATCAGGATCGCCACTAGAAGTGGTTTGGGACCGATGCCTGTCACGAGCCACAGCCGGAACGCCAGCGGCAGCGCCGCGACGGCGATCGTACACAAATAAATTGTGATGCCGCCGAAATAGCTGCCGAGAAGGATGCGCCAGCGAGCGGTTCCTTTGGAGAGTGTGAGTTCGAGCCAGCCTTTGTCGAGCGTGGAAGCGATTACCGGTACCGCCGCAAAAATTCCAACTACCAACCAAATAAATCCTGTGAATTTTGCCTCGGACGCGAACAGCGCTGGAACGGCGAGACTCGCAGGCCCCATCGGGTGATTGCCGAGCACAACCATGAAGTCTGTGCCGATCGGCTTCAAGTGGACTCCCCAATTGAACACGATGGCGATGATGATGGCGAGGCCGAAGGCAACGAGCGCCATTCTGCGATTGATGGATTCGTTGAGCGAATTGAGATAGGCGGCGAACATCAGGAATTTCCTCCGCCGACGACCTGCAGAAAATATTGTTCGAGCGAAAGTTTTTGCGGCTCCACGGATTCGATTTCCACAGGAACGCGACGAAGCGTATCGAGTACGGCGTTGAGATGAGTGCGGTCGCGCGGCGCAAAACGCAGAGCGTTGCCCTGCCACGCGGGCGAAGAACCGTTTGTGCCGAGGACGGCAAGAGCGGCGGCGCGGACGGAATCGTCCACAACCGCAACGCGGACAATATATTCCCCAGTGCCGCGAGTGAAATCTTCGGGCGCGGCATCGCGAGCGACTACGCCCCCATTGAGAATGACGATGCGATCGCAGACCAGTTCGACCTCGGAAAGCAGATGCGAATTCAGGAAAATTGTTTTTCCCGCGTCGCGCAACCGGACGAGCATGTCGCGCACGTCTTTGCGGCCGAGCGGATCGAGCCCGTCGGTGGGCTCGTCGAGGAAGAGGAATTCGGGCTCGTTGAGCATGGCTTGCGCGAGGCCGAGCCGCTGCTGCATGCCCTTGGAATATGACTTCACCGGTTTGCGGACACCGGCGAGGCCCACTTGCTCGAGTAAGAGCGGAACGCGCTTTTTGAGATCGCGCGAGCTGATGCGATTGAGCCGGCCCATGTAATTCAGGAAAGTTTTCGCCTTCATGTAGTCGGGGATGCGCATCGCTTCGGGGAGATATCCAACGCGGCGGCGAATCGCGGGATCTCCGGGGCTGCCGCCGAGAAGGCGCGCGGTGCCGCTTGATGGCGAAGAAAGTCCGAGGAGTATTTTGACGAGCGTGGTTTTGCCCGCGCCGTTTTGGCCAATCAAGCCGAAGATGGTGCCGCGTTCAACTGTGAGCGAGACTCCGCGCAGCGCGGTGACGTGCTTTCCGCGCAGGGTGCGATAAGTTTTCTCAAGATTCTGAGTTTCGATTGCCGGGCCGGTCATGGATGAGTTTCGTGCAGTCAGTTAAATGGGTACTCCGCCTGCTAAAAAAGCATAACACGCTGATTGGCGGGGAATTTGGGAGCGCAAGGGGTTGTTGCAAGAAGCTAACGGGTGGCGGGGGCGAGAGCCTCGGGGGTGCTCTTTGATAATAGGAGAATACCGTATTAATATTGGTAATTTGTCTCGAATTGGGATATGGTGCGCGGAGGGGATTCCTCGCTCACTCGAATGCTGTTCAAAAGCTTCAGCGCCGCCGTGTATGGAATCGACGCCTACCTTGTTGAGGTGGAAGTAGATATTGGATCGGGGAAGATGGGGGAATTCGTCGTAGTAGGCCTGCCAGATAATGCGGTGAAGGAAAGCCGTGAGAGGATCAAATCTGCGCTGAAGAATTGCGGATTCGATTTTCCATCACCGCAGAGCGTGACAGTGAATCTCGCTCCGGCGGACATTCGGAAGGAAGGTTCGGCGTTTGATCTGCCGATGGCGCTGGGGCTGCTGGGATGCCAGGGTACATTTTTCGGGAAGGCGCTCGATAAGTTTGTATTTCTGGGCGAGCTTTCGCTTGATGGCGCGGTGAGGAGCGTCCGCGGGGCGCTCTCGGCGGCGCTGGCGGCGCGCGAGCGCGGAATAAAAAGTGTTGTGGTGCCGGAAGCGAATGCGCGCGAAGCGGCGGTAGTGGATGGCCTCGAAGTATTTCCTGTGAAATCGCTGCCGCAAGCCGTGGACCTGATTAACTCTCCCGAATCATTTCAGCCAATTAAAATCGATACGCGCGCGATGCTTTCGCAGGCGGCGGCGTATCCGGTGGATTTGCAGGAAGTGCGCGGCCAGCACGCGGCGAAGCGGGCGCTGGAAATTTCGTGCGCGGGCGGGCACAACATATTGCTGATCGGGCCGCCGGGCGCGGGGAAAACGATGCTCGCGAAACGGATTCCGACGATCCTGCCGCCAATGTCGCTGGAGGAAGCGATTGAAACCACGCGGATTCACAGCGTTGCGGGGACGCTCGAGGATTCGCGCGGGTTGGTGGGGACACGTCCATATCGTTCACCGCATCATACGATTAGTGATGCGGGATTGATCGGTGGCGGCGCGATACCGCGGCCCGGAGAAGTTTCGCTCGCAAATAATGGTGTACTATTTCTGGATGAGTTGCCGGAATTTGAGCGGCACGTTTTGGAAGTCATGCGGCAACCATTGGAAGAAGGCAGCGTGACAATTGCGCGAGCCGCGGTGTCCGTTACATTTCCTTCGCGATTTATGCTGGCAGGTGCGATGAACCCGTGTCCATGTGGATTCTTCGGCGATTCCACTCGCGAATGCCGCTGCACACCGCCGCAGATTCAGCGATACGTCTCGAAAATTTCCGGGCCGCTGCTCGATCGCATCGATATTCACATCGAAGTGCCCGCAGTGAAATATCGCGAACTGCGAAGTGAAACGGATACGGAACCTTCCTCGGCGGTGCGTGCTCGAGTGGTGCGCGCTCGCGCGTTGCAACAAGATCGCTATTCGGCGGACAAGGGCGTTTACTCGAATGCGCAAATGCCTCCGCGGCTGATTCGCAAACACTGTGCAATTTCGGCCGAAGGCGAAAAGCATCTAGAGAATGCCATCACGCGGTTGGGATTGTCCGCGCGAGCGCACGATCGGATTCTAAAGGTAGCGCGCACAATTGCAGATCTTGCGGAAACGGCAAATATTGAACCAAAACACTTGAGTGAAGCGATTCAATATAGGACTCTAGACCGTTCTTATTGGACGTAAACCCAATGTATAGAATTGTTCGCTCGCTAATCGTGGGATTTGGGATTACGGCAGCCGCGCTTCTGGTGATGGATATGCCGCTCACCGCGTCATATATCTTCACCCTCAAGCGGTACGCCCCGATTGCGCTGGTTCCCGGACAATTCCTGGTGAATGCCGCGACGAACGGCAAGTTTGACCCGCAGAATATCTGGCTCGCGGCGACCCTGAACACTGTCGCGTGGGGGCTCTTCGTGCTCCTTATCTCCATTATTTTCAGGTTGATATGGCCGGTTGAGCGGCCCAGGGCTGGATTTTACCAAGATTGAAGCAGTTAGCGCCTTATTTCCGTGAACCCTCCCTTCAAATTCAACGTAACTTGCTGATAAGGAATCATTTAACTCAGCAGCGGTAATGCCACCCGCCTAGGATCAATTCTGGCCCGTTCTACGGGATCAACTGTATGCTGTAACTCGTTGATTTTACATAGTTTAATCGAAAGTAATGGGTATCGTGGTACCAAGCGTCCATTGTCCCACCCTGATGCCGGGCGCACAATGGTCACAGATGCTCCTAGATCAGCCCATATTCGTGCTGATTTGCTCGGTTCTGGCGCTCTGCCGGTTCGGGTTTCTATACCTCCGAACTGTGATCAGGGTGGCTAGCCGAGGTTTGGAACCGGAAGACCCAGTCCGGTAGTACCGACGCACTATTGTTCCAAACGGAGACCAAAGCGAAACTAGCTGTGGATCAAACATGCTCAGCCTTATCTTATTGATCGTTTCGATGGCAGCGATGATTCAGTTCAGCGTCTATTACTGGCGCTCACTCGTCGCCGGAGTTGCCGCGCAACCAGTCCCCAGCCGTGTATGTATGGCGGCGGGCCTGGAGCACGACGCTCCTGGCGCCGAAGACTTCGGTGCATTGCTTAGCTTGCATCGCCTGACTCCCGGACTAGAAGGCCGTCCGGCAAAGCTCAGCGCGTTGCAGGTTTATTACAAGGCAATGAACGGAGTCCAGAGCGCAGTAAGCAACCGGATGCCGGCCATTCAGAATTGGGCCAAATCCGAGATGGCGCTTTGCTCGCGTTACGTAGCGGTGATGGTAGGCGAGAGGCTCGATCGCAACCTCGCATGCGCCACTGCAATGCGGTCGTTCTAAGTAACCGCAACGCGAAACTGAAAGCTGCACGAGATTGAAACGCCGCGGACATGGTTTGCGGCGCGCCGCCGGGGAGATTCCGCCCCGGCGATTGGTGTTTTCATTCAGCTAATTTCTGCTACGGGTTGAATCGCCGTGGTTTTCTAGCCAAGATAATTCTTAGAAGACGGACAAGTTTTCGGATCGCAGATTCTGTTTTGCGAGGCGGGCGCGTCTAGTATGCCCAACGCATAAGCATGCCGCCTGAAGTAAAGCCGGCGCCCACGGTGACAAGAAGAACCAGATCACCTTTTTTCAAACGGCCCTGATCGAGAGCGTCCGCCATTCCCAGGGGGATCGTGCCCGCGGTAGTGTTGCCGTAGCGATTGATATTCACCATTACTTTTTCGTCGGGAATTCCCAGCCGCTCCTGCATGGCACGAATGATGCGGAGATTCGCCTGGTGCGGAATCACCAGCGCAATATCGTTGCTGGAAAATCCATTTCTCTCAAGTATGTGGGCAGAGAGATCGGCCATGCGCCGAACGGCATACTTGAAAACTTGCTGCCCGGCCTGATGGACATAGTGCATTCGCTTGTCGACAGTTTCGCGCGTGGAAGGATTCAGCGATCCGCCGCCAGGCATGAAAAGGTCGTTTCCGCCGGAGCCATCGACGTCGTGAGTGAAATCGAGTATGCCTTCGCCATCGGAGGCGGGTTCGATCAGCACCGCGCCCGCGCCATCACCGAAGAGAATGCAAGTGGCGCGATCTTCGTAATCGAGAATTGAAGTCATCACGTCGCTGCCGATCACCAGAACTTTTTTGTGATTGCCCGCGCCGACGAATTGCGCGCCGACGGTGAGCGCGTACAAAAATCCCGAGCAAGCGGCCGAAAGATCGAACCCCCATGCGTTCTTGGCGCCGATGCGATCCTGCACCAGGCACGCGGTGGCCGGGAAGAACATGTCTGGCGTGACGCTGGCGAGAACGATTAAATCAATTTCGGCGGGATCGAGGTGCATCTGCGCGATTAATTTGGTCGCGGCCTCCGTAGCGAGATGCGAACTTGCCACGCCTTTGTCCGCATAGTGCCGTTCTGAGATTCCTGTTCGCGAGCGAATCCATTCGTCGCTTGTGTCCATGATTTTTTCGAAATCTTGGTTGGTCATCACACGCGGGGGCAAGTACGTTGCGACGCCGGTAATTTTCGCTGCGATCCTGCGAGGCATTCATGCGCCTTTCTGCAACTGGGTTGAGCGTCATTCGCCAAAATGAACAATGCGCAGCGCGATTTTATGGGAATGGCGAGCGGCGCACAAGCCAATCGCGAGTTTCGCGTAATCACCGCGACGACTGCCTTCTCTCGCTTGGAATCCGCACGTGGCGCGTGTGCTAGACTTGTTAGACGCTAACTCTTCGCGAGCACGATTCCTGCGGAGGCTTGATGTTTTTCCAGTCTTTCTACTTAAGCTGCCTATCCCACGCATCGTACATGATCGCCTGCGGCGGCGAAGCTGCCGTAGTGGACCCGCAGCGAGACGTGGAAATTTATTTGGAAGAGGCGAAGCAGCAAAACCTCCGCATAAAATACGTAATCGAGTCTCACCTCCACGCCGATTTTGTGTCAGGGCATCACGAATTGGCGGCGCGCACCGGCGCCACGATTTGCATCAGCGATCAGGCGGGAGCGAAATTCGCGCACCGAGCGATTCACGATGGTGAAATGCTTGCTCTGGGAAGTTGCAAGCTGCAATTTCTTGCCACTCCCGGACATACGCCCGAGAGCATGTGCATCGTGCTGACGGACCTTGAAAAATCGCAGAAGCCGTGGGCCGTGCTCACCGGCGACACGCTTTTTATCGGCGATGTGGGCCGTCCAGACTTGTCGCCAGACTTATCGCCGCAGCAACTGGCGGGAATGTTGTACGACAGCTTGCATACAAAATTGCTTGCTCTTGAGGATGATGTACAAGTTTTCCCCGCGCACGGAGCAGGTTCATTGTGCGGACGGAACATCAGCAGCGAGCGCAGCTCAACGATCGGTAATGAGCGGCGGTTCAATTACGCGCTGCGGCCGATGTCGCGCGAAGACTTTGTTCGCATGCTCACCGATGAGTTGCCCGAACGCCCCGCCTACTTCGCGCGCGATGCGGAAATTAATCGCGCGGGCGCCGAGCAGATGGAAGAGTTGGCGCCGTTGCCGCCACTGACCCCAGAAAAAGTTGAAGCGCTTACATCGGGCGCGAATGCAACGGCGGTTCTGCTCGATACGCGCGCGTGGAGCGATTTTGCCGCAGCGCATATTCCTGGCTCGGTGCATATCGCTCTTTCCGGACAGTTTGCGTCGTGGGCGGGAACGCTGCTTGGTCTGGACCGTCCGATCGTTTTAATCGCCGAGGATCCCGAACGAGTCGAGGAATCGCGCATGCGCTTGGCACGCGTTGGCATCGAGCGTGTGAAAGGCTATCTGGAGGGCGGAATTGCGGCATGGCAGCACAGCGGGCGCGCGGCGGTGCAGGCAGCTCAGATCAGCGTGATTGAGTTGGACAGAATGCTGGCGAGCGGCGAAGAAGTGCAGGTTATTGATGTACGTCGTCTCGCGGAATGGAATTCAGGGCACATCGCGGGCGCTCATCTCTTGACGCTGGGGAAATTCGAACCCGTGATTGCGCAGAACGCAGCGGCCATGAAGGAGATGTTCGCTGGGCTAGATACCGCGCTTCCTGTGGCAGTTCACTGCAAGAGCGGTTATCGCAGCGCAATCGCCACCAGCTTGCTCGAGCGCGCGGGATTTACAACGGTGGCTAATATTCTTGGCGGCTTCGACGCATGGCAGTCACAGAATCTGCCCGTAAGCGGGACCGAACCTGCGGCGCCAGCTCCCGCTGCGAGCACCCCTGCAACAATGTAATTTCCGCACCGGGAGATTTGGCGTGGCGAAAATCGCAAAAGTTCGCTGGGTTGGCGAAGAAAAATTCCTCGGCGTCAGTCCCTCGAACCACGCCGTTCCGCTCGATTCCGATCGCGAGTCCAATACTGCTCCGGGCCCTATGGATTTGGTGCTAATTGCACTTGGTTCGTGCACGGCCACAGACGTTGTGAGCATCTTGAAGAAAAAGCGGCAGAAACTTGAATCGCTGGAAATTGAAGTCATCGGCGAGCGCGCAAAGGAACCACCCACCGTGTGGGTGAAGATCGAACTGGTTTACCGATTGAAGGGCCAGCTCGACGAAAAAGCTGTGCGCGATGCAATTCAGTTGAGTGAGGATAAATACTGTTCGGTTGCGGCGATGCTGAAGAAAACTGCCGAGATTACTTTCCGCTACGAAATCAACAAACCCGCCGAGGAAAAAATCTCAGCGTAGGGCTTCTGCGGTAAATCTTTCCGGACGAGACGAAGGCGGTGCGGTAGGAGCCGCACCAACGGTCACCGCGGGTTCCAGCGGCTGCGGTCCCGGCATCCGCCGAATCGCATCAACAAAAGTCGCCACCAACTTTGGATCAAACTGCGCTCCGCCGCAGCGTTCGATCTCCGCCAGCGCTTCCTCTGATGTACGCGCGCGCTTGTAAGCGCGGTCGGTGGTAATCGTGTCGTAGGCGTCGGCCAGCGCCACAATGCGGGCACCCACGGTAATTGCATCGCCAGCGGCTCCGTCTGGATATCCCGAGCCGTCAAAGAATTCGTGGTGGTGTTCCACCATTTCTCGAATCCGCACAATTTTTGGAAACGGTTCGAGAATTCTCACACCGAAGTGCACGTGCTGCTGCATCAAGTCCCACTCTTCAGGATTGAGCGGACCATTTTTATTGATGATCGTATCCGGAACTCCGATTTTTCCGACGTCGTGCAAAACTGCGGCGAATCGAATCTCTTCGATTTCGTCTGCGCTCAGTTCCAGCGCTTCCGCAAGGGCTACGGCGTAGCGCGAAACGCGCTGCGAGTGTTCGTTTGTGAACCGATCTTTCGCGTCAACCGCGGCCGCGAGCGACGTCAAGGTCTCCTGCACCGCGGGCGGAAGTGACTTCAATCCCTCGAGATCGGCTGATGCTTCGATTTCGATGGGCGCAGAATTCTTTTCCAGATCAGGGTTGCCATTTGAATCGGCGTTGTCCGTTGCGGCCAGTGTCTTCGTGAATTGGTGCAGCCGTTGGCAGATTTCATCCAGAGCTTCAGGCCCGGTCTTCAGCGCCTGTTTCACCGTGACGCCCAGATAGGATTCCAGCACGTCTTTCTTCCAGCGCTTTGCTTCGTTATGATCGAAATGTTCAGCCGAGGAAACCGCATTGCCGCCCTGATGCTTCGAGAGATACATCGCGGAGTCCGCCACCTGCACCAACTCTTGCGGCGTGGATCCGTGCACCGGATACGATGCGATTCCGAAGCTGCCGCTGATGTTTCGCTCGCTCAGTAATGGCTCCGAAGCGACCATCGCGCGTAACTTATTCGAAAGCTGCCGCGCTTGTTCCATATTTGTTTCCGGCATCAGCAAAACAAATTCGTCGCCGCCATACCGCGCCACCACGTCTGAGCGTCTGCAATTCTCTTCAAGAATTTTCGATACGCGCTGCAGAACCTGGTTGCCTTCAAGGTGCCCGTAGAAATCGTTTACGAATTTGAAGCGATCGAGATCGATCAGCACCAGGGAGAAGGGACGCCCAGCGCGAGTAGCACGCTTCCATTCGGCGGATAGCGATTCCATAAAGAATCGATGCGTCTTCAGTCCCGTAAGGCCATCCGTCATCGCCTGCTCTTGCGCGCGCTGGAACGTAATCGCGTGGTGCAGCGCGCCGGAAATCAAGTCGGCGACCGTGGTGAGCACCTGAAGCTCTTCTTCCACAAAATTGTGTTTCTCGGAGCACTCGACGTAAAGCACTCCATAGAGTTGGTCGGTGAAATGGATTGGCATCGCCGCGCCGGAGGCGGAGCCGGCCAGAACAGGAGGGGATTGCCGCTCGATAGAGAAATCGTCGACGACGACTCGCTCACCAGAGCGAGCCACGCGCCCGACAATTCCTTCGCCAAGTGGAATTCGGCGCCCGATCGATTCGCGGCGGCTCCCTGCTTCGGCCTGAATCACCACTTCCTTATTCGCGTAATCCAGTACGCCAATTCCGATGTGGTTGTAATTCAGTCCGTTTTCGAGATCGTCCGCCATCCGCGCGAGCATCTCGTCGGGATTCAACGTAGAAATTGCGTTGCGCGAAATTGCATTTAGCAACGACAAGTGCCTCGACTTCGTTTGCTCACCGTGGAACAGCCGGGCATTCTCGAGAGCGATCGTGGCTTCGCTGGCCAGCACGCGCATCAGGTCAAGATGGCCTTCGTCGAATACACGCTCTTCCTGGCTGTGTATCGCCATCAGCCCCACTGCGCGGTTGTGGCGCACCAACGGAACGGCGCAGAAACAGCCGCGTTCCGAGATCGGCGTAACGCCCAGTTTTTCTGCCGTCTCTTTGAATTTTTCACGAATCAACAGCGGCTGGCCCGTGCGAATCACGTACTCCGACAAATGATTTCCGGCGGGCCGTTCGCGCTTGGCGATCCGCTGCCCTTCGTCTATCTCCAGGTCAAAGCGAAGCGATTTGGTGTCCGGGTCATAAAATGCGATGTACATGTCGGTGACTGAAATCACCTTTTGCATTTCTGTGTAAATTTTTTCGAAAAGAATCTTGGGATCGAGCGTCGAGCTGAGCACGCGGCCGATTTCATTCAGGATGTGGAGTTCTTCCGTTCGTCGCGATGTCTGCTGAATTAAATAGCTGTTTTCCACGGTCATGCCAATCTGATGTCCCAGCGCCAGCAGCAATCGCAGCTCAGACGAAGTGAACTGCCGCGTCTCGGGTGTTCCCAGAAGCAGCACTCCAAACGCGTTGTCTTTTCCTTGCAGGCTGATCGCAGCAACCGTGTGCATCCCTTGCGCCAGCGCCAATTGCCGGAACCTCTTAAACGCTTCCTCGCGTTCCAGAGTCTCCCATTCTGAATCACGTTCCAAATCGCTGAACACCGCAAGGCCGCCTAGCCGTGAAACCAGTTTGACGAGATGATCGTCCAGCCCCTCCTGCTGCGCCGCGCTTACAAACGTGTCCCCCAATCCCTCCGCCACCACCGAACTCGGGCCATCGGGATCGCCGTGGTGCAGAAACAGCGCGCCGCCGGGCATTCGCACCACACTCAAGATCCGTTCCAGCGCCTGCGCCAGCATTTTTTCGACGTCGCTGCCTACCAGACCCGACGTCGCAAGATTTAGATTGGAAAGCGCCAGCATGTTGCGCTCGATGTGACGCTTCTCTTCTCCGTAAAGCGCCATTCCCATCAGCACCGCAAGGCAGTACACAGGAGCGACCAGCAACGCGATTTGAAGCGGTGGGGGATCATTTCCGGAGCGTTGCACGAGAGCTGTTGCCAATTCCAGTGCGGCCCATGCGACCAGCGCAATTGCCATGCCGCGGTCTGCCAACGTCTCGTGCTTGCTGCTTTCCTGCCAAAATAATCGAGCCGTCGCGCACAGCACGATCGCCACGCCAAAAGTGGGTGAAATGCTAAACGTACCAAGCGCGAACACTGCGGACCATGCCGCGAAAATCAGTGCTGCGGCGCCAGCCACGTGCGTCCAGGGATGCAGTCCCGCGTAGATCCGCGCACTCACGAAAAACATCAGCACGCCGGCTGCGAGCAGCCAGTGATCTACTGCCACCGCCCACGGACCGCTCTGCAGTAAATCGCCTGCGATCGGGCACGCGCAGTGCAAACTGAGCAAGCCCCAGCCCATCGCCCAGAACAACAAATACAATTGCTTGCGGCTCGCATACGAATATGCGAAAAGCGCACACATCAGCGCCGCAGTAATTACCAGCGTAATCGAGAGCGTACTTTCGTGAATCAGCAAAGTTCAGTTGCTCCCGGCCGTGGGCGCAGCCAGTCAGCGATACTTTTTTCACGCACGGAAACGTTTTGGGCGCCGAAGTGATGCGGTTTTCTGCATCCGCAAGCGGAACACAAAAACTAGAGCAACCCTGCAAGACGCAACGGTCCTAACAGACTTCTCCTTGCCCAGGTACATACTGGAATTGGTGACTTGGTGTGACAACGGTACGTCCGTACCGGGTGACTACGAGGGCACAAATCCGCTACCCCAACCTGCGTCGCTCCCAGTGGAGCATCACGCGGAAATACTCGCCTCCGCCAATCGTCGGAACCTCGAGACACGCTGCGCGATTTTCGAAAATTTCACTTGACAGATTTTGCACATGTGGTATTATATTTGCGGGGAACAGCTGAGTCGCTACGTAATTCTGATCGCCATCCAAATTGGTATCTCCAAAACGGGAAAGTACGAGAAAAAGGGCCTTTTGGGAGCTAAGTGTTCATTCTAAAGAACTTAACCTCATTTTGGCATGTAAGTGCGCATTCTAAAGGACTTAGCGGCCGATTTTGCCCCAAATTTCGTCTTAGATTACTCTTAGGGTAATTACCGTTAAATTTAATTGGCTGTGAGCCGGGGCTCCGAATACCCACTGGCGCGCCCGCACTCGTTCGTAAAACGCGACGAGCCGCGCCCAAAACTGCGCGGAAGATGACGCGTACGTGATGCATCCGCTACACTAAGACATCCCGAATTTTAGGCAGCACACAGAGAGATTCGATCAATGACGGCTAATTCAGATCACGCCTCCGGACCGCGGGTACGATTTGCACCCTCGCCCACTGGATATCTTCACGTGGGTGGCGCGCGCACCGCGCTTTTCAACTGGCTGTTTGCGCGACGTGAAAAGGGCACGTTTATTTTGCGCATCGAGGATACAGACGTCGATCGCAACCGCCCCGAACTAGTGGAAGGAATTTTGAGTTCGTTGAAATGGCTCGGTCTGGATTGGGACGAAGGTCCGTATTTTCAATCGCAGCGCATGGATCATTACCGCGCGGCCGCCGAAAAACTTCTCGCGAGCGGCGCCGCGTACCTTTGTTACTGCCCGCCCGAACGTTACGCAGGCGGCGATGCTGCGCCGGAAGGCGAAGGCGCTGGTGAACATTCCGTGCGTCGCGTCACGCGCTGTAATTGCCGCGACGGCAAGCCGGCTTCCACCGATCAGAAGCCTGCAGTGCGTTTTCGAGTGGCCGTTGGAGAGAAAACTTTTTTTGAGGACGCCGTTTTCGGTCCGCGCGAAATTTCCAACGATGAGATCGAGGATTTTGTTTTGCTTCGTTCGCCGCGCGATGAGAATGCCGAAAGTGGTTTGCCCACATATCAGCTCGGCGCTGTGGTGGACGATATGGAGATGCGCATCACGCACGTGATTCGCGGCGCCGATCATCTTTCGAATACTCCGAAGCAGGTGCTGCTGTACCGTGCGCTTGGAGCCGGGCCGCCAATTTTCGCGCATGTGCCGCTGATTCTCGGGCCCGATCGTACGCGAATGTCGAAGCGTCACGGTGCCACGAGCGTGTCGTCTTATCAGGAGGAAGGGTTTCTTTCCGAGGCGTTTCGAAATTTCCTGTGCCTGCTCGGCTGGTCGCCGGGCGACGATTCACAATTTCTTCGCACGGCGGAATTGCTGCAGCGATTTTCTCTCGAAGGAGTAAGCCGCACCAACGCTGTCTTCGATCGCCCGAAACTCGAATGGTTCAACACGCAGTATCTGCAGTTGCTTCCGATCGAGGAACTTCTCCCGGAAGTGGAAGCGGAACTTAAGCGCGCAGGAATCTGGCGCCCCGAATGGGCGGCAGCCGAGCACGAATGGTTTTCGCACACAGTGGATTTATTGAGGCCGCGCACACGATTGCTGCCGGATTTTTCACATTGGGCGCGCGGATTTTTCAGCGACTCATTCGAGTACAATCAGCAGGCCCGCGAAAAATTCTGGAAAGACGAGCGGCTGCCGGAAATGCTCGCCGCTTTGGCCGATGTGGTTTCTGCGCTGCCGGAATGGAATCACGATTCGTGCGAACAAGCGTTGCGTGCGCTGGCCGAAAAATACGAAGTGAAAGCAGGATTGTTGATCAACGCCACGCGCGTTGCAATTGTGGGACAGGCCGTTGCGCCGCCGCTCTTCGAAACTTTTCTGGTGCTGGGCCGCGAACGTGTCGTCAAGCGTTTGCGAAAAGCCGTGCCTGCATTAACGCAAGCGGGCTAACGCCGCACGGAAATCTCAAGATTAAATTTTGGGGGAGATCGCTAAACTTCGATACCGGCATCCAGTTGCTGGCTGAGGATGCGTCCCATCAACTGCGAAAGTGTTTCGCCGGTTTTGTCGAGCACAAACGCTTGCGCCTGATCTGACCAACTCAATTTAAAACTAGTAGTCAGCGCCGAAATCCAAATTTGTTGGACGGGTGAATTCGGGCTGATCACGAAACGTGTTTCGTCCGCATCGTCAAACATGATTTCCAGTTTGCCGCTGCCGCCTTCCACGTCGAATTCGTGTTCGTCGCCAAGCTCTTGCAATCGGCGGCGCAGCGCCTCCAGCGCGTGGTCGCAGCGCTTCGCGAATTCCTGGTCACTCATCGGTTCATTCGGCATGGTTCGAGACTACAGCGCGCACCGCCAGTGAGCAAGCGCAGCCGCGAAACGCGTTCGCGCTTAGTGCGTGGGAGGAATGCTTGAAGATTGCTCGGCCGATTGCAGTTGGCCCACGATCGACTTGTCGATTTCGTCGAAGCTCACGAGACCCAGCGTTGTCTTCACGATTTTTCCGTCGCGTGAAATCAGCACGCCGGTAGGGAAGCCGACAAAATCCGGCACGACTTTTTCGATGATCTCGTCGCTGCCAATCACAACCGGATAGTTGATCAGCTCTTGCTGTCCGTTCACGTCGAAACGCGTTTTCTGTACGAAAGGATCCACAACTTTTTGGCCGCCATCATCCATGGCGATCCCAACAATCGTGAATCCGCGCGACGCATATTTCGTTTGCAGCTCGATCAGCCACGGAATTTCAATCTTGCACGGCTCGCACCAGGTGGCCCAGAAATCCAGCATCACTACTTTGCCGCGCAGGTCGGCGAGATTCACGCTATTGCCATGCAGATCTTTCAGCACCAGCGCTGGCGCCACCGTCGGCGCAACCGCGGCCTCCGTTTTCGGCTGTACCGGCTTTACCGGCCCAAGTTTTCGGTTGGTGTACCAAACTACGCCAACCAGCAGCGCTATTCCGATCAGGAAACTGAGCGTCTTTTTCATCAAGGAACCTTCGCCAACTTTCTTCTGCTCTGAAATATTACCGTGAAAAATAGTTTAGAAAACTTAGTTTAGCCGAAAGCCACGTCAAACGATTCGCAAAAATCAGCACACCTACAAAGAGCAGCAGGAATCCGCTGGCCACTTCCACGGTGTGCAGGTGCTTTCGGAATTTTTGATAGAACTTTAAGAAACGGCTGATTCCAAATGCCGTCAGCAAAAACGGAATGGCAAGTCCCGCGGAATAAATTGCCAGCAAAAATACACCGCGCGCCACATTTTCGGTGGTCGCAGCCATGGCCAGCACCGCGGCAAGAATCGGACCGATACAAGGAGTCCATCCAAATGCAAAAGCAAATCCAAGCAGAAATCCGCTGGCAACGCCGGCGAAGGGTCCCTTTTTCTTCGCGTCATTCGTGCCAAGATTCCGGAAATGTACATCCCGATTCAGCCACCGAGACATCCACGGCCCCAGCAGCGGAATTCCCGCGAGCGCATAAAAATGAATCGGCTTCAACCAGTCTCCAAGCAATCCTGGCCGGAAATAAATTGCAGCTCCGACTGCGACGAGCATCAGCGCCAGCACGAGGCCGATTTTCCACGGCAGCTTTGCCAGCCAGCCAATCAAGTGCAATCCAAAAAGCAGCACCACTGCGCCCGCAATCGGCGCGAGCAGCGATCGATTCTGGTGCAGAAAATGTCCTACTGCGCTGGCGGAGGCGCCAAACGAAATGAAAACCGCGCTGAATCCTGCGACGAACGCAAACGCTGAAGCCATCAAGCTATTGCGCGGCTGTTCCCCCTGACGCAATTGTTCCACCCCGATGCCCGAGAGCATTGAGATGTAGCCCGGCACAAGCGGCAGCACGCACGGCGACAAAAACGAAACCAGTCCCGCGAGCAGCGCCGCGAATAAAGTTACTTCCATGAACTCACGATCTCCAAAGGGAGAATGATTCTCCCGCGTCTGTTCGTGTGAAAAGTAAAACGCTTGGCGCCGAGCAAATCATCCGGGTCGCCACCTAGTTTGTCACAGTCAGTTTCTGTCACATCCGGCGCAAGTAAATTGCGTCACGTGCCGCGCGAATGCTCCACGCGGCTCAGTTCTCAGTTTACTCGATTTCATGCAAGTCGTTGAGTGTTCACAACTTGCGGCTGGCACTTGTGCCGCCGCAGATGGCTGCTGACGTGCAAATTCACTTCTCGAGCGAGGCAAAGTTCAACATCGCCTGAGGTACACGATGCATAAACTATTCACACCAAATCGAGTCACGCTGTTTCGAGTGCTCATTGCCATTGCGGCTGTCGCGCTCTATGCGGCTGCGCCGCGCGCATACGTTTTTCAAATTGGAATCGCCGGAGTCTCTCTAACTTTTCTTGCAATCACTCTTGATGGGCTCGATGGTTTTCTGGCTCGCCGTTTTCATCTCGAATCTCCCATCGGAGCTCAGCTCGATATTCTTGGAGATCGCGTTTTGGAAAATTTGTTCTTCACTTTTTTCGCGGTGTCTGGAGAAATCTCGCTCTGGGTGCCGCTGTTTTTCTTTGCCCGCGGAGCGCTTACAGATTTCTTGCGCGGTATCGCGGCCAATCGTGAGCCATCTGCGCGCTCAACCGCATTGGAACACCGCCTCAATTGGTTTCTTGAAAGTAAGTGGGGCAAAACTCTCGTCGCGTCTCGCGCTAGCCGACTCGCGTATGGCGCGGTGAAGTGCGCATGTTTCTGCGTGCTTGGAATCGAGTGGACTCTGCGTCACAGCACTGGAATCGCATCCAGTGCGACGATTCAGCCCGCAGGCGCCACAACCACCGCGCTCGTTGCAGCCACGGTTGCGTTTTGTGCTTTGCGAGCGCTGCCAGTTCTTTGGGAAGGACGCCGCAATATCCTGCTGCTTTCGCGCCCGGCAGGGAACACAACAGACCTTCTGAAATACAACCCGCGGTTACGTGCATTTCACAGTTCCGCGCAACAGACTGCGGCACGCTGAGAGAGGACCGAATGAAAATCGCAGCATTCTTCGATCTCGACGGCACCATACTCCCGGCGCCGTCTTTGGAGCGCCGCTTTTTCTGGTTCGCACTCTGGAAACGGCGCCTTCGTTTCCGCGGTGCTTTCAATTGGCTGAGCGAATCCGTCGCGCTTGCTGCAGCAGCATTTCGGCGCGAGTTTTCAGCAAGATTTTCCACCTTTGATACAAACAAATTCTGGACCACAGGAATTCCGGTCACTATTTGTGCGGAATGGGCTGAAAGAGAAGCGCACTCGCTTGGAATTTTCGCGCCAGCTCTCGCGCGAGTGGAATGGCATCTTTCGCAGCATCACAAAGTTTTTCTTGTCAGTGGATCGCTCGCGCCACTGATTCACGCGGCCGCTGAATTCAATCCGTCGCTCGCGAAATTTGAAATCTGCGCCACCGAACTTGAATTATCGGCGGGGAAATTTACGGGCCGTAGTTTGGGAACCGCAATTTGTGGTCCGGAAAAAGCACGCGCGGCTGCGCGGGTTGCAGCTCTGCATGAAATCGATTTGCGCAGCAGCTACGCGTACGCAAATTCCAGCGCCGATCGCTGGATTCTTGCGGCGGTCGGCCGCCCATTTGCAGTGAATCCCGATCGCGGTCTCGTGCATCTTGCAGAGATCTATGGGTGGCCCGTGTTGAGCTGGAATTCTGATCGTACGTCACGGCGGTTGTGCCAGCCCGAAGCGCCGCCGCATCCCATATTTAGGGGATTCGCAGGAAGGAAATCGCCATGGGCATGACTCGATTCGGCTGTGGAGAGAGGGCCTACGTCGCAGGAGGCGCGGTAGAAAGCGCCGCGGCTCGCGTCCGTCGCGCGATTGCGTGTTCATTCACTCGCGCATGGTCGATCGCGGGAGCAATTCTGGAACCGTGCGGCGCCTTCGAATGGGTCTCGCTTTTTTATTTGGGACTCAGCGGCGCGCTCATGCTGATCTTCCACTACAACCTCGTTCATCCGGCACTACACATTGCAGCGCATTTCGCAGTATTCGCGGGCATCCTCCTGATTGTGAACGCCGCTGATCGCGTGAACCACAGCCGTTTCGCGGGTTCTAGAGCCGGCAAAACTCTGAGATGGATTCGCGATTGGTACCCACAAGCCGTTTTTCTTTTCTGTTTTGAAGAGTTGCGGATTCTAGTTCACCTGATCGATCCCCTTTGGCGGGATTCAGTTTTGATCGCCTTCGATTACCACCTCACGGGAGTTTATCCGGCGGTGTGGCTCAATCAATTTACAAGCGTCTGGCTCAACGAGACGATGCAAATTGCCTACATGAGTTATTTCCTATTTCTTTCGATTCTTGGAATCTCGATTTATCGCCGGCGTCATGTTGAATCGATGCGTTCGCTATCTGGCGATCCCGCTGGCCCCGCAGCCCTGCTCGCTTTTTGGAGGGTGATGACCGCTTCGATCATCGCCTACTCGATCGGCTACATGATTTCGATTTTCTTTCCGATCGAAGCGCCATTTTTCGCGATGCGTTCATTTCATCTGCCTCCGCTTGCTGGCGGAGCCGCGACTGGCTTGATCAATTTCATTGAAGGATGGGGACGAGTGCGCGGCGGCGCGTTTCCTTCCGCACATGTTTCCGGATCATTCGTAGCGCTGCTAGGGGCCTGGCGCTATCGCCGTTATTTATTCTGGATTTTCCTGCCGTTCTTTGTGGGGATGTGTATTTCCACGGTCTACGGCCGCTACCATTACATTGCGGACGTTTTCGCGGGAATTATTGTCGGCGCAGTGGGATTTTTTCTAGCCGGGAGATTGATGGCACTGCCCGGCGCGAATCCCGCCGAGCACAATCTCGTTCAGGAAAACTGAGCGGGACGCCGCCGCAATTCCGGGCGCGCATTTTCAAACAGCCGCGCGATCGCCAGCAAATTTTCTTCGCGCCATTGTTGGCCGATGATTTGCAGTCCGATGGGTAGATTGTCTGCCGTCCACCCGCAGCAAATCGAAATCGCAGGCAGCCCCGTGAAATTTGCGGGACGGTTCAAACGAATCAGCGCGCTACGCACGGTTTCTTCGCCACCGCTCGTGGCCGCCATTTTCTGTCCGATTTGCGGCGCGGTAATCGGCAGCGTCGGCGCGATGATCGCATCTACTTTTTCAAACGCTTTTTCGAAATCTTGCTTCACGCGTTCACGAACTTCCACCGCCGCCAGATAATCCGCGGCACGAATTTCGCCGCCAGTTTGCAATCGCGCGCGAATATCCTCCGCATATTCCGCGGCGTGCGCGGGAAACCATCCAGCGCGCCGGTGTACGTGAGTAGCTTCGGCCATCGCGATCGTTGTTGAAGGCTCATCACCTTCGCTCACGTGCGGCAGCGAGATTTCTTCGATCACCGCGCCGGATTCGACAAGAGTTTTCATCGCCGCATCCACTGCGCGGCGCACGTCATCCGTAAGCCGTTCGAAGAAATATTCTTTGGGCCAGCCCAAACGAATGATCGGTTTTCGCGACACTCGCAGCTTTAAACGCGATCCCAGTTCGCGAACATTTGGAATCGATTTCAGCCGAGGTTGCGACAGCGAAGAAATATCGGCGGGATCACGGCCCGCGATCACCGAAAGTAAAAGCGCGGCATCGCCGCTCGTCCGTGCAAGAGGTCCAACGTGATCAAAACTTGGCGCGAGTGGTACGACTCCGAAGCAACTCACGCGCCCGAAAGTCGGTTTCAATCCGGTAATTCCACACAACGACGCCGGAATTCGCACGGATCCGCCTGTGTCGGTTCCGATCGAGGCGACGCACAATCCTGCTGCAATCGCCGCCGCCGATCCGCCGCTCGAGCCCCCAGGGGTTCGCGAAATGTCCCACGGATTATGCGCGGCTCCGTAGTGAGGATTTTCTGTGGTAATTCCGTAAGCAAACTCATGCATGTTCGTCTTCCCGAGTACCACAGCTCCAGCGCGACAAACCCGTTCGACAATCGTCGAATCGAGAGTCGGTACAAAATACTCCAGCACTCTCGATCCCGCTGTGGTTCGGATTCCTCGCATCCAAATATTGTCTTTGAGCGATATCGGAATTCCATCCAACGGACCGCGCGATTTTCGGCGCATGAATCGCGCCTCCGACTCTCGCGCCGCGCGCAAGGCTTCCTCCGGCGTCACCGTGAGATACGCGTGCAACTTTGCGTTGTGTTTTTCGATGCGGGCAATAAAAAGTTTCGTCAGCTCCACCGGAGAGATTTCGCGCCGCAGCAACATCGGCGCAAGCTCTTCGATTGTCGCGAACGCCGGATCAAATTTCAGTTTCGATTTGTATTTCACGCGGCGGCAGCCTCGTCAAAAAATCTTTTCCTGCTTATGAATATTTCCAAACGTACCGAAGTTCGCGATCACCAGCGATATACGGAACTGGTTTTCAAACCGAATCGGCGGCAATTCCAGCCGCCTGTATTCAAACGCCAGACCGCAGCAAGATCCGTTATATCCAATTTGCGCGACTTCGTTTTCCCAAACTCCTTGCACAAAGTCGTAACTCACGCCGCCGGTAAAATTCCATCCCTTCCCATTCATTTCACCGTAACCGAAAAGCGCCCGAACCTGATCCGAATGCGGTTGCAGCGCCGGATCGGTGTTCAACAGGAAGTGCGCGAGCGTCAGGTTGAATTTCTTGTATGGCCGCATCTTGATCAGCGTGCCCATCGTGGTCAGCGTGTGTTGCTGCGTGTCGTAATCCTCGATAAATTCAGCGTCGTACGTGCCGCCCGGATTGATCGTGAGATCGCTCACCAGCGGAGACATGCGCCGAATCCCATCTGCAAAAGGGAATGGAGTGAGATCGTCGAGCGCCTCAAACACGTTGCGTTGACCTGGCACAATCGCGCCGCCGAAAGTTGGATCGAAATAATATTTCTGCGCAAGACGCCACGTGAGCAATTCCTCAGCCGATCCATCTTTTCGTTTGCGGAACAGTCTGTTGGTAATGCCGTATTGAATTTCATTCGTGTCCGTAAGCGTATCTTCCTGATCGAAGCGAATAATTCCGCCGAAGTCGTTTACGCCATTTACGTAGCGATACACCACGTCCGGCTCGATACTGTGTTTCCATTTGCTATCGCCGTGTGACCACACCCGCTCCAGCGAGGGCGGCCGCAAGTCCATCGTCAAATCACCCGTGGTTTCTCGCAAGCCGTTGTTCACCGCAATTCCATTTTCAAGTTGCGCGCCGTAATAAATCGTACGCACAACATACGTGCTTGTCAGCCCCAGCCACGGACCCCAGTGCAGCGGCACGGTAACTCGCGGCGCGAACTCGTCGCGCTGCACGATTGCCGCGGTGTTGATCGAAGGATCGCTGCGCGACATCCCACCCACGTCGGCGTCGAACCCGAAATAAACTGGCGCGTGGTGCCACGGTGATTGGTCCACAGATCCGAATCGCACTTCCGGCGCGCTTCGAATCACCAGCGATGTTTGCGGCTGCGCGTTCAAAAAATCGCGATTGTCTATCGCCGCCAGATTCAAACTGAACCCATTGAAATTGTTCGTCGCAAACACCGCCGAATTTGCTTCTGCGTTCACCGCCTCGCCAAACGTATCCGAAAATGCCAGCCGAAAAGTCAGCGAACTCAATTCGTTAATGTCCGCTACCGCCCGCCATCCATGCGGAAGCAAATCGCTGAATTCGCCGTTGATTTGGTGCCCACCCTGTTTCGTAAATATTCCGCTCTCAAAAATTCCTCGATCGATCACGCCGAAGTAGCGCGCGGAAATACTGATGTCATCCGTGGGAGTTGCGCGAAGATCCAGCGTTTGGCTCGAGCCGCGCAAGCTCATGTATGACGCGCCTATCGTTGTGTCAAACCATTGCGTAGGCGCCCAGTAGTACGAATCTCCAAACACAAACCCCTTCACCGAACTCTGGCCAGCATCTGGAATCATGAATCCCGATTGCCGCACCTTATTGCCGGCAGGCGTATTTGCGTACGGCAGCCAAATCAACGGCACATGGAGCAAACGAAAGTTGGCGTTCACTAACGCGACGGTTTTGTTCAAATGCAAAGTTGCGTGCTGCGAATAAAATTTCCATGTGGGTTTGTCGGGGCGGCACACCGTAACCTGCGCGCGCACGATGCGATACGTCGCGAGATCGATGCGGTCTACTTCAGCCGCGTCAAACGAAAGCGGATTGGCTGAAATCAGAATCGTCGGATTTGGTTTTCTTTCGAGTTCCACTTCGCCGTGCGCATGATAGAACTCGCCGCGCTTCGTGTTCACATTGTAGTGTCCGGTTTGCGCGGAAATATGTTGGTTCCCATAATCGAATTTCACATCTCCGGTTAGCGTTGCGTCGCCGGTTGTCGAGTTGTAGTCGATCTGCTTCGCTCGTATTCGCTCGTTCTGGTAATTGATTTCGACGTTTCCCGTTGCGGTGTAAATATCGCCGTGTTTTTCCTGCTCGCACGCGGTGATCAGCGCAACGCCACCTCGCGCGTGCAACTCTGATTTCGTCGGAACGTCGCACTGCGCCCGCAATCCCGGCGCAAGCGCGAGAAGCAGCATCCCGAGTCCACCGGAGTAAGGCAGTAGGCGGTGCAGTTTGGCTTTTTTCGCGGAACGAATCTCACCGCGAGTGCGATTTATGCGCCCCGCGCCGTTCACTTCATCCAACTGAAATTGCATCAGTGAATTCAAAATTGGCTCGTAGCCTAACATCCAGCTATACCACTCGCAATGCGAGTTGCTGCTGCTTCGAAACTCGGACTGCGCCCCCGGCCGCCGTTTCCATGCGGCCGCGATTGTTGTTCGATTGGAGACATCCTGCTCAAGGTTGCCAACCTTCTTGCATCAATACGCTGTTAGAATTCTCTCGGTCCCACTCTCGGGAAACCGTCCGCAGCGCAAAACGAACGGTGATCCAGACCTGTACACAGTGTGGCGCGATCAATCAAGATGGCGCCGAAGTCTGTTGTTTCTGCGAAGAAAGCCTCGCGCACGAGCACGCGCTAGCGGTGTCCTCACCGGCCAGCGCAGAATCGGCCGTCGCCGCTAAGGCGTCTTCACGTTCGCTAAATCGCGAGCCGGAATCTTCCTGGCGCGCGGAAGTCTCCCAAAAGCTAAGCTCGTATCGCTCTCGTCGTCGCGGCGCGAGCGATGAGCCTGACGATTCGCAATCCGCGCTCCCGTTCGAAACTCCGCCCGCGCTCCACACGGTAATTTCTGACGAGGAGTTGGACGACCCTCTACAAACGGCGCTAGCTGGCGCAGCCGCGCGGATTGACGAGAATCCTCCGGCGATTCAGGAGCCAGAAGCCCCCGCTTCGCGAAAGATCCAAATGCTCGAGCATCTGGTTATAGATGTCTCACGTCCGCCCGAGAACGATCTCCATTCCATTCTCACGAACAATCCCCCGCCGTCGCATGGCGTGGCGCATCCTGATTCTGCGATTCCGGTCGCTGACCTCGGCATTCGCAGGCGCGCCGGACTTGTGGATGCAATGTGTCTTCTGGTCGCCTTCACCGCGGTATTCGCTCTCTACGCGGGCTTCGGAGGGAAATTGCTCGCCTCCAAGTTCGATTTTCTAATTTGTGCAGCAGCCCTCACACTTCTATACACACAATATTTCACGCTCTTTACGGTAATGGGTGGTGCCACTCCCGGGATGATGTTTGCGGGTCTCCGCGTGGTTAGCTTTGAGGGTGACGCTCCTACGCCTTCCCGATTGTTGTGGCGCAGCTTCGGCTATCTCATTTCTGGAATTACCGCGCTGCTCGGTTTCTGTTGGGCGCTCGCGGACGAAGACCGCCTGACCTGGCATGACCGCATTTCGCAGACATATATCGCACGCATTAACCCGCTACCCGAACCCAGCGCAGATTCCCTTGCACAACCGGGCCAGCACTTGGAGCATCCCACAGCCTGATCCTCCAGTTCCGCGCGGACCGGTCCCGCTGCTGGATAGGAAGCGCTCCCTGGCGTTTCATGTTATCGCGGGAACGGGGATGATATACTGAACGTCTAAATACACTGAGGGTCTGGGTTCCACCTATGAATCGTTTCACCAAAATCGCCGTTATTACACTCTCTCTCCTCGTATTTTCTTATGCTTCGCTGGGATACGTGCTCAAGCAGGACGATCAAAAATCGTACCGCTCGCTCACCGTCTATAGCGAAGTGCTCGAGAGAATCCAGGAAGAGTACGTCGAAGAGCCCAACATGACCAAGGTCACTGCGGGCGCGCTCCACGGCTTGTTGGAATCCCTCGATCCGATGTCCAGCTATTTGAGTCCGCAGGAGTATTCCGAATACAAGAAGCAGGTCTCGGCACACGCGCAGGGTCAGACAGGCGCGACCCTTTCGAAGCGCTCGGGCTATGTGATTGTGGTTTCGGCGCTGCCCGATAGCCCCGCCGAAAAAGCTGGGCTGCACGCCGGCGATTTTCTTGAATCGATTTCAGGATTTGCAACCCGCGAAATGTCGGTCGGCCAAGCCATGAATTTGTTGTCCGGAGCGCCGGGAACCGCAGTGAAAGTTTCCGTCATACGCCGCGGGCGCGGTGATCTTGGTACCGACGAAATCACCATCACTCGCGGAGAAGTTGCTCTTCCGCATGTCGCCGTAACCAAACTCGCTCCCGACACCGCCTACTTTCGCGTCGAGTCTCTCGAAAAGGGCAAGGCCGATGAGATTCGAGCCAAGCTCGCCGATCTCGATCACGATGGAGTAAAGAAGCTCGTGCTCGATGTGCGCGGCTGCTCGTCCGGTGATGATTCGGAAGGTATTGCTGTCGCAAAATTGTTTCTGAACACCGGCAAGATTGCCAGCCTGCGCGGTCAGACGGTTAGCAATCAGGATTTCAACGCCGATGCCAAGCAGCAAGTCTGGAAAAATCAAGTCGCGGTACTCACCTCCAGCGCTACTTCCGGCGCCGCGGAAATAGTTGCTGCGGCAATTGGCGGCAATCATCGCGGAGATGTCGTCGGCGAGCGCACCTTCGGATCCGCGAGCCACCAGAAGCTCATTGAATTTGACGACGGCTCCGCTGTCGTCTTGACCGATTCGCTCTACTACACACCCGACAATAAATCGATCGTGGAAGAAGGCGTCGCCCCCACTACCGAAGCGAGTTTTTCCACCGAAGATCCAGCAGCATTCAGCCGCGCGGAAAATCCGCCGATGACTCCGGCTGCGCCCGCGGACGATCCTGTCCTGAGCAAGGCGCTCGATCTCTTGAATAACGGGCACAAGGTCGCGTCTTCTCGCCACCAGTCAGCCTCACCGCGTCACAGACTGTCGTTCGATCCTACCGTGGCATGATGCTGAAGTGCTGCGCTCAGTTCTGAATTCCTCCGCAAACGGCTTGCGTTTATCGGTTGGTTCCCATCGCAACTCTGCACGAATTCTATTTTGCGTTGCTGTCGGGACATTTCTTTTTTTCGCGGGATGTCAGAAAAAGACACATCTGCTTACCGGCGCGCAGATTCGCGCTGTCACGCGTGAATTTGTTCTCGCCGCGCGAAACGCTTCTGATGGCGCCGCACAAACGGGAATGGACCCCGAGCGAATTCCTGGCCTTTTGCAGGGCCGCCGTGGAGCCGCAAATGCCACGCCATCTGCCGATTTAATTTTTGTAACCGTGCCGGGTCGTGACGCCGCCGCGCGCCAGCAGGAACTCGACGCAATCGATCAGGAAATCGAACGCGTCGCCACCGCTCACGGTCTTCATCGTGTGCCCCGGCCCGGCACGAATGGCGTAATTCGCTACGATTATTTCTTCGGCGCGGAGCGGACGCATTCCGTGCACATCATTTTGCCGATCATTACGAATGCTCAGGCGGAGAATCCGACACCTCAGCTTGTCACCGCCTCAGATCGCAGGCCGAAGCTCGCAATCATCCTCGATGATCTCGGTTACGATCGCAGCGCGGCCGATGCTCTGATGCAGATTCCGTTTCCCATCACCGTGTCCGTGCTGCCGTTGTTGCCGCATTCATCAGAAATTGCTGAGGACGCGTTTCGTCGCGGCTATCAGGTAATGCTGCATCTGCCGATGGAATCGGATAGCGGCTCGAAAGCTGAATCGGTTCAGCTGCAGCCAGGGATGCAGCTTGACGAGGTTGCGCTGATCCTTGAAAACATGCTTGAGACCGTGCCGCACGCTGCGGGAGTTAACAACCACCAGGGATCGCTAAGCACATCCGATAGTTCGCTGATGGATGAAATCATGCCCGCTCTGCACGACCGCGATCTGTTCTTTGTGGATAGCCGCACATCTTCGAAGAGCGTTGCGTTTGACGCAGCTCGCCGCGCAAAAGTACCAGCAGCTACCCGCGATATTTTTCTAGATGACGCCGAAGATTTGAAGTCGATCGAAAAGCAGCTCGACCTCGCAGCACGCGAAGCCCGCGTACGCGGAGCAGCCATCGCCATCGGCCATCCTCATCCCGAAACAATTGAGGCGCTCACTCAGACACTGCCGCAACTGCAGCGTGATGGGATTGATCTGGTATTCGTTTCAAAAGTTGTTCGCTGACTCAAAACAGATTCGTCTCGCAGTTACGACAGCGTCTCAGCCACCATCGATGTGAGGTGTTTGGCGATCGCTAACGCTGATGTAAGTCCCGGCGATTCAATTCCGATCAAATGGATTGCAGGTCTAAACTTAGGATCCCGCTTGATTACGAAATCCGCTGCGCCTGCCGCTGGCTCTTTACCTGATGTGTCCCGCGGAGGCACAAGTTTCGCGCGCAATCCCGAATATCCCAACCGCAAATCTTCCGCGCGTATTTCCGGCAGCAGAGGCCGCGCCATCTCCACAAAATCTTCGACAGTCAATCGATCGCTCTCGTAATCATCCTTCGTGGCGACGTATCGCGCCGTCGGCCCCAGCAACACTGTGTCCCACAGCGTCCTCGTGAGATGTACTCCCAGACTCATGCCCTCAGGATGCGGCAGCGGATACACGAGTCCACGCACCAGATCGGCGCGCGCGCGAATTAATTCGCAATACTCGCCGCGCACCGGGTAGATGCGGTGCTCAGTGAAACCGAGCATCGCGGCAATTTCGTCAGCGTAAAGTCCCGCGCAGTTCACCACACATCGCGTGCGAATCGTTTCACTGATAGGTTGTTCATCGCCAATTTCGCACGTTACGCGAAGCAATCCGTATTCATCATCAGGTTCAAGCGAGGTAACTCGCGCTCGCGTCACAATGTGCGCGCCTTGCTCCGAAGCCACTCGCGCATAAGTTTTCACAAGCTCTTCGCTTGCCACGATTCCTGTCGAAGGAATCGAGAGCGCCGCCACTCCTGCGATATGCGGTTCGCGTGCATGAATCGCCGCGCGATCGATCATCTCGATCCCAGTGACTCCGTTCGCTCGGCCCTTCGCTGCAAGTTCCTCGAGCACATGCTCTTCGCCGTGATGCGCCGCCACAACCAGTTTTCCGGTTTTGCGGTGCGGCACCCCATGCCGTTTGCAGAACTCATATGTCAGCGGATTTCCTGCCACGCACAGACGCGCTTTCAACGATCCCGGTGTGTAGTAAATTCCTGAGTGAATCACGCCGCTGTTGCGCGAACTCGCTCCCATGCCGACTCGAGGCGTGCGCTCAAGTAGAAAAATCTCGGGCGCGCGACGCAAAGTGAGTTGCCTCGCGGGCTGCGAAGCCAGCTCCATCGCCAGCGCGCAGCCAACCACTCCGCCACCGATGATTACAATGTCGGCGTATTCCATGATTCCAAAATTCTATCAGAGTGATTCGACTCTCGGTTGACGCGCGTGCGTATCAGTAGCGAGAATGCGAGCGTGTGGCGTAGCAAGGTCCGCCTTATTTTCTGGGACACTGATGTTTTGCCGTTTGAGATCAAAGCTTCAGGAAAGATTAGGAATTAGCGCCATGAGAAAACGATCACGCGGAAAAGTGGAATTAGTGATTTGTTTCTGCATCGGCGCTGCACTCGCCACGATGCTGCCAGCATTGGCGCAAACCAAACCGCAGGATAAAAACGTAACGCAGTCAAGCCCGGTTCAGGAAGGCCCTAAAATGAAGAATCATGCCACCGGATCATTCGAAGTAAAGCTCACACCAGTTCCATCCGAGAACAAAGCGGAAGGCGCAGCGATTGGCCGCATGACCAGCGAAAAAAAATTTAGCGGCGACCTGGAAGCCACCAGCAAGGGCGAAATGCTCAGTGCGGGTGGAAGCGTGAAAGGCTCCGCGGGCTATGTCGCGATGGAAATCGTCACCGGAAAGCTACGGGGCGCACCGGCACTTTCGTCCTGCAACACACTGGCACGATGACGCGCGGCGAACCTCAACTCACGATTACCGTCGTGCCTGATTCCGGCACGGGCGAACTAACAGGAATCGCAGGAACGTTGACTATCACGATCACAGACGGAAAGCACTTTTACAATTTCGATTACACGCTTCCAGAATCTCACTGAAGCCAACGAAGGCCAATCTCGCGTTAAGTCCGCTGCAGCACCGCGATGCACGGCACTATTTTTATTTCCGTCCCATCATGCACGGCGTAATGATCGTCGTGATCAGTTTCGCTCGCCGTCCACATCGTCGCGGCGCCATGCTGGCCATCCTTATTGATCGCATAAAACTGTAACCCCATATGTGTCAATCGCGTCTTGTCGTTGTTGTAGTTGCGCATCACGCGATGCATTGCTTCCACGCACGCGTCCTGCGGAGGCATTCCTTTTCGCATCATCTCGACGACGGTATGACTGCCAGCTATCTTGATATCTCTCTTCGCCGCGTCCGGTTGAACCCGCCGCGCCCACATCTCCATCGCAAAAAATTCCAGCACCGATCACTGCGGAATCTCCCACGCGGCCCGGGATTTTCCACGCCAGCCCGGAAGTCGTCACCACAGCAGAAATCTCACCCTTTTCATTGACCGCAATGCAGGGACACGTTCCTGTTGGGGGATGCGCCACCACTTCATTGATCCATTGCGCGTACTCCATTTTGTCTGGAGTATCCAAAATTTCCGCGAGCCGCTCCTGCCATTGCGGACTATCGAGACCAGGAGCCCAGTTCAAGTCCGTTTTTGCTTTCCACGCCAGCCATGCAAGCCGCGATTTTTCGGTGAGCAAATTCATCGGTTCGAAAGCCTTGCGCGATTGCGAATCGTTGTGCGCCTTCGCCGACCATGAAAACGTGATTTGTGCGCTCCATCACGGTCTTCGCGAGCCGCGCTACGTTTTTAATTTTTCGCACGCCGCCAACTGCACCAGCTCGGCGCGTCGGTCCATGCATCAGGCATGCGTCGAGTTCAACTTCGCCCTCCTCGTTCGGCAAACCGCCATATCCAACTGAGTTGTCATTCGGATCGTCTTCGACGACGGTTACCGCGGCGATCGCTGCATCGAGCGTGTCGCCTCCTGCCTTCAAAACATCCATTCCTTTCTGCAGCGCGATCACGCCATCCGCAGTTTTGTCCCGTCCGCAATTTGCGCTCGCGATCATGATCGGGCGAGTTGCGCTCGCCGCTTGCGGTAGCGGAGTACCTGGCGTGATCTCGCCGCTCGAGGCGCTGAACGCCCGTCGACAGCCGCACCAAACAATCGTTGCGCGCTCGCGGCAATCCCACCCGCAATCGTGCTCAGAAAAAAGCTGCGTCGAGTCCAGTCCTTCATGGCCACCTCGTTGGGAAACGCCGGAGTCCTTCCGGCGTTGCGCAGGAAGAACAAAAACATACGGCGCCGATCACTTTTCGAACGCGGGCAGCATAGTACCCGGTACCAGCGTCCGGCAAGCGCGAAAGTGGTACAGTGGCGCCGCCGATTTCAATCACGATGGACGCAACGCAAATATCTCCAGGCTCTCCAATTCCTATTTCTCCGCGCTCGCCATTAACCGGCAGCCAGATCCGCGGATTCATTGCTGCGTGGGGCGGCTGGGCGCTAGACGGCATGGATTCATTTATATACGCGCTCGTGATGGTTCCGGCGCTGCGCGATCTGTTGCCTCGGTCGGGTCACGAGGCAAATACCAGCAACATTGGCTACTACGGTGGATTGCTCTTCGCGCTTTTTTTGGTGGGCTGGGGTTGCGCGTTTATGTGGGGGCCAATCGCGGATAAATACGGACGCGTGCCGATCTTGATGTTGACAATCGTCTGGTATTCAGTTTTCACGCTTGCGGGCGCTGCGGCTACTCGCGTGTGGCAGCTCGCACTGTTTCGATTTCTTGCCGGAATCGGAATCGGCGGCGAGTGGGCTATGGGCGGAACATATATTTCTGAAGCATGGCCGGAAGATCGTCGCGTCGCCGCGGGTGGATGGATGCACACCGGCTACTACTTCGGAGTGTTGCTTGCGGGTGTTGCGAACGCGTGGATTGGCGCGCGGTATGGCTGGCGAGCGATGTTCATTGTTGGCGGCGCGCCGGCGTTGCTGGTGGCGTGGATGCGATATGGAGTAGTCGAGTCCACGCGCTTCACGGAGAAAACAAAAAAAGAGCGGACGGTTCCGATGATGCGGCCGCTCGCGCAGATTTTTTCATCCGAGTATCGCCGCCGCACTTTGCTGAACAGCGTTTACATGCTGGTTTCGATCGCGGGGCTGTGGGCTGGATCGGTGTACGTTCCAGCGGCAGTTACCCACCTCGCCGAGCTTGCAGGATTTCCCGGACCGCTGGCAACGAGCCTAGCTTCTTACGCCACTGTTTTGCTTTCTCTCGCAACCATTTTTGGATGCATCGTCGCGCCAAGTTTGGTGAGATGGCTGGGACGGCGTGGAGCGCTCGCAATTTATTTTCTTCTGATGTTCAACGCGATTGTTTTTTGTTTTGGTCTCGCGTTTTATTTGCCGCCGGGAATCAGCATTGAATGGTTTGGATTTGGATTGTTCGCGCTTGGGTTTGGTGGAGCAAATTTCGCGGTGTACACGATCTGGTTGCCGGAACAATATCCCACCGAATGCCGCGCCAGCGCGTTCGCGTTCGCCACTTCGTTTGCGCGATTTGCTGGAGCGGGGATTACGTTTCTTGTTGGCGCAGGAATCGCAAGATGGGGCACGCTGGGATATCCCGTTGCGCTCACGGCTATTGCATTCATTCCCGGATTGTTATTGCTGCCGCTTGGAGAAGAGACGCGCGGAAAACCGCTGCCTGATTAATTTCTTCCGACTGCGCCGCGGATCGTGTGCTAAATGTTTCTTAGTGTCAGGCAAATTTTCCGGTGGCTGCAAATATTTTTGTTGCATCGTCTGCCGATTGAAATACGTTAAAAAGTTTCAGCACTTGAGCTACTTCGAGCACGGCGCGATTGCGTGGGCTAAGTCCCGCGATCGCCAAGCCCTGTCCGGTTTTCGCGCGGCGCACCAGCAGTTGCACTATCGCGCCGACGCCCGCACTATCGAGCCACTGCACATTTGTAAAATCCAACAGCAGAGCGGGCGCAGATTCTTCTCGCAATTCGCGGTTGAAGCCGGCGACGGTCTCAAGATTCAGATTGCCGATAAGCTCGACCACCTTCGGTCCGTTCGGCTGCGTCTCATGCGACGCGAGTGTCAGAGTTGACGTAGACATAGGAGCGCTACTCTATAAACAGATTGTTACAGATTGATGAAAGCAACGCAGTGCGCCCCCTGACCATCTATTTGGAACGCCGGATCGCCGTTCGGCTCGCGAGGATTTTTGATGGCAAAATCGCACGTAGCACTTCTGCTTGAATCGCTTGACGAAGGTTTCGCCGGTCCTGCATGGCACGGCCCTTCACTGCGCGGCGCGTTGCGCGGAATCACGCATCGCGCTGCGGCCGCGCGACCGGGCGCGGGGCGCCACAACATTTGGGAAATCGCGTTGCACGCTGCGTACTGGAAATATGCAGTGCGGCGCAGATTGCTTGGGGAAAAAGCGCATAGCGATGCGTACGATGGGCGCAACTGGTTTGTGCGTCCCCATTCCTCGCGGCAAAAATCAACGGCCTCACCGAAAAATGCTGCATCGCTTGAACGTGCGTGGCGCGAAGATCTCGCGCTGCTTTCGCGAGAGCATCGCGAATTGTGCGCCACAGTTGCGGCGTTGCGCGATAGCGAGCTTGATCGCGCGTCGCGTGGCAGCCGGCAGACACCGAGATTTATGATCGAAGGCATCGCAATGCACGACGTATATCACGCCGGACAAATCCAATTATTGCGCCGACTAATTTCTTCGCGCTAACCCTCGGCGCGGCCGTCTTTTGCGGGCATCGCCATGATTGTTGAGAGCGAACTCGCGCAAAGCGTTTCAGCGCCGTCGCGCGTAACAAAAACATCCGCGCGACAAATGATCAGCGTACGCCCAGCGCGAATCACGCTTCCTCGCGCGATCAACTGATCGCCGTGCGCCGGCGCGACAAGATTTAATTTGTATTCCACCGTCAGCACATTTGTTCCTGCTGGCGTCAGCGAGTATGCGGCGTAACCGGACGCGCTGTCTGCGATTGCTCCCGTGACTCCTGCGTGAAAATATCCGTGCTGCTGACTTAATTCCGAGCGAAATTTCACGCGGATTTCCGCGGAGCCTTCGCCGACTTGAACTCAATTCTGCGCCGAGATGCTGCATCAAGCCCTGGCGCGCAAAGCTCTCTCGCACTTTTTCTGCGAAGCGCGGATCTCTGCGCGGAAATGTCTTGTTCAGACAACTTGCGCGCTCCTATCCAAAAATCGTTCACGATATTCAAGAACTGTCTGAGCGCTCAATCGCCAATTTGCATGGCCGCACAAATTGCGAAAGGCATTCTAGTAATGCAATTCACCGATTGTGCGTTGTCGCCTGCTGCTGGCAGAATCAATGCATGGGACTTTTTCCGCAATCTGGCGGCGCGGCCGGCGATCCGCAGCAGCAGCGCAAAGTGACTGCGGCGGCGCGGATTCTTCGTTACTCGTGGTTTTTGGTTGGAGCCGCGGTGCTTGTGGTTGCATGGACATTTTTCTCGCAATGGATGGAGAGCCGCAAAATCGCGAGTGAAGCTGCGGCGCGAAAGCAGCGAGCCGACGCGGAAGCAGCGGAAATGATGGGCGGAAACCGATTTGAGATTCTTCAGTTTTACGCATACCCCTCGATTGTTGCGCGCGGCCAAAGCACGGACATGTGCTACAGCGTATCGAACGCGAAGAGCGTGAAACTGGATCCGCCGGCGGTGGAAGTATGGCCATCGCAAATGCGTTGCATCGATATTAAACCTGAGAAAACCACCGACTACACGTTGACCATTTTCGACGACGCCGGAAAATCCAAAACGCAAACGATTACGATTACCGTCGCGAAATAAAATTCGTCAGATAATTTGTGCGTCTTGCGACGCACAGCAGCGGACAAATGCAACGGCAACGGCGTAAATCTTTGTAATGCTGGGCGGGGACAAGCCCCGCCCCTACGAGGCACAAGCACGGCCGGTGGATCGCTGAATTTATTTTCTGGCCTAGATTTGTCTCTTGCGTGGTGCCGCTGAAAAAATCCGTTGAAAATTAATTTGAAAGTGCCGTGCGGCTGGCCGCGGAATGTGACCTCCGGGCCGAGCACGATCACGGAACCTTTTCCGATGCGCGATTCAGCGACGGCTGTGCCGCCATCGAGATAGGCCTGTCCCCACGCCCAACCGCTATCGAGCGTTTGCGGACCCGCATACCACGCGACGGGATTTGCTTTCGCGCCAGCTTGCGGCACGATGCGGAAAACTGGGCTGCTATCAAAATCTACGTCGGCTGTTGCGGGCATTCCGTAGGCGACCGGATTTGTGTTGTCGAGCGTGACGCGCATCAGCGAGCCAGGAATGTAGAATTTTTCCGCCGGCAAAGAATGTTCGTGTCCATCGGAACCCATTTCGGTGAGGTAATCCGCGATGGGCACGCCGAGTTGCGCGGCCATCGGATGTAGAACTACCCACGGTTACTACGGAGCCGCCCGCTTCGACGAATTGTTTGATCTGCGGAATCGTGGTATCCGCGGTAATGCGCCCGATCCAACCACGATATTGTTCGGGAACAGTTTGCGGATCGAGTTGTGGGCCACGTCCACCGCCGCCCCCACCGAATCGGCCGCCGCCGACGCGGTATGAGCCGTCAGTGAAAACGATCACATCAAACTTATCCTTTATGTTTCCGGCGTCGAGAGTTTGCGGATACACCATGCTGAATTGAAATTCGTATTGTTCAAGAATCCAGCGCAGCCAGCCCGCGGGCATATTGCCGCCGTACTGATCGTAGAGACCAATGCGAACCGGCTTCAGTTTCATCGCTTCGCCCGATGGAGCGGATGCCACGCCGGACGCAGCGACTCCAAGTTCCTTCGCGCCCTGCTGCACGATCGGCGTGCTTGCCGCGGATGCAGGAACCCAGATCGTGCCGGCTCCCATTTCTTTTCCGCCGGCTTGAGTGGAATTCTTCAGCCAGTAGACATCGCAATTCGCTTTGAGCAAACGATTCACGACGATGAAAGAATTGTTGATCTGGTGGCTGATCAGGTATCCAGCGGGAGTGGTGGCGCCAGCGACGGTGGCCATAGGCATCGGCTGCACCATCAGCGGAACCCGCGCGAATGGGCCGTCGACGTTGTCGTAGATGCGATCGAAGTGAACGCCCATCTGGTACGCGAGCGTCCAGCCAGCGATATCATACGGAGGAATCGGCGGGCCACCGGGATAGCGGAAATCGTTCGGATGATCCTGCGGCTGGAACATATCGAGCACGAAAGGGCGGCCGGATTGCGCGCACTTCACGACGAATGAACCTGCGGGATACGTTTTTCCTTCGTGTGAAAATTCGGAAGTGGCGCGCTCCACTTCGATTCCGTTTTTGAGAAGCGCGTTCACGAATTTTGTCGCGGTGGGAAAATCTGGCTGATCCGCGGAAATGATAAAGGCGCGCGGATCCCTGAATTTCGGATCGTGCAGAACTTTGTCGTAGAGGTCGGAAGGCACAGTTGGCAATCCGATTCCGCCCGGAAGCATCACGGCTGCTGCCGCATCGCCACCTTGAGCGCCGCCACGGCCACCGCGTCCGCCGCGACCTGCTCCCTGCCCTGGAGTTTCTTCCGCGGCTGCATCGCGCAATGCTTCGATTCGCTTGGGCGAAATCGTCCAGTGATCTTCGCTACCGTTTTTAATGGAGCGCTTGCCCATCGCGTAAATGTTGAAGAGCAACGGCTCGCGATTGCGCGAGGCGTAATCGAGAATCGCGCGATTATTCTGCATTTCGTAATCGACGGATTGCCTGTAGTGCCATTTTGTAGTGCCAGTTGTGGGAGCGATGGGCAGCGGCCAATCGCCGGTGGGCAATTGTTTATCGGGAGCGAGCGCGATATCGATTGGCGTGGGCGCTCCAATAATTTCAGTGAGAATTCCGATCATGTTGTGGAAGTAAACGGTGGTGCGCAGGCCGCCATCCCACCAGGTGGAATAGTTTGAGCCGCTGCGCATCGCGGAGCCGCCCATGCCGCGCTCGACGAGGCGATAGTGCATCGCGGTGCCGACTTCTTCGATGCCAAGAGGAACGAGCGGATCGAAATTGTAATTAAAGGGATCGCGGAAGGGCGGCATGAAAATCACCGCGCCGGTGGGGCCCGTCTGGTGATGGTTGTACATGATCTGCGGCATCCACTCGATGAAGAGCTGCCGGTTCATGTTGGCGGTTTCTTTCATGTTTGACATGTAGGAATCGCGGTTATCGTCGTGGCCGATATATTTGTTGTAGAGGCGCGGCAAATTATTTCCGGAGCGCTTCATGGGATCGGATTCGCGCATGTACCAATCGGCGACGAGTTCGGAGCCATCGGGATTCGCGGGGACGAGAAGAGTGATGTCGTCGTTGAGCAGGCGCATGGTTTCGGGGTCGCTCATCGAGACCATCTCGTAGATCATTTCCACGAGTTGCTCGAAGCCCACGGATTCTGAAGCGTGCAGGCCGCCATCGATCCAGACCACGGCTTTGCCTTCGCGGGCGAGGGTGTGGGCCTGATCGTCGGTAAGATTTTCGGCGCGCGCGAGTTTCTGCGAGATGTCTTTATAGTGATCGAGATTCTTGATGTTCGCGGGCGAGGAGATGATCACCATCCACTGGTGGCGGCCCTCTTCGGTGGGGCCCATGTCCACCATTTTCATGCGGTCGGATTCGGTGGCGAGCTTCTTCCAGTAGGCTTCGGCCTTTTCGTAATTCACCATCTGGTAGTCGTCGGCGATATTGAAGCCGAAAAATTCCTTGGGGGTGGTGACTTTGGGGGCCGATTGAGCCGCAAGCGGCGCGGACGAGATGATTGCCAGTGCAAAAAGGAGTGCGAAGTTACGGGTACGATTAGTTTTCATGATGCCGCTTTTTATATGGAAGCGGGAGAGTTGTCAAAGAAAAAGGGGATGGATGGGGAAGGAGTGGCGACCGTGGTGGGCAGCATGATGTGAGATAGCGATTTTGTAAGTTATTGAAAGTGAGCGTGTTAGCGATTTCGATTGTTGTGTTTGCAGGAAATATCCATGGTTTATGGATGTTGATGAAACTACAGAGGTTAGGTAGTACTATGCTATGTAAACTACTGATTCTAATAGAGTTGACGCGTGGGGCGATTTTGGTGTGTTTTGGCATCGAAAGATGGCTCTTAGATTCGGGTCCGGACCGGCACGAAGGATGGTTTGCCGTGATCCGCGAAGACTATCTTAGCACAAATAATACTGTAAAGTAAATATAAATCGCCAGCCTTTCAGTATCGAGTGTGAGGTTCTTGCGGGACTGTTTTCTGGCTGGGAGCAAGGCGCTACCTTCATTCGCCTTGCGGCACGAACAATCGGTACATCGGTCATTCAACCATGAGTGCGATTAAAGCTTGTAGAGACAGGCACAACGTCGCACAGAGACAACAATAACCACCAATTGCTTCCGCGCACCGCGGCAACAATGCCGAAGGCCAGCGCTGCTACGTTCAAGATGATGAACGGTATGAGGCACGCGGCCCCCGGATCTGAAAGCAGCTTTTTACAAATGAAGATGGCGATGTAAGACGAGCAGATCATGCCCGCGCTTGAAATACCCCATTTGTTAAATTTGAACTCCACCGCGCTTGGGCTCGAGACATCGTTACGTTACCCGAGCAAGGACAGCACTAAGGGACTCGCTCTTCTTCAATCGGAAAGTTGAACATCGACGACTTCTTTTCCGGTCCAAGAGTAGAGGACCGCCCAGGATCCGTACCCGACAAACACGATCACAGGATAAGCAGCGCGAATTGTTTTTTCGCCGTACACATCATCGTATTTCCCCGGGCTATCGCGCCACACTACGGGATTGCCGTCGGTCGATTCTAGTGATCGAAGCTCCCACTCCAGGGCTGCTCGGTGTGCGACGACAAGTTCCGCCTTACGGTGTGGATTGTCGCCTGAGATCAACACAACAGCCCAGGTTGGCTTTCCGTCCCCGTAAAAATTGACTTGCACGAGGCCGGGACATCGCGCGCCGAAATCGTGCCTGAATAGTTTTCGATCGTAGGCTTCCAAATCCTGCTGTGTAACGATGTGGAAGGCAGGATATCTCTGAGAAATTACGGTCTGGAGGCTCGCCGGAAGAACGCAGCTTTCAGGGACGACTGTGGGGCCGACCGTAAATCCAAATCCACACAGACACGCGAGGCAAACCGCTGCGTAGGTAAATTTCACTTTCGCTTCCTTACTTTGAAATCTAATGCATTCTGCGGCACGGATAATCCAACGATCATCCAAAAATATTTTGCCGTCAATGGGACTCGGCGCGTCGCGGTCTGGAGAAAATCCCACGTTCTGAAGCGGCTTCGGGATGACAGCGAAAACAAGGGCAAACCCAAAATCTGGCAGCGTGGCGCGGCTCGCTGCGCTAGGATTTTTGGCTGGGGCGCGGTAATGTAAATGTGCGGTTGAAGGAAAGCTGCGGCATACCTTGCGCGTTCATTGCGCGGCAATCATCGAATAGCAGTGATTGATCGGCGGCGATTTTTTAGCAATTATTTTTGGCGATTACGGGGAAAATTAGCAGATGAGCGAAGCGTATCGCGATCCTCTTGCGAAAATTAAAGAGAAGCTGGAGCTGGAGCTGCACACGCTCGAGCACGAGTTGACGATTGATTTGCCGAAGGAGATCGCGAAGGCGCGAGCGCACGGCGATCTTTCGGAAAATTCGGAATACAAGTACGCGAAAGAGCGGCAGGCTTACGTCAACGCGAAGATTCAGCAGTTGAAAAAGCGCATGGGCGATGTGTCGATGCTGAATCTGAATAATTTGCCGAAAGATCGCGCGGGATATGGCTCGCGGATCTGGGTGCTGGATCTGAAAAAAGATGTGAAGGTGGAATACAAGCTGGTGACCACGGAAGAAGCCGACGCGGAACACGGAATGATTTCGACGACTTCGCCGATTGGGAAGGCGCTGCTGAATCGTCAGGTAGGCGATGAAGTGCAGGTGCAGACTCCGGCGGGGATCAAGGAATTTGAAGTGGTGAAGTTGAAGACGATTCACGAGGAAGAAGGTAAGACGAAGCAGTTTTCCACGTAACGAATCGAAATAAATTTCCAGTTGAAATTCAAAATTGCCTTTGCGCTTGTATAATTCTGCGCGATGAAACCTTCATTGATTGTTCACGGCGGTGCGTGGTCGATTCCCGATAATGCTCTGGAAGATTGCCGCGATGGATGCCGGCGCGCGCTTGCGGCCGGATGGGCTGTGCTTTCGCGCGGCGGCCCGGCGATCGATGCGATTGAAGCGGCGATTGTGGTGCTCGAAGATGATCCCGTTTTCGATTCCGGCACCGGCGCGCATTTAAATCTGGATGGGCAAGTGGAACTCGACGCGATTGTGATGGATGGCGCGACGCTTGATGCGGGGGCGGTTGCGGCGGTGCATCGCGTGAAGAATCCGATTCTGCTGGCGCGGCGCGTGATGGAATCTTCGGGACACATGATGCTGGTGGGCGACGGCGCGGAAAAATTTGCGGCAGAGCAGGGAATGAAGCTGTGCGATCCGGGCGAATTGATCGTGCCGCGCGAACGCGTTGCGTGGGAGCAGTGCCGCTCGGGAAAACATGATGCGGTCATCATGTTCATCAGGGCGGAACGGTGGGCGCGGTGGCGATTGATGCGTCGGGGCATCTGGTTGCGGGGACTTCGACTGGCGGAACTTGCTGCAAGCGCGCGGGGCGCGTGGGAGATTCGCCGCTGATTGGTTGCGGATGTTATGCGGATCAGGAAGCTGGAGGAGTTTCTTGCACGGGTCACGGCGAAGCGATTATGAAAATTGTGATGGCGAAGAGCGCGGTGGAAATGTTGCGCGCCACGAAATCGCCGAGTGCCGGCGCTGCTCAGCGCGCGGCTGATGATGCTGTTCAATTGCTGGCCGCGCGGGGGCGCAGCACGGGCGGATTAATTCTATTGGATCGGGAGGGAACGCCGGCGGCGGCGTTTAATACTCCGCGGATGGCTTGGGGATGCGTGCAGGGGGATGGGAAAGTTTTTTGTGAATGCGTAGTGCGAGATTATGTTTTGGGCCCTTCACAGCCTGGAGAGGCTGTGCCACAAAACCGCACGCACCCAGGAATGGCTGCGCTACTGCTATTTAGAATCCTTAAATTCCAGGACCAACAATTTTTTTTCGGCTGCGTCGCTGTTGCGAAGAGTGAATGATTCGCGCGCGGCCACCCACTTCAACATTCCTGCGGGATACAGGGGCGCTTTGGGCTCGCGCGGAGATTTCTTGTCCGCAATTTTGTCGAGTTCAATGATCAGGCGATCGTGTCCGGTGTTGGCGGGCTCCCACGCGGAATTTTGCTGAATGCTGACGCCGGAGACGCGGCACTCGTCGGTTTCAAGAATCACAGCTTCTTTCGTGCCATTGGGATCGCGGTGCGAACCTTCCTGCTCGGGCTTTCCACTGAGAGCGGCATCGACGGTGGGGAAATATGTGTGCTCCTCGCCCTGCGGATGGAGAAAGACGACGGCGATGACGAAGAAGCGTTTGTCGCCATTATTTTCTGTGATGTGGGCGAAGGGACCGCGGCTGAAATTCACAGCGCCGTCGGGGAAATGAAGATGGACGGGATTTTTTCCGAGGACGGTGTTGGTGATATCGGAATCGCCGAGGACAACGTACACATAATCCTGATCGTGCTGGTGCATCAGGCTGGATTCGTGCGCGTTGAGTTCCACTTCGTAGGCGCGGACGAAATTATTTTCGAGGACCAGGCGGTGATGATGTTCCTGCGAGAGCGGCGTGATGTGCGGCGCAGAATTATTTTGCGATTGCGGCGTGTGCTGCGCTGCGGCGAGCGCGGCGCAAATTAAAAATACTGCGGCAATAATCGAGCTCTTGCGTGTCATTCGGAACCTTTCGGAAATTCGACGGGCCTTCCATGGCGAAGAATACTATAGCGGGAGCGTCAAGAAAATTCCTGGCGGAAATGATGCGCATTGCGATGCACGCTAATGAAATCGCTGTGAGTAGGCGCTCTGCTCGATTACGGCCTTGGGATCTTTCATGGCGACGATTGTTTTCAGCACGGCCGCTTTGTCGGGTGAAATTTCGTACAGAGACTGGCAAATCTTGTAGCCCATGTAGTAGCCGAGATCGGGAGGCCCCACGCGTTTGGCATCGCCGCCGTTGTAGAGCCACGCGTTCATGTTTTGGTTTTTCGTCGCGTCTGCCTGGAATTTCTTCCACAATTCTTCCTCGTGCGAATCGCCGTACGGTTTTGTGTCTTCATCAATTTGATTGCCGGTGATCAGCTCGGCAATGAAATCGGCAGCGCCTTCATTCATTACTTCCGTCGTCAAATCTTCGCCGTGCGCCTGCTGCTGGTAGTGAATCAGCTCGTGAATCACGATGCAGACGACTTCGGTGAGATGGATGCGCGAGCCGGTGTCAGCGAACATTTCGGCGCCAATGATCAATCCGTTGTCGCTATCGGTGCCGCCCGGAATTGCGGCGGCCGATGACGAAATAGACGGGAGGAAAAATCGCGTCGGGATAGATCTCTTTCAGTTTGCTGAACCCGTTACGAATTTCGGGAACAAAACTTTGCATTTTTTGTGCGTTGGCCCGCACGTCATCATAATATTTCGGATTTTTGAGGATCATCTTTGCCAACGCATCGCTGCTGATGATGCGGTCGGGGATGAAGTCCTGCACGCCTTGCGACCCCTTCTTGATGTAATCGCGGTCAAGAATTCCCGAAAGCTGATCCGGCGCGGAATGGGCTTCTGTTTTCCACTCGTCGTACGCGTGCCAGAAAAGATCGATGTCAGCTGTTGAGATTATGGCGGTCTGGGGATCGCGATTTGCGGCTGGCTTCACGGCGGATTCTTGCTCAGCGTGTGCGCATACGCCGAATGAGGATGCACTTAGCACAGCAGCTAGAAAGAGAAATCGCGCGGTGATCGGCTTCATCATTTTGCTCCCGTGATTTGAGGGCTGGAGTCTTGTGCGAGTTGCATCGAGGAGGGTCCGCTATTTCTGCGATGCGGGCGATTGTAGCGCACTGGCTGGAGTGATAGGATTCGCGTTTTCCGCAGGTTTCAGGGGAATTGCGGAAAAAAAGATCGGTACCTCTCACAAACCGCCCGAGGTGAAACATGGCATCGACCGCAAGAACTCAGGAGGAAAAAATGAAATCCTACACCACGCCCTGGATCCGAAACGTTGGCATTGTCGGTCACGGCGGCACCGGAAAAACGCAACTGGTGTCGTCGTCACTGTTCACGGCTGGGATGACCCCCCGGCTGGGGAAAGTTGCGGAAGGTTCCACGGTCACAGACTGGGATGAAGAAGAAATCGCGCGGAAGATCACGATTCAAACGGGAATTGCCTACGCGGAGTGGGCGGCGGAAGGCGCGGCGGAAAAAACGAAAATAAATTTTCTGGATACTCCTGGCTACACAACTTTTGTGAACGAGACGCGCAGTTCGTTGGTGGCGGCGGACGCGTCGCTGATTTTGGTAGACGCGCACTCGGGCGTGCAGGTGGTCACGGAAAAAGTTTGGGATTACGCGGCGGAATATTCGCAGCCGCGCGCGTTCGTGGTGAATTGGATGGACCGCGAACTGGCGAATTTCGAAGCTTCGCTGAAATCCATTCAAGATGTGTTCGGCCGCGGCGCAGTGGCCGTGCAAATGCCCATCGGAGCGGAAAAATCTTTTCGCGGCGTGGTGGACCTGATCACCATGAAGGCGCACATCTACACGCCGGATGGTGATGGCAGGGCGAAGATTGAAGAAATCCCCGCGGATATGGCGGACGAAGCAAAGATCGCGCACGAAGCTCTGGTGGAAATGGTGGCGGAAGGCGACGACGCGCTGATGCAGGAATTTTTCGACGAAGGAACGTTGCCGGTGGTGGATTTGGTGAAGGGTTTGCGACTCGCGTTTTCTGTGCGGCGAATTTTCCCGGTGCTGGCGACCGCGGCGCTGCGAAATATGGGCACGCAGTCATTGCTGGATTTTATCGTGAATGTTTTTCCGGACCCGTCGATGCGCGCTGAAAACGAAGCGACCTCGGAAGCGGCGCGAAAGGGCGAAAACATCACGCGAAAAATTTCAGATGCGGAGCACGTCTCGCTATTCGCGTTCAAAACTTTGGCGGATCCCTTCGCGGGCCGCATCACGTATTTCAAAGTGATGTCGGGTGTGCTGAAAGCGGATGCGAATGTAGTGAATTACAACCGCGGTACGGCAGAGCGGCTGCAGCACATCACAGTGATGCAGGGAAAGACGGCGACGGAAGTGCCGGAGCTGCATTCGGGCGATATCGGAACGGTGGCGAAATTAAAAGACACTGTGACGGGCGACACTCTAGGCGACAAGTCGACGCCGATTTATTTCTTGCCGCCGCACGTTTCGGAACCTTCGATCACTTTCGCGATCGAGCCGAAAACGCGCGCGGACGAAGACCGTATCGGCACCGCGATTCACAGAATTCTGGAAGAGGATTTGTCGCTGCGATTCTCGCGCGATCCACAGACGAAAGAATTTTTACTTTCCGGTTCGGGGCAGCAACACATTGAAGTGGTCGTCGCAAAATTGCGGAAGCGATATCACGTGGAGCTGACGCTGCACCCGCCGAAAGTCGCATACCGTGAAACGATTCGCGGCAAAGCGGACGTGGAAGGCAAGCACAAGAAACAATCCGGAGGTCACGGCCAATACGGAGTTTGCGTGGTACGGTTTGAGCCGCTCGCGCGTGGCAGCGGAATTGAGTTTGTCGACGACGTATTTGGTGGCGCGATCCCGCGGAATTTTATTCCGTCGGTGGAAAAGGGAATTCGAAATACGGCGGTGCGGGGATTTCTGGCGGGATTCCCGATGGTGGATTTCCGAGCCTCCGTGCACGACGGGAAATATCACGACGTGGATTCATCCGACATGGCGTTTCAGATCGCGGGCTCGCTAGCATTCAAGGAAGGAATGAAGCAGGCGAAGCCTGCACTGCTCGAGCCGGTGATGAAAGTCGAAGTGTCCGCGCCGGAACAATACTCCGGCGATTTGATGGGAGACATGAGCAAGCGGCGCGGAAGAATCAGCGGCAGCGAGGTACGCGGACACGGCGTGATCATAAAAGCCACGGCGCCGCTGGCGGAAATGCTGAGCTACGCAAACGATCTCACATCCATGACGCAGGGGCGCGCGGCATACTCGATGGAATTTTCTCATTACGATTTCGTGCCCAGCGAAACTGCCGAAAAAATAATTGCGGCGGCACAGGCGGCACGCGGGCATGTGGTGGAGGAAGAAGAGTAGAGTGGTGTAGCGAGAACAGCGCATCGGCCCACTAAAGGGCAACGCAGCTCCAATGAAATGGAATGAATGATCGGCGAAAACTTTTCACACTACCGGGTTATTGAAAAACTGGGCGGCGGCGGGATGGGAGTGGTCTACCGCGCCGAAGATTTGAATCTGGGCCGGCAAGTCGCTCTGAAATTTCTGCCGGTTGAGTTGGAGCGCGATCCGCAGGCGCTCGAGCGATTCCGCCGTGAAGCGCGCGCAGCTTCCGCGTTAAACCATCCAAATATCTGCACGATTTACGAAATCGGCGAGCAGGATGGGCGCACGTTCATCGCGATGGAACTGCTCGAAGGCCAAACGCTGAAGCACCGCATCGGCGGAAATCCTCTCGATATCGAAACGATCCTTACTCTGGGAATTCAAATTGCCGAAGCGCTCGAAGCTGCGCATGAAAAAGGAATTGTTCACCGCGACATCAAGCCCGCAAATATTTTCGCCACCAATCGCGGCCAGGCAAAAGTTTTGGACTTCGGTCTCGCGAAAGTTGCCGGGCCGCCCGAAAGCGCTACCCAATCGCGCGGCGCAACCGTCATCGAAGATCCCGCCCACTTGACGAGCCCCGGCGTCGCCATGGGCACCGTCGCCTACATGTCGCCCGAACAAACCCTCGGCAAGGAATTAGACGCGCGCACCGATATTTTTTCGTTTGGCGTGGTGCTCTACGAAATGGCCACCGGCCGGCCCGCATTTACCGGAAACACTTCCGGCGCGATCTTTGACGCGATCTTGCATCAGGCGCCCACGGCTCCAGTCCGGCTCAATCCCCAGGTCCCGCCCGGCCTCGAGCGGATCATCAATACCGCGCTCGAAAAAGATCGCGACGTTCGCTATCAACATGCGTCCGACTTGCGCGCGGATTTGAAACGTCTCCAGCGAGACACCGAATCGAGCCGCAAGGTTATTTCTCCGGGAGCGGTGGCGATTCCAATCGTCCAGTCGGACCCTTCCGGAATTGCAGCACCCACTCCCTCCGCCGGAACCGCGAACGCACCTGCGTCGGCCGCGCGTGAAGGCTCGGGCAGCGCATCGGTGGCGGCTGTCGTTCGCGAACATCGCTTGGGCTCCGCGCTCACCTTCGTGATTGTCGTGGCTCTCGTCGCGGGCGCGGCCTACGGCTTATACACGTTGCTGCACAAAAGCGCGGCCCTCCCATTCCAAAATTTCTCAATCCAACAAATCACAGATTCCGGAAACGTGACTCTGGCCGCGATTTCTCCTGACGGAAAATACATTGCGAGTGCGGTGCAGGGTGCGGAAGAGCAGAGTCTGTGGTTGCGCAACGTTCCAACCGGTAGCGACAAACAGATTATTGACCTCCGCCCAACTCAGTACACCGATCTGGTTTTCTCACCGGACGGCAACTACATTTTTTATCGTGAGGCGCAAACGCTCAGCGAGGCAGGCGGCGCTTTTGATTTGTATCGTATACCCGTATTGGGCGGCGCGTCGCAGATGATTGCCCGAGACGTGGATAGCGGCCCCGTGTTCCTTGCCGCAGGCGAAAAAATTATCTATGCCCGCGCGAACGACCCGGACCCGGGGAAATACCGCCTTCTCGAATCGAACGCTGATGGATCGGACGAGCACGTGCTTCACGTCGGCGACGCCGCAAAATTTCCTTTTACCCTGGCCGTTTCTCCAGACGGCAAGACCATCGCGTTTCAGCCTGGCCCGCAAGGTGCTCAGGATGGATTTGTGCGCACCCTCGACTTGGCCGGCGGAACCGAACGAGAATTCTTGCATTTGAAGGGAAAGAGCGTTTCAAAAGTCGGATGGTTGCCGGACGGCAAAAACCTGCTCATTGAATTTGGGGACAGGGCGGTTCGTCAATCACAGGCCCAAATTGGCTATGTCACTTATCCCGCGGGGGATTTCAAAACTGTTACCAACGATACCAATAGTTATCGGGGACTGACGACTTCCGGCGACGGCTCCACTTTGGTCACCGTGAAATATTCCGGAGCGGGCGGAGTTGACGTACTACCTGCCGACTCGAGTGCTCCGCCAGTTCGTATTCCTGGGCTTCTGCATCAATCACAATTTGTATCCGTCGGCTGGCTCAACGCGCAAGAATTGCTCGTAGCAGGGAATCACGAACTCATCCGCACGGCGTTGGACGGCAGCGCGCAAAATGTGATTGTGACCGATCCGAATGCGGATATTAATTGGGCCAGTGTCTGTCCAAATGGCGAACAAATCGTCTTCGATTGGAACGGCCACGATGGCGGAGATGAGACGAATATCTGGCGCGTTAATAGCGATGGCAGAGACTTAAGGCAAATTTCCAACAGCGTGTTCGCATTGTTTCCCGCTTGTTCTGCCGATGGGAAATACGTCTATTTCGCCGACTTCGGTTCCACGGCCCCGGGAGAGTTACGCGTCTCAATCGATGGCGGTCCGTCGGAACGCGCGCCCGGTACTGACTACAAGCTGGGGATCATCATGGGACCTACCATTGCAGTGGGCCCGAACGGAAGTGAAATCGTATTGCACGTCCTCGAGACCAGGGCAGCGAACCAAATCGATCAGCACTTCGCCATCGCCGACCTCACCAGGCCAAACTCCGCACCGCGATTGTTGCCCGCGGATCCGCGAGCAAATGGAGTCGTCGCGTGGGTTCCCAAAACAAATTCGATCGCTTACGCAATCGGCGAAAAGGGAGTGGACAACATTTGGGTACAACCCGAAGATGGGAAAGCGGGCCGCCAGGCGACGCACTTTTCGTCGGAACGCATCTACGCCATGAATTATTCTCCTGACGGAAAAAAACTCGCGATACTTCGCGGGCATCGAGTCTCGGATATCGTGCTGATTCGTGAGAAAAAGTGAACGGTGCGAGGCCGCCAGATTTTCGGATTGTTCATTTCAGATTTTGTGCAGCTCTCGAGAACCACATTCTGCCACCAAATTGGTTGTGCCCCGCTGATCGCGCCGGCACAGAATCACTCATGTCCCTGCGTTAGAATACTGCGCAAGTAAAATGTTCAGGAGAAATCAGAGATGAGTAACGATACGCCTCGCGAGTGGCGGGACGCTACGCGGGCAATCCATGCGGGCGAAGCGCTGCACGGAGTGAACGGTCCTGTGGCGACGACAATCGTGCGCTCGTCCACCTTTACATTTGCAAGCACCGCAGAGATGAAGCGCTGGGCCGAAGGAAAGAGTAAAGCGTACATCTACACGCGATACGGAAATCCCACGCTCACAGTTGCCGAAGCAAAAATTGCTGAATTGGAACGCGGCGAAGCAGCGGTGGTTGCAGCTTCTGGAATGGCGGCGATTTCATCCGCGATCATGGCGGTGGCTGGAGCGGGCGACGAAATTATCGCGACGCGACAATTGTATGGCGGCTGCTACCGATTGATGCGCGATGTGCTGCCGCGATTCGGAATAAAAGTAAATCACGTGGAAACGGATCTCGACGGCGCGGATGCGCTCGTCACTCCGCGAACAAAAGCAATTTATGTGGAGACGCCCACGAATCCTACTTTGCGTGTGGTGGATTTGCACAAAGCCGCGGCGATTGCGAAGCGGCACAAGCTCGTCGCGATGGTAGACAACACGTTCGCATCGCCGGCTCTGCAAAAACCAATCGCGATGGGCTACGACCTGGTGATGCACAGCGCGACAAAATATCTCGCGGGGCATTCGGATCTGATTGGCGGCGCTGTTGTCGGCAGCAAGAAATGGATCGACAAAGTCCGCACGATGATCATTTATCTTGGCGGGTCGATGGATCCCGAAGGCGCGTATCTCCTGATTCGCGGAATGAAATCGCTGGAGCCGCGCGTGATGCGGCAATGCGAAAGCGCGATGAAGGTCGCGAAATTTCTGGAGAAACACCCGAAAGTTGCGCGCGTGCATTATCCCGGTTTGAAGTCGCATCCGGATCACAAACTTTGCAAAAGACAAATGCCGAATGGATTCGGTGGAATGCTCGCGTTCGATATGAAGGGCGGACTTGCGGCGGCGCGGCGAGTTTGCGACCGCGTGCAAATATTCTTGATGGCGGCAAGTCTCGGCGGCGTCGAGTCGCTGGTTGTGCTGCCGCTTTACACTTCGCATTACAAAATGAGCGCGACGGAATTGGCGCAAGCGGGAGTCGCGCAAGGAACAGTGCGAATGTCGATCGGTTTGGAAGATCGCGCGCGATTTGATCGACGATTTGAAGCAAGCGCTGAAATAATTTTGCGTGCCTGCGTATTCGCGCGCCGCAGGTAGCGTGATCATCTGCATTGCGGTTGGTTTTACTTGCGCTACGGCGCTCGCGGAACTCATTGACCTGCCTCTTCGTCCGTCCTAGCATAAACAAACGGCTAACCTCTTTCGTGGGAGCGCCGTCCTACGAGCAGGGCGTAGGTGCGGCTTAACAAGCCGCGCAGCCTCTGCGCCGCAGCACAATGGTCACTCACCACATTCGCGGTAAATCCCTGTGTCTCGCTGTAATTTTTCTCGCGTGTTTTGCACTGTCGTGTGAAGACGCGCCGCGAAACGCTGTGCAATCGCGGCCGCCGCAAGTGAAAGCCGCCGTGACACAAGCTCCGGCCACAGGTGCGGCGATTGACGTCGCGCATTTGCCGTGGCGATCCGAACTCGGCGCTCTGCCACAGTTGCAGGCGCCGCCCCCCAGCACAGCGAGCGTCGTGATGGCGTTTGCGCAAACACAATTTGAAAATGGACAAGTGGAATATCACGCCGGACATTTGGGCGCGGCGCGTCACGATTTCGATTCCGCGCTGGACGCGATACTCGGAAGCGGACTGGATATCGAGCACGACGCGAAGTTGGGGCCGCTCTACCACAAAATTTTGGACACCGTGAGCGGCGAAGAATTCGCGGCGTTTCGCGAAGGCGATGGATTCACCGAGCAGAAAGCGGAGCCGGCGCCGCTCGACGAAATCCCCGCGGAAATTGCGCCGGAAACGGCGAGCGAAGATCCGAGTCTTTCTGCGACCGCCGAGAGAGAACTCTCCACAGTGCAGCACGATTTGCCGCTCACCGTGAACGAATATGTGCTCGCCTATCTGCGATTTTTTCAGACGCCGCACGGCCGCGCGATTGTTGAAACTGGTTTGCGCCGCGCGGGACGATATCGCCCGATGATCGAGCGCGTTCTAAAAGAGGAAGGCCTGCCGCAGGACTTGATTTACATGTCGCAAGCGGAAAGCGCGTTTCAACCGGTGGCGACTTCGAATAAGCAGGCTGTAGGCCTGTGGCAATTTGTTGCTGGGCGCGCGCGCGAATATGGATTGCGCCGAACGTGGTGGATTGACGAGCGGCAAGATCCGGAAAAATCCACGCGCGCGGCGGCGCGGCATTTGCGCGATTTGTATCTGCAATTCAACGATTGGTATCTCGCGATGGCCGCGTACGACACCGGTCCCGGAAATGTGCAGCGCGCGATCGAGCGCACGGGCTACGCGGATTTCTGGGAACTGTACCGGCGAAATGTTTTGCTGCCGGAAACAAAAAATTACGTGCCGATTATTTTGGCGCTCGCGCTGATCGGAAAAGATCCGCAGCGCTACGGAATTCAAGTGGCTCCCGATCGTTATATCGAAACCGATCGCGTGAAGCCGGGGCATCCAATCGATTTGCGATTGGTGGCCGAAACCACCGACGTTGACGTGGAAACTTTGCGCGGACTGAATCCCGAATTGTTGCGCATGGTTACTCCCGCCGATCCAACTTACGAATTGAGATTGCCAACTGGAACCGCCGATCGTTTTCTCGACGAGATTTCGAGTATTCCCGCCGAGAAATGGGTGAGTTGGCGGCGGCATCGCGTGGAAGAAGGCGAATCGATCGCCGAGATCGCGCGGAATTATCACGTGACGCCTGCTGCGATTACGCGAAGCCAATGGTCTTGAACCGAAGTCTCCTCTCGAAGTTGGACAAAAGCTGATCATTCCCGCGGCAGCGCGTTCCGATGTCGCGCTGGGAAAATTGACGAGATACCGCGTGCGGCGCGGCGATTCTATTTTCACGATTGCGGATCAATTCAGCGTGAGCGCAGCGGAAATCGAAAAATGGAATCACCTCGCGAACGAGCATGTGACGCGCGGCACGGTGTTGCGCGTGTATCCGGGCGGAATGCAGCCACCGCCTGCGACTGACTTCGAAGCACGGCGCGAAGCCGGGCGACAGCAGTCGCATCGCAAACGAAACCCGTTGAGCCTCCTGAAAGCAAAGCAATCGCAAACACGCCACCCGCTGCCGCAAAAAAACCAACGGCTCCGGTCACTCACAAAGTACTGGCGGGCGAAACCTTGTGGTCGATCGCGCAGGCGTACCGCACAACGGCGGATGCACTGCGCGGCGCAAATAAATTTTTGTTCACGCGGCCCCTTCGTGTGGGCGATCAGCTGGTGATTCTGCCGCCCAAAACCGTGAAATGACCGCCGGTTTTTCCGCGACGCGATCTGGCTCAACTTGCTTAGTTTCAATAGATTAGCCAGTAGTGCCCCGGTTGATTGCTGCCGGTGCGACACTGTTTCGCTCAGCAAACATCCAATCTGAGAATCACGGAGTGGCAAGGCGTGTACCCTTGACAAAGCCGCGACACTCCGTTTATAAGCACGCCGTACCGATGTGCGCTTCGCGGGACCCGAATCGGGGCGTAACTTCATGGAGGAGCTCATGAATTTTCGAATGGACGACGAGACTGAGGACAACGAACTGCCCCGCTTCGACGACGAAGAAGAAGCTTGCCGGCGGCGACGAAGAAGTGGAAGAAGAAACCGAAGAATTAATCATCGAGGAACGGCCGAGCTATCCTGCCGCTCCGGCAGCGCCACCAGCAAGACCGGCTGCCGCGAAAAAATCGGCGCCGGCGAAGGCAAAAGCAAAACCAAAAGCGAAGGCTAAGAAAAAAGCCGCGCCGAAAAAGAAAGCTGCGAAGAAGCCCGCGAAAAAAGCGAAGAAGTCGGGCGGAAAAAAGAAGGGCCGCCGGCGGTAGATTCAGCGCGATCCGAGATTTTCAAATTGAACTGGGGCTCGGGAATTTTCCGAGTCCCTTTTTCTTTTTGGCGCGGCGCGCATTGCGAAACGGGAATCGCGGATTGAGAAATTTATTTTCAAAAGGAGAACGAATATTTCAGATAGTGAAAAAAAACCGGAATGGCACTAGCATGTCCCGGAATGTTACGTGCATTGGAGCATATCCGGCGAATGCGCGGCGGCGCGCAGTCTCATCTGATGAGATGCAGCGATGGTGCCTATTACGTGGTGAAGTTCATAAACAATCCGCAGCATTCGAGGGTGTTGGTGAACGAAATGCTGGGTACATTCCTGGCGGGAAGATTGGGATTGCCGACAGCTCCATGTGCCGTAGTGGAAGTCGGCGCGGAACTGATTGCGCTGACGGAAGAAATGAATATGCAAATCGGACTTTCGCGCATGCCGTGCGCGGCCGGGTTGCAATTCGGCTCCAGGTTTCCCGGCGATCCTGCAGTGATTGCGGCGTTTGATTACCTTCCTGATCTGCAGCTCGGCGATGTGGAAAATCTCGACGACTTTCTCGGGATGCTCGTTTTCGATAAATGGACGTGCAACACAAACGGACGGCAGGCGATATTTTTTCGGGAAGCCGGGCGTTCGCGATATCAGGCGATCATGATCGATCAGGGTTTTTGTTTTAACGCCGGCGAATGGAATTTTCCCGATGCGCCGTTGCGTGGGCTCTACGCGCGGCATCGCGTGTATGAGTCGGTGCGCGGAATGGAATCGTTCGCGCCGTGGATCGATCGACTTGAAAATCGTATTGGGAAAGATGTGCTGGATGAATGCGCCGCGCAAATTCCTCCGGCGTGGTACGGCTTCGATATGGACGCGCTGTACACGCTGCTGGCATTTCTGGATCGGCGGCGCGGACGCGTGGCGGAATTGATCGAAGGCGCGTGGAAATCTTCGCGCCAACCTTTTGTACACTGGACGTGAGCGATGGCTGAGATTGAATCTGCATTCGTGCGCCTTTCATATTATTCGTTACATGCCGAATCTGATTCGCGACGAATGGCTGAACGTCGGCGTGGTGATTCACGATCCCGTGCGAAAACAGATTTCGCGTGCGAATGATCGACGAAGCAGCCAGAATTCGCGCGGCTGCGGCGATTGCATCCCGCCGCAGATGAAGGCCTGCTGCGCGAGTCTCGGCGTCGCTGCTCGACAGCACGCTCGCGGAACACAGCGACGCGCTGGCGGCGTGGATCGCGAAACTCGATCAGACACTTTCAAACGCTTTGCAATTCAGCCCGCAAAAAGGCGTGCTGGCTGCCGATATAGATGCGGAACTCGAGCGGCTTTATCACGATCACGTGGAGCCGCCACGTGTTCGGGCTGCTCGCTTTGACAGAAGTTTTTGCAACCCGCAGCACGATTCGCGCGAAGGCCAACGAAGTATTTCGCTCCACTGGATTGTGGGAGAAACTTACGCGAAGCGTGCGCGTTGCTGACTACACTTTCGCGGGCGATCCGTTGCGTCTTGATTATTCCTACCGCCGCAACGGCACGCGCGGGTTTATTCAAACGCTTGCGCTGGCGCGCGATCCTTCGCAGGCGAAAATTCTGGCGTATACGGCTGACGCGATTCGCGAAAAAATCTCGTCCACGGAATTTATCGCGATCACGGAAACCGAACCGCAAACAAAGGATAACGAGCGAGCACAAATTTGTCGCCGGATTGCTCGCGCGAAAAACAGATTCCAATTGTGCCGCTTATCGAGATTGCCGGCGTGGGCGCATCAGATGAGGCCCTTGATTCAGTGATGCGATTGCTGCGCGCGGTGTGAAGTCACGCGCTTCGGAAAAACGAAACGAAAAGAAAGCAAAGAAAAGCAAAGAAAAGCAAAGCAAAAGCGCCAATGCGGAGATTGGCGCTCCCGGGAAACGCTTCAAGCTCGATGAAGGATTAAACGATCTCTTCGCCCCACTGTTCCAGGCTTTCTTTTATCTTGTGCATGAATTGATGTGCCGTGGCGCCATCGACCACGCGGTGATCGTAGGAGAGCGTGAGATATACCATCGAACGAATCGCGATGGCATCGTCAATCACCACGGCGCGTTTTTGAATTGCGCCGACGCCCAGAATCGCTACGTTGGGCTGGTTGATCACCGGCAATCCCATTAATCCGCCGAAGGTTCCGGGATTTGTAATCGCGAAAGTGCTTTCCTGAAACTTCTTCGGGCTTGAGTTTTTTCGTGCGCGCGCGTTCGGCCAGATCGTTTACGGCGCGTTGCAAGCCGAGGAAATTTTTCTCTTCGGCATTTTTTACCACGGGAACGATCAGTCCGCTATCGAGCGCGACGGCGACACCGATATTTATTTCGCGATGGAGCACAATATTCGTGCCGTCCACGGAGCTATTCACCGTGGGAAACGCGCGGAGCGCTTCGACGGCGGCGGCCAGGAAAAACGGCATGAAAGTGAGCTTGGTTTCGAATTTAGCTTCGAAGGCGCTTTTTGCTTTCGCGCGAATTGAAGCGATTTTGGTCATGTCGGCTTCGTCGATCGAGTAGACGTGCGGCGAAACGCGCTTTGACGCAACCATGTGCTCGGCAATTTTCTGCCGCATTACGGACATGGGCTGCACTTCGTATTTGCCGAAGTACATGCGCTCGCGCGGCACTGCGTTTTCGAGAGCGACGCGGCCGGGCGCTCCACCGGTGGCTGGAGGCGGAGCCTGCGGAGCGGCGGATGTTGCGCCCGCAGATTTCGCGGCGGCCGGAGCGCCAGCTTTTGCGCTGCCCGATTCGATGGCCGCTTGAATATCTTTTTTGCTGACGCGGCCGCCAGCGCCCGTTCCGCTTACGCGCGAGAGATCAATATTATTTTCGCGAGCCATGCGGCGAACGAGCGGCGAGCTGCGCACCGTGTGTCCATTGCCGGAGACATCGGCGCTGGAATCTTCCTCTTCGGATTCTTCCGGAACAGGCGCTGAAGCTGACGTGCGGCGCGGGAGCAGCGGCGGGTTTCGCGGCGCGCTCGGGCGCTGGCAGATGCGACGGCGTCTTCTTTTTGCGGAGGCGGCGTGACCTTTGCAGCTTTCGCGGGAGCAGCAGGAGCAGCCGCGGCTTTGGCGGTGCCGGAGCTTCGGCTTTCGCGGGAGCTGACGCTGCGGCGCCATCGGCGGAATCAATTGTGGCGACAACCGTTTTCACCGGCACCGTCTGGCCTTCGTCGAATTTAATTTCTTTGAGCACGCCGGCGGAGGGCGACGGGAATTTCCGCGTCCACTTTGTCGGTGGAAATTTCGAAGAGCGGTTCGTCGCGCTCCACTTTGTCGCCGGCCTTTTTCAGCCACTTGGTGATGGTGCCTTCGAAAATGCTTTCGCCCATCTGGGGCATTACTACGTCAACAGACATGAATCACCTCTTCTCAAGTTTAATCCTGTGCCCGTGTTCAAACCAGCGGCGATGCATCCGCGCCAGAAAATCTCGTTCGATCGAATAACCTGAGGCGGAGCCGAGAACCGAATCTATCCCGCATTTGGGACAAACTGCCGTTCGCCCGTCGTCGAACCACTCAAAAATCTCCGACGGGGCAAACCTCTCGAAACAATAAAAGCATCCGGCCCTATCGCTGCGAAGTAGTTCATCTCGATTTCGAGAAGCATGGGAATGCGCTCGAATGTAGCCGGGTCCGATCCGCTTCATCACGCGTGTAATCGCCAGATCAATTCGAATTCGAAGTGGCCAACTACTGTCGAGTCCCATAATGCTTCTCGTTCAGTATCGCGCGAGTTCGCGCGCCGCTGCGGCGATTTTCTCCGCGTTCGGCAAAAAATGTTCTTCGAGCGGCGGCGAATATGGAACGGGCGTGTCGAGCGAAGTGACTCGCAGGATCGGCCCGTCGAGTTCCTCGAAAATATTTTCGCAAACCAGCGCGGCAACTTCGCCGGCCACGCCGCCGGTACGGGTATCTTCGTGAACGACGAGAAGCTTGTTGGTTTTTTTCACGGACGCGAGAATCGCATCGCGATCGAGCGGCAGCAGGGTCCGAAGATCCACCACTTCGACTTCGATGCCTTCTTTCGCGAGCATTTCGGCGGCTTCGAGCGATGTGTGAACCATCGCTGCATATGTAATTATGGTTAAATCTCGGCCTTCGCGGCGGATGGCGGCTTTGCCGATGGGCACGGTGTAATCGTCTTCGGGCAAATCTTCCTTGATGCGGCGGTACAAAAATTTGTGCTCGAAGAAAATTACCGGATTATTGTCGCGAATGGCGGACTTCATCAGACCCTTCGCGTCGTACGCCGTGGCCGGATAAACCACTTTCAATCCAGGCGTGTGCACGAAATACATTTCCGGATTCTGCGAATGGAATGGACCGCCGTGAACTCCGCCGCCGGATGGCCCGCGAATCACCATCGGCACGGGAGCGCCCCAGCGGTAATGCGATTTGGCCACGAAATTCGTAATCTGATTGAAGCAGCAGGCGATGAAATCGATGAACTGCATTTCGGCGACGGGCCGCAATCCCTGATAGCTCATGCCCACGGCCGCGCCGATGATGGCGGTCTCGCTGATGGGAGTATCGATCACGCGCTCCCAGCCAAATCGTTCGAGCAGGCCAGCGCTCACTTTGAAAGCGCCGCCGTAAACGCCGATGTCTTCGCCGATCATGACCACGGCGGGATCGCGCTCCATTTCTTCAAACAGCGCCTGGCGAATTCCTTCGAGATAAGTAGTTTGCGCCATGGCTAGCGTTTTCCCTTCGCGCCCGCGCGCGCGGGTTTACTTCTTGCTTCGCGCCTGCAAGCGGATCCGCTTTTCGCAGGCAACTTTTGCTGCCGACTTGCCGTTCGATTTTTTCGCAGCTGCAGCTTTCGCCGCAGAACTTCCATTTCCGCTGGACGCCGCTGCCGGCACGGAGTTGCCAGCCTCGGCTTCACGAGGAACTTCACCCTCGGCGGCCATATCGCCGATGCCGCCAAATTCGGGGACTTGCCATCGCGCGGTCGACACTCGATTTCGGCGGAGTCACTTCGCTCTTGGGCCGCTTCCAAACTGCTTCGATGGTGTGGCAGCCGTCGCAATAAACTCCCTGCTCGGCAAGCTCGGGCGGCGGGAATGGAGCGGCTTCGGCGGCTTCCAAATCTTTTTGCACTTCACTATCGATGCGGTCTTCGATGGCTTTGCGCGATTTTGCGTCCCACAATTTATTCGCGGTCAAATATTTTTCGTAGCGCTCGAGCGGATCGCGCTGCTTCCAGTATGCGAACATTTCTTTGGGCACATATTCGGCGGGATCGTGCTGGGCGTGACCGCGCATGCGCATGGTTTTCGCTTCGATGATCACGGGGCCATTGCCTGCGCGGCACTGGTCGACGGCTTTGCGCGTGGTTTTGTAAACGGCGACGACGTCATTGCCATCGACGATGTAGCTTTGAATTCCGTACGCACGGGCGCGATCGGCCAAATCTTTAATCGGCACCTGATGCTTTACGGGAGTGGAGTAGGCCCACTGATTATTTTCGATCACGCAGACGAACGGTGCTTTCTGCACCGCCGCTAAATTCATTCCTTCGTGGAACGCGCCGGTGGAAGTGCCGCCGTCACCGATCCAGGTCATCGAAACAATATTTTGGCCGAGATAGCGGCCGGCCATGGCGATGCCTGTCATCACCGGAATCAAATCGCCGAGCATGGAAATTGGCGAGACCACGTGGCGTTTTTTCAGATCGCCGAAATGGCTGGTGCCATCTTTACCCAGCGTGGGCGAGGTGTAGCGCGCCATGTATTGCGTGGCGATGTCATAGGGTTTGAAGCCGCGGACCAGCAGCGCGCCGACGTTGCGAATCATCGGCGCGATCCAATCGCCGGGGCCAAGCGCGTAGGCGGTGCCGACAGAAATCGCTTCCTGACCGAGGCTGAGATACAGACCGCCGACAACTTTATTCTGGCGGAAGAGATTCACCAGACGGTCTTCGAGCGTCCGGTTGAGCTTCATGAAGTAATAAAGCTCGAGAAATTGTTCGCGTGTTGGCGAAGCTTCCATGCCGCTCCTGTTCGTGCCGCAAATTCTGTGCAACCTGCGCCGTGACTGCGATGTGGCGCGCGATGAGTTTAACCTAGAACACGTTCAGATTGATGGCGCGAGCGCAGCGGCGTGTGTCGCAGATGCGTCGGCCGCGGATTCGAGCGCTGAATCAAGTTGCTCGCGCGAAATGGCGTGAAAATCACGTTCAAAACAATCGCCAAGATGCTGCGCGATGCGCTGCGCGACTTCTGCGCTTTCAATTTGGCCGGCCGCACAATTTTTCGAGCGATGTGGCGCGTTTATCCGGAATTCCGCAAGGCACGATCAGATCGAAATATTTCAGATCGGTGGAGACGTTGTACGCGAGGCCGTGGGAAGTGACCCAGCGGCTGACATGGACACCGATGGCTCCCAACTTTTCTTCTGCCGTCAACTTCGCTTCGCCTGCTTGTGGTACATCGACCCAGATTCCTGTGCGGCCTGCGCGGCGTTCGGCTTTGATTCCATATTCCGCTGATGCGCGAATCATGGCTTCTTCCAATTGGCGGACGTACCAGACTAAATCGCGCTTGATTTCGGCGAGATTCAGAATTGGATATGCGACGAGTTGTCCGGGGCCGTGATAGGTGATGTCGCCGCCGCGATCGGATTCGCAGAGTTCTACGTGCATCTCGTCGCAGCAATGCGTTGCTTGCGAGCAAGTGTTCGCGTTTGGCGTTGCGGCCCAGCGTGATTACGTGGGGATGTTCGACGATCAGCAGAACGTCGGGAACTGCGTGCAGATTTGCGCGCGGCGACGATGCGGCGTTGGAGATCCCAGGCGTCGGTGTATGGGATTCGTCCGAGATTGATTTGCCAGGCTTGGTGCATTTTGATCACGAATGGCTGCCTCAGGGGTTAAAACCCCTGAAAGACTGGGGCGCTTTACGGCACGAGCAAAACTCGTGCCCTGACACAAACACGTCGCCGATTCACAAGCTTGCGTTGCCGCGTCATTCAGGGGTTAAAACCCCTGGATGAGGGGAGCGCTTGCGGCACGCCTGAAGGCGTGCCCTGACACAAGATCTCCGCCCGCGTAACACAGTGCCCTGAGACAAAATCTCCGAGCGAGTAACACAGTGCGCTGATGCAAAAATGTCCTAGGCGTTGATGGTCAGGCCTTTTACGGCGTTGAAGGCATCGCCCATTGCTTCCCAGACTGTGGGATGCGCGTGGACCATGGCCATCATGTCGTCGACGGTGGCCTCCATCTGAATTGCGGTGACGGCTTCGGCGATAATTTCGGTGGCGTAGGGACCGATTATGTGAACGCCCAGAATTTCGCCGAAGGCTTCATCGGCTACAACTTTGATGAATCCCTCGTGTTCGCTGAGAATCGAAGCTTTGCTGTTGCCGAGAAACGGAAACTTGCCGATTTTCACTTTGTGTCCCGCATCGCGCGCGGCTTTTTCGGTGAGGCCGATCGACGCGATCTGCGGCTCGCAATAAGTACACGCCGGAATTTTTGAGCGTTCGATCGGCGGAAAATGATTGCCGCTCATTTTCGCGACGGCGGAAATTCCTTCCATGGAAGCGGCGTGCGCGAGTTGCGGCATTCCCGCGACGATGTCTCCGATGGCGTAAAGTCCTGGCTCATCGGTTTCCATGTACGGATTGGTGAGAATATATCCGCGGTCGATTTTCGCTTTTGATTTTTCGAGGCCGAGATTTTCCGTTTTCGGCATGCGGCCGATCGCGACCAAAACTTTTTCGGCGGCGATGCTTTGTTTTTTGCCGCTCGAATCCGTGTATGAAACTGTGGCGCCCTTTGCGTAGGTGGCGATTCCTTCCACTTTCGCGCCGGTCTGAATTTGAATGCCGCGCTTCTTGAATGCTTTCTCGAGCACCGGCGAAATTTCTTCGTCTTCGAGCGGCACGACGCGCGGCGCCGCTTCGAGAATTGTTACTTCCGTGCCGAACGAATTGAAGATTGACGCGAACTCAACTCCCACGGCGCCTGCGCCGATGACCACTAGAGTTTTTGGAATCGCGGGCAGTTCCAGAATTTCGCGATTGCTCAAAATTATTTTGCCGTCGATTTTCACGCCCGGCAGCGAGCGGGCTTCTGAACCGGTTGCGACCATCACGTACTTCGCTTCGATCTCGGTGGTCTTGCCGTCTTTTTCTACCGAAACTTTTCCGGGGCCGGCGTAGCGTCCCCATCCGGTAGCGCGTGTCCATTTTGTGTTTGCGAAATAAAAATTCGATGCCCTTGGCGTGCTTGTTTACGATTTTATTTTTCCGCGCGAGCGTCTTGCTCCAGTCGATCTTGTAACCCTTTACTTCGATCCCGAATTCGGCGGCGTTCTTGATGTTGTCGAGAATTTCGGCGTGGTGCAGCAAAACCTTTGTGGGGATGCAGCCCACGTGGAGGCAGGTGCCACCGAGGAAGCCGTCTTTTTCCACGACGATGGTCTTCAGTCCCCATTCGGCGGCGCGGATTGCGGTGACGTAGCCGCCCGGTCCGCTGCCAATAATCGCCAAATCGTATGTAGCCAAACTTCCTCCAATGGAAGCCGCGTGCTGGTGCGGATGCACGCGATTTTCCGCGCAGAATTGCGATTCTAGCAGCGGCGAATAGCCCTAGCAACTTTACATGCGGCGGCGTAGAGATCTGCTCGCGCCGTTGAGCGGGAAAGATTTCGCTCGCAAACGCGCGATGCGAGAATTGTGGCCGTTGTGACACGAGCCGCAGAAAATGAATACGAGAAAAGCTCTGTATGTCTCATATATTCAATGGGTTGAAAGGATATTGGAACGCAACCCAACATAATTCTGAAATTCAAGATCTGAGAGTGCTTTTTCCTGGAATTTGAGGCGATTTTTGCGTCGTAAGTCTTTTGTAATGAACACTTATGCGATATTTTGAGTTAAGTGCTTTAGAATGAACACTTAACTTTTGTAAGGCCTATTTTTTGCTATTCATTCCGATAAGTCCTTTGTTTTCAACGGGAAATATTATAGGACATCGGACGCCCCGTTTGGCTTCCAGAGATCGGATAAGCGCCAGAAAACGGGGCCTAAAATCAAAAACCCGCGCTTGTTCGGCGCGGGATGCGGTTCTTCCCTGAGACGAATAGTCTCATATTCTGAAATTGTTGTCAAGCAAATATTGAGGAGTTTGCAAATATAATTTGAGAGGGCAGGCGGATTTAGGGGGAGGCGAAAAGGAAAGGCGCTCACCGCAGGGACACGGCTCACCGCAGAGACGCAGAGTTCGCAGAGAAAGGCTGAGGCCCCAGAGCAGCCACTGCGGCCGGGCTCCGAGACCGCTGCGGCACGACGGAAATCAGTTGTTGTGGGGGGAGCGAGATAATGAGTAGTATCTGGCGTTTCGCGGACATTTTTGCGGAGCGGAGTTGGCGCGGATGGGTTTTGCGAAATGACAGATGAAATCAAAGCTGTATCGGCGAGAGAGACGCGGCTTGGCGGGTGGTCGTTTTTCTTTCTGGCGATGGGGCTGGTGGGGCCTTTTTTCGGCGCGCTCGCGGCTTACCTTGTAAATTCGATTCGATCGCTTTCTACGGCGGATCCAGGCGGAATCGCGCTGGGGCTGCGATTCTTTTTGCTGGCAATCGCGCTGGTGCTGGGCATTTTCGGCCGGCGGTCGCGGTTAGGTCGCATTGCGATGCTTGGTAGCGCGATCGTGTTTGTAGTCGTGCTGGGGTTGGTGGTCGATGCTTTTCTTCTCGGCACGCGGTACGGCCGGTGTCCGCGCCGACGCCGACACCAACAATCTCGCAGCCGCCGCCAACGCGGTAAGGCGTATCGCGAGATCGCGGCGCTAATTTTTATGAAGTACAATCGCGGGCATCCCATGGCTCTAAATCCTGGAACAAAACTTGGATCGTATGAAATTATTTCGCTGGTTGGTGTGGGCGGAATGGGCGAAGTGTATCGCGCGAAAGATACGCGGCTTGGGCGCGACGTCGCGCTGAAAATTCTGCCCGCGGGTTTTGCGCGAGATGCGGATCGTCTGCGGCGATTTGAGCAAGAGGCGCGCGCGGTCGCCGCGCTGAATCATCCAAATATTCTGGCAATTCACGACATCGGGCAGCAAGACGACACGCCATTTCTTGTTTCGGAATTGCTGGAAGGCGAAAGCTTGCGCGCGATTCTGGATCGCGGCGCGCTGCCGCAACGCAAGGCGATTGATTACGGCGTGCAAACCGCGCAGGGATTGGCGGCGGCGCATGAAAAGGGAATCGTTCATCGCGATTTGAAACCCGAAAATCTTTTCATCACCAAAGATGGGCGCGTAAAAATTCTGGATTTTGGTTTGGCGAAACTTGCGCCGCAAAAAAGTGATGGTGCGCCCGATGCGATCGCGCTGACGCTCACACACGAGCAAACGCAAGCGGGCGTGGTGATGGGCACCGCGGGCTATATGGCGCCGGAGCAGGTGCGCGGCGAAGCAGCGGATCCGCGCACGGATATTTTTGCGTTTGGCGCGGTGCTGTTTGAAATGCTGAGCGGGCAACGCGCGTTCCGGCGCGACACTGCGGCGGAAACGATGACGGCGGTGTTGAAAGATGATCCGCCGGAACTCGCGATGAGCGAGCACGCGGTGACTCCGGCGCTCGATCGGATTATGAAACGCTGCCTGGAGAAATCTCCCGAGCAGCGATTTCAATCGGCGAAAGATTTGGCGTTCGCGCTGGAGGCATTGAGCGGGAGCGCCGCATCCACCGCGAAGCAACAAGCGATTCCGGCGGCGCGGAAAAATAAGTGGATGCCGGCAGCGGCGGCTTGCATCGCGATTGCTGCGATCGCGGCGGCGTACTTGATTGGAAGCCGCACCACGGAAAAGCCGGCGAGCTTTACGCGGCTCACATTTCAGCGAGGGTATATCAAGCGGGCGCGCTTTGCTCCAGACGGGCAGAACGTGATTTATAGCGCGACGTGGGAAGGCAGACCGTTCGAAATTTTCAGCACGAAAATTGGGGATAACACTTCGCGTCCGCTGGGCTTGACAGATGCGATGGCGCTTGGGGTTTCAGACAGCGGCGAAATTGCTTTGCTGATGAACGTGCGTCGCGTTCGAGATACGGCGTTTTTGTATAAGGGAACGCTGGCGCGCGCTCAGGATAGCGGCGGAACGCCGCGCGAGATTTTGGACGATGTGTGGGACGCGGACATCAGCCGCGACGGGAAACAATTTGCGGTGGTGCGCGCAGCCGCAGGACCGCAACAATTGGAATATCCGATCGGGAAGGTACTTTTCAAAACGGATGGCTATATCAGTGATCCGCGAATCTCGCCGGACGGAAAATCTGTGGCGTTCATGGAGCACCCGCTGTTCGGAGACGATCGCGGTTATGTATCCGTGGTGGATTCAAATGGCAACGCAAAGCGTCTGACGACGGACGCTTCAACGGAACAAGGCGTGGTGTGGTCGCGAGATGGCAAAGAGATTTGGTTCGCAGCCAGCGAAGCGGGAACAACATCGGGCGAGCGAGCTGTGTGGGCTGTGACTCCCGCCGGCAAGATGCGAAAAGTTTTTCAAGTTCCGGAAGATTGCACTGCGGCGGACATCGCAGCCGATGGACGGTTGCTTTTTACGAATGACAAAGTGAGCGGCGCGCAAATGGTGGCATCGCCGGCAAGCAGCGTGGAGCGCGACGTGTCTGTACTGGGGAGCGGATACAGCGGGTCGATTTCCGCAGATGGAAAAATGATCGCGTTCACGGAATCAGGCTCGGGTGTTGGCGACGATTACGCAGTGTTTTTCCGCCGGCTAGACGGATCGCCGGCCGTGGAACTTGGCGAGGGCGACTGCATCGGAATGACGCCTGACGGAAAATATGTCGTCGCGTTGCTTCCTACTCAACCGACCAAATTGCGCGTTCTTCCCACTGGAGCGGGCGAAGCGCGAACGTTTGACATCGCACCCGTGAGTGTGGATGTCGATGATGTTTCGTGGATGCCGGGCGCGAAAGAGTTTGTGTTTCTAGGGCACGAAGGAGTTGGGCCGCCGCATGCCTATCGGGTGAGCATCGATGGAGGGTCCGCGCGTCCTTTGACTAACCAGGCGGGAGCACATTTCTGGAACAGAGTTTCTCTTGATGGAAAGTATCTGATTGATGGGCCGGGAAAGGGAAACAACTGGCAGTCAAAGTGGGAACTGGTTGAATTAGCGACTGGGCAGGCGCGTCCTGCGGCGCTGCTGGATGGCGACCAACCGGCGAGCTGGGATCAGGACAACAAACACATTTTTGTGGCGCACGAGGGAGACGGCGAGTCGACAGTTTTTCGCGTGGATGCATTCAGCGGAGAGCGCAAAGTGTGGAAGCAAATCCAGCCTGCCGATCCTTCGGGACTGAATCTGATTTCATTTTTTCAAGTGACGCCTTCGGGAAGCGCATATTCCTACGGAGCAGGGCGGATGATTTCGTCGTTGTACGTATATTCGAAGTGACGCTGAAACTTTCATCTCTTTCGAACATCTTATTCTTCGCGACGATTCACTTTGCGGCTTTGCAGGCCGTTTCCTTGACACGACATAGTTCGACGCCTACAATCTCCGATTCGCCGCACCCTGTTGTGGCCCATAGTGAGGACTCTGATGGATAAAAAGCGTCTTGATGTCTACAGAAAAAAGCTGCAGGCGAAACGCGAAGAGCTGGTACAGAATATTGCTCGGACGGAAGAAGAAGGACGCACGGCTGACGAAGATACCACGGTAGATCTCGCGGATAAGGCAGCGAATTCCTACACAAAAGAATTTTTGTTCGGCCAAACCAACACCGAACGCAATTTGCTCGCGCTGATCGACGGCGCGCTGAAGCGCATCAAGGATGGAACGTTTCGGCGAGTGCGCGAATTGCGAAGAAGAAATGCAGCAAAAGCGTTTGGATGCGGTGCCGTGGGCCGCGTATTGCATCGAGTGCCAGGAAAAGAAGGAAACCGGCCAACTGTAATTACATCGTCCAGTAGTTTACTCTTTAAATATAAATCATAATCCGGTATGATGGCGCAGCCGTGTCTGCCGCTGCGCCACATCGCGGGACTATTGCGCCGTTTTTTCGGGCTACGCGCGACGCTCTTGTGTCGGTAATTTTTCCGGCGCCTTGCCGGATTTGCGAGCGCGTAATTGATACCGCTTCGCGATTGCCGATTTGCGAATCGTGTTTGGAATCGTTTCAGAAGTTGAAGGCGCCGCTTTGCGCGCGATGCGGGCGTCCCATGGTTTCGGCGATCACGGCGCAATCGCTCGAGACGCTATGCCATCTGTGCCGCACCGGAGTTTACGATTTCGATTTGGCGCGCAGCTTTGCGCTGTATGACGAGCACATGGTTCGCGCGATTTTAATGTTGAAGCACGAAGGAATTCCGCCGCTGGGTGTGTGGTTCGCAAAACGGCTTGCGGAAATTATCGCGAGCAATCCGAAAGATTTCGAGGCCGATGTCGTGGTTCCCGTTCCGCTGCATTCCGCGCGGCGGCGCGAGCGCGGGTACAACCAGGCGGAACTCATCGCGAAGCCTTTGGCAAGGTTTCTGCATCTAACGATTGAACCCCGAGCATTGGTGCGGAAGCGTGCGCGTCCCGGAGTGTTGCGGTTGACGCGTAAGCAACGCTGGGAAACTGTTCATGGTGCGTTCACACCAGATCGCGCCGCGAAAGTTGACAATCGCCGAGTTCTGCTGCTAGATGATGTGTTTACCACTGGCGCGACGTTGGATGCATGCAGCAGGGAATTGCGGCGCGCTGGAGCGACACGCGTCATGGCGCTCACGGTAGCACGGGCCGCCGCGAACTGGTGGGGCTTGGGTTTTTAGTTTTTTGGTTAACGAAGATGAGCATCCGCAGGAATAACGGAGGGCGTGCCTGGCCTGCCGCCAGGGATGCTTCCGGTGCGTCCAAGAGTGGTCAGCCGTTTCCCCGTCCTCGCCAGTCTCCCGTAATGCAGGAACCTGTGCTGGTGCTGAACGCGACGTTTGAGCCGATCAATGTGACGGCGGTGCGCAGGGCAATGGTGCTGCTGCTTAAGGGAGTGGCTCAGGCGGAAGAGCTGAACACTTCTGAAGTGCGCTCCAGCTCTGCGACGCTGAAGGTGCCGTCTGTAATTCGGTTGCTGGCGTATCGGCACATTCCGCAACAGACTCGCGCGCTTTCGCGAAAAAACATTTTGCTGCGGGATCACAATACCTGCCAATTTTGCGGGCGAATTTTTCCGGCGTCGGAATTGACGCTGGATCACGTGATGCCGAGATCGCGCGGAGGCCGTTCGTCGTGGGAAAATTTGGTGGCGAGCTGCTACCAATGCAACAACTCGAAGGGTGATCGCACTCCGGAAGAGGCAGGGCTGCATCTGAACCGGCGGCCGCGTCCTTTTACGCTGCATACTTCGCGGCAACTGATGCGATTGATCGGGCACAAAGATGAGAAGTGGCGGAAGTATCTGTTTCTATTGAGACTTTTCCGCGCTAAAACTTTTCCTGCCAAGAGGATAGCCAACGATTTGGGGTAGTACTTTTTTGCCGGTATTTGCGGAAACCTTTTTGATTTCGCTGGCATCTCATTATTAACACCACTTCTAGGACACACCCCGGGAAGCAGCGGCGGCTTAGCCAAAGCTGCTTCTCTCTTTTTCAGGCCACTTTTTTCCCGAGCTATCATTGGATTTATTTCTCAACGCATTATTGCCGCAGGGCCACACGCAATCCGCGGCGCCAATTTTCGGCTAATCCCACGCGAATAAATTCGATTTCGGGCGACAGGTAGCGAATCAGCATTCCAGTAGTGGGATGAAAGCGAATCGCGGGCGCCACTAAATAAACGAGCGGCGGGGCGTCGCTCAATTCGATTCCAGGAAAATATCCGTAGCTTTGAAAATCTCCCTGGCGCTGATGGGCGCGCACGCGGAGCCAGTAATCGGCGGCTTGCAACGGGAGATGAATGTCTTCGCTGGCTTTCAGTTCGAGAATTGCGAGGCGGCGGTCGCGCGTCACTCCCAGCAAATCGATCACGCCGCGATCGCCGGCGGAAAATGCGGGAACTTGCGTGTACAAAAAACGCGGATCGAGCCGCGCATCAATTCGCGAGGGATCGGCGGCAACCAATGTTTCCATCCATCGCTCTGCTTGGCGGCGATACATCGGATGCGACATATCTTCGGCGGCGGGATGGCGATGGGTTTGCAGTGCGCGGACAAGTGATTTCAATTCGCCGCGTGTTTCGCTGCGAAGCACGCGGCGCTGGTCGTCGAGTCCGAAATAAATTACGCCATCGCGCCAACGCGCGAATTCGGCGCCGCGAAAACGCAGCGCAACTTCGCGCAGGCCGGGCACAGGCGATGCAGCAATCTCATTGGGAGCGAGCGCGCGGATCAATTCGATTTCGGCGTGCGCGCTTGCGAGCAAAGCTTCCGATTCGCGGCGCGGAGTTAATCGCGTGGCAAAATTTCCAAGTTCGGCTGCATTGAGCAAGCGGCCGCGGCGGCGCGATTCGTCGAGCTCATACAATTCGATTCGCACATTGGGAGCGAGCGCGGCAGTGCGATGCGCGAGAAGCTCGCCGCCACCGCGCGGAAAAAATAATCGCAGGCCGGCGATTCGGCCTTCGCCGCGTCCGCGCGAATGATCGAGCCAGATCAGCGCGAATGTGAACATCGCGTCGATCGCGGCAGCGGTTTCGCCAGGAGCGGCGGCGATCACGGCCCAGCGCGCACCGCGAGATTTTGAGATTCCGCGCGTGTATCGCGGTGAAAGCGAATACTCGAGATCTTGAGCGGTGGTGAGCGATTCGATTTCTTCGTCGGGAAATTGTTCGTGCAGCAGAATTTGAAATTCTTCGCCGAATTGTTCGCGAGTTAACTTTGCATCGGTGCGCACCGCGCTGGATGAGAATTCCAAGCGGCCGGGTTTGGATTGGCCGAAGCGCTCCACTTCCAGAAGAAGGCGCGCGGAACTGAGTTCGACGATGCGAAGGACGCGGCGCGCGAGGGAGCGCTGCTCGCTCCAGAGATGGAGCAACGCGCGGCTGCCTTGATCGTGGACCTCGTATTGGAAATCGGCGAGCGAGGCGAGGCGCTGGCCATCTTCGCGGATTTCGAGCGCGCCCGCGGATGCAAGGCTGGCGATGGCCTGCGAGATTTGGGAAGAATCCGCCACGCAGCCAATTATAGATGGATCTACCTAATATAAGTTAGTAAATAATGTGAAATAAAACCGGAAGTCAAAAACCGCCCCTTCAACACCAAACGATGCGGCACCCTCTTATTTCAATTGCAGGCCGGTGACGGTGATCGCGGGCGGGCGCTGATCCCATCCATCGGGAACACTTTCAAATGCCAGTTCGAAATCGCGTTTCTCGCCGGGAGCCAGAGGCGTGGCTCCTCTACCGTAGAGCCTGCGCGTATCGTGGAACATGATTTTGCCGGAGAGATCGTGGAATTCGAGAAGGATTTCGATTTCCGCCACGCTGCGATTGCCGGTGTTCGAAATCATGCCGTCGACGTAGGTGATTTCGGTCTTCAACATATTTGTGGCGCGGCTCAATTGGAAATCGCTGTAGTGAATTTGCGGCGCATAGGCTTGCTCTTCCGCGCCCATCGGCAAAGGAGCGGGTCCCGCGGGCTGATTAGCTCCGCCGCGTGACCACAAATAAAAACCGCCGGCCAAAAAAAGTACCACGAGCAAACCGGAGATAAGAGCGAGACCGAATTGGCGGCCGCCGTCGTTTTTCTGAGCGGCTGGGGTTTTAGGATTTTCGTTCATGGATAAATGATATTTTCAGCGTCCTGCGGCGATCCGCATCACCAGCGGCTCGGGCAAACCGGCGCGGCGCATGCGTTCCTGGACGACGGCGATGTCGTACGGCACGCGCCAAAATTCCACGACATTGTGCGTGAGATCGGCGATCGCAAATGCGGCGCGAGGATCGGCATCGCGGGGCTGGCCGATCGATCCGGGATTCAGCAGATAGCGAGTGCCGGGTTCCAATCGCAGAGCGGCAAAATTTGTGCCTGCTTGCGGCTTCAACTGAATCACTTCGAGTTCGTCAGTGCGGTAGGAAAACCCGCCCTGAAAATGTGTGTGGCCGAAAAAAGTTACGTTTGATGGAGACTCAAGAAGGCTATTTAGCGCTTGCGCGGGCGCGAAAATATATTCGTCTTCATCTTCCACCGCGCCGTGAACGAGGGCGATGCCATCGAGCTCGCACGGGTCCTTGAGGGAGTTCGCGCAGATATTTCAAATTTTCGGGACTGAGTTGATCGCGAGACCATTCCGCTGCGATGCGGGCGATGGGATTGAAGTCCTCGGCATCCGTTTCACCGGATACCGCTTTATCGTGATTGCCGCGAATGGTAATTTCGGCGAGGCCGCGAATTTTATTGATGACTTGATTTGGATCGGGGCCGTAGCCGACGACGTCGCCGAGGCAGAGCGCACGGTCCCATCGGCCTTCGGCGGCTGCAAGAGCAGCGTCGAGCGCAGTCTCATTCGCGTGAATATCGCTCAGAATCAGGAATCGCATGCTGCGCCAATCCGGACGCGCCGATTATAGCGGAACCTTTGTACGGACGATATAGCGGAGACGGATACGGCGATTCAGATTGGAACGGACTGAAGAAATAAATTTCAGAAACATTCGTAACAAGATGGGCTGTGCGTCCGTCTAAGGAACTGAGGGGAAAATTCTGCACGTCACAGCTTTCTTAGCTGCTGACTTACGGCGTAATGAAAACGCCGCCCTTCGAGACAGGTTGTCGAGGAATCATCCGGTGAAAGCGAAGGGCCCCGCGGCGGCGACCGCGAGGCCCAATGACACGCGACTTCACCGGCTGTGCGCTAGGGAGGTCAGTGTCTGGGCGAGCCTACTCGCCTGCCCGCGACGCTGTCAATATTCCATTTTTCTCGAACCGGTCTTCGTACAAAACTTCAAAGGAGACCAGATCCATGCGTAAATCGATTATTTCCACACTGGCATTGCTTGCGGTGACGGCACTGGCATTGCCCGCGATTTCAGAGACGTTGAGCAAAAACGTGACGTTCACGGAAGCGTTGTCGGTTAGCGGAACGCAAGTGAAAGCCGGCGATTACAAAGTGGTGGTGGATGGCACGAACATCACCATTCAAAAGGGCCACGACGTAATCGTGAAAACCGAAGGACGAGTGGAACAACGCAACGCGAAGTTTTTCGCGACGACCGTCGTGCACGATGCGAGCGGAGCCGTACGCGAAATTGATTTGAGCGGCGGCAACCAGGCAATCGTGTTTGGTGGCGGAGCGCCGGCAAGCGGCAGCCAGAAATAAGATTTTCAGCAAAGATGTTGCGGCAACGGGCGGCGGGGACGGATCGTCATGGATCTGTTTCCGCCGTTTTTCTTGAATTTCGCAAAATTTCTTAGCGAGGTCTGAACTGCTAGCGAATGAGCATGCAATCGCCGTAGCTGTAGAAACGATACCCGTGGCGCACCGCATGTTCGTAGGCGTGGAGGATGCGTTCTGTACCCGCGAAGGCGGCTACCAGAACGAGCAGGCTTGATTGGGGAAGATGAAAATTTGTGAGGAGTTGATCGACGGCGCGGAAGTGGTGGCCGGGATACATGAAAATGGTGGCTTCGGCGCGGCCTGATTGAACGATCTGCGATTGCTTGTTTTGCGCGGCGGTTTTAGCGGCAGCATCTTCTAGTGCGCGGACGACTGTTGTCCCGACGGCGAGGATCGGACGTCCCGCAAATTTTGCGTTGCGGATTCTTTCGGCGGTTGCTTCGGAAATTTCGTAGGACTCGGAATGGATTGGATGATCTTCCACGCGCTCGGTGTGGATAGGCTGAAAAGTGCCGAGGCCGACGTGGAGGGTGAGTTCACAAGTTTCGATTCCGCGAGCGCGAATGCGATCGAGCGTTTCGTTCGAGAAATGGAGCCCCGCGGTGGGAGCTGCGACGGCGCCAGTGTGTTTTGCGAAAACAGTTTGGTAACGCTCGCGATCGGCGGGATCGTCGGCGCGGCGAATGTAGGGAGGCAGCGGGACGTGGCCGAGGCGCTCGATCAATTCCGCAACGCTCTTTTCCCTGGTGCTCGCTTCGTCGCTTTTGTGCAGGACAGAAAATTTCAGGCGGCGCGTTCCGAAATCTGCGCGGGCGATGACTTCGCATTCGAGTTCTTCATCGCCAAACACGATGCGCTCGCCGATCGAGATTTTTCGGCCAGGACGGACGAGCGCTTCCCAAGTGTCACCTTCCAGATTGCGCGTTAGCAAAACCTCGATTTCAGTGCTGAGATATACACGCTGGAGGCGAGGATCTTTGCCGGGAGTTTGGCTGCGAAGACCACGGCGCGCGCCGAAGAGACGCGCGGGAAGGACTCGGGAATTGTTGAAGACGATAAGTTCGTCGCCACGGAGGATTTCGGATAGTTCGCGAAATCTGCGATCTTCGAGATGCGCATCCGTGCGGGATGCGAGCATTAGCCTTGAGGCATCGCGGTCAGCAAGTGGGCGCTGGGCGATGAGTTCTGGGGGTAAATTGAAGTTGAAATCGGATAGATTCATCGGTTCAACGAAAAAGACTGAGCGTCTATCCTAACATCTAAGCTTATGAAATTAAAAGCGTTAAACAAATCGGGGGACACGACGGGATATATTTGACAATAAGACACTCATATTATATGCTGTTTAACGCGACGCTGAACGACTTGGAGCCAGGAATGTGGTTGGAAACAAAGCGAATCTGCTATGAGCGCCTCGTCTGCGGATTTCGAGAAAATCTTTAGCCGATGAGGGCCCAGGATACAGTTATCATGAATCCAGTCGGGGAACTGGAGCAGATATGCTTCGAATGGACAAACTTACAATCAAAGCGCAGGAAGCGCTGGCGGAATCGCAGGAGATTGCCGCGCGGCACGACAATCAGCAGATTGAGCCGATGCATCTGCTGGGGGCGTTGCTCGCGCAAAATGATGGCGTGGTGCGTCCGTTGTTGACGCGGTTGGGAGTGCCTCCCGACAAGTTGGCGGCGGAAATTGAAAAGGGTTTGGAGCGATTTCCGAAAGTTACCGGCGTGGGGCAGCAGCATTTTTCGCCGGCACTGAATCAGTTATTTGAAAAGGCGTTCACGGAAGCTGGAAAATTTCACGACGAATATGTTTCAAGCGAGCACTTATTGCTCGCGATGGCGGATATGGGCCGCGATCCTGCGACTGAACTTCTGAAGAGCGCAGGCGCGAGCCACGAAGCGATTTTGCAAGCGCTTGCGAGTGTGCGCGGAAGCCAGCGAGTGACATCGCCGAATCCGGAATCGACGTATCGCGCGTTGGAACAATATGCGCGCGATCTTACGGAACTCGCGCGGCGGCGAAAACTCGATCCGGTAATCGGCCGCGATTCAGAAATTCGTCGCGTGATGCAAATTCTGGCGCGGCGCACGAAAAATAATCCTGTGCTGATCGGTGAGCCGGGCGTGGGAAAAACCGCGATCGTGGAAGGATTGGCGCAGCGAATTATTGCCGGCGATGTGCCAGATGTGCTGAAGCCAAAAAGAATTGTTGCGCTGGATTTGGCGGCGTTGGTTGCGGGCGCGAAATATCGCGGCGAATTTGAAGATCGATTGAAGGCTGTGCTGAAAGAAGTGGAAGAATCCGACGGGCAAGTAATTCTGTTCATCGACGAGCTGCATACGGTGGTTGGCGCCGGCGCTGCGGAAGGTTCGATGGACGCTTCGAACATGCTGAAGCCGGCGCTGGCGCGCGGCGAACTGCGCGCGATCGGCGCGACCACCCTGAACGAATATCGAAAATACATTGAGAAAGATCCCGCCCTCGAGCGGCGATTCCAGCCGGTGGTGGTGAATGAGCCATCCGTAGAAGACACGATCGCGATTTTGCGCGGATTGAAAGAGCGTTACGAAGTTCATCACGGCGTGAGAATTAAAGATGCCGCGATTGTGGCAGCTGCGACGCTTTCGGCCCGCTATATTTCCGATCGATTTTTGCCAGACAAGGCGATCGATTTGATCGACGAATCCGCGGCGAGCCTGCGAATGCAAATCGATTCGCTCCCCACCGAGATTGATGAAATCGAACGCCGCATCATGCAACTGGAGATTGAGCGGCAGGCGCTGCTGAAGGAGACCGACGAGCACTCACGCGCCCGCTTGAAACAAATTGAAGAGCAACTCGCGCAACTGCGTGAGAAATCCTCCGCGATGAAGCAGCAATGGCAGGTGGAAAAAGATGCGATCTCGGGTGTGCGGAAACTGAAAGAGCAGATCGATCAACTGAAAGCGGAAGAGCAACGAGTGGAGCGCACTGGCGATCTCGCGAAGGTCGCGGAGATTCGTTACGGCAAACTGGCTGCGGCGGAACGCGAACTGACGGCGGCGCAAGAACGGCTTGCTGAGCGCCAAAAAGTGCAGCACATGCTGAAGGAAGAGGTAGACGAGGAAGATATCGCGGCGCTGGTGAGTAAATGGACCGGAATTCCTGTCGGGCGTTTGCTCGAAGGTGAGACGCAGAAGCTAGTGGGAATGGAAGAGCGGCTGCGGCAGCGCGTGGTTGGTCAGGATGATGCGCTGGCGCGGGTGTCAGGAGCGATTCGCCGCGCGCGCGCGGGGCTCAGCGATCCGAAGCGTCCGATCGGATCGTTTATTTTCCTGGGTCCCACTGGCGTGGGGAAGACGGAGCTGGCGCGAGCGCTTGCGGAGTTTTTATTTGATGATGAGCGCGCAATGGTGCGGCTCGACATGTCGGAATATATGGAGAAGCATTCGGTTGCGCGGCTGATTGGCGCGCCTCCGGGTTACGTGGGCTACGAAGAGGGCGGTCAACTCACGGAAAAAGTGCGCCGGCATCCATATTCGGTGGTGCTGTTCGATGAAATCGAAAAGGCGCACCCAGATGTTTTCAATGTGCTTCTGCAAATTCTGGAAGATGGGCGGCTCACGGATGGAAAAGGGCGCACCGTGGATTTCAGAAACACGGTTTTGGTGATGACGAGCAACGTGGGCTCGGCGGCGATTTCTGAGCTTGCGTCGAAAGATCCGGCGCTCGCGCATAAAGAAGCGATGGAAGCATTGCGCGCGGCGTTCCGTCCGGAATTTTTGAATCGCGTGGATGAAATTGTGATGTTCAATCCGCTGGGCAAGGAACAGCTGGAAAAAATCGTGGAGCTGCAACTTGCGGAAGTGGAAAAAATGCTGGCGCAACGAAATGTGACGCTCGAGTTGTCGAGCGGGGCGCGGAAGCTGGTGCTGACGGAAGGCTACGATCCGGCGTACGGCGCGCGGCCGTTGCGACGAACTCTACAACGGCTGGTGCAAGATCCGCTGGCGATGCAGATACTCGAAGGAAAGATTTTGCCAGGCGATCACGTACGAGTAGATGTGGACGCGAATGGCAAAGTGAAATTCGAGCGGCGGCCAGCGAGTGTCGCAGCGAATCTAAAACAATCGAAGCCGGCAGCTGCCACAAAGTAAAAGTACGCGGCGCGAACAATTGTAATTGACTGGAGAAAATATGCGCACGTTGAAGACGGGGATTCTGCTGATCGCGCTGACGATGCTGCTGGTGCTCGGAGGCGGAGCTGTCGGCAGACGAGGCGGAATGACGCTTGGCTTGGTGATCGCGGGCGTCACGAATTTAATCGCTTATTTTTATTCGGACAAGATCGCGCTGAAATCGAGCCACGCGCAGCCGGTGACGCGCGAACAGGCGCCAAAACTTTATGCGGTGATGGAAAGGCTATGCGCGAAAGGGAATTTGCCAATGCCGAGTTTGTACGTGATGCCGGAAGCGGCTCCGAATGCCTTTGCGACCGGAAGAAATCCGCATCACGCATCGGTTGCGGTGACCGCGGGATTGCTCGAGCTGATGAATGAAGATGAATTGGAAGGCGTAATTGCGCACGAGCTTTCCCACGTGAGGAACTACGATATTTTAATTACGTCGATTGCCGCAACGGTGGCCGGCGCGATTACCTGGCTCGCGTATGCAGCACGATGGGGAATGATTCTCGGTGGCTACGGGGGAGGGCGCGGTCGCGATAGTCGCGGCAGCGCGTTGGGAATGATCCTCACGATATTCCTAGCTCCAGTGGCGGCGGCGATGCTGCAGCTCGGCTTATCGCGGCAACGCGAATATGCCGCCGACGCAGCCGGAGCGCGGCTGGTCGGGCAGCCGTACGGGTTGATTTCAGCGTTGAAAAAGCTGGGCGCCTACAACGAAAAGATGCCGATGAATGTGCCGCCGACTACCGCCGCACTATTCATCGTAAAGCCGCTCAGCGTCGGGGCGGTTTGGTCGAGCCTATTCAGCACCCACCCCCCATTGGCCGAGCGGATTGCTGAGCTGGAGCACATGACGGTCGTTCGTTAACAGCCGAAACGCGCAGATGAAAACTGTGTAAAAAACGCGCGAAATACCATTAAACATGTAGTTTTGGCTAGTCGCCGGGTAAACCGAAACTCTCGTTTTTCAGCGTCGATTTCCCTAAACATCGTGTTTTCAGCAGGTTCAACGGAAGGCAGCGAACTGTCCGAATGGTCAGGTTTTTGCTCTATATCGTTGACCAACCCGGGAGTTGGAAAATGAACTGTCGCGCAACAATCCGATTGATCTGCGATTATCTGGAAGGAAGGCTTTCTTCCAACGTAGCACGCGAAGTGTCTCAGCATCTGAGCCGATGCCAACAGTGCCATTCCATCTTGACAGCCGCCGAAGAGACGCTTGAGACTGATTTCGGGGCCGATCCGCGTTCGCTTCCGCACCCAACCCACGCTTAACTAAGTAGATAACTTTGGATTGTTTCAAAAATGCGGCGCGTTTCTTCGCCTGGCGGTCTGCCACGTCTATTTCGTTTATTTGTAATGATATAGAGGCGATTTCTGACCTGCCGTTCAGTTGGTGACCAATCGGTTACCACAAAAATTTGACACGATTTTTGTAAAGTTTGCCACGGCCAATCGTACAGGGAAAATTTGTTCTTTCTCCGGCATCCGTATTAAGCCAGCAGTTTCAAACACTTAGAAGCGCCCGTTGGAACCGCTAGTTTGGCGCGGCGCTTGCACTTATTCACGTCGCAAGGGGTTGAGGGTTAAGGAGAGACTAGAATGTTGGAAAGCCAAGATACGACTCAAGTTGAACAGAGTTCGCCCCGCTGGGTGAGTATTGCAGTTGTCGCACTAGCGGCGGTTTCGCTGCTAGGTGTGGGTATGGCATGGAGCGCATCGAACCACGTTCGAGAAGCGCAGCAGTCAGCGTCCGCAGACAACAAGACGCTGCGACAGAGTTTGGACGTGCTGAATCAACGGCTCGCACAGGAAGAATCCACAAACGCGCAATTGCAGGGCGACCTGTCTGTGGTGACGGATCGCATGAAGCTGACGCAGGGCGAACTTTCGACGGCGCGAAAAGCCGCAGACAAGATTCGTCAAGAAGACGCCAAGCAACTCGCGGAAGTGCAGGAAACAGTGAATGGCGAGCTGGCGACGAAGGCGAGTGCCGATGATGTTAAGGCAGTGTCGTCTGGCGTGGATGGCGTGAAGAGCGACCTGAACTCCGCGAACGAAAAGTGGTCAGCGGCGAATGGAGAACTTGGAACACAGATCGCGCGCACTCACGACGATATCGAACAACTTCGCCGGCTCGGACAGCGCGATTATTTTGAATTCACGCTGAATGCCAAGACCGGAAAACAACGAGTGGGCGATGTTACCGTGGAGCTTCGCGGCACAAACACCAAACGCAACCAGTACACCGTGGCTCTCTACGTGGACGACATGCGTCTTGAGAAGCGGAATCGCGCAGTGAACGAACCGATTTTCTTCTACACCAAGGGCAGCCGCTCTTCATTGGAGCTGGTTGTGAACTCGGTGGGCAAAGATAAGATCGCGGGCTACCTGAGCGCACCGAAAGTGCAGACGGCCTCGAACGCGCCAGCACCCTCGGGCAAGTAAGATCGCAAGACCGCGCAATGCGCGCGGAGTAGACACGGGGCGGTAAGGATTGATGGAATCCTTCCGCCCCGTTTTGCATTATTCGTAGTGGACAGAGACGCCGGGGCTGTGGGAAAGTTATGAAACCTTCCAGCTCGGGGGCGGTCGAAAGACCGTTTCGATCCTTAGTTTTGCCAACGGAGAAAACTGATGAACAAGCGATTTTTGTTGGGAGCAGCGGGCGCGCTGTTGGTCGCAGGTCTGGCCATGGCAACGCCGGCGGGGAAAGACGGAATGTGGTCGGGCGTGGTGTCAGACAGCGCGTGCGGCGGAAGCATGACCGATGCCGCGTGCGTTACCAAGTGCGTGAAGGAAAAGGGAGCGAAGTATGTTTTGGTGGATGACGCGAGCAAGAAAGTATTTACGCTGAATCCGCAAGACGACGCAGCAAAACACGCAGGCCATCACGTTTCCGTGACGGGCTCAGTGGATGGCGACACGATTACGGCGAAGGCGATTACGATGCCAGCCGGCAAGTAATTTCGATTTACGAAAGTTTTCTGCAAGAGGGCAGGGCTACGCGCTCTGCCCTTTGTTTTTTCGTTCACGTTTTCCCGCCTCGCAAGTGCTTCGATCTCACGGTAGGATGTTCCGGTTATGACGACTTCGGTGATTTTCGCGCGAACCGCGATCACTCCCGCGGATGAAATTCGAGATGCCGCGATCGTGATTGAGGGCGGCAGCATCGCTTCGGTAGGGTCGCGCGCGGGATTTGTGTTGCCACAGGGAGCCGCTGTTTACGACGCAGGGTCGGCGACGATTATTCCAGGATTTGTGGATCTGCACATTCACGGCGCCGGTGGGCACGACGTAATGGAAGCCAGCGTGGAAGCGCTGAACGCAATTGCGGTTGCGTTAGCGCGGCACGGGACGACTTCGTTTGTTGCGACGACCGTGACTGCGTCGCCGGAGGCGTTGTGCCGGAGCGCTGCTGGCATCGCGGCTTATATGAATCGGCCGCGAAGCGAAGCGCCGTTGGGCGGCTTGATGGCTCAGGTACTTGGCATTCACTTCGAGGGCCCGTTTATCAGTAAGGCTCGCAGAGGAGTGCATCCCGAGGAATGGATTGCGGCGCCATCGCTCCCGCTGCTTGCGAACTTGTTGAATGCGGCTGGCGGTGCCGCGCGAATCATTACTCTGGCTCCCGAACTGCCAGGTGCGCTGGAATTGATCGACGCGGCGCGCGCCGCGGGGCTGCTTGTTTCTCTCGGACACACGGACGCGACTTACGAGCAATCCGTCGCCGCGATCGGCCGCGGCGCGCGGCATGCGGCTCACGTGTTTAATGCTATGCGTCCATTTTCGCATCGCGACACCGGCGTGATTGGAGCTGTGCTCACATGGCCGGAAGTTACAGCTGAATTGATTGCGGACGGCGTTCATGTAGATGGGTCTGCGATAAGGATTTTGCTGGCTGCAAAAGGCGCGACCGGAATTTCGCTGGTAAGCGACGGAACTTCTGCGACCGGAATGCCCGATGGCGCTTACCGGCTTGGCGAGATTGATGTGGACGTGCGCGGCGGCGTGGTGCGAAATAAAGAAGGGAAGCTCGCGGGCAGCGCGCTCACTCTCGATCAGGCGCTGCGGAATATTGTTGCACTGGGCGTGCCGCTTCCCGATGCTGTTCGAATGCTAACGCTAAATCCCAGCGCGCGAGTTGGGGATTGAAATGCAGAAGGGCGCGCTGGTTGCTGGGGCGGACGCCGATTTGATTTTGCTCGATGCCGAGCTGCGAATTTCAAAAGTGATGATTGGCGGATCGTGGCTTAGCTAGACCCGCTGAGAAGTCGCCTGCGAGTTTTCAATTCAGCGGCACGCCGAATTTTTCCGCGAGCAGATGCGGATCAAACGGGCTGCACGAAAAGAATTCTCCGTTGAGTTCAAAAGTAGGAACTTTTCGCCGTCCATTATTGACGCTTATCACGAGATCTTCCGCATCGGGCGATTCATCAATATTAATTTCTTCGAGCTGAATTCCGCGATCGCGCAGGAATTGTTTCGCGCGGCGGCAATCCGAACACCACGTGCTTGTGTACATCAACGCTGATTTATTTGGAGGTTCCATTTTCCGGTTTAGAGAGCGCGTAGGCGCAGCTCGCTTCTCAAAGTGGTTGGATGCTGTGGGCAATCGAAAGTTTCAGGCGTGCGATCGTCGGGTTCTATGCGTGAGCAGCCTTTGCTCCGTCCGCGGCAACGCGACCCGCGCGTGCCGCGACTTGGATCCGCAGATCGGCGCACAAAAGTGCCGTGCGAGCTTCATCCGCCTCTTCAAGAGAAATTCCCTGAGTCGCGAGTTTTTTCTCAGCTGCTTGTTTCGCGGCGCGCGCACGATCCACATTAATTTCTTCTGGACGCTCCGCCGCTTCCGCGAGCGCGGTCACGCGATCGGGCAGCACTTCCGCATAACCGCCAAACACCGCGCAATATCGCACCGTGCCGCCATCGTGATAGCTCAGCTCGCCGATGCCAAGCTCCGTGAGCAGTGGCGCGTGCCCCGGCAAAATTCCAAAGAAGCCATCGCTGCCGGGCAATTGCACCTCAGGCGTCGTAGCTTCCAGAACGCGCCGTTCCGGCGTCACCACTTCGAGATGGAGCGAATCAGGATTCATTTTCTAATTTCAATTTTGCGCTGTGCGGCGTGAAAAACTACTTCGCCGTCGCGGTCATTTTCTCCGCTTTCTCCAGCACATCTTCGATCGTGCCAACCATGTAGAACGCTTGCTCCGGCACTTCGTCGTGTTTGCCCGAAACAATTTCCTTGAAGCCGCGGACGGTGTCTTCCACCTTGATATATTTTCCCGCGAGGCCGGTGAACTGTTCGGCCACGAACATCGGCTGCGACATGAATTTCTCAACCTTGCGCGCGCGAGCAACTGTTTGCTTATCTTCTTCCGGCAACTCCTCAATTCCAAGAATCGCGATAATGTCCTGCAAATCCTTGTAGCGCTGCAGTACCGATTTCACTTGCCGCGCCACGTTGTAGTGTTCGTGACCCACGATGTTCGCATCGAGAATGCGCGAGAAACTCGCCAGCGGATCGACGGCCGGATAAATTGCGCGTTCCACAATCGCGCGGCTCAAGTTCGTCGTCGCATCCAAGTGCGTAAACGTCGCGGCCGGCGCAGGATCGGTGTAGTCATCCGCGGGCACGTAAATCGCCTGTACGGAAGTGATCGAACCTTTTTTCGTCGACGTAATGCGTTCCTGCAATTCGCCGATTTCTGTGTTGAGGTTTGGCTGATATCCCACCGCGCTCGGCATGCGCCCAAGCAGCGCCGAAACTTCCGAACCCGCTTGCACGAACCGGAAAATATTGTCGATGAAGAGCAGCACGTCGAGCCCTTCTTCATCGCGGAAATATTCCGCGACGGTCAAGCCCGTCAATCCCACGCGCAGCCGCGCGCCGGGTGGTTCCGTCATCTGCCCGTAAATCAGAGCGCATCGCGATTTTTCCGGACTTCCCGGCACAATTACGCCCGACTCTTTCATTTCCAGAAGCAAGTCGTTGCCTTCGCGCGTGCGCTCGCCCACTCCCGCGAAAACCGAAACGCCGCCGTGCTTCATCGCGACGTTGTGAATCAACTCCTGAATCAAAACGGTTTTTCCCACGCCCGCGCCGCCGAAGAGCCCGATCTTCCCGCCCTTCAAGTACGGCTCCATCAGGTCCACAACTTTAATTCCAGTCTCAAACATTTCGAGCGACGTGGATTGATCCTCCAGCGACGGCGCCGGCCGGTGAATCGGATAACGCTGCGCAGCTTTCACGGGGCCGAGATTGTCCACCGGTTCGCCCAGAACGTTGAGCACGCGCCCCAAAGTTTCGCGGCCCACCGGCACAGTTACGGGGCCGCCCTCGTCGGTCGCTTTCATTCCGCGCGTCAAGCCATCGGTAGGTTGCAGCGCCACAGTGCGCACGCGCCCTTCGCCAAGGTGCTGCTGCACTTCGGCGATGATGTCCACTTTCTGCTCGACGTCAAATCCTTCGCTGGTAATTCGCAGCGCGTTGTAAATCAGCGGCAGATCTTTCGGATCGAACGCGATGTCCACCACCGGCCCGATCACCTGCACCACGTGTCCAACTCCACCTTTTTTCTGCTCGGCCATCACTTTCTCCTGAAGCCCGGATTTCCGGTCTTGGCAAACGGCGCCGATTCCAACGCGCCAATAATATTTGCCTCTTAAATATTTTCGGCGCTTCTTAAACTACGCGCTCCAACTCGCTCCGCTCACCACTTCAATAATTTCCTTCGTGATCGCAGCCTGGCGAATCTTGTTCATTTCAAGCGTGAGCGATTCAATCAGGTCGCCCGCGTTATTCGTCGCCGCGTCCATCGCTGTCATTCGCGCCGCGTGTTCCGCCGCGGAAGAATCCGCGAGCATGCGATAAATTCGCGCGGAAACATATCGCGGCAGCAGACCCTCCAGCAATTTGTCGGGCGGCTGCGCGTAAATGTAATCCACTTCCACCGCGTCTTTCGCAGTCTCTTCTGGTTCGATCGGCAGCAATTTTTCGAACACCATTTTCTGCGTGATCACGCTCTTGAATTCGTTGAAGAGCAAATATACAGCGTCGATTTTTTCGCCTTCGTAAAGCTCCACCACACGCGCCGCGATTTCTTTTGCCCGCGCAAAATCCGCTTTCGCCGTGAAGCCCACGTATTCGCCCGCCACCGTCCACTGCAATCGCCGCGCAGCATCGCGACCTTTGCGGCCAATCGGAATCACTTCCGTTTTTTCGCCGCTTGGCCGGCTGCGCATAAATTCCACCGCGCGACGCACCGCATTCGCATTGAACGCGCCCGCGAGCCCGCGATCTCCGGTAGCCAGCAGCAACAACACGCGCTGTTCCGGCCTGCGCTTCAGCAATCCATGATGCGGCTCTTCCATTCGCGCCGCAGCCGACCGCACCAGCTTCGTAATCTCCGCCGAGTACGGACGCGCCTCGATCGCCTTATCCTGCGCCTTCCGCAGCCGCGCCGCCGACACGAATTTCATCGCGCGCGTAACCTGCTGCGTGCTCTTCACAGAGCGAATTCGACGCCGAAAATCGAGAAGTGTCGCCATTTGCCGGTTCGTTTACAGAAAACTAATTCTTGCTCGCCGCGAATTTTTCCTTGAACGCCTTGATCGCGTCCACCATATCCTTCTTCAGTTGATCGTCCAGCGCCTTTTTCTCCGCGATTCGCGCCAGCACTCCGCTGTAGCTCGTATCCATGAACTGGTACAACTCGCGCTCAAATCGCCGGCAATCCGCGAGCTCCACGTCGTCCATAAATCCATTCGTGCCCACGAAAATGATCAGCACTTGTTTCTCGGTGGTCAGCGGAGCGTATTGCTCCTGCTTCAAAATTTCTGTCAGCCGCTGTCCTCGCGAAAGCTGCGCTTGCGTCGATTTGTCGAGTTCCGATCCGAATTGCGAAAACGCCGCCAACTCGCGGAACTGCGCCATATCCAACCGCAGCGAACCCGCCACCTGACGCACGGCCTTGATCTGTGCGTTGCCGCCCACGCGGCTTACCGAAATTCCCACGTTGATCGCGGGGCGTATGCCGCCGTTAAACAAATCCGCTTCCAGATAAATCTGCCCGTCCGTAATCGAAATCACGTTCGTCGGAATGTACGCAGACACGTCGCCCGCCTGCGTCTCGATCACCGGCAGCGCCGTCAGCGAACCCGCGCCGAGATCATCCGAAAGTTTCGCCGCGCGTTCCAACAATCGCGAGTGAAGATAAAACACGTCACCGGGAAACGCTTCGCGGCCGGGAGGCCGCCGCAACAGCAGCGAAATTTCGCGATATGCCTGCGCGTGTTTTGAAAGGTCATCGTAAAAACAAACCGCGTGCCGCTTCGTGTCGCGGAAAAATTCACCCATCGCGCACGCCGCATAGGGAGCCACATATTGCAGCGTCGCAGGTTCCGTCGCCGACGCCGCCACCACGATCGTGTATTCCATCGCGCCGGCATCCGTCAGAACTTTCACCACCTGCGCAATCGTCGAGCGTTTCTGCCCGATCGCGCAGTAAATGCAAACCATGTCGCGGCCCTTCTGGTTGATGATCGTGTCCAGAATGATCGCGGTCTTTCCCGTTTGCCGGTCGCCGATGATCAGCTCGCGCTGTCCGCGCCCGATCGGAATCATCGAGTCGATTGCTTTAATTCCAGTCTGCAGAGGCTCGCGCACCGGTTGGCGTTCCACAACGCCGGGAGCAATCCTCTCCAAGTGATTGCGCTGCGTCGTCGCGATCGGTCCCTTGCCGTCGAGCGGCACGCCCAGCGGACTCACCACGCGCCCCACCATCGCCTCGCCCACCGGCACGGACATAATCGTCCGCGTGCGCTTCACCGTATCGCCTTCGCGAATTTCGGTGTAGTCGCCCAGAATCACCACGCCCACCTGATCTTCTTCCAGGTTCAGCGCGATTCCGAAAACGTTGTGCGGAAACTCGATCATCTCGCCAGACATGCAGCGCTCGAGCCCGTGCACGCGCGCGATTCCGTCTCCCACCGAGATCACCGAGCCGACTTCGTCTACCGAGACGGTCTGCTGGTAATTCTCGATCTGCTCGCGCAATATTTTTGTAATTTCGTCCGCTTTAATCGTTGCCATTCCCGCTCCTGCTGCCGTGTGTACGCGTTCTCTTGCTTTTATTTCTTGAAGCTCGCCGACAATTAGCCTGCGAGTTTTTCCTGCATCCTTCTCAGTTGCTCTTTCACGGAGCCGTCATAAATCACAGACCCAATTTTCACCACCGCGCCACCCACAAGATCGGATTTCACCTCATAAGTAGCGGCTATCTTCATATCGGTGACGATCGCGAACGCTTTTTCCAGTTGGCTCTGCTCGGTGTCGCTCAATTGCGCCGCCGAAGCCACATCCGCCACCGCAATCCCCATTTTCGTGTTCAGCCGCTCGGTGTAAGACACCGCGATCTCCGGCAGCAGCGCGCCGCGCCGGTGATCCGCCACCACCAGTACAAAATTTCGCAAAATCTGCCGCAGCTCCGGCGCCACTTCCATCCGCGCCAGCAGCATTTCCATCACCGCGGATTTTTTATCGCGCGGCACAGCCGGATTCGCCAGGCACAGCCGCAAATCCGCAGACTCATCAATGATCGCGCCAAGCTGATCCACCGCCGCCTTCACCTGTTCAGCCACGTTGCGTGCCAGCGCAACTTCCAGCAGCGCCTCCGCGTAACGATCCGCTACCGCTTTCAATTCGCACCTCGCGGTGCTTCGCCGTCTCGCGATTTTGAAAGGTTATCCAGAAAATTCTGGAAAATTATTTCGCGCCGCTCAGGAGTCATTCCCTTCGCCACCAACTCCGCCGCACGCGCCACTGCCACCCGCGCCGCCGCAGTTCGCAGCTCAATCTGCGCCAGCCGCGCCGCCGCATCAATTTCCACTTCGGCCATGTGCGCGATTTTTTCCACTTCGCGCTTTGACGAAGTCCGCAGCCGGTCCGCTTCCGCCACAAAATCTTTTTCCGCCTGCGTGCGCATCGTCGCCGCGTCTTGATCCAGTCGCGCGAGTCCCGCTTCCGCCACGCGCAGTTGCTGATTCGCTTCCTGCTTCGCCGCAGTCGCTGTCTCAATCGCGCCGGCAATCACATTCGCTCGTGCGCGAAATGCGGGCGAACCTTTTTTCGCGATGAAATATCCCAGCGCCCCGAAAATCAAAATGAAATTGAGCCAGCGAAAAACTTGTCCCGCGGGAGTATCTTGCGGCTCCGTCGCATTTTCTTGCGCGCGCACAACCGGCGCCGCGCAAACGGCCAGCAGCATCGCCATCGCCGCGATCGATAGCCATCGCTTCATTAAATTTTTCATCGCGCGCCGCCTTGCACAGACGCCGCCCGGTCCCGGACGCCGCGCAAACACCGCCTCTACAATTTCCCCCGCCAGCGCTGGAGTTTCCGCATCCAGTTGCGTGCGCGTCACCGCGGCTTCAGCCGCGATACGTTCTTTCGCCTGCGCCACGCGTTCCGTCGCGTCCTTCCGCGCATCGCGAATCATCACTGCGCGCTCATCCAAAATCGTTTTTCGTCGCGCATCTTGTTCGGCGTACACAGTCCCGCGCGCTTTTTTCAGCGCTTCCTCATACACGCGAACTTTTTCCCCAGCCGCGACCTTCGCTTCTTCCGCTTCGCGTTGCGCGCCTTCTGTCCGCGCAGCCCGCTCCGCCATCACTTTTGTAATCGGATTAAAAAACGCCCAGCGCAGGAACAAATAGAAAAGGAAAACGATGATAATCGTGGGAATTGCTTGTACAAACAGATCGCCAAGTTGGTTCAGTATTTCCATATTTCAGTTGCTGCGTAACCTCGGCGTTGCTGTCGTTCGGGCAGAGTTTACTCCGCCTCTTTCTTTGCACTACTTCGTCTTTTTGCTCGCTTGCAGGGCGAGCCGCTGATGCTCGACTGGAATTTCCGAACTCGGTCAGAAGGCCCAACTTTATAGCATTCGCTGGCATTCGCGTCAATCGCACTAGATACCTGGAAAATGGTTGGGATAGGCTAGATGCGCTGCGCACGATACAAATCGGCAATCGCCTAAATCCAATTGCGCCCGCTTCAGGTTACGGCCTCTAACTGTTGCGCAGCGCCACCAGCGGATCAATCGTCGCCGCATTCCGCGCAGGGAAATAGCACGCGAGAAACGCCACAGCGCCGATCACTACCGTCGCTCCCGCGAGAGTCGCCACATCGGTCGCCTGCACTCCGTAAAGTTGGCTCGCAATTACCCGCGCACACGCCAGCCCAATGATCGCTCCGAGAGCGATTCCACACGCCACCGCTCCCATTCCTTCGCGCAGCACCATTTTCTGCACCGCCCACCGGCTAGCGCCGATCGCCATCCGTAACCCAATCTCCTCTGAGCGCTTCGACACCTGATACGCCATCATCCCATACACGCCCAGGCATGAGAGCAGCAACGCAAGCACGCCAAAGCAGCCAACCAGCCGCGTAAGAAACCGGCGTTGCGCCACGGAGTCCGAAATCACCTCGTTCATCGTCGCGGGAAGGAAAACGGGAATGTTCTTATCGAGTGCCGCCACCTCGCGTTCCACTCCCTCTTCCAAGGTTTCTGCGGCAACGTTGCTTCGCATCACGATCGTTGGAAACGTCACAGCCTGGGGCGCCTGCGTATAAGTAAGGTAAGCCTCGGGTGTCGCCTCGGATTCCAAGCCATACTGCCGGACGTCCCCCACCACGCCAACAATTTCCGCCCATGGTCCCGCCTCATTCCTCACGCCGAGTTCGATGTGCTCCCCAATCGCGTCCTTCTGCGGCCACAGTTGCCGCGCTGTTGCTTCGCTCACAATCGCTACTGCCGGCGCGTTGGGAGCCAAATCCGCATCCGCAAATAGCCGGCCGCGCTTCAGCGGAATCACAATCGCCTCTAGATAACCCGAACTCACAAAATATGAGTCCACCAAAGGAACCGCTGCCGCTACAGCAACCGGACGATCCTGAATCTGAATTCCGCGTCGGTCATGAGATCCTCCCAGCGGTAGCGTGCTTACAATGCCCGCGGCACTCACTCCCGGCAGCGCCCGCAATCGCTCCAGCATTTCTCTTTCAAATTCTGCAGCGCGCCCCGGCTGCCCGTATGCCGGTCCCACCAAACCCACGTTCGTTGTGAAGCAGCCAGCAGCTTCTAATCCCGGATCCACTGCCAGAACTTTCGCGAAGCTCCTCAAGAACAGTCCGGTTCCCAATGTCAACACAAACGCGAACGCCACTTCGCACACGATCAGTGTCGTTCGTACTCCCCGGCGAATTCCAGTTGTGCCGCCGCGTGTGGCCAGTTGCAGTGATTCTTTCTGATCTGTGCGCACGGCAGCCACCGCGGGCATAAGTCCCGCAATCTGGCCCGTCAGAAAACTCACAATCAGCGCGAAAATCAAGACTCCTGAATCCACTCGGATATCTGCCAGCCGCGGCGTATCCACTGGAGCCCAATGCACGAAGATGCGCAGTAGAAATGGCGCCGCCACCAGCCCTGCTACCCCTCCCGCGAGCGTCAGCACCGTTGTTTCCGTCAAGATCTGCCGCAGCAAACGAGACGTCTGGCAGCCCAGCGCCAACCGCACCGATAGTTCGCGGTGTCGTGCTTTTGCTCGTGCCAGCAATAAGCTCGTCAAATTGGCGCACGCGATCAGTAGTACAAAAGACGTCGCTCCCAGCAGCATCCACAACGCACTCCGCTGTTTGCCCGCCACCGCAGACTCAAGCGGCGTCACTACCGCGCGAAATCCGGTTGGATAGGAGTCCGAGTAGTCGTGTACTAGCCGCGGCATGATCCCATCGAGCTCTGCTTGCGCCTGTTCAGCGCTCGTTCCTGGCTTCAGCCGCGCCACCGCTCTCAATCCCCGGCATGCCCGGCACGCTCCAGCGTCGGTCGGGCGATAACCTAGCGGTGCCCAAATTTGTGGAGCGGCGGCCCCAAACCGGAAACTCAGCGGCTCAAAATTCTGCGGCAAAATTCCAATCACTTCGTACGATAACTGGCTCAGAGTAATAGTCCGCCCCACTACATCGGGCGCTCCTCCGAAATGGCTTTTCCAAAAGTCGTAACTCACCAGCACCACTTGACGCCGGTCGGGACGGTCATCCGCTGCCTCAAAGTCCCGGCCCATCGCCATTCGAATTCCCAGCGTGCCGAAAAAATCGTAGGTAATTTTCGCGCCGCGAATTATTTCCGGATGAAAATCTCCCGTAATCGTCGGAGCCCAATTTCCGAAAACCGCGATGGATTCAAACGAATGGCTTCTTTCTTTCCAGTCCTGCACCAGATCGTAAGACACCGTCGAGGGGTTCTTATCTCGCGGGCCACCCGCGGCCATCTGCATCAGCTCCCGTGGCTGCCGGTAGGGAAGCGCGTTCAGCAAGACAGCTTTCACCACGCTGAAAATCGCTGTATTTGCGCCGATGCCAAGCGCAAGCGTCAGCACTGCTACCGTCGCGAATCCCGGGTTCTTTCGCAGCATCCGCAATCCAAAGCGTACATCTTGCGCAAATGTTTCCAGCCAGCCCGCGATGTCCATGTCTCGCGTCCTTTCTTTTTGCAGCGTTAGATTTCCAAATCGCCGCCGCGCGTCTCGTCGCGCTTCCTCCGCGCTCATCCCCGCGCGAAGATTGTCTTCCGCTCGCATTTCCACGTGCCCGCGAAGCTCCTCATCCAGCTCGCGATCCAGATTCTCTCGCCGCCATAAACTCTTCACTCGCTCAGTCCAGCTCATCGCGCACCTCGGGTGAATCCACTGCGCACCTGATCCATTCCCCTAGATAGCTATAGGAGTAGACGCCCACCAATCAAAAATGTTTCGCTTCTCTTCTCATTGCGGCGCACAGTTGCCGCAACCCGCGCCGCACGGTTCACCATCTGGCACAGTCTCCGGATTCCGCCCACCGGAAATCCGCGGAATGGATTAAAGTTTAGAGAATGAAAAAGCCGTTTATTTTTGCCGTGCTGTTTTGCGCCCTCGCCGTTGCCATGGTCGTTCCACACCGTTCATTCGCCCAAGCCGTACCCGATAAGAAAGCCATTCTCACCGCAGCCGGTCAGGCGTATTACAACCTTCGCGCCAATGGATTGGATTCATTCACCTGCAGCGTCACGCCAAACTGGGAAATGATGTTGCAGGAACAGCGAAAGCAAAATTCGCAGTTGGTGGATTCAGAGCTTGTCACTCTTGACCAGCTCCATTTCACTTTTGCCGTGGACTCCGGCGGAAAAATGAAGCTCTCTCACAACGATCTCACCGGACTCACCAAGGAAATGGCCGATTCCGTGAATGAGATCGAATCCGGCATGGACCAGATGGCTTCCGGCTTCTTCGATACCTGGTCCTTCTTTATGATCGATCGTCCGCTTCCGGAGCTCACCGCCGAATATCACGTCGAAGTGATCGGCACGCAATACCGCCTTACTTACAAAGACGGCACAGCAGACGTAGTCACGACGCTCGCCCACGACTATTCCATCGTCAACCTGGCCATCACCACGCCTGATTTTCACAGCACCGTCCAACCCGGTCTCACCAAGCTGCCCGGCGGCTTCGTCCTAACCTCTTACGACGCGAACTATCAATCCGCAAAACCCGAAGACGCCACGCAGCTAAAAGCTCTAATCAGCTATCAAAGCGTCGAAGGTTTTCAAATCGTCCAACGCCTCGACGTAAACGGCACCTACGGCCCCAACAAATTCACAGTCCAGCTAATCTTCTCCAATTGCCAGGTAACCAAGAAGCTTCCAACCCCCTAGCGCGTCGAAGCTCCGTTCACGCGCATCCTCAGCAGTCCCAATAGGCGGATTCAATTTACAATCTCCATTTGCGAAAATCGATCGCCACAGCAGCATCCGTACGCAGGCCCGGAGGGCCGTCCGCCATTCTTCGCCCCGCACTCAGCTTCCCAATATTACAACAGCAGTCGCATTATCCCCATTCAAACCACAGTCTCCACTGTTGCGAAAATCGATCGCCACAGCAGCATCCGTACGCAGGCCCGGAGGGCCGTCCGCAAACGTCAGCCCAGGCCGGAAGGCCTGGGAAAACTAATAACAAAATCAAATTTTCCGGAGTGCCGTCGGCGCGGCACTAAACTGCGAAATATTACGATTTTCCGTCATCCTTGAATTTTCATTTGCTTTTTATTATCTCATATGCTATCATTACCCATTAGTTCGTGCGAAGCAATTCGCCCCAGGCTGCCGGACAGCCTGCGACAGTTCTTTGACAACTGAATAGTTTGGAGCCGCCGGTCGAGGCGCTCAGTTTTTCGTCCAACCCTTAAACTGGACAGGGCCTGTTGCCACTACCCGTCCGTCTGGCGCGACTCTGTTCCGATTTCCTCCGTGACCTCTGAGTCTCCGCGGTAAACGCCGTTAACTTTTCCTCGAGAACCAGCACAGCCACCCGCCATCTTCAATCAGACCAAGATCTGTACAAAGCCGCATTTTATGTGTCTCCGATTCCTGTAACCCCTGTAGAATCAACACTTCCGTAGAAACAGGGGGAGGGGAGGGTACCGGCGAATTTACTTGGACATTTCCCAAAATGGGAACAGCCCAACAAGCACCTCATTTCTCTCTGCTTCTTGCCGCTCTGATTCACCCCCTGTTAAGATGCGCCGCGACCTGTAAAATGGGCCGTCCAGATAAATAGGAGACGCAATGCCCGGTTTTGCTGGAGTAGATTTCATCGATTTCGATTCGCTGCTTACGGACGAAGAGCGCCTCGTCCGCCAGACAGCACGCCAGTTCGTGGAAGAGCAAATCATCCCGATCATCGAAAGGTGCAGCCGCGAAGGAATTTTCCCAAAGCAGTTGGTGCCTCAACTTGGCGAACTCGGATTTTTCGGCGCGAATTTAAAGGGCTACGGCTGCGCTGGCATGTCCAACGTAGCGTACGGCCTGCTGAATCAGGAACTCGAGCGCGGCGATTCTGGCCTGCGCAGTTTCGTGAGCGTGCAAAGTTCTCTGGTGATGTATCCGATTTACGCGTATGGCAGCGAAGACCAGAAAAATCGCTGGCTTCCGAAATTGCAAACCGGCGAAGCCATTGGCTGCTTCGGTCTCACCGAGCCGCAATTCGGTTCGAATCCCGGAGGCATGCTCACCCGCGCGGTGCGCCGCGGCGATAAGTGGATTTTGAATGGCGAGAAAATGTGGATCACCAGCGGCTCCATCGCGGATGTCGCGGTGATCTGGGCAAAGTGCGAAGACGATAGAATTCGCGGCTTTCTCGTCGAGAAGGGAACCAAAGGATTCAAAGCGTGGGATGTCCACGGCAAATGGTCGCTCCGCGCCTCAGTAACTTCGGGACTCGCGATGACAGATTGCGAAATTCCCGCCGAAAATGTTTTACCGGGGGTGGATGGCTTGAAAGGTCCTCTCGGCTGCCTATCGCAAGCTCGCTACGGCATCGGCTGGGGGGCCATCGGCGCCGCCATGGCGGTGTATGACACCGCGCTTCAATACGCGAAAACGCGAAAACAATTTGCGAATAAGCCCATCGCATCGCACCAGCTCGTGCAAGACAAATTAGTTTTCATGATCACCGAAATCAGCAAGGCGCAATTGCTCGCGATGCACGTCGGCAAATTGAAAGACGCGGGCCGCGCGGACTTCACCCACATCTCGATGCTGAAAATGAATAACGTGTGGATGGCTCTCGAGTCCGCCCGCAAAGCTCGCGACATTTTGGGCGCAAACGGAATCGTCGACGATTACTGCGTCATGCGCCACATGAACAACCTCGAATCCGTTTACACCTACGAGGGCACGCACGACATCCACAGATTGATCATCGGCGAGCGCATCACAGGAATTCCGGCTTACGTCTGACGAACGCGGCACCACGAGGAGAGATTGATGGAAGCACAACTGAGCCTGGAGTTCTTGCGCGTCGTAGAGCAGGCAGCGATTTCTTCCGCACACACAATGGGCCTCGGCAATGCCCATCTATCCGACGAGGCCGCGGTGAAGGCCATGCGCACCACGATGGATACCGTCGGCATGGACGGCACCATCGTAATTGGCGAAGGCGAGCGCGACGAAGCTCCTATGCTTTTCATCGGCGAGAAAGTTGGCGCCGCCGTTCACGACAACATTCGCGCATACCCCAGCGTGGATATCGCCGTCGATCCTCTCGAAGGAACGAACCTCTGCGCCACCGGCCAGCCCGGATCCATCGCGGTACTTGCTGCCAGCGAACACGGCGGATTGCTCCACGCGCCGGATCTGTACATGGAAAAAATTATCGTTGGGCCCACGTGCAAAGGCGCCGTGGATCTCGACGCGCCTGTTGCCGATAATTTGCGCTCGATCGCGAAGCGCATGGATCGCGACATCGAAGACCTGGTTGTGATCGTGCTAGATCGGCCGCGCCACGAGCAACTCATCGCCGATATTCGGGCCACTGGCGCGCGCATCCGGCTCATCGGCGACGGCGATCTTTCCGCTGGCATCAGCACAGCGGTGCGCGGCACTGGAGTTCAAGCTGTGTTTGGTACCGGCGGCGCGCCCGAAGGCGTGCTCACCGCGGCGGCGATGCGCTGTTTGAATGGACAAATTCTCGCGCGGCTCGTGGTTTCAAAACCCGAGCACGAAGAGCGGCTCGCGAAAATGGGAATCAAAGATCCCAAGAAAATTTACACTACGGAAGATCTCGCGCCGGGCCGCAGAATTATTTTCGCCGCAACCGGCGTCACCGATGGGAATCTTCTGCGCGGCGTGCGATTTTTTGGCGAAGGCACGCGAACTCATTCCGTGATTCTCACGCTGGATAATCGTCAGGTGCGTTTCATCGATACCGTGCATCTCGAAAAGCGGCCCGACGCAAACGTTCGCTTCTAATCGCGCGATTTTATTTTTTCTCCGAAGCCGCAGTCGCGGATTTCAGCGAAACTGGTTCAAGACTCGCAGCCGCGAGTTGCTTGTTGAATGCGACGAGATCGCTTTCTTCCGCTTGTTTCAGTTTTGCCAACTGCACGTCGAGATCGCCGGAAAGTTCGGTGAAGGCTTTGTAGGTTTGATCGGTCGGCTTCGCATCTTGATCACCTTCAATCACTCCCAGCAAATGTCCCACGCGATCGTTGATCTTGATCGGGAAATTTAGCGGATCCTGACCGCTGCGATTCTTTACTTGATAGATCGCTTCTTCCACTTCGGTAAGTTTTCCATTCAACACGTCGCCTGAACTGTGAATATCCGCGACTTGCGTTTTGCCAAGGCGCTCCTTCACTTGATCGCGCAGTGCGCGCGCATCGATCACCGCTTGATTCGCGCGGCTTTCCGCATCACGCACTTTTAACGCAAGATCAAACTGCGCCTGCAAATCCGCCTGCGATACGTTTGCCCGCGGATCTTCCGTAATTCGAAATGGCTGCGTTTGCGTTTCGGATCCGGAAGTAACGCGCACTTGATACGCGCCGGGAAGCGCAACAGGACCTTCTTCCACGCTCGCTCCCCAGAGAATTAATCCGGGGAAACCTGTTGACCCGGAGTATCTCAAGTCCCAGGTGAAACGATTCAATCCGGCATCGCGACCCGCGCTTGGCGGCGGGCGCCGATATCCTTCATCATTGCCCGCTGCATTCGCCGGCTTGGCGACTTCCATTCCGACGTATGTGCGAATCACATTCCCCTTCGAATCGAGAATGTCGATCGTGACCTTATCCGCTTTCGCTTTGAGGTAGTAATCGATGCTGAGCCCTTCGATGCGGCGCACCGGATTGTCGGGAGTATACAAATGCAGCGCGGCGGCCTGCGTAACTTCGCGAGTGAGCTGCCGGAGCGGCGCGATGTTGTCGAGAATGTAGAACGATCGTCCGTGAGTGGCGATCACGAGATCGTGATCTTCCACGGCAATGTCAGAGACTTGCGTGTCGGGAAGATTGAGCGACAACGATTGCCAGTTGTCGCCATCATCAAACGAAATGTAGATTCCGTGCTCGGTGCCCGCATACAAAAGTCCCGGGCGCTTGGTGTCTTCGCGCACAGCGTGAACGTAGTCGTCGCCGCGAATGCCGTTGATGATCTTCTTCCACGCCTTGCCGTAGTCGCTGGTCTTGTAGATGTAAGGAGCGCGATCGTCCTGTAGATAATTCTTCACCGCAACATACGCGGTTCCGGCCTTGTTCTTATACGGAGATGCTTCGATCAAGCTGACGCGCGCGAGATCCGGAATTCCCGGAGGCGTCACGTTGGCCCAATTCTTCCCGCCGTCGCGGGTGATGAAGACAAGACCGTCATCCGATCCAGTCCAAATCGTATTGAGTTCTGAGTGCGATGGCGCGATCGCGAAGATCGTGGCGAAAACTTCGGGGCCGTTCATATCGTGCGTGAGCGGTCCGCCAGAATCGCCAAGCGTTTTCGGATCGTGCTTGGTGAGATCGGGGCTGATGGCCTGCCAACTCTGTCCTTCGTTCGTGGTCTTGTAGAGGAACTGAGAAGACGTATACAGAATGTTCGGATCGAGCGGCGAAAATACGATTGGGAATGTCCACTGCCAGCGATCGGGTTTGAGATCCTTCGATGCTTCGCCAGAGAAGAAGCGCGGATAAACTTCCACGTCGCGCGTGAATCCCGTGTGACGATCGTAGCGCGTTAGCAGCGCGCCCTGACTGCCGGCATAAAACACATTGGCATTCTTGGGATCGGGTGCGATGTAGCCGCTCTCGCCACCAGCGACGTCATATAGCTCCGGCCACGCTGCGCCTGTTCGTGTGCTTTGCACGCACACAGTGCTGTTGTCCTGCTGCGCGCCGCAAACCTGGTAAGGAAATTCGTGAGTGGTGGCGACGTGATAGATCTGCGCGGTCGGGAATTCTTCGTGCGTCCACGTTTGTCCCGCATTGACGGAAACGTTTCCGCCGCCGTCATTACTTTCGATCATCCGTTTGTTATCGGTGGGATCGATCCACAGATCGTGATTGTCGCCGTGCGGCGGGCGAAGTGTAGTGTTGAATGTCTTGCCGCCGTCGGTGGATTTGTACACTCCGGTATTCAGCGCATAAACGGAATCCTTATCTTTCGGGTCGGCAAAGATGTGGGTGTAATAAAACGCGCGCTGGCGGAGTTTGCGATCTTCGTTGGTTTTCGTCCAGGTCGCGCCGGCATCGTCGGAACGATAGACGCCACCATCGGTCGCTTCCACCAACGCATAGATACGATTGGAGTCCGCGCCAGATACGGAAACGCCGATGCGGCCGATAATGCCTGCCGGCAATCCGGGATTGCGCGTAATCTCTTTCCACGTTTCGCCGGCATCAGTGGATTTGAATAATCCGCTGCCCGGCCCGCCGCTCGACATCTGCCACGACACGCGATACGCATCCCACAGCGCGGCGTAGAGAACGTCAGGATTGTTGCGGTCCATCGAAAGATCGATCGCGCCGCTGTGATCGTCGCGGAACAAAACTTTCTTCCAGGTCTTTCCCCCGTCAGAGGATTTGAAAACGCCGCGGTCGTTGTTGTGTCCGGCTGGATGGCCAAACGCGGCGACGAAAACGATATCAGGATTCTTTGGGTTGATGCGGATGCGCGAAATGGCCTGCGTGTCTTCGAGCCCGGAATGCTGCCAAGTCTTGCCGTCGTCTATGGATTTGTAAACGCCATCGCCCTGCATGATGTTGCCGCGGATGCAGGCTTCGCCCATGCCGATGTAAATGATGTCGGGATTCGATTCCGAAACGGCGACTGCGCCGACAGACGAGCTGTGAATTTGCCCATCGGTCACGGGATTCCAGGTTTGCCCGCCGTCGGCGGTTTTCCAGAGACCGCCGCCCACCGCGCCGAAGAAATACTCGAGAGGCCGCGAAGGCGAGCCGGTGCTCGCAATGCTGCGGCCGCCGCGATCGGGTCCGATGTTGCGCCACTTGAGCGCCTTGAAGAAATCCGCGGAGTACGCGCTGCGTGAATCTTGAGACTGCGCGCGAAGACGACTCGTCGCGACAACCGCAAACACCGCTGCGAGACCGAGCACCGATACAGCAAACTTCCGCGAAGCCTTCATCGATCGTCCCCCGGGAAATTAATGCCAGCAACCGCGCGTAGCATAATGCGGCTGGCTACGAGTCGCAATAGTAGAAGCCACAACCATCACGGAACCGCGCGGGCAGAATCAGCGTAGGATTATGTATACAGAGAACCGGAGAGGATCGCGATGTCGACGCCAAATTCAGCGGGGCCAAATCTTGTTCCAGGTCCGCCACAACCCCAAGGGCCGGCTGGGGCGCCGCCGCGCCATTACGTCGGTTTGTGGATTCTGTGCGGCGTGGGAGTAATGGTGCTGTCTCTATTGATCGCGGGGACTCTGATTCTGCGGCTTTCGCTATCGATGGTGAAAAATGTAAGCATCACAAAATCGGGAAACTCGGTGGAAATTTCCACGCCGGGCGGGAAGCTCGCCGTGAAATCCGGCAAGCCGGAGGATCTCGGTTTGCCCGTGTATCCCGGAGCCCAGTTACGAGACAACGGCGGATCGGTGGAGTTCGTTGGAACGGATGATCAGCGCTCCGGAGTTAGCGGATCAAACTACAGCACGCCAGATTCGATCGACAAGGTGGACGAATGGTACCGGCATCGGCTGGGAGCAGATTTCGAGCGGAACGGTCCCGGACCGAAGACGATCGATGTGAAGGGAATCAACGTGGAAATCGAGACCGGGGATATCGCCTATGTTTCGAGCTTCGATGGGGATAACGGTGGTGGGCTTGAAGTCACGCGCGGGGCACGTGGAAATCTCATTGGCGCGGATCGGAAAGCAAGGACAGCCGCAGTAAGTATGCAGTTCTCTGCTACCTCTGTACTGATACGAACTGCATTCGTCAACGGTACCAATGGGGGATATACAGCGCCCCTCCATCCTCTTTAACATCACAACAGTTGCGCCGGTAGTGTGCAGCCGCCGGCAAAAACCACAATACCTGTACCAAGGTACAGGGATGCCTCCAGACGTGTTCACATTTCGTTCCTGGAAACTGCACCCGCTCGTAATCTTGTGGAGAGCGTTTTAGAAAGCTATTTTTTTTGAGGGAAGAGAAACGGTTGCGGAGCAATCTTTCATGATCGATCGCAGAACTGACCTCGCGGAGAAACTGGCTTCGAAGCCCGGCAATAAATCTGCTGCTCGACCCTCCGGGGCCGAACGGCGCACAGCGCAACGCTTCGCATTGGTGGCTACGGCGGAGATTGCAGACATTACCAGCGGTACACGTCTGACCGGGCGAGTATCCGATTTGAGTCTTTCCGGTTGCTACATGGATGTGATGACACCGTTTGCGGAAAAGTCTCGCGTGCAGCTGCGAATCAAATACAACTCCCAGACAGTGGAAGTAACGGGTGTTGTGAGGTTTTCGCACTCAGGGTTGGGAATGGGTGTGGGATTTGAATCGCTGCTTCCCCCCCAGATGGAAATGCTGGGCGCCTGGATTTCGATGCTGACGAATGGCCACGTCGCGCCCATCGATCTGCCCAAGTTTGAGGAAGCTCCGGCAGCAGCGGCGCCGCGACAGGGCTCGACGGATCGAAAAGCACTCGAAAATCTCACGGTGTTGCTCGTACGAAAAGGAATTCTGACGCCGGCGGAAGTCACGGCAATGTTTTCGAAAGAAGAATCCTAAAGCTCAGGCAAGACACATGAGCTGCCGGGATCTCAATTAAGAACAAGGGACTGAGGGCAAGTAATATGGCGAAGCGAAGATTGGGAGAAGTGCTGGAGGGTGCTGGGAAAATATCCAAGCACAACCTCGAGCGCGCAATTGAGGAACAGAAGCTGAAAGTGGCTCACCTGGGCGAAGTGTTGTTCGAAAACTCGCTGGTGGAGAAGAGCGCGCTGGTGGATGCGCTTTCAGAGACGACCGGCGTCCCTTACGTGGATTGTTCAACCGTAAAGCCCGATCCGGGCGCGCTGCGGCTTGTCTCGGCGAAAATTGCGGAACGGTACAACGTGCTTCCGCTGCGATTCGAGGAGAAGAAGCTTGTCATCGTGATGTCTGAGCCGCAGGACCTGAACAAGCTCAGCCAGATTCAATTCAGCGTGGGATGCGAACTCTCGCCGCGATTTGGATTCAAACTCGAAGTCTCGAACGCCGTCCGCAAACACTACAGCCTTGGCCCCGTGGAAGAAACGGCCAAGCCGATGCACAAAGCCGGATCGGAAATCGAGTTTTTTTCGAATAGCAAACGGCAAAGCAATATCGAAGCGATGCAGGAGTTGCAAGCCGAACTCTTGAACCGCAAAACACCCGCGGTCGAGGAAGCTTCGTCAATTATTTTGGACGCGATCCGCAAGGGAGCCAGCGACATTCACATCGAGGCGCTCGCCGCGGAGACTGTGATTCGCTTGCGGCTTGACGGTGTGCTGTCTGAAGTGAAACGTCTGCCGAAGCAAATTCACGTCGGTCTCGTATCCCGCATTAAAATTCTGTGCGATATGGATATCGCCGAGAGGCGCAATCCGCAAGACGGGCGTTTCATGGCGAAGATTTCGGCGCGGCAATATGACGTCCGCGTTTCGACTCTTCCAACGCAGCTCGGCGAAAAAGTAGTGATGCGTATTTTGGACGCCACCGCGAACCTGAAAACATTCGGCGAATTGGGGATTCCGGAAGACATCGAAACCAACCTGAACGAATTGATCACCATGCCGCAGGGAATGATCCTGGTGACGGGACCAACGGGATCGGGCAAAAGCTCAACATTGTGCGCGGCGATCTGCGCGGTGCAGAAGCCGACGGTGAATATCGTAACCATCGAAGATCCAATCGAGTATGAAATCCCCGGAATCAACCAGGTAAGCATCAACACCAAAGCGGGCATGACATTTTCGGGAACGCTGCGCGCGATTCTGCGGCAAGACCCGAATATCATCATGGTCGGCGAAATCCGCGACGTGGAAACAGCGGAAATCTCGATGAAGGCCACGCAGACAGGCCACCTCGTGCTTTCCACGCTGCACACCAACGGCGCAGCTGAATCGGTGATCCGTTTACTCGACCTCGGCGTTCAGGGCTATTTGATCAGTGCGTCTTTGACGGGAGTGCTTGCGCAGCGGCTGGTGCGGCGATTGTGCAAGTGCCGCGCAAAACGGCCGATGTCGCAAGAGATGTCGCGCCGCATGATTAAGGATGGAATCTCAGAGCCGCCGAAGCACATGTTTGTGGCGACGGGCTGCCCCGACTGCAACCAGACGGGCTATCGAGGACGCGTTGGCGTGTACGAACTGCTGGTGATGAACGACACGCTGCGCGAAGCCGTACGTTCCACGGCTCAGGTCAGCCAACTTCGCATGCTGGCGCGCGCATCCGGAATGAAAACGATGCGCGAAGATGGTTTGGATAAAGTTGTGGCGGGAATGACGACGCTCGACGAAATCCTCCGCGTTGTGCCGAAGGAAACGGAAGATACGGTTTGCTGCCTATCTTGCGGCCACGCGTTGGTGACGGCGTTTAAGTATTGCCCGCATTGCGGAACGCGGCGCGCCGAAGAAAATAGCGAGTTGAAGCTGAATACTTCGGAGTATGTGGGAGAAGTGCTGCAGTAGCGCGACATCTTTCTGTACTCGCGGCACAGGTTCGTGCTGTCGCGAAATAACGCACGGAGTCTCGACGCAATTCCTTGTGTCAGGGCACGAATTCATTCGTGCCGATAATCGTAAATAAATAAGTGCGCTTTAGCGCCGGTGCTTGCGGGCCGCAGCTGAAGCCGCGGCCTTTCGCAGCGGCTAGAGCCGGCTTGATGGCGCAGTGGGACGGCATCGGTAAACTCGTGCCCTGATACGAACGCTGCTCGCAATTGACCTACGCCCGCAGAATTATTTGCGCGGCTTAAATCCTATTCGGCACGCGGATTCCCGCGTCAGCCCCACCTCTCCGCATAATTCCTTCGCAAAATAGAAAGGCGGTGACTCGCCGAGAACGCCCGCGTCGTGCGAGCATGCCCGGCGAACCACCGCCCCAAATTTTCTATTCCCAAGCAACAGCTACTGAAGCAGCGAGCGCAAAGCCCGCAGCAACTTTTACCCTAGCGGCTACCGCCATAAGCGACGCTGGGTGCAGCTCGCCGCGGCAGAAGCGACGCAGATACGCGCGCCGGCTGCAGAGACGGCATCGAGCGCACTCGTCCGATGCTGTTGAGATGGGATGTCGTGGCGCCCACGTGGTCGCTGATCGCGGCCAACCTCTTCAATATGGACTGCCATTGTTCCCAATCGAGCTGGCGCAGGAATGGCCGCAAGCCCTGAATGAACGGATCTTCGAGAAGCGCCTCGCCGTTTGTCTCCGGCACGAAGAAGCGGTTCAAGCCAACGCCTAGCGCCTCAGAAATCTTTTCGAGAGTGCCGAGGCTCGGCGTCATCTGGCCGCTTTCAATGCGCGAGAGATACGAACGGGAGACGCGCGAGCGAGCTTGCAGCTGGCTCTGCGTCATCCCGCGGGATTCGCGCAACTGGCGAATCCGCTGGCCGATATTCTCCACCGTCTCGCGGTTGGGCCACTTTTCGAAGGCTTGCCGGTCGTCGCCAGGAATCTCCTGCGACACCGGCGGTGGGATAAGGAATTCCACCTTCGGCGGCAGCATTCGCAAGCAACGGCGGCAAATATCGTTCGTGGTGCGGTACTGCACCAATCCACATGCCTTACAACGTATTACTTCACGATCTATTTCAAGTAGATCTTTGTTGCCGTTGTTATCTGACACCGGTAATCCTCACACGTTCTTCTGGCTGCGGAAGGGAGGAACAGACACAGGAGGGAAGGCAGAGACAGGCGCGAGAGGCATTGTGCCGGGAGACGCAATCGGTGTCAAGAACTATTTCGAAGAATGTGAAGTTTTTGCCCAAATTTCCACTACGGGAAGAGTGGAAACCGTAGTGGAAGTAAAATTCTCATGGAAAGTGTTTCATTTTGTTACGAAAGGTTCCATTTCGGGTAACGGAATGACGGAAGTCGTGGCGGAACCCGATTCTTCACCGTCAAAAATATTCAAAAAAATTCGCATTTGCTCTTCACGAGCAATTAAATTAGAAGAAGTGCAGCCCAAAAGTTCTTTTCACGGGGGCCACGCAATTATTTTCTCGGAGGGAATCGCATTCATGGGAACAGATCGGGCGTCGGCTTGGGAGCTGCTTTGCGAATACACGCAAAATGAGAGTTTAAGGAAGCACGCGATGGCAGTGGAGGCGTGCGTGAGAGGTTACGCGCGAAAGTCGGGTGCCGACGAAGACTTATGGGGAGTTACGGCGCTGCTCCACGATTTTGATTACGAAAGGTGGCCAAATGACGCTCACCACCCCACGCAGGAACATCCGTTCCAGGGCACAACGATTTTGCGCGAGCGCGGCTACCCGGAGGAAATGATCCACGCGATCCTGGGCCACGCGGATTACACGGGCGTGGCGCGAGAGTCGGCGCTTGACCACACATTGTTCGCCTGCGACGAGCTGGCTGGTTTTCTTACCGCCTGTGCGCTGGTAAAGCCGACGAAGAGCATTCACGATGTGGAAGCGCCGTCGGTGGTGAAAAAACTGAAAGACAAGGCGTTCGCCCGCGGCGTGAATCGTGACGATGTGCGCCACGGCGCGGAAGAACTCGGCATTCCGCTCGAAGAGCACGTCGCGTTCTGCATCGAGTGCATGCGCGGCGTGGCGGATAAATTGGGTCTCTCGGGCATGCCCGCGCCGCCGGCCAGCTCCGCGGTTTCGAGTTGAGCTACGAACAAGTCACACCAACTCGCTATCTAGAATCATCCAATTTATGCGCGTCGCACTCGTCGTGTGGGGAGCGAAGCGGGCGTAATTTCGATCGGAGGAACTAACTACATGAAGGCACGATGGTGGATGGCTGTGTGTGCCATGGGCGCGTTCGCGATGTTCAGCGGCAGCGCGGCGATGGCGCAGGGGGACGAGCATCACGAACATCATTGGGACGACCGCAATCCGCGGTTTGACGATCACGAGCGAGAAGCAACGCGCAACTGGTACGAACATCACCACGATCATCCGGTGATCGGATTCCGCGAAGAAGACCGGCTGCCGCGTGACTGGGAACCCCGTCTGCAAGTGGGATTTGTTTTCGATTCAGGCTGGCGGCGCCGTGTTCATCCGGTACCGGTGGAATTGCTCGGAGAATTGCCACCTCCGCCGCGACACTACCGCTACTACGTAATCGGCGGGCATGTGGTGCTGGTGGATCAACACTGGCGCGTGGCAGATGTGATCAACATCAATCTCTAAATTAAGCGAGTACGTTGTGAAGGCGAGAATCGGGGTTCAGCGAACTGCTGATCCCCGATTTGTTTTTGGATACGCCGTTTGCCGCGATGGGTTTCAGTGTGTGCGCCAGAACGGGCTATAATGAACTTTCCGGGAGCCTGAATCGAACGATGATTGTGCAAATCAATGGCGCGAAACTGCCCCAGCCTGTCGACCCGCGGCGTCGAAAGACCCACGCGGTAAAAGTTGGCCACATCACCGTGGGTGGCGGCGCGCCGATTGTCGTGCAGTCGATGACGAATACGGATACTGCTGACGTGATGTCTACGTTTCAGCAGTGTCTGGAACTGGCGCAGGCGGGCTCGGAACTGGTGCGCATCACCGTAAACGTGCCGGAAGCCGCTGCGGCGGTACCGGAAATCAAACAGCGGCTGCTCGACGCCGGATGCAACGCGCCGATCATCGGCGATTTTCATTACAACGGGCACGTCCTGCTGCGACAGTATCCGAAATGCGCGGAAGCTCTCGATAAATATCGAATCAATCCTGGAAATGTGGGCGCGGGAAAACGCCGCGACGAACAATTCTCCACGATCTGTAATATCGCGCGCGATCACGCGAAACCTGTTCGCATCGGCGTCAACGGCGGCTCGCTCAACCAAGAACTCGTCATGCGCAAGATGCAGGAAAATACAGACGGCGATCTGGGATTCACCTCCGAAGAAATCATCAACGATTGCATGGTGATTTCCGCCGTGGAATCCACGGAACTCGCGCTGCAATCCGGAATGCGCGAAGACCAGATTATTATTTCGTGCAAAACTTCGCGTCCTATGGATTTGATCGCGGTGTATCGCAAACTTTCCGCGAAAACTCAGCAACCCTTGCACCTTGGTCTCACCGAAGCTGGCATGGGATTGAAGGGATCCATCTGGAGCGCCGCCGCGATGGGCGTACTCCTCAACGAAGGAATCGGCGACACCATTCGCACTTCGCTCACTCCGCGGCCCGGCGGCGATCGCCGCGAAGAAGTGTACGCGTCGTGCGAGCTGCTGCAATCGCTCGGCCTGCGAAGCTTTTCGCCCAGCGTTACCGCGTGCCCGGGTTGCGGGCGCACCACCAGCACCACGTTTCAGGAACTCGCCGAAAGCATTCAGAATTACATCCGCGACCAGATGCCCGAATGGAAAAAACAATATGAGGGCGTGGAAGAAATGAAGCTCGCCGTGATGGGCTGCATCGTCAATGGCCCCGGCGAATCGAAAGCCTCGAATATCGGAATCAGTTTGCCCGGCACCGGCGAAGAGCCGCGCTGCCCCGTGTACATTGATGGCCAGCACTTCACCACGCTGCAAGGCAGCTACGACGAATTAGCCCGCGCATTCCAAGCGCTGGTAGACGATTACATCTCCACGAAATATCCCCGCCGCGCCGAAACCGTTAGCACTTAAACGCCATTCGATTAGCACTCATGCGAAGCACGATGAGGGCGCTGTGATCCGCTCAGCGCAACATTCCCCTTGCTTACCGAGCGGAGCAGGCATAGTCTACGCTCGGTAACCGAGGAGAACGAAGTTGAGGAGAGCGAGTTGAGCAAACCGAATGATCTGGTGCAAGGCACGCTGGATTTGCTGCTGCTGAAAATCCTGGCGCTTGAACCGCTGAACGGTTTCGCGATCAGCAACCGGCTGAAACAGATTTCGAGCGAGGTGCTGCAAGTGAGCGACGGCTCGCTGTATCCGGCGCTGCACAAATTGGAGCAGGAAGGCTGGATCGAAGCGGAGTGGCGAGTCACCGAAAATAATCGCCGCGGAAAATATTATTCGCTTACGAGGCTCGGCAAAAAGCAGCTCGCGGAAGAAGCCAACAATTGGAAGCGGCTTTCCACTGCGATTTCGCAAGTGGTGAAACTGAAAGAGGCATAGAGCAGAGTAGCGCGCCCGGGGGTAGAGGAGTTTAGGTCATGCGTCCTGAACATTGGATTTACACGATTCCACTTCGAATGCGCTCTCTTTTCAAGCGCCGCCAAGTGGATTCCGAATTGAGCGACGAGATTCGCGACCACATCGATCGCAGGGCGCAGGAATTGATCGCGAAAGGAATCGCTCCAAACGAAGCGCGATATGCGGCGCTAAGAGAATTTGGCGGCGTCACAAAAACGGCGGAGCAATGCCGCGAAACGCGAAAAATAAATTGGCTGCAGGATTTCTTTCAGGATATCCGCTACGGATTGCGTGTGCTGCGGAAGAATCCGGGATTCACTCTCGCGATTCTAGCCATCGTGTCGCTGGGAATCGGCGCCAGCACTTCGCTTTTCAGCGTCACCTACGCCAGCCTACGAAAAGATCCGGGCTGGTATGTGCGTGGAGTGATTACCGGACGCCATCCGCAGCAGAATGCGCGGATTTTTCACTACTCGATTCCAGAGTATGTAGATTTTCTCGGCATACCAGACACGTTTGCCAGCATCGGAGCGCTGAGCTGGACGCATTCAGCGCTCACCAATGGAGAGTATCCCGAACTTGTCGGTTGCGCTCACATCAGCCAGCCGATTATTCCGCCGTCGGGTTTGCGCAGCGTGATGTTCGGCCGCACGTTTCTTCCGGAAGAAGATCGTCCGGGAGGACAGCTCGCCGCGATTCTCAGCTACGAAATGTGGCAGCAGCACTACGCAAGCGATCCGCAAATTTTGGGCAAGTTGATCCGCCTCGATGGACGCGACTACACCATCGTCGGAGTGATGCGTCCGCTGGAATCGGTTTTTGGATCGAGCGTGATGGTTCCACTGCAGGTGAATCTTGAGGACCGCGATCGATCGCAAAGAAATTTGTGGGTGCTGGTCACTCTAAAACCAGGCGTTACCTGGGAGCAGGCGGACAATCGCTTGAATGCCGTCGCGCGAAGAATCGAGCAGGAATATCGCATCTCGAATCCTGAATATTCCGGATTGCAACTGCAATTTTGGAATGTCTATGAAGCCGTCACAGGCGGAGTGCAAGTTGCGTTCATGGTGTTGCTCGCCGCGGTTGGTTTCTTGTGGCTGATTTGCTGCGCGAATATCGCGAACCTGCTTCTGGCTCGCGTCAGTTCGCGCAAAAGTGAATTCACGATTCGCGCCGCGCTGGGAGCGGGCCGCGGACGCATCGCGCGGCAGATGCTTACGGAAAGTTTTCTGCTGGCGGGCGCGGGAGCAATTGCGGGAATTGTTCTGGCGCGATGGTCGCTGCCATTCGTAATTCATTTGATTCCGTCGCCGTGGCTTACTGTTCCGCCGGAAAGCATCCGAATAAACACTCCGATTCTGATCGTCGCGGTAGCGCTTTCGGCGTTCACTGGAATTCTTTTCGGCGCGGGACCTGCGTGGCAACTTTCTCGCGCGAATGTCGCCGAAGCCTTGAAAGAAGGTGCCAGCAAAATTGGCGGCGCGCGCCGCGGGCAACGAGCGCAGAAAATTCTGATCGTCTCGGAAATTGCGCTCACATTTATCGTCCTCGCAAGCGCTGTGCTGATGATCAAAAGCTATCGGAATCTCGAGCACATCGATGTTGGGTTCCAGCCGAGCCAGGTTTTATCGATGCAGATTTCGCTGCCCGACACGAAATATTCCACGGACGAGGAAATGGGCGCGTTCTACGAAAAAAGCATCGCGAAAATCGAAAGTCTGCCGGGAGTGAATCGAGCCGCCGTGGTTTCGGGATTGCCGATGTTCGATCGCACTGTGGATCTGACCTCGCGCGACTTTACGATTGAAGGCCGCGCGCTCGATAACGCCAGCGGTCTCGCGAACGCAAATTATCGAGTGGTGAGTTCTGGATATTTCGATGTACTCGGCACAAAACTCATTCGCGGCAGATTGTTCAGCGATCACGATCGCCGCGAATCGCAGCGCGTCGCCATCATCAATCAGACCATGGCCAACCGCTACTGGCCGGGCGCCGATCCAATCGGCGAACGAATCCATCTCGTTGCGGGGCTCGAAGGAACTTCCGATTCGCCGGCCAACGTGCCGAGCGCGGTGGTCACCGTGATCGGAATTGTGTCGGACATTAAGCAGACTCGTGTGATTGATGGTCCTGTGCGACAGGAATTTTATCTGGCGGAAGATCAGTTCGCGCAACTTTCTCGAAATATGAGCGTGCTGGTCCGCAGTTCGCTCGAAGCCGGCGCGCTTACCTCGGCAATCCGGCACGCGATTGCAACAGTGGATTCGCAGCAGCCGGTGGACTCAGTGGAATCGATGGAGCAGGTTGTCTCCGATTCTTTCGGACCGAAACGGATCACAACTGTGTTGCTTGCATTTTTCGCGGTGATCGCGCTGGTTGTTTCCGCTGCGGGAATCTACGCGGTGATTTCCTACTCGGTGGGACAGCGAACGCGAGAGCTGGGAATTCGCAGAGCACTTGGCGCGCTGCATGCCGATATTTTGAAATTGATTGTGTGGCAGGGAACGAAGCTCACGTTGATCGCACTGGCAATCGGCATCGGGGCCGCCGTAACGATGGCGAAATTGATGGCGGGGCTCCTTTACGGAGTCACCACAAGCACGCTCCTGTATCACGTGAACCCGTTCGATCCAGTAGTTTATGGCGGAGTTGGATTGTTTCTGATCGTTGTCGCGCTGGCCGCCTGCTACATCCCGGCGCGGCGCGCGATGCGCGTGGATCCGATGTCGGCGTTGCGGCACGAATGACGCGCAAAAAAGTGCGAGCGTAAAGGAGCGAATGCGATGAGCCCACAACACTGGATTTATACGGTGCCGTTGCGATTGCGCTCACTCTTTCACCGCAAACGTGTGGATTCGGAACTCAGCGATGAAATTCGCGAGCACATCGATCTTCGAACGCAGGAGCTTCTCGCAAAAGGAATCGCTCCGAATGAAGTGCGCTACGCGGCGCTTAGAGAATTCGGTGGCATCACGAAAACAGAACAGGAGTGCCGGGAAATGCGAAAAGTAAATTGGCTGCAGGATTTCTTACAGGATATTCGCTACGGAATGAGAAATTTGCGCAACAACCCGGGCTTTGCCGCCATCGCCGTGATAACTCTGGCGCTCGGAATCGGCGCGAACTCATCTTTATTCAGTTATGTAAACGCGTGGGTCATAAAACCGCTGCCGTTTTCGGATGGCGATCGGCTCGTCGCGCTGCATTCGTACGACAAAAAGCAGGGTTCGACGAATGACTATGTAAGCTCCACCGGCGATTTTGTGGACATCCAGGAGCAGAACAAAGTTTTCGATCACCTTGTCGCGTGGACGCAATGGATTTTCGACGTGACCAGTGATGGACAGCCCGAACGTATCGACGGCGGATTGGTTAGCTGGGATTATTTTGAAGCGCTTGGCGCGCAGCCGATTTTGGGCCGCGGATTTGTGCAGGCCGAGGGACAACCCGGCGCGAATCACGTGGTGATGATCAGCTCCGGCCTTTGGAAAAGCAGATTCGCGCAAGATCCCCGTATGGTAGGCCGGAACATCACGATGGATGGCGAGCAATACGAAATTGTGGGGGTGATGCCCGCGAGTTTTCAATTTTCTTTGATGGGTACTTCGAATCTCTGGGCGCCTCTCGCGATTGCGCCGAAGGATCGCAACGATCGGCACACCTCCTGGTTTCGCGCTTTCGGAAAATTGAAGCCCGGCATAACGATTGAGCAAGCGGGCGCGGATGTCGCGGGAATTTCAGATCATCTGGAAAAACTTTATCCAGACACAAACACGAACCAAACAAATCTCCTCACTACGATGGCGTACGACATCGGACAAAATGAAGGCACGCAACAGGTGATGATCTGTTTCGCTCTCGTGGGATTCATTCTGCTGATTGCGTGTGCCAACGTGGCGAATCTGATGCTCGCTCGCGCCACACAACGCGCAAAAGAAATCGCGCTGCGCAGCGCGATCGGCGCTTCGCGCGGCCGCTTGATCAGGCAACTCCTCACGGAATCCCTGCTGCTGTTTCTGTTCGGCGGAATCGGCGGCGTATTTTGCGGAGCGTGGGGATTGCGTTGGATCGATTCCGTGATTCCTGCGTCCGTCCGCGGATATCTGGTGAACTACGGAAAGGTCACGCTCGATTTCACCACTCTGCTCTACACGCTTTCGATCGCTCTCGTTTGCGGTTTGCTTTTCGGTTTGGCGCCGGCATTTGAGAATTCCAGAATTGATTTGAATCGCACTCTGAAAGAAGCATCGGCGCAATCTTCGGGAACGAAACACGGGATGCGCTTGCGGCGCATATTTGTCGCGGCGGAAACCGCGCTTGCGGTAGTCGTGTTGGTTTGCACGGCGCTGCTGGCCGAGAGTTTCACCCACATGGTTCACGGCCGCATCGGTTTCAACCCGCAAAATGCGATGGTGGCTTCGGTGCAAGTTCCAAAAACGCGTTACGCGAGCGAATCCGAGATGCAGAATTTTTACAGCCGCGTACTGGATCGGATTCGCGCTGTTCCGGGGGTGAGAGCAGCGGCGGCATCGACGAGCGTTCCTTTTGGAGAATCGAATACCACTGTAGAAATCCGCATCGCCGGAAAGCCCGCCGCGGCTCCCGGCGAAACGCTTGGCGCGCAGTTCTCTTCCGTCACGCCTGACTATTTTTCGACGATGGAAATTCCGTTGATGCGCGGGCGCCCATTTTCAGAAGCCGACGCCAGCGGCTCCGTGCCTTCGGTGATCATCAATGAGACGCTCGCTCGCCAGCAATTCAGCGATCGCGATCCCATCGGCCAGAAAATCGGCATCGGCGCGCAGGATCATGTGTGCGTCTGCACTGTTGTCGGCGTGGTGGGTGACGTAAAACAAAATCAGCTCAACGAAAGGCCGCGGCGCGAACTTTATATTCCATTCGCGCAATCGCCGGGCCCTTACATGTCGATCGTGATGCGATCTGCGGCGGTTGCGGGCGCGCCGGGAAACACGATTCGCGACGCGGTGTGGGCGATCGATAAAACGCAACCGGTTTCTCGAGTGCGGCTGTACGCCGATTTGATCGACGAACGGAACGCAGCAAACAAAGTGCTGATAGAACTCGTGGCGTTCTTCGGATTCCTCGCTATGTTTTTGGGAGGGATCGGAATCTATGGAGTGGTTTCGCAATCGGTGACGCAGCGTTTCCATGAAATCGGAATCCGCATGGCTTTGGGCGGCCGGCCGTGGCAGGTGATGCGAATGGTAGTCGAAGGAGGATTGCGTCTCGCGCTGATCGGAGTTTTCGTAGGATTGCTCGCTTCTGTTGCGGTGTCGCGGATTTTGGAATCGTTGCTGTACCAGGTAAAGACAACTGACCCGCTCACATTCGCGGGTGTCGCGATTGTGTTTCTAATCGTCGCCGCAGCGGCTTCTTACATTCCTGCGCGAAGAGCGATGCGTGTGGATCCGATCGTCGCGCTGCGCCACGAATGAAATGTGGCGTGTGCTATCCTTCCTTTTCGAAAATGATTTGAATTGAGGGGAAGGAAATGACGATCAGCAGGGAAGATGTGTTGCGCGTTGCGGAACTTGCGCATCTGGAGTTGGGCGAACACGAAATTGAGAAGTATCGCGAGCAACTCAATTCGATTGTCGAATACATTGGCAAGCTCAACGAGCTAGATACCGCGAATATTGAGCCGATGGCGCAGGTTTTCGCGGCACAGTCCGGCGAAGAAGTGAATTCTACCTTGCGCGAGGATGTAGTGTTTCCGTGCGATGTCGCGCAAGAAATTCTGAAGCAAGCGCCGGATGCCGCCGCGCCATATTTTCGAGTACCCAAAGTGATCGAGCGAAGTTGAAAAAGTTTTTGCGATGAATAATTCCGAAAACAATCCGCCATCTGACGGACGCTGGACGATACCAGCGATTCGTTCCGCGCTTGCGGCGAAGAAAATTTCCGCGCGCGAACTTGCGCAAGATTATTTCGCGCGAATCGAAAAAGAAAATCCAAAGCTGAATGCCTTTCTCACGCTTTCAAAAGATCGGGCCTTCGCAAAAGCGGATCAGGTGGACGCTGCAGGGGCAAAAGGCGAATCGTTGCCTCCGCTCGCGGGAGTTCCCATCGCAATCAAAGATGTGATCAGCACGCGAGGAGTGCGCACCACGTGCGGCTCGAAGATTCTTGAGAATTACGTTCCTCCCTACGATGCGACCGCAGTAGATCGTCTTGAGCGCGCGGGCGCAGTCGTCCTCGGCAAAACTAACTGCGACGAATTCGCGATGGGAAGCTCGAACGAGAATTCTGCGTACGGCCCGGTACGAAACCCTGTGGCACTGGAGCGCGTGCCCGGAGGATCGAGCGGAGGCTCCGCTGCGGCGGTCGCAGCAGGACTTGCAGTTGCGGCACTCGGTACCGACACCGGCGGTTCAATCCGGCAGCCGGGCTCGTTTTGCGGAGTTCCCGCAATGATGGGGACGTACGGACGAGTATCGCGGTATGGCCTGATCGCTTTCGCATCGTCGCTTGATCGCATTGGTCCGTTTGCGAACAGCGTCGAAGACGTCTCCGAAATATTACAAATTATCGCGGGGCGCGACACAAATGATGCCACTTCTTCCGCAGCTCCAGTTCCGAACTACTCTGCGGCGTTGAACGAAAACTTCGCTGGAGTGCGACTTGGCATTCCTAGGGAATATTTTGGCCCAGGAATGGACACTTCTGTCCGGGAGCGAGTGGAAGCAGCGATCAGCAAGCTCGAAGAGCGGGGCTGCAAGCTGGTGGATGTGAGTTTGCCGCACACGGACTATGCGATTGCGACGTACTACATCATCGCGACGGCTGAAGCGAGCTCAAATTTGGCGCGTTACGATGGTGTGCGCTACGGTCTGCGTGTTTCTGGCGGAACTCTGATGGAGATGTACCGCGCGACTCGCGGCCAGGGATTTGGCGCGGAGGTAAAACGGCGCATCATGCTGGGCACTTATGTCCTTTCATCCGGTTATTACGACGCGTTTTATAAAAAGGGACAGGAGGTACGCGCGCTGATCGCTCAAGATTTTCGCAAGGCATTCGAGACTGTTGACGCGATTGTATCTCCCACGTCGCCCGTTCCAGCATTCCGGCTGGGGGAGCGAACCGAAGACCCTCTGGCGATGTATCTTGCTGATATTTATACAGTTACGGCGTCTCTGGCAGGGCTTCCGGCGATATCAATTCCGTGCGGTAGTACTCCCGAAGGACTGCCCGTAGGGTTGCAGATTGCCGGTCCGCATTTTGGAGAAGCCCGAGTTTTGCAGCTTGCCCATCTAAGTGAGCAGACGCTTTCAGCGAATTGAAACCCGCCCGAAATCAACGGTTCATCCATTCCTGCTAAAACGATCCAGCGGGAATTGAATATTTTTGTTGATGCGGCCATCTTCTGATAATGAAATCGCATCTTCCATTTTGTGGAGAAACGGAGCAACCCCTTTGTTTGAGGCAAGTTCCGTGTATTTCAGCGAACGGTGAGAATTCGATATCGAATCGCAGATTTGAACATCAAATTGCCGAGGCTGTGGAAACTGAAGTTTGCCCGAATAGAACGGAAGCACTATTGCTAGGGATTTATTGAAGGGCGATGATAGCAACATGATTGGGGCGGAAGACGGAGAAGCGAACGTGGTGAGAGTGAAAGCAAGCCAAAAATTCTTTACCGAAGAAGAAGTCTCCGACCTGATCGGGATTCAGCTCGATCTCCTGCGGGATATGGCGCGCAGCCATCATCTGGGATTCCTGGGCCGCGCAGCTGAAGCAGCGGGAGAGCAGGCGCAGAAGCTGCTTTTCAGCCTGTCGGATCTGATGGTTCTTACGGTTTTGTATCCTCGCTACCGGAATTAGTGCATCCGGATGGGTGCCGAGGGCTGCGGCCGCTAATGGCGCAGTCGCTTTTGATTTATCTTCCTGAGCTAGACTTTTCTTCCTAGATTTCAACTTTCTTGCGATCGTGGTGCCTTGCGTCGCGGTGTTTTTGCCGATCGCGCGCCTGCCGCTGAACGCTGCGCGTTGCTTGGCGACTCCGAGCGGCGCTATTCTGAGTATCTAATGGATCGGGCGGGCCAAACCCGCGGGGCTGGGTTGCATCTATCAGGAATAGCAATCGCTTCAGGGCACTCACGAGTTTCATGGCTTACATGCTTCGCAAACGACGACTCCTGGGGTTGGGCTTAGCGTGCGGTGTGCTTGTTGCCGGCACTGGAATTGGCGTGATAGAAGCGAAGGCTTCACGGAGTCCGCAGCAGTCCCAAGCGCAGCAGCAAACTCAATCTTCATCGCAGCAACAGAATCCACCGGTCGATCCGGCGGCGCGAAAATCGCCTGATCCGGCGGCGCTTCCTGCGTCGACTTACGCCGCGCGTGGCAAGAAACTGATGATGAAGGATGGGAGTTATCAGCTGGTTCGCAGTTACGAGAAGAACGGCGAGGTCGTGCGGTATTACAGCGTCGAGCGGTCGCAGTGGGAAGAAATTCCAACTTCGCTGGTGGATTGGGACGCGACGACAAAGGCTTCGGATCAGGAAAAAAATCAGGCGGACGCTTTAATTGCGCAAGTGGAAAAAAGAGAAGAACAACAGCGCGCTGCTGAAGTGATGGATGTGGATGCGAGTTTGGAAGTGAGTCCGGGAGTTTTGCTGCCGCCGGGCGAAGGACTATTTCTGGTTGCGGGCAAAAATATTACGCAGCTCAACGAAGTGCGCACCACCGAAAAGCTGGACAAGGGACAGGCGATCAAGAAAGCGCTGGTTCCTGGTGCCGGTGGTCTCATCGAAACACCGGATGGAAATTCCGGGAAAACGTGCAGAGGTGCGGCGTGACGGCGCACGATCCGGAATTTTATCTGCGCATTCCGTTCAATTCGGATCAAGAGCCTGAAGTTGAGTTGATGAAGGCCGAAGTGAAAGGCGAGTTGCGGCTGGTGGAAGTGATTTCGACGAATATGGTTGGGCAAAATACTTATCAGCGGCGGACACTCTCTCTACAGCGATGGGATGTGGCGCAAGGAGTTTATCGATTCACGCTCGGTGAATCGCTGCCTGAAGGCGAGTATGCGCTGGCAGTGATTTTGCCCGAGGGAATTAACATGTACGTGTGGGATTTTGGTGTTGATGGCGCGCCGGTTCCGTCTGCGAAGAAGCAGTAAATCAAATTTCCCTTTTCCATTGGAAAATTTTTATTCGGCGATCGGCAGCGGTGGTTGCGCGTCGCTTTGATCCACTGTGCGAAGCCACGCCATTAGCGGCCACAAAAGCAGGAGCGCGAGCATTACCAGAATTGCGGCACCGTTCGCGCGAATGTAAGGATTCGGTTGAGTGATGCAATTCAGAGCGGATTGCAATAACGACGAGCCTGCCAGGAGCAGAAAATATCCGAGCAAATTGAAACGAATAAATCGCGACACGCCGCACCACACCACGGCGAGGAAAAATGCCTGCAGCAGAATTTGCTGCGCGAATTGGCCGGCGCTGATTGGCGAGGACACTTGAGAAAGTACGAGGCCAAGGAACAGAAGCACGCGCGCCCACACGGGCCGCACGTACATCGCGATGAAGCCAGCGGTGGCGGCGAGAACGACCAGGACTGTGAAGGCGCTGAAGATGGATTGCGCCAGAGCCTGGCCGGCGGGCGGGACGGAATCGAAACCGCCGGGAATCGCTGCTCCGATTCCGCGCGTTTGCACGTGCCAGATTTGTGTTACCAAATATTGAAGTCGCGATACGCCGACGAGCACGGCGGGAGCGGCGATGGCGGTGATGAGTGCGTCGCGATAATACGCGCGCGGCATCCGGAACCACTGCGGAATTTGCTGCGCGAAGCCGGCTTGCGTGAAAAATAAATAGCCCAAGCCAAAGAGGAGTGTGACTACTCCGAAAAGCACGAGTACGCCGAGAAGCAATCCAATCACGAGCGTGATCATGAAAGCCGTGTAAGGAATTTCAGTTCGATAGTTCGACGCGAGGCCCGAGTAGCCTGTCAGCATCATGAGCATAAACGCGCCGGTGGGTAACGCGGCCCAGCCGGAAAGTTTGCGCCACGGCACTACGGAATTTGCAGTCTTGAAATTCTTGAAGAAAAAAACGATCGCCAAAATTGCGAGCAACGAAATCAGTCCCCACTTCCATGCGGAAAGAAGGGTGGCGGCAAGCGTGGTGCGTTCCTGGCGCTGTTTCCAATCTTCGGGAATTTTTACGTAGGCGCGATAGCCTGATACTTCGTCGCCGATCACTTGAACGCTTACGCGTTCGAATGCGGCGTTTTCTGGTCCCGGGCCTCCGGCTAGGGGAGCGGTGGTTTCCCATGAGAACGAATGATCAGTGCGTTTCGCTTTCTTTGAAGAATCAGAGGCGACCAGGCGCCACTGTGAGAAATCGATGTGCTTGAAATTTGCGAGCCAAGTCTCGACAATTTTTTGGGCGTCATCTTTTGCGAGACTTGCGCCGGGGGTGCGTTCATCGAGCTTGTGCCAAACCGATTGCAACGATCCATCGGTTTGCAGGAGAACGGTGTATTCCTCGGGATTGTCGGGTTGAAAGTAGCGGGCGCGCCAGCAGGCGAGCGGAATTTTATTTTCGTAGATTTGGTTGGTTGCGTTTACACCGATCTTGTCGACGAGAAACTTTGTGATTACGGGCGTAACGTGCGCCGGACTGCTGGGATCGTCGCTGCCATCGCAATCAGAAATTACGATCGCGCGGTGATATTTGGAGGGATCCGCCTTCGCTTCGCGCAAAGCGGCATCAGCGCGCGCGGCGGCTTGGCGAGAATCGATTTGGTAGCGGACGAAGCTGCCGATTTGTTTTGGACGCACGGCGAAGAAAAGCGCAACGCCCACCGCGCCGCAGATCGCGAGGGTGAGCAGAACCTGCCGGGACATCGCTTGATAGCCTGCGGCCCGCGGTTCCAGTTCGGCGATCTGCTCCGCAGCGGGCGCGACGAGGGGATCGGCGCGATTCAAAATTTCTTCGTGAACTTCGAAACCACCGCGTAAGACATACATCACGGCGGCGAAGGCGAGAGGGAATAATGCGAGACCAGAAACGATCGCGCCTGATACGCGCAGGTAAGGACTCGTTGCTTTTAGCAGAGGAGGCTGCCGAGGGTCGCATCAACTGTGTAATGCCAGATCAGCGTGGTGAGAATTCCCCAGCGCAACATCACGAGTCCCGCGACGATTCCGATCAGGCCAATTTCGATGCCGCGGATGTAGGCGGGCTCTTGCGGATAATTCGAATGCAAAAAGCCCCACGCGAATGCGGGCAAAACGACCGCGAGGAATTTGGATTTCGTGATGCGATTTACAAATGGAATCGCGAAAAGGCGAAACAGAAATTCTTCGCTGGTGGCGGCGAAGAATCCGATTACCATTGCCTCCAGCCATGGAAGATACGTGCTGGCGCCACCGGTGTAATTCACATCCTGCGGAGCCCACGCACCGAAATGCTGCGCGACGAGATAAAAGACGACAACGTAGCCGATATGAACCGCGGCCATTGAAAGGCCGATCACTGATCGCGTTGAAAAATTCTTTTGAGCGCAGGCCCGGGCAGGCGAAACGCAAATTTCAATTGGACACGATCTGGCTGCGACAGGCGATACATTGGTTCGCCCGGCGCAAGAGCGAGGGTGATCAGCAGTCCCTGAAAAATACTGAGCAACGCGGCGAACATCAGTTGATTAAAGAAGAAGGCGGAGTAGGAATCGTTGGTGTTGTAATCCGCGCGCAAACTCGGCCAGCTGTTTACAGAATTCAGGAACCAGAGCGCGGCAAGCGCCAGGCCGATTTTCACGGGCGCGCCCCAGCGAATCAGGCCGAGCTTGCTCAATTCAAAAATAATCCAGAATGCGGCACCGTAGATCAGGCAGTAGGGAATGAGCGCAATGTTTTCGAGTAGATCGTTGCCGGAGCGGAGCTTTGCATAATCCCGGCTCCACGCTTCGGGGGCTTTCAAGAATTCCGTAGCGACGCCGATATCGCCGCCTTGAACTCCGACGGTGATGCGGTAAGTTGCCCCGGAAGGATTGTCGGGAATGCGGAAATTCTTTCGTTCCCAGGAAAAGCTCCAGTCGCGGCGCTGCGGCAAGTTCGTTGTGGATTCGCTTCTTCGGGAAGAAATTGGTAGGTCTGAAGATCGATGTGAAGATTATTCTGCAGGAATTTCGCAGCGCGCGCGGTAGCAGTGTCACGATCGAGATGCGCCCCGGCGCGAGATTCTTCGACGATGTGCTGGTAGCCAACGATTTTTCCGGCGGGGCTAATGCGGAGCCGATATTCTTCTTTTTGTTGCGGACGGAAAAATCGGATTCGCCAGTACCACGCATTTACTTGCGTGGATAAAAGTTTGTTCGCTTGTGCGAGGCCGAGGGTGCGTTCGAGATATGTTTTCGCGTCTTCGTCGACGGAAAACGTGATCACCGACTGATAGCCATCGAGCTGCGCGTTTTGCGACGCCGCGAACTGGCGCGCGAGATCGAGAGCCTGATCTCGCGAAATCGCGAAATCCACGGAGGCTTCCGGCAGCGCCTGATAGAAATATTTCCAGGCGACGCCTGTGGCGACGAGGGCCGCGAAAATCCACAAGCAGAAGCACACGAATGTCGCCCGAAGTAAACTTCTCGAGCTTCATTCCGTGCGCAGGCGTCTGCGCAATAGCGGAACCCGAATCAGCCAACTCGTCCTCCGGCGGCAGTGTGAGAAAGGCGCGCGCGACGCGATACAAACGCACCGGCGACCATATATCACTGTATCAGGATGGCCGCGCGGTCAGTAAAGAAGCGGCGCGGGTGTGCGTCAGTTTGCAAACTGGCTGTTTTTTGCCGATCACGCGCTGTGGAATCGCCAAGTGATATAAATGACGAGTGCCTGTGGAACTGAAAAGCGAAGTTAAATATTTGAAAGGTGTGGGGCCGCATCGCGCGGCAGCGCTGGAGAAGCGCGGAATCGTCACGCTCGAAGACCTGATCAACTATCTGCCGTTTCGATACGAGGATCGATCGCATTTCGCGACGATTCGCGGAATCGTGCCAGGGCAAGTTGTCACTTTGCGAGCGAAGGTTGAATCCGGCGGAGCGCTGCGATACGCGCGCACGGGAAGCTCCACGTATCACCTGATGGTTTCGGATTCCACGGGAATTCTGCACTGCCGATTTTTTCACAGCGGATATCTGGAGGGAAGGTTCAAGCACGGTCAGGAACTGATCTTGCACGGAAAGGCGGATATCGATCCGAATCGCCCCGCGCGAATCGAGATGATCAATCCGCAAGTAGAAACGCTGGGCGCGGATGCGGAAGAATCGACAGAAGTGGGGCGCATCGTTCCGATCTACGAAGCGATTGGCGGAATTAGTTCGCGAATGATGCGGAAATATGTGCGGCAGGCTTTATCGGAATTGCCCGCAGTGGTTCCTGATTTATTGCCGGAAAAAATTCGCGCGCGATACAACTTTCCTGCGCGGCGCGATGCACTGATTTACGTTCACTTTCCACCGCAAGACGAGCCGATTGAAAAGCTGAATGAATTTCGTTCGCCTGCGCATCTGCGGCTGATTTTCGAGGAGTTTTACTTTTTCGAGTTGAGTCTTGCGCTGCGGCGGCAAAACTTACATCGGCGCCCGGGGATCGCTTTTCGGGTGCGCGAGGCTACGATTCGCGAAGCGTTGAAGCGGATTCTCCCGTTCAAGCCGACGACGGCGCAGAAGCGCGTGCTCACAGAAATTGTGGCGGATCTCGAGAAACAGGAACCGATGAGCCGGTTGCTGCAAGGAGATGTGGGCAGCGGCAAAACGATTGTTGCGCTGGAGGCGGCGGCGATTGCGATTGAAAACGGATATCAGGTGGCGTTCATGGCGCCGACGGAAATTCTGGCAGTGCAGCATTTTATTTCTTCGCGCAGGATTTTCGCGCCTGCTGGATATGCGATTGAGGTGCTGATCAGCGGATTGAAAGGTTCGGAGAAAACGGCTGCACTTGCGCGGATCGCGGACGGGACTGCGAAGCTGGTGATCGGCACGCACGCATTGATCGAGGAGCGTGTGAAATTTGCGAAGCTTGGTTTGGTAATTGTGGACGAGCAGCACCGCTTTGGCGTGCTCCAGCGGAGGGATTTGATTGAGAAGGGGACTACGCCAGACGTGCTGGTGATGACGGCGACGCCAATTCCGCGAACACTTGCGCTGACAATTTATGGCGATCTGGATACCAGCGTGATTGATGAGATGCCGCCGGGGCGAACTCCGGTGGAGACTTCGCTGAGCAGCGAGCAGCATCTGCAGGGAGTATGGGAGCGCATCCGGCAGGAGGTGGCGCGAGGAAGGCAAGCGTACATTGTTTATCCGGTGATCGAAGAATCTAAAGCTTCGCTGAAAGCGGCGATTACGGAGTACGAGCGGCTGTCGCGAAATGTTTTTCCGAAATTGAAAGTTGGATTGCTGCACGGGCGAATGAAGAGCGTTGAAAAAGAAAAGGTGATGGATGAATTCCGGCGCGGCGAATTGAATATTCTGGTTGCGACCACGGTGATTGAGGTGGGCGTGGACGTGCCGAACGCCACTTTTATGGTGATCGAGCACGCGGAGCGCTTCGGCTTGTCGCAATTGCATCAGTTGCGAGGGCGTATTGGGCGGGGCAGCGAGAAATCCGTGTGTATTCTGGTGGCGCCGAAGGAATTGCTGGGGGATGCTCGCGAGCGGTTGGAAACGATGGTGCGCACTTCAAACGGATTCGAAATCGCCGAAGCGGATTTGCGGCTGCGCGGACCGGGAGAATTTTTTGGCACGCGGCAGCACGGATTGCTGGGATTCCACGTTGCGAATCCATTGAGGGATCGCGAGCTGCTGGAATTGGCGCGGCGGGAGGCGTTTGCGCTTGCGGAAGATCCTGCGTTACGCGCTGAGCTTGCGGCTTTGACCGAGCGGCTTGGCGCGACCTGGCGCCGACGATATCAGTTAGCGGAAGTGGGATGAAGATGCGAATTGTCGCCGGCCATTTTCGGAGTAGAACTCTTCTCTCGGTGCGGGACCTCGACTTGCGCCCGACGAGCGATCGTTTGCGCGAAACACTTTTCAATATTCTGGGAGAGCGAGTGGCGGGTTCGAGCTTTATAGACCTTTTCGCAGGAACGGGTGCGGTGGGGATTGAGGCGCTGAGCCGCGGCGCAAGCCATGTGATTTTTGTGGAGAAGCACGAGGCGACGGCCGAACTCATTCGAAAAAATTTGCACGCGCTGGGAGTGCCGCAAGGCGTGAAGAAGATTGCTTCGGCCGATTACGATTCAAATGAAATCGGCGCGGCGGAGGTGCTGCACACGAATGTGGGCGCCGCGCTGAAAAAATTTGCGGCTGGCGGGGTTCGCGCGGATTTGATTTTTGCCGACCCGCCTTACGCGGAAAAGAGATTGCTGGAATCTTCGCTGAAGTTTATTGGTGATTCCGAGATTCTTAATTTAAATGGGCAATTTATGGCGGAGCATTCTTCGCGGGTTTCGTTGCCGGAAGTTGCGGGGAAGTTGCGGCGAATGCGAGTGCTGGAGCAGGGGACTCCGCGATTAGTTTTTTTGGATTTTAGAAATGAGAGCGTAAAAGGATTCGGTGGAACGGAAGTGTTTTTGATGGGGAGTAGGTGATTTTGAAAGGCAAAGGCCGCAGCCAGGAATGGCTGCGCTACTTGAATCTTAATTCTTTGCGCAGCTTGTTGTAGGTTGTGGCCAAGTCTTCTGGGGCGAGGCGCGTTTCTCCGATTACCGACATGAAATTTGTATCGCCGATCCATCGCGGCACCACGTGCTGATGGACGTGACCCGGCGACGCCCGCGCCCGCGGCGCGGCCCTGATTAATTCCGATGTTAAATCCATTCGGAGAATAAATGCGCATCAGCGCCACTTGCATGCGCTGCGTCAACTGCATCATTTCGGAAAGTGTTGCGGCATCGAGCGCTGGCAGCTCGCCAATGTGTTTGTACGGAACCACCATCAAGTGGCCAGAGGTGTAAGGGAATGCGTTCAGGATTACGAAATTGGATTCGCCGCGAAGAACGATATAAGTTTCTGCGTCATTTTCGCGCGCGAGCAATTCGCAAAATATGCAGGAATCGTCGGGAGATTTTCCCTTGGCAATGGCCTCCTGCGTACCGGCCATATACCGGTAGCGCCAGGGAGTCCAAAGAAGGTCCATGCGAAATTTTAACTCTTGGCAGTGCCTTCAGCAGCGGCGGGTCTGCTGCCGGAAGTGTTGACGAAATCTTTCAGCTCTTTGCTGGGCTTGAAATAGGGAATGCGTTTTTTGGGGACTTCCACTTTTGCGCCGGTCTTTGGATTGCGTCCCACGCGGCCGCGGCGATCGCGCGTGCGGAAACTTCCGAATCCGCGAATCTCAATTTTGTCTCCGCCCTGCAGGGCCGAGATGATGCTGTCGAAGACCGTCTCGACCACGATCTCGGACTCTTTGCGTCCGAGGTTCGTGGACTTGATCACTTCCTCGACCAAGTCGGCCTTTGTTGTGGTTGCGTCATTGTTCATCGCGTTGCACCCTGTTTGCACCTTCGCGCGCCGAAGTCACCGCTCGCACGCGCGACCTGCCTGCGGCAGTCGGCGGAGTCTGTTCTAAGTGTGCTTCCATATCACTAATTGACTCTGGAAGGAAGTGTTTCTATCGCCTTCCCCCGTGCGATGCCATTCCACCGGCTTTTCAAAAACTAGAGCGGCCGGCCCTTGGAAAGAATGGCGTCGCCAATCGTCGCAGTGGAGGACGTTTTCGACGACCGGTATTCGTCCATTTCCTTTTTCTCTGCTTGCTTGATCGCGGCGCGGTAACTCAGACCAATCCGGCGCTGCTCGGGGTCCATCTTAACGATTTTGAAATCGTATTCCTTGCCCACTTCCAAAGGATTTTTTTCGGCCGTGGGTTTGCTCGGTTTGCGGTCGCCATCTTCTTTTTTGCGGCGGCGTTCTTCAATTTCGGAAACGTGGCAAAGTCCTTCGATGCCCTCGGCGAGTTCCACGAAGGCGCCAAAGGTTGCCAGGCGCGAAACTTTTCCGCGGACGACTTCGTTCATTTTGTGCGCGCCGAACCAAACGCTCCAGATATCGTTTACTTGTTTTACGCCGAGAGAAACGCGGCGATTTTCGGCGTCGATTTTCAGAACTTTAGCGGTGACGGTGTCGCCCTTCTTGAAAGCTTGCGATGGATTTTTCACGCGGCCGGCCCAACTGATGTCGCTCACGTGGATGAGGCCGTCAAACCCTTCTTCGATTTCGATGAAAGCGCCGAAATCGGTGAGATTGCGCACGCGGCCGGTGACGACTGTGCCGATGGGATATTTTTCCGCGACTTCTTTCCAGGGGTCGGGAGTTGTTTGTTTGAGGCCGAGCGAAATTCTGCGCTGCTCGGGCTTGATGTCGAGGACGACGACTTCGGCGGCATCGCCAACCGCGACTACTTTCGAGGGATGCTTGAGGCGCTTCGACCAGCTCATTTCAGAAATGTGGACGAGGCCCTCGATGCCATCGGCGAGTTCAACGAACGCGCCGTAGTCAGTGATGCCCGCAACTTTTCCCTGGACGCGGGTGCCAACTGGAAAACGCTCGACGGCTGTGAGCCACGGATCGGGAAGAAGTTGTTTGCGTCCGAGCGAGACGCGGCCCTTTTCGTTATCGAAGCGCAGAACCTGCACTTCAATTTCCTGGCCAACGGTTACCGCTTCGGAGGGATGTTTGAGGCGGCCCCAGGAAAGATCGGTGATGTGAAGCAATCCATCCACGCCGCCGAGATCGACGAATACGCCGTAGTCCGTAATATTTTTTACGTGGCCGGTGAGGACTTGGCCCTCTTTCAGGGCCCCCATCACTTGCTGCTTCTTGGATTCGTTTTCTTCTTCGAGCATCACGCGGCGGCTGACCACCACATTGCCGCGCTTGCGATTCATTTTGATTACGCGGACCGGAATTGTCTGGCCCTTGAGCGATTCCAAGTTTGCCTGCGGTTTCAAATCCACTTGGGACGCAGGGAGGAAGGCGCGCACACCGATATCGACAACCAGGCCGCCCTTGATCAGATCAACGACAGTGCCATCGATAGGCGATTTCGCGCGGTACGCCTCTTCAATTTTCTTCCACATCGCGCGGCGGCGCGGGCGCTGGTAGGAGAGCAGGACGTAACCGTCTTTTTTCTCGTCGAGCTTTTCTACTTCCACTGTTTGGCCGATGCCGGGCAGTGGTCCTGATGCGTTGTCCGAGAATTCTTGGGCGGGAATCAGGCCTTCGTTCTTGGCGCCGATATCGACGAACACGCCCAGTTCGGAAATCGCGACGACTTTGCCCTCGATGGGCTTGTGTTCAGCGACGGCTTCACCCTGCGGCGTGGGGTACTTCTCGATCAGCTCACCCATCGCTTCGTGAGAAAACTCTTCGCTTTCAGTGTCTTTCGATTCTTCGGAGCTGGTGCCGGCAGCGGCCGACTTGGCAGGCTCCGCCTCAGTGCTGGGCACGCTCGCCTCTACTGGAGCGGGAGCCGCGGCTGCTTCGTGGGCAGGCTCCGGCGGAGTTTGCTCTGAAACTGGTTCTGAGCCCGAAACTACTTGGTTCGCTTCCACGCTAGCGGCGGCATCGGCGCCAACGTCTGTACGATCTTCCGTACGGAGTTCAGCGCTCTGCTCAGACGCATCCACAGAGGAAGGAAGTGTGTTGGTTGTGTTGTCCAGCTCGGCCGACATGCCCGGGGCCTCCGACAGAGAGTCCTCCCTGCTCGCCGAAAGTCACCACGAGAAAACCCGGGAACACGGCATAGCGAGGGAAGGAGACGATTGCGCGGCAAGCGCTCTATCAACGGGATGATACGCGCCATGTGCACGCATGTCAATGAAACGCAACGCCTTGCCTGCGTACGACGTGTGATGCGCTAGGCTCCGTATCCCGTTGCCTTCCGCACTTCTTTGCGGAAGTCTGGAGCGTAGATCTCCACCGTTCTGCACATCTCGTATAGCCGCGAACGGATTCGCATGCCGACCCGTTCGGCGAGCGTATCTTCCTTGGCGGCTGCGAAGTTCTCGCCTGAAGGGAGTCTTGCACCGCGAGGTTTCGCGGCAGGCTCGGCCGCTTCCGCGCCGTCCAGATAATTTGAGGTGAGGAGCGTGATGCGTTTTTCGTTGTAACGGGAGGTGAGAATATGGCCGATCGTTTCGAGCGCCCACGCAGACGGCTTGCTAGCGCCGAGATCGTCAAGAAGCAGAACTTCTACTTTTAGAACGGGATCGAGGACAGACATTTCGGAAGCGGAACTTTCCGAGTTGTAGCTCGCCTGAATTTCTTTCAGGAGTTCGCGATAGTCGTAGAAGAGAGCATCATGGCCACGGGCGACGAGTTCTTTCATCGCCGCGATTGCGAGATGAGTTTTACCGGCGCCGCACGGGCCGATCAAGAGCAAACCTGCGTCGTTCGTCAGCGGATAATCTCGTGCGAATCCCTCGGCGATTAGCTTCGCCTGAGCGAGGCTGGCATTGAAGGCGGCGGCTTGCGGGCCTTCGAAATAATCGGTTTCGAAGCTCTCGAAAGTGCAGTGTTCGTAGCGGGATGGAATGCGCGCACGTTCCAGCGAGCGGCCGGCGCGTTCATTTACTACGCATTCGCACGCTACTGCTACGCGGGCCGCGGCTGCGCTGCCGCCGCGTTGTTGCTCGGTTCCGCGCGCGAGCGTTGGCGGCAATTCCATATCGCCTTCAACAATTTTCCAGCCGGTGCCGCCGCACTTAGGACAATCTTCTCGCGCCATGTTTGCAGCATAGGACGCGCGAACGGCGGCGCGCAAGGAAACGCTCTGTGGAAGATTTGCGGAGCTGTGGAAGGAATTGCGATTTCAATTTATCGAGAGAGAATTTCGCTCTGTTCTAATGTTGTCGTGGGGCGGCTTTGAAGGGAATGTGTACAATCGCTTCCACCGCTACTTTTTCGCCGCCGTGCAACGCAGGCGTGAATTTCCATTGAGCGAGTGCTTCCATCGAATTCTTGTCGAGCGTGGGATCCACACCGCGCACCAACTGAATGCTATCCACCGAGCCATTTTCGCGAATGATCGCGTAGAGCACCACTTCGCCTTCGATTCTTTCTTCCACGAGCGCGGGCGGATAGCGCGGATCAACTTTGCGCAGCGGATCGGGCAGAACCATGTCGCCATTTCGCGGCGGGTGCAGAGAATGCGGATCGTCGTCCATCTCCGCGAAGCTCATCACCCAGCTTCCCGTGGCGCTGCTCACGTTCGGAGTGTTCACGCGCAGCGTATAAATTCTTCGGCTGCCGAATAAATGTTCCGGCGGCGCACCCGGCTGAATTCGCGATGACATCGGCGCCTCGGTCGGCGCCGCAGATTTTTCGCGCGAACTTGCGCCTTCACCGGGAGCCACGTGCAAGCTGCGCGGAGTAGTTCCCGCCGCGCCACCCAATCCTGACATTCCCGACGAGCTTTTTGGTTTACCGCCCGTGATGCTGATTCCCGCTGGGCCGCTCGCCGCTCCCTTCGCGGTGCCAGTTCCACCGCCCGCCGGTTCACCTGCGTGAGATCCGTCGGGTGAGATCGTCACTCTTGCCGCGAGGTTTCCCGCTGGTACTGGCGCTGCCGGCGCTGCGGGAGATGGCGTCGCTGAGAGCGCGATCAAAGTTTGATTTCCCGTCGCGCCGGGAACTGACGGAAGCGCCGCGCTTCCGGCTGTCGAGCGCTCCACCTTCTTTGGAGCCTGCACTCCCGAGTGTCCCGCCGAGATGAACAATGGATTTTTCGGATCAGCAATCGGCGCGGCAGCGAAATTCACATCCGCGGATAATTTTTCCTGATTCGGAAGTTCGGGCACCGCGGCGGTCGCCACCGGCTGCGCCGCGGGATCCTTCGGCTTCATTTTCGCCAGCGCTTCTTTGGTGATTTCGAGTTTGGGCCGCTCCGGTTCGGATTCGACGATGTTCGGAAGCGGCGGCAAAATTTTCGGCGCTTCGGCAGGCAAATCCGGGCGCACCAAAGTTTGCGTTGGATGCGTCATCACTTTTGGAGCGGAGACGATTGTCTGTGTTGGATGAAAGGCTTGCGCGCCGCGCTCGGGGATTGCGGGCTCCGGCGCGTGAGGCGTTTCTCGACGCGCCGGCTGAGGTTTTTTCGGTTCTGCGCGCGGCGAAATCAGCGGCAGATCTTCCGCAGTTCCCTGCCACACGACGCGCACGTCATCGAACGCGGAGGTTTTCGGAAGCTGCCACACGAATCTGCCGAATTGAATCAGCAGCGCGATGAAAACGATGTGCCAAATCACAGACCACGCGATCGATCCCGCCGGCGTGCGGCGTTTCACATGGCAATCGCGAAAATGTTCGCCGCTTTCGAATTGTTTTGGAGCTTTGCCGCCCGAAAAAATCGCGCGCAGATTTTCCGTCCATCGGCTGCGCGGAATTTCGAGCGCCTGCGCCAGACGCGGGCCGTTACCGCGCAAATTCGCGCGCGTTTCGCGGGTCATCTCCGCTGCGAGAGAGGGTGTGAATGCTCGCACTGGCAAAGTAAGATGATTATACCGCGCGCGCGGCTGCCTCTGTGACGCGTTTCTTGCACAATACTCTGTGCAAAGGTTTCCACTAGCGCTTGCACGGCCATAGCACTGCCTTCGCGCTAAAGCTCTCGATGCGCCTTGTGTAGGCTCGCCGCATTTGCAAACATGGTGAGCGGCGAGCAGTCCAAATTTGTCGATGAACGCAACACCTACAGAAGTTCCAGCGAAACGAAAAAGCTCACGGCTCGCGATTGTGATCGCCGTGCTCGCGGTGATCATTCTTGCCGTGCTGGCGTTGCCGTTGTTTATCAATGCGGATGCACGGCGGCCAGAAATTGAGGCGGAACTTTCGCGCGCGACGGGGCGCAAAGTGACTCTGGGAAAAATCCAATTTCGAGTGTTCCCCGCGCCATCGGTGGTGATTGATGACGCGCGGATCGGCAACTCCACCGATTCGTCAGCGGGAAACGTGGTGGTGGCCGACGAAATTCGCGCCCGCGTTTCGTGGAGCGCGCTCCTCCGCGACAAATTTCTGGTGACGGCGATCGATGTGGATCATGCAATCTTCACGCTTGAAAAATACCCTGACGGCGGCGGGAACTACATTTTCAGCGCGCCGGTGAAAGATTCGGCTGCGCCATCCGGCGCGGCATCCTCCGGCGCAAAACTCTTCGAATTGTCGCCGGCCGCGTCGATAAATTTTTCAAATGCGGAGGCGACGTACTCCGAGATTTGGATTCTTCGTCAATCGCCACTCGGAATTCTGGCTGCGCACAATCTGAATTTTCAGGTGTCAGATTTCATCGCGCATGCCGGTGATCCGGCCGCATGGGAGATTCATGCCAAGCTCGACGGCCTGCGCTTGGAACTTGCGGCGCTCTCCGCGCCGATCGCCTTCTCTAGCGGCGAAGCCACGCTCACGCACGGCGCGCTCGACGCAAGATTTCACGCGCAAGCCGCAACGATCGCCGATATCAAAGGAACATTCCGCATAGCTGACGTCTCGCGCGGCACGACCTCATTCGAGATTTCTACTCCCGCGTTCGACGCTCGCGCCCTTCTAGCCGCGCTGCGAAACCTTTCCGCCGCGGCGTCCGCCGCAATAAATTCGCAACTCGATGCAACAGTTGCGCCGTCGAGCGATCTTCTCGCGAGCGGACGCATCACCGCCGACCGAGTCGACTGGGCACCTTACGCGGGTGGAAACGCCTCCGCAGAAATTCGCTTTTATTCCGATCACACCGAAGTCTGGCCTGCTTCCGTCACTCTTTATGGCGGCACTGTGGACTTCACCGCTCGCACCGATGCGCGCCAGCACCCCGAGCGTTTCTCCGCCAACTTTCAGCTGCGCACACTCGACCTCAGCCGGCTGCTCACGCAGGCGCCATCAGGACTTCGCGGAAAAATTTCCGGGCTCGCAGACGTCGATCTCGAACTTCTCGGCTCGGTCGGCGGCGCATGGCGGCAAATGCTCACTGGCAATGGACATTTTTCAATTCGCAACGGCAAACTTCCCGGCCCGCACATCGGCGGGACTCTCGGCCACTTGGCCAATGCGGCCGGCCTGAACGAAATTCCGTTCAAACAAATCTCGGCTGACGTCTCAATCGCAACCGGCCGCGCCAACATCTCTCAGGGAGCCGTGGATGCGTCACTTGTGACGGCGATATTTTCTGGCGGTTTCAGTCTCACCGATCAATCTCTCGATCTCGCAGGCATCGCGAAGTTCTCTCCCGATCGCCTAAACACACCGGCGATCCGCGCGCTATTGGGCAGCATGCTGCAAAGCAAAGCCGCCTCAGCCACGCTCCCATTTACTCTCAGCGGCACAGTCTCCGACCCCGTATTCGCTTCGGGTCGCGCCGCCACTCCGCCTGTGCATCGCTGATCGCTCCGCTGCTGACACGCGCCCTTCGCCACGGTAGAATCCATTCACCACACGCGAGAAATAAATTGAACCTCGAACTCAGCGAAGAACAAAAACTTCTACAGCAAACGGTGCGTGAGTTCGCCAACGCCGAAGTAAAACCCCACGCGCGCGAGATCGACGAGACCTGCCGCTTCCCGCGTGAAACATTTCGCAAAGCCGCCGAACTCGGCCTCACCGGAGTCGCATTTCCCGAACAGTATGGCGGCGCGGGCTTCGATCACATCAGTTACAGCATCGTCATCGAAGAAATTTCGCGCGTCTGTGCATCTACCGGAGTGATTCTCTCGGTCCAGAATTCTCTCTACTGCGATCCCGTCTATCGCTTCGGCACCGAGGAACAAAAAAAGAAATTCCTCGAGCCGTTTCTCCGCGGCGAGAAAATCGGATGCTACGCCCTCACCGAACCGCAAGCAGGCTCGAATGCGGCCGCTCTGCAAACGAAAGCGGTTCTCAATGGCGACAAGTATGTCGTCAACGGCACGAAAGCGTGGATCACCAATGGCGGCGCTGCAGATGCTGCGATCGTCTACGTGAACACGCATCCCGAAAAAGGTGAGAAAGGAATCACCGCGCTCGTAGTGGAAAAGGGCACGCCGGGTTTTGCCGTTGGCAAAGAAGAAAAAAGCTCGGCATCAACGCCACCGCCTGCGTCGAACTCAGCTTCACCGATTGCGAAGTTCCCGCCGCGAATCGCATCGGCAACGAAGGTGATGGCTACAAAGTTGCCCTCTCCACTCTGGATGGCGGTCGCATCGGCATCGCCTCTCAAGCCTGCGGCATCGCTCAAGGAGCGATGGAAGAAGCTCTGAAATATTCGCAACAGCGCATGGCTTTCGGCGCGCCAATCTCAAATTTTCAAGCCATTCAATTCATGCTCGCCGATATGGCCACGGAGATTGACGCCGCCCGCATCCTGATCCGCCGTGCCGCATGGAAGCAAGACACCGGCGCGCGCTTCACGATGGACGCCGCCATGGCTAAGCTTTTCGCGAGCGAAATGTCCACGCGCGTCACGCACAAAGCCATTCAAATTCATGGCGGCTACGGCTATAGCCGCGAATATCCGGTTGAGCGAATGTACCGCGACGCGCGCATCACTGAAATTTACGAAGGCACCAGCGAAATTCAGCGCATCGTGATCGCCGCCTGGGTTTTGAAGTCTTACTAGCGCCGCGCACACTGCACTGCGCGACGGCTCACTTTCAAGTTCGAGCTTGTGCAGCTGGCTGCACCAAATTAATTAGATTCCCGCAGGTATCGTCAAACACCACCGTCGAAATTGGACCCATGCTCTTGGGCTCACCTCGAAACGTCACGCCCAACGCTTTTAGCCGCCGATACTCGCCATCAATATCTTTAGTAATGAACGCAGTCGCCGGAATCCCCGCTGCGAACAATGCTTTCTGATATTCCTGCGCGGGCGGAAATCCCATCGGCTCCAGCACCAATTCCACTCCCTGTGCCCCTTCTGGCGAATTCACTGTGAGCCATCGGAACGGACCCATCGGAATATCCTTGTCCTTCACAAACCCCACAATCGTCGTGTAAAACCGCAACGCCTTATCCTGATCGTCCACCATGATGCTTGCTAGCCTGATCTGCATGACAACCCCTTTTTCTTGAATTAGTTTCACCCCGTCGTCAGCCGCCAGTCGCCATTCTAATCTCAACTTGCGTCTGACTCCTCCTCCATCTCGCGCGCCGCCGCTCGGCTTCTTTGAATCCTTTCCGGTTCGCTTTGCTTGTTTGCGACTCCTCTTCAGCGACATCACCGACACCTCAAATAGCTCGCCGTACTACGAGTACTCACTGCCGTAACTCTAGTTAAATCAATCACTTAGAAAAACGCTGTACCAGTACCCGGCTGCCAGCCAAACAGAACCCGCGCATCATTCACGCCCTACGCCTCCCAGCGCAAAGATAAATCATGGACAGCTCATCACGCCTTCAACGCTTGGTTGTGATCGCCGCAGTCACTGCATTAATCACGTTCGGCGCTGTCGCTCTCTACGCCGGCATTGTGTTTTAGCGAACCGCGCTCAAGCGAACTGCGCGGAGGCGAACTGCGGAGGCGAACTGCGGAGGAGTACTCCGCAACTATCCGTCGCGCTGCCCTGTTACCACGATTGTGCGATCTGCGTCCGATTTCATGTGGCGACGTATCGGGGCTACAAACCATCAAACATTCAGGCGGCCGTCCCCTCCCGGTACAAGCCTTAGAAGGGGAAGAGTGTGAGCGCAGAAAAACTGAAATATCCCGCATGGCAGGCTCCGCTTCACGAATTGCTTCAGGAATCCGATCGCAAAAAATTAGCGGAAAAACTACCGGGAATTGAACGGGTGATTATTGAACGGCTTTTGCAGTTGGGAGAAGCGGGCGAGGGCAACAGTGAAGAGGCGGCGCTCAAAGACGCCGTCACCACTCTTTACGAAATCAAGCGCGATAAACTCGGCACAAACGGAAAACACTAAACACTCGCGCGCTTTGTGTTTATCCCCGGGTGGGCCAGTGAGCGTAATAATCGTTGTACAGCTTTTCGCTTTCGCCCAAACCCCAGCCCAGTTGCTTCAATCTGGCCAAAACTTTTTTCTGCTCGTTCCGCCTTACCATTCTGCTGATCGGGACGATGAGCAGTACCGCGGCCACCAGAAACGAGATCGCTTTTTGCATCCGCTCGCTCCTTGAACTATCCACTTCAGGCCTTAGCGCCGGGAGCCAGGCAATATATTAGATGTATGAGGGTACGAAAGCGGGCACTTACCGCCTCTCCGATTCCACGCTTGCAACAATGCCAGGAACATCGTTGGTCCCGACGGAGAGGGGCTTTTGAGTTTGCATTTAGGCACTCAATCCGGCCAAATCGTAAAATCTCGAAACGCCATCCTCACCACTTTCCCGTTCATCGCACGCAGCGCATCGTTTAATTCAAGTAGTTGCGCGCGTCCAAGTTCCAGTGAATGTTCTTCAGGCTGGTAAACGGTTCCAATCGGATAGTCTAGATACGGAGTGCGTGTCTCTTCAATATGATTCCCCAAAATATGCGTGACGATTTTTCCCTGTGTGAAATCCACCAGCCGCTGAATGCTGCTCGTATACGCAGCTGCATCTCGCACGTAGAGCCGTCCCGGATACAAAGTGTCTCCGGCAAAAAGGATTCCGGTCTCGCGATCGTATACAGCGATGGACGACGCTTCATGTCCCGGTATTGGAATCACATCGAGGATCCGTCCGCCCAGATCGTACTGAGCAACTTGTGTCGGCCAATCGTGAAATCCAAAAAAGGCTTGCACGGCGCTCACGTTCGGTTCAACAACGGTGGCATTCGGCAAATCCTTCAACTGCTCATCGCCGCCGATATGATCCCGGTGCGCGTGTGTATGAGCCACGATCAGCGGAATGCTCTCGCGCTTGTTCCGCCCGAGCCATTCGTGAATTTCCTTCTGCACCACATCGGCGACATCAGTTTTCCCCGCGCCAGTATCCAGCAGCAGCGCCTTCCCTTTTCCGAACATCAAAAACAGAAAAGGCTTCTCGTAATTCGAACAGCCCGATTCCCGTAAAATAAAAAAGTCCGCGTTGTACTCATGCACTTGAAACTGAGGATTAGCCCCGCAAGTCGGTCCGCTAACATTCCATGTCCGCGGCAAAACCCCCGCTCGCACGCCCCCGCCATCCGGCTGCGGCGCCTGCCCCCACACACAAACAAACGCCGCAAACGAGAAGATCAGAACAAGCGCCGCGCGAAAATAAATGGAAAGTTTCATGTTGGCAGGATTATATACGCACGTGCTGTTCCGTCTCTGATTTCTCCTTCTCAGATACGGCCCATCGGGCCGTATGCCAAACGTCAGCCCAGGCCGCGCACGGCCTTGGTAACCTGAATAAATAAATTAGGTTTATTCCGGAGCGCCGGAGGCGCGGAATTAAATGTGAGCCCAGCGCGTAAGCGTTGGGTGATCTGACCACAGAAAATCCTCCGGAGCCCAGCAGGGGCGGCACCAAACAAGCCGGGTTATTTATGCGACTCCGCATCGGACGCGCGCTTGTCCCTCATCGATTTATATATTTGTGCGGAACGGGCATCTCGCCGATTGACTCGCCTGATGCCGCGCCTAAGAAGATTCATTTACTGAGGTTATATATTAGAATGTAACGCACTGTTCGAGACCTATTTAAGGCACGGATGTACCATTGGGCTCGTCTCAACAAACCACGATCGGGGAAGCGTGTCGTGCAATCCGACCCGCCACCGCAGAACCGGCGTGTGGGCGCGCAAATTCCGGCGCCGCGGCTACTCGTCTTTTTTGCCACGAACGCCATTCCGATAGCACTTCCCCTGTAAGCACCAAGTACTGGTACCACCTCCAAGTCCGAGAGGCCAAAAAGCACTCTAACTCCCTTGTTTTCAACAACTTTTTAGTAATAGTACTAGGTAAAGCCAATGCCATCAACACTTTACGAAAACAATGGTGTAGGGGGGTGGCGGCCGATTTTCGTAGTTAACCCCAGCAATATCAATAACTAAGCGAAATTGATGCCCATTTCTACACCGCTAATCCGCACACAAATCCACCCTAAAAAGGCGTATGCTACCCCGTTGCTAGACCTCAACTCCACCGCCGATTTCGTCCCCCTCTTCGACGCGGAATTCTTCGCCGCGCTCCCCGAAGCCCCGGCCGTAGTCCGCATCGAACCGCGCCCCGATTTCGCCAATGCCCGGCCATTCCTGATCCGCACCGCCAACCTCCGCAGCCGCATGAAGCGTCTCCTTGCCCGTCGCGACCCAAATGATCCCGCCGCGGCAAAGCGCCTCAGCCTTCGCAACTATGCTTCCTCAATTCACTACCGTGTCGCAGGCTCCATCTTCGAGCTCGCGTTCATTCACTGGCAGCAGGCGCGTCAACTTTACCCAAGCGCGTATCGCGAAAAGCTGCATCTTCTTTCGCCCGCGCTGATCAAGATGGCGATCGAAAATGCGTATCCCCGGTGCTACGTCACGCGTCAAATTCGCACCGATCACTTTGGAAATCCCGCGCGTGGATTTTATTTTGGGCCGTTTTCTTCGCGCCGCGCCGCCGAAAACTTCTCTTCCGAATTCCTGAATCTTTTCAAGCTGCGCCGCTGCCAGATAAAAATTCGCCGCGATCCCACTTTTCCTGGATGCATTTATTCGGAAATGAAAATGTGTCTCGCGCCATGCTTCGCCGGTTGCACTGACGAGGAGTACGCGCGCGAATCAAAACGCGTTCACGAATTTCTGGAGACGTGCGGCGCTTCGCTAACCGCCGAAGTTGAAACGGAGCGCGAAGCCGCGAGCACGAATCTGGATTTTGAACGTGCCGCTGAATTGCACCGCCGCCTCGAGAAAATTCAGGAAGTTTTGCGTCCGCTTCCTGAACTCGCGCGCTCGATTGCAAAACTTGACGCCGTAATTCTTCATCGCGCTGCCGAACCGGAAGCAATCGCCGTTTTTGTGGTTCGTCGCGGATGGATTGCCGAGCCGTTTCTTCTCCGATTTGGACAGAGCGCAGAGCCGCGCTCCGCGGAAGAAATTCTTCGCGAAGTTTTGGGAGCCGAACCGGCAGCCGTCGCGCCAACAGATGATATCGCGCCGCCAGCGCGCGGAACCAACGAACCGCTCGCCGATCATCTCGCTTTACTGGCGCGCTGGTTTTTTTCCAAGCCGCGCCACGGGGAAATTTTCTATCGCGAAAAAGATTGGCCGTATCGCCGATTGATCCGCGCCTGCAGCCGCCTTCTCACGGAACCAGAAAAAAATGGGAAGCAATAAAACTTTTCAACTGCGTGCAAGTTCCGGATGCCGCTCGACGACCCACGCCGTTAGCGCTTCATCCACTTTCGCAAGATGCCCCGTAAAAAAATGGTCGCCATCGGGAACCATAACCACTCGCGTTTCTTTTTGCATTTTGGCAGGGAACGATCGCACCAGTTCTTTCAATTTGTCCGGCGAGCCAAATTGATCGTGCTCACCCTGAATCATCAATCGCGGTTTGTCGCACTTCGCCAGATAGCTGAAGTCGCTGTCGCCAACCGGCGCCCCAAGTCCCACGAGTTCCGTGACACGCGCATCCTCGCATCCAACTCGCAAACCAACCCAGCAGCCGAAACTAAATCCAGCTATCGCCATCGGCACTCCAGGATATTCGCTGGTCATAAAACCAATCGCCGCTCGCACATCCTCTCGTTCGCCGAGCCCGCGATCGTGCGTTCCTTCGCTCATTCCCGCGCCGCGAAAATTAAATCGCAGCACCGGAATGGACAGCCGATCGAAAGTACGTGCAACCTGGTACACAACTTTGTTGTGCAGCGTCCCCCCAAACAACGGATGCGGATGGCACACGACAGCAGCGATCGGCGGCGCTTCCAGCGCAGTTTTCCAGTACACCGCTTCAATGCGTCCCGCGGGACCGGGGAAGAAAATATTGCGATGCGCAGCTTCTGGCATTTCGATTTGCGAAGTCTAAGCGATAAATTGCGCGGCGACATCCTGCAGCAGCGATCCGCTGCGTTCCGAAATTCGCAGAATTTTTGCAGTGCGGCTGCGGCTCTCCACCCAGCGGTTCTCGGGAAGCTCCACTTTTATTTCCTCGCCCGAATCGTAGAGTTGCAGAGTGGAAAAGACTACGCCGCCGCTGGAGATATTCACGCTGATCGTCTCATCCGGCCACGGGGTCGTCGCGCGATGTATCGTCAGAGGCAGCGCCATCGCGATTCTTTCGGACTTCCGCCGTTGTTGCGTGCCCGTCAGCACTCTTTTTGCCCGCCGCCAAAACGATCCGCTGCGGCGATCTTCGCTTCGCGGCTTCTTGTCTCCGAGGCCCCGTCGCGAATCGAACGCGATTCCAACCAGATGTTCTCCGTGAGAAGTCTCATTCGTGTGCGCGACCCGCGCAGGAAATTCCGGCGCGGACATTTTCTCTTCGGGATGATACGGAAACGTGATCCACAGCGGCGCGCCGACGCGCCGCGTTTCAGCGCTCGTCGTCAACAGTCCGCCGCGACTCGTGTCGCGAGTCTGGCTCACTTCAGTTTGAAGTCCCAGCGCGGCAACCCAGCGCAGCCGCACTTGCAACACCAGCGGCACACGCCGGTGCTGTCGCGTTTCACGCGCGAAGCGCTCCGTACTCAATGTGCTTTCAATCATGTTGACGCGGTGCCATCTTATGCGCGCGTTCTTTTTTAGGGGTGGTGAATCATGGGTACGTTTTCGTGTCGTACACCCCGGATAATGATTGCAGCCTCTATAGTTAGATGTTAGTTTTCAGGCGTCCGACAACGTCACCCGCGGCAAGGAGGAAGTTTGGACAGCTCCGCTGAACGGCGAACCACGCGTCGATTTTTTATGAACCTGCCGATTGCGGTCCGTACCAACGGATCATCGGAATCAAACGAGTATGCCGCCGAGACACGCGATGTAAGTTTTCGCGGCCTCTACTTCGTAGCCGATCACGATTTCGATATCGGTTCCCACATCGATTTTGTTTTAACTCTGCCGAAAGAAATCACTCTTGCCACGGATGTTCACATTCGTTGCGAGGGGCAGATCGTACGCACCGAGGCGCAAAAAGGCCGCACAGGCGTGGCCGCGCGCATCGAGCGTTACGAGTTCATGCCCAAAAATTAAGATACTGCTTCGCGTTCGCCGGCAATTCTGAATTTGCCGGCGATTCGCGTTAGAATCTTCCGGGCGTTCGCATGTGCGCGTTGCTGCGATGCGAATTGCGGGAGGTTCTGATGGACCGTTTCGATCCGAAAATTGCGCTGGAAGAATTGGCAGAAGACGCAGTGTTACCCCACCCCGTACGCCTGCGCGACATGATGCTCCGCGTCCGCTTCGGCGCGGATGATGCGCTGGAAGTGAATCGCGAATTTCAAAGTTATCTCGATAGCTTCAGCGAGACGCAGCGCATCGCGCGCGCGATTTTGGAAAAGCTCGCCGCCGGCGCTCCGAAAGTTTCCTGAAGCGACGCGCCAAATTGGCGGAAATTTTCCTCGATTTTTTGCCGGGCCAAATCGTTTTCATTTCCATACCGCGATAGAATCGTTGCCTGTTATGCCGCGCTTGACCCTGCTGATCGATGCCGACGACACGCTGTGGGAAAACAGCGTCTTCTTCGGCGAGACCATCGAAGAATTTATTACACTCACCGAACCGCTGGGATACTCGCGCGAATATTCGCGGAAAATTTTGAATGAGACCGAGCGACTGAATATTCGCCAGCACGGATATGGCACGCAGAGTTTCGGCAGGTCGCTCGAAGAAACGTACAGCAAGCTCGCCGGTGAAATGGCACAGCAGCACGTGTACGCGCACGTGAAAACATTGGTGGCGCAGCTTGAGAAAACCCCACCACAGCTGATTGATGGAGTTCCAGAAACGCTTGACTATCTCAACTCAAAACACAAATTGATTTTATTTACCAAGGGGCATGCGGCGGAGCAGGCGGCGAAGGTGGAACGCTCGGGGCTGCAGAAATTCTTCAGCGCGATTGAAATCGTGCGCGAGAAAGATGCGGAGACCTACACGGAGTTGGTGAGCCGGCACCGCATCGTCAAGACGCACGGATGGATTATTGGAAACAGTCCGCGCAGCGATATCAATCCGGGACTGCGCGCGGGATTGAGCGCCGTCTTCATTCCACACCACGCGACGTGGGAGCTCGAGCACGAAGAATTGCAGAGCGGGGTAGGACGGCTGGTTGTGATTTCGACGTTCGCACAATTGCGCGAACATTTCTAATACATGGGAGCAGGCAAATCATGGCAACGACACAGACGACACATACGAAACCGATGACCGATTGGCGAAGTGAGTGGTTCGAATTCGAAGAAGTTGCGTATCTGAATATTTCCGGGCAATCTCCGCTGCCGAAAGTTGCGATTCGCGCAGCGCAGGCTTCGATTGAATGGAAAAAGTATCCGCACAAGATGCCGGACTATGCTTTCTTTGGATTGCCAGGCCGCGTGCGCACGAATTTGGCGAAACTGATTGGCGCTGATCCTGACGACGTTGCGGTGACTACCGGCGCGAGTTCAGGAATGGTGGCGGTGGCGCAAGGTTACGACTGGAAAACAGACGACGAAGTGATCATCGCGAAGGGAGAATTTCCCTCACATTTCGCGACATGGTTGCCGCTGCGCGATGCCGGAAAACTACGCGCGAAAATCGTAGCGCCGAGCGAGCGGTTTATCACCACTGACGATTTGCTTGCGGCGATCACTCCGCGGACGCGCATAATTTCGGTGAGCATGGTGCGGTTCGATAACGCAGTGCTGTGCGACATGCCGCGGCTGGCAGAAGCGGCTCACAAAAATGGAGCGATGCTACTTGTGGATGTGGCGCAGTCTGCGGGAGCTATGGAGATTGATGTTAAGACGCTCGGCGCGGATTTCGTGGTCGGCGCGGGATATAAATTTTTGCTGGGTCCATTCGGAACCGGATTTTTCTGGGCGCATCCTGATCGGACTGTGGAATTGCGAGCGGCTCCGGCGTACTGGATGGCTCTTGAAAATTCGGCTGACTTCAGCAAGTTGTCTGGCGGAGACGCGAAACTGAAAGCAGGCGCGGCGCGATGGGACGCGGCGGAAACTTCGAGCTTCTTCAATCTTGCGCCGTGGGATGCGTCGCTGGAATTTCTGGTCCGAGTTGGCGCGAAAACGGTGTGGGAACACAATCGCGAACTTGTGCGGCAAATTATTGAGCGATTGCCGCTCGATCGCTGCGTGCTGGCGAGCCCCGCGGATGAAAAAGATCGCGGCGCGTTTGTGTGCATTAAAGCTCGAATCCCGGAACGCACTCCAGAGCTTTATAAGAAATTGACCGAAGCAGGTGTAATTGTAAGTTTGCGCGAAGGAGCTTTGAGAATCGCTCCGTTTTTGTACAACACTGAGATGGATGTAGATAAGCTGATTCGCGTGCTGACGGTGTAAGCGAAGATCGTAAATGTAATTCGACGAATGGATTTTCATGAACGAAACCCAGCTTCCGAAAACTTATCAGTTGTATTCGCATATCGCGGTGATGGGCGCAGGCGCGGTGGGCGGATATTTTGGCGGAATGCTGGCGCGCGCGGGAATGCGCGTTACGTTTATTGGGCGGGCTGCGTTTGTGGACGCCGTGAAGCGGAATGGCCTCTTCATCGACAGCATCAATTTTCAAGAGACAGTGCGCGTGGAAGCTTCAAGCGACCCTTCGGCTGCGCAGGGCGCGGACCTCGTTCTTTTGTGCGTGAAGACGCTCGATACGGAATCTGCAGCGAAGGCGCTTGAGCCGCACGTCGCGGCGGGGTGCATCGTGCTAAGCCTGCAGAACGGCGTGGAGAATGTGGAGCAGATTCGCGCGACGACGAAACTTGCGGCGCTGCCCGCTGTGGTTTATGTGGGTGCCTCGACTCCGGAGCCGGGAAGAGTGAAACATGGAGCGCGCGGCGATCTGGTGATCGGCGTTCCCAAGAGCGACCGCGAAGTTGGAAACGATTTGCAGGATTCGGTAGCGCGAATCGCGGCTACGTTTGAAAAAGCGGGCGTGCCGTGCAAAATTTCTGAAAATATTGATGCGGACCTGTGGTCAAAGTTGCTACTGAATTGCGCGGGAAACGCAATCGCGGCCATCGGGCAAGTGGGTTATGGCGCAATAGTGCGCGAGCCGATGTCGCGTGAATTGGTGATTACGACGGCGCGTGAAGTGGTGAATGTTGCGAGCGCAGCAGGAATTGAATTGCAGGGCGAACAACTCATCGCAGGGGGAGTTAAATTCCTGGAGGGCATGAAAGACGTGACCTCATCCACGGCGCAAGATGTGGCGCGGAAAAAGAAAACCGAGATTGATGCGTTGAACGGTGTGATCGTGCGGAAGGGAAAAGAATTGGGAGTCGCGACGCCTGCGAATTTCGCGCTGACGGCGCTGGTGAAATTGATCGAGAGCAAATTCTAGCGAGATCGTTCGGCCCGTACGGCGCGACTTCAGAATGACGCACGAACGGCGTGCGTCATTTGTGGACGCGGACGATGCGGGGCGAGCCGATATGGATTATGGCTTCGCGAGAGCCGCGGGTTTGAGCGGAGCGGAGTGCAGGAGCCAGTTCCTGCTGGACGAAGTGCATGAACTGATCCATCTGGCGATGCATCTCACCCATTTTGTCGCGCATGTTGAGAATGATTTCGATGCCTGCGAGATTCACTCCTAATTCGCGGGAGAGATTCAGGATTACGTCGAGGCGCTCGAGATCAGCGTCTGTGTAAAGGCGCGTGTTGCCCAGCGAGCGCGAGGGTTTGAGTAATCCGACGCGTTCGTAGAGGCGCAACGTTTGCGGATGAATTTTATAGATTGTGGCGACGGCGCTGATCATGTATCCGGCGCGGGCTTTTTTCTTTGCTTTTGGCGGCATAGCGTTTTCCTGCGTAAACTTTTTGTTTCTCAAACTCCCGCGCGGGTAAAGAGATCCTGGCGCGGGTCTTCGGGCGCAAGCTTGCTCAATTCTTTCAACAAATTACGCACGCGCTCGTCCACCGCTTCGGGAACCACCACTTGCAATTCCACATACAGATCGCCGCGCTTGCCGGGTTTGCGAGCGAGCGCAACTCCCTTTTCGCGGAGACGGAGATTCCGTCCGCTCGAGGAACCCGGAGGAATGCGCAGCATGGTGCGGCCATCGATCGTGGGCACTTCGATTTTGGCGCCGAGAGCGGCTTCGCTTACGGTGATTGGCACGCGGGTGTAGATGTCGTCGCCGCGGCGTTCAAAATACGGATGAGGCTGCACATCGAAAACGATGTAGAGATCGCCCGGAGGCGCGCCGTGCGTTCCAGCGTTGCCGTGACCAGCGACGCGGACGCGCGAACCTGTTTTGACGCCCGCGGGAATTCGAATATCGAGAGTTTCGGTGCGACGCACGCGGCCTTCGCCATTGCACTTGCCGCAGGTTTGGCGCAAACGGCCTGAGCCGCCGCAGCGTGGGCACGCAACATTGAAACGCATTTTGCCCGATGCCTGCGTCATGTGTCCTGCGCCGCCGCACTGCGGACAAGTTTTTTCGCCAGCACCGATTGCGCCGGTGCCGTGGCAATCCTGGCAGGTATCGAGGCGCGTGATGGTGATTTTTTTTACCGCGCCGCGCACTGCGTCCCAAAATCCAATTTCGACGCGATATTCGAGATCGCTGCCGGGTTCTTCTTGCGGACCGTAGGCCGCGGCACCGCCGCCCGCGCCGCCCGCAAAAAACTGGCTGAAGAGATCGCGGAAGCTGGAACCGCCATCGCCGCCGAAATCAAATCCGCCGAAATCAACATTTCCCGGCTGGCCGGGTTGCGGGCCATGGGCACCCTGCGGAGGCGGTCCGTTTTCAGAATAGAAGCCGTACTGGTCATACATCTGGCGCTTCTTGGAATCGGAGAGAACTTCGTAAGCTTCCTGCACCTGTTTGAATTTTTCTTCCGAAGATTTGTCGCCGGGATTCAGGTCGGGATGATATTTGCGCGCGAGCTTGCGATAGGCCTGACGAATCTCCTTGAGCGGCGCTTTGCGCGGGACTCCGAGGAGTTCGTAGAAGTCTTGTTTGGTGGTGGTGGCCATTGCGTGTCTAGGTGACGACCATCGTTTCGGCCGTCTCTACAATTTTGAAAACTACAATTTCGACCAGCGCTCGGAAACTTCGGTCAATTCCTGATGCTCGCGCGACATTTCCTCGCGGCGCCTGCGGCGTTCGTCATCCATACGCGTGCCCATCGATGCTTCTTTTTGGTTTGCGCGATCGATCCATTTATCGATCCAGCCGATGCGCGGCTCAACGGCGGCGGCTTCGGAGCGAAACTTCAGCTGTGCCGCCGGTAATTTCCACCGAGCGCGGAGGAAAATCGGCGGGCACTCCCGCACCTTGCGTATCGTAAAAAAGCCGCTTCCAATCGGCGCTGGGCGGCTCGCTGAGCGTGACCTGCACCATGTAAAAACTTTCGCGAAGTTTTTGAACGGCTACGGGCGGTCCAGTGCGTTTGACTCCTTCGTACGCAGTCACGCAGGCTCCTTGAAATTCAAAGCAATCTCAAATTTGAAAACGAGAGTTGCGGCCGCGCCACGAATGGAACGGCCGCATCGCGTTTAGTTCGGCTTCTTGGTTTCGTCTACGTCAACGAATTCAGCATCGATGACGTCGCCCGGTTTCGGGCCTTGATTCGATTGCGAGCTGTCGCCAGTTGGCGGCTCCTCGTGCGATTGCGCGGGTCCAGCTCCACCGGGCGCTCCAGCTTGCGCAGCCGTTGCCTTGTACATGGCTTCGGCAATCGTGTGAGTGGCGCGTTCGATCTGCTCGCCGGCAGAGCGCATCGCGTCTGTGTTGCCATCAGCCATCGCTTTGCGGCCAGCTTCGATCGCTTCTTCGAGAGCCTTGGCGTCCGCTTCGGAAACTTTTTCACGATTTTCGCGAAGCAGGCGTTCGGCCTGATAGATACGATTGTCGGTCTGGTTGCGAGCCTCGATTTCGGCGAGGCGCTTTTTGTCTTCATCGGCATGCGACTCAGCATCATGACGCATGCGCTCGGCTTCGTCTTTCGAAAGGCCTGTGGAAGCCGTGATGGTGATTTTCTGTTCCTTGTTCGTCGCCTGATCTTTCGCGGAGACGTTGAGGATGCCGTTTGCGTCGATATCGAAAGTGACTTCGACTTGCGGCATGCCGCGCGGAGCCGGCGGAATACCCATCAGGTGGAACTTTCCGAGGGTGCGGTTATCGCGCGCCAGGGGGCGTTCGCCTTGAAGGACATGGATCTCGACGGAAGTTTGGTTGTCAGCTGCTGTCGAGAAGATTTCCGACTTGCGAGTTGGGATCGTGGTGTTGCGGGTGATGAGGGTGGTCATCACGCCGCCGTACGTTTCCACGCCGAGAGAAAGCGGGGTTACGTCGAGCAGCAAGATGTCTTTCACTTCACCCGCGAGTACGCCGCCTTGAATCGCGGCGCCGACTGCGACAACTTCGTCGGGATTGACGCCCTTGTGCGGCTCTTTGCCGTTGAAGAGTTTCTTGACGATTTCGACGACGCGCGGAATACGCGTGGAGCCGCCGACGAGCACGACTTCGTCCACCTTGTCTGGAGTGGTGTTCGCGTCTTTGATCGCTTGCTGCACCGGACCAACCGTGCGCTGAAGCAAATCTTCCATGAGCTGTTCGAGTTTGGCGCGCGAGAGCTTCATGAGCAAATGCTTTGGGCCGGTTGCGTCTGCCGTGATGAAGGGCAGATTGATTTCGGTTTCGGCAAGCTGCGACAGCTCGATCTTGGCTTTTTCAGCGCCTTCCTTCAGGCGTTGGAGGGCCATGCGATCTTTGCTGAGGTCGATGCCATTCTCTTTTTTGAATTCTTCGACGATCCAATCGACGATGCGTTGGTCAATGTCGTCGCCGCCGAGGTGAGTGTCACCGGCGGTGGCTTTTACTTCCACAACGCCTTCGCCGACTTCGAGATCGGAAATATCGAACGTGCCGCCGCCGAGATCGTAGACGGCGATCTGCTCGTCCTTTTTCTTATCGAGACCGTATGCGAGAGCCGCGGCGGTTGGTTCATTGATGATGCGAACGACTTCGAGGCCCGCTATTTCGCCGGCTTGCTTGGTGGCCTGGCGCTGCGCGTCATTAAAGTAGGCGGGGACGGTGATCACCGCTTTGGTGACCTTTTCGCCGAGGAAATCTTCGGCGGCGGTCTTGAGTTTTTGCAAAATCATCGCGGAGATTTCGGGCGGGCTGTAGCTGCGGCCGAAAATGTCAACGCGCGCGTCGTCGTGCGGTCCCTTGACGACTTTGTAGGGGACGCGCTTGCCTTCTTCGCTGACTTCATCGTAGCGGCGACCCATGAAGCGCTTGATCGAATAAACGGTATTTTCGGGATTGGTGACGGCTTGGCGTTTGGCAACCTGGCCGACCAATCGTTCGCCTGATTTCGTGATTCCGACGACCGATGGCGTGGTTCGGCCGCCTTCCTGGTTGGGGATGACCACCGGCTCGCCGCCTTGCATGACGGCGACAACGGAGTTGGTGGTGCCCAAGTCAATTCCAATAATCTTGCTCATTGTGTGAAGCTCCTCAGTATCGAGCGGGCCTGTAAAGGCTGTATCTGGCGATTCTGGTCCATCAGTACAGGGGCAGTATAGACATTGAGTGGCGCATTGTCAAGTATTTCTAAAATCGGAATAAGTCTTTATTTATGTGTTAGATACACTTTGTTACTGTACGAACACCACCTTCGCACGATCTCTTGGCTAAGGCAAGTTTGAGTCGGAAGACATCAGGCTCAATCTTTGAGCGGCTCGCAAATGACTGTGACCTCGAGGTTGTAGCGGAGACACCATTCGACGCCCGAAGCGGCCAGTCAAATTCGCGGAAAAGGCATCCAAATAGATAAGCAACATTTTGTCGAATGGTTGGTTTGTTCTTCGCGTAATTGAGTAATATGGTTTGCACGAAATTACGCGCGGTAAGAGAGGGAGTTGTGCGAAACGAATCGTTGAAAGCGTGCTTGTTAGTTGTGCTGGTTGCAGGGCTTGGAGCTACGGCGCTCGCAGGGGCACCAACCGGTAAAATGACGACGAAGCCCGCGACGCCAGCGGTAGAGAAAATTACGGCGGATCAATTGACGGCGGCGAAATCGCTGGGGGTGAAGAACGCGCCGATCATGATCGAGGACTTCGCGGATTTTCAGTGTCCATCGTGCAAGGCGCTGTTTGAAGGCACAACAGAACAGCTAATCAGAGACTACGTGCAGACGGGGAAGGTATATCTCGTGCACCACGATTTTCCATTGCCGATGCACTCGCATTCGCGAGAAGCTGCGCGTTGGGCAAACGCCGCGGCGGCGATTGGAAAATTTGAGCAGGTGGAGGCGGTGCTGTACTCGCAGCAGGAAACCTGGGGCGCATCTGGAGATATCGAAAAGGCGCTGAGTGGAGTGTTGACGCCCGCGGAACTGAAGCGGTGCAGCGCGCTGGTAAACAATCCGGAAATTGAGCAAGCGATTCAGAAAGACGTGGCGCTGGGAACGGAGCGGCATGTGAATCAAACGCCGAGCCTCTTCGTCACGCACAATGCAAAAGTCGTGCCGCTGCCGCCGGGCGCGGTGCAATACTCGATTTTGAAGCAGTATGTCGACTACCTGCTGACGCACTAAAAGATAAAATTCTATTCATTTGAGCGGGGGAGTTGTGCGCGATAAATCGATGCAGGCTGGATTGTTGATCGGGTTGATGATTGCGGTTGGCGCGACAGCGGTTGCTGCGCCACAAGGGACGAAGCTGAGTCCCGCCACCTCGCCACGCGCGGCAGAAAAACTGACGCCGCAATTTCTGGCGCAGGCGAAGTCCCTCGGCTCAAAAAACGCGACGGTGGTGATCGAAGATTTCGCGGATTTCCAATGTCCTGTATGCAAGATTCTTTACGAAGCGACGACCGAGCAGGTGATCAAGAATTATGTGGACACCGGGAAAGTTTATTTCGTTCACCACGATTTTCCGTTAACGAAGCATGCGCATTCGCGCGAGGCTGCGCGATGGGCCAACGCCGCAGCGGCGATTGGAAAATTCGAGCAGGTGGAAACGGCGCTATATGCGCAGCAGGAAGTGTGGGGCGCGTCGGGTGATATTCAAAAGACGTTGAGTTCGGTATTGACAGCGGCAGAAATGAAGCGCTGCGGCTCGCTGCTGAATGATCCTGCGATAGATCTGGCGATTCAAAAAGACATTGATCTTGGGTTGCAGCGGGGAGTGTTTTCGACGCCGTGCGTGTTTGTGACTCACAACTCGACGATATCGCCATTGCCGCCAGGAGCGGTGCAGTACGCGCTCTTGAAGCAGTACATCGACTATCTGCTGAAACAGTAAGAAATGGAATCCTCAGCGACAATGCCAACTGCGACGGCCGTGGCCAAATGGCCGCGCTGGGTATTGCTTGTAGGCCGGTTCGGGCTCGGTGCGGTTTTTGTTTATTCGGCTTGGACAAAATTGCAGCAACCGTGGATGATTTTTGCGATGTCGGTGGATTCTTACAAAATTCTGCCGATCTCAGGAGTTACGCTTGTCGCGCGCGGACTGCCCTGGTTTGAGTTGGGGTTGGGATTGCTGCTTTGGACCGGTTGGGGATTGCGCTGGACAGCTTCGTGCGCGACCCTACTGCTGGGATTTTTCTTCGGCGCGATGTTGCGGGCGCATTTCAATCATTTGGAAATTGATTGCGGCTGTTTTGGGATTGGAGAGAAATTGGATGGAAAGCGAATCGCGCTTGAGATTTTGCTGGTTGCGCTGGCACTGAGTGTAACGGTCGGAGCATTCTTAATGCGGCGCAGAAATGCGGAGGCTAGTTGAGATGAAAGCGATGCGGGTCACGTGCGTGTTGATTCTTGTGGCGCTCATCGCTCCCCTCGCGGGATCGGCGCGGCAGCAGCAACAGAGCACGCCGTCCGGTAGTGCGCAACAAGAGGAAGACGTCCGCGAGGCGGTGTTCCGCTATCAGTTCAAGACTTTGGATTTTCAAGTAGCGTTCTATTTCATCTCCATCGACAACAAGAATCCGAGCCCGGCTTTTATCGATAGATTTAGAGAGAATCAACCGATAGTTCGAGGCGCGTCTGAGGCGAAGTTTGAAAAGAAACCGATTCCCGGCTATGTGGATAAGCGCACCGAGAAGCAGGGAATTATGTTCCGGCAGGAGGCGGTTCACTGGAATTCGGATACCCAAGCAGATGTGCAGGGCGAAATCGAATGCGGTGACCTGTGCAATCCGTCGACCGGGGTGTATCACGTCGCGCGAGAGGGCGATCACTGGACTGTGACATCGTTCGATGCGGGGAAACCTCGCTCGTGAACTCCCTTACTCAATTTTCTCGTTGAGACGGTTTGCTAGATTCGCGCTCATCGAAACAACCGCTGATTAGAGCCGCTAAGAAATGCGTCGTGCTGGATTAAGATTGTTCCTCTAGAAAATGGATCCCCTTCCTCCTATCACACTTCGGCTGCGCGGGCGTCGCGTTATCGGGCGGCTTGCGTTCGCGCTGCTTCTGATCCTCGCGATTGCGCTAGGCGCGGCTGCGGGATTGTTGTTTGTTTATTCGAGCGACTTGCCAGCCGTTCACGCGCTGGAAGACTACCGGCCGAACGTGGTCACCGAGCTTTACGCTGACGATGGCACTGCGATCGGAAGTTTTGCGCTGCAGCGGCGCATCTTGTTGACATACGAGCAGATTCCGCCGGTCTTGAGCGACGCGGTGACGTCGGCAGAGGATCAGCATTTCTTCGAACACTGGGGAGTGGATTTGCCGCGCGCGTTGCAGGCAGCATGGCGCAACTTGGTGCGCGGGCACATCAGCGAAGGCGCCAGCACTCTGACGATGCAGCTCGCTGGCACGTTGTTTCTCGATCGCTCCGATCGCAGTTTCCGCCGAAAGATACAAGAGGTACTGCTCGCGATCCAGATCGAGCGCCGCTACACCAAGCAGCAAATCCTGGCGATGTATTGCAATCAGATCTATCTGAGCCATGGCGAGTACGGCATGGAAGCTGCCGCGGAATTTTATTTTGGCAAGCCAGTAGGGAAGCTGACGCTTGCGGAGGCGGCGACACTCGCAGGAATCATCCGCGGGCCGAGTTATTCGCCGGTGTTGCATGCATCGCGAGCGCTTGCGCGGCGAAACACCGTGCTTGAATTAATGGCGCGCGAAGGGAAAATCAGCGAACAGCAAGCGCATGAAGCTTCGGCAACTCCGCTCGGACTCCATTTGCAATATCCGCGCAACGATCTCGCTCCATATTTTTTCGAAGAGATCCGCAAGTATTTGGAGAGCACGTACGGAACGGAAGCGGTACACGAACGCGGGCTGCGCGTTTACACGACCCTCGACGTGAAAATGCAAGAAGCGGCGAATCGTTCTGTGCGCGACGGCCTTCATACGTACGACCGGCGCCACGGTTGGCGCGGTAAACAACAAAATATTTTTCGCGACCACCTGGGGACGCTGCAGAGTTATGACGACGATGATTGGCACCACATCATTAAGGTAGGGGATTACGTCAGTGGATTGGTCCTCTCGGTAGACGCCACGGCGGCGATTGCCAAGATCGGGCAGTACCGCGCCGTGATAGGTGCGGCGGATTTTGCATGGACTGGCAGAAAGAATCCCACGCAGCTTTTTCAAGTGGGGGATGTCGGTATGTTCCACATTCGCGAAATCGATGGCGCTGGTGTGAAAGTGGATGTTGAGCAGCACCCGGTTGCGCAAGCGGCACTCGTTGCGATTGATAACGTGAGCGGCGAAGTAAAGACAATGGTGGGCGGGTACAGTTTCGACGAGTCGAAATTTAATCGCGCCACGCAGGCGTACCGGCAAGTGGGAAGTTCGTTCAAAGTTTATGTGTACGCCGATGCGCTTGAGCAGGGCATGAGTCCGTTTGACACGGTGGTCGATGCGCCGTTGACATTGGTGAGCGGAGGGCAGGATTACTCGCCGCACAACTACGATGACAAATTTGAAGGAACGATCACTTTGCGGCGCGCTCTAGATGGATCCAGAAACATTCCGGCGGTGAAACTGGCAGACAGACTTGGAATTCAAAACGTGGTGCAGATGGCGAAGCGGTTTGGAATTACGTCATCGCTGCCGCCATATCTTCCGTTGGCGCTGGGCGCAGCGGATATGCGGCTGATCGAGCACACTTCAGCATTCACAGTATTTCCAAATGATGGAATTCGAATCGAACCGCACTTGATTCGCAAAGTTACCGCGTACGACGGGGCGCTACTTGAAGAGGCTCGGCCAGCGGTACGAGATGTGTTATCGCCCGAAACCGCGCACGAGATGACGGCAATGCTCGAGGATGCTGTGGCGCACGGAACTGGAATCAAGGCGCTGACGCTGGGACGTCCGGTGGGTGGTAAAACAGGAACGACCAACGATTTTACTGATGCTTGGTTTATGGGATTCACGCCGACACTGACAGCCGGGGTGTGGGTAGGAAATGACGACAAACAAATATCGCTCGGCAAAAAAGAAACAGGCGCGATGGTTGCGCTGCCGATATGGATTGAATTTATGCAGGGAGCGCTAGCCGGAACACCCGTGCAGGAATTTGCGAACGTAATCTCACTCGATAAGCAAGCTGGTTCTCACGTGGTCACTGTAGACACGCCGGATCTCGCGCCGACTGAACCTTCTGAGCAAGGATTGCCCGTGAATGGCGCTCCGGCTGCGGGCGACAAAGAAAAAGTTCCGCCGAAGGCCAGGCCTGGCCGCGGCGGAAACGGCGCACTCATCAAACAGCAACAATAAGAAATTGCGCGGCAGCGTGCTGCATCGCGCATTCCTTGAGAGCCTCAGCTGTGAAGTTTTTCCTGCTCATGCCGAACGTGATCATGCCGCGCATCGTTGTTCAACTTTTGCGCGCAGACAACGCAAATCACTTTCAGCGACGGTTTGCCGCAGACCAGACATACTTCGTGAACTCTTTTGACTGGCATAAGTCCTCCCTTCAAGGTTCCGGGAGGGATTCGTGCATCTGCCGGGCGGAGAAAGTACGTTGGACGGGCTTTCGGCGTCTCGGGCGGAATTCGCGCGAGTTCAATGGAATCTTGAAGAAGCCTTCTATCGGTGCAATCTCACTTTATTGGATGCAGAAACGGTTGTCAATGCTTCATATCGTTAAACGATATAACTAGCTATTGCGCCGGAACGAATCCCATCCAGCTCGCTTGAGCGCCTTGCTGCAGCCTACGGAGTCGATTAGTTCGACCAACGAAGAGTCACTTCGAGGAGATTTCTTGACGATTTCTCCGATTCGCGTGAGTGGTATTCCGCGAAAGTGGCTCGGCAATCGTTTCGCCACGGCGGACGACACGGTGAAGAGCAATTCATAATCTTCGCCGCCGTGGAGCGCGAGATCCATGGCATCGCTCTTCGGCAGATCGTCGGCCTCGGTAATTGCCGGTTGGAATTATTATGACTGGAAGCTGCGAAGAATAAATCCGCGCAGCCTACTCCGCTCGCCTCGCAGATATGGCTGAGATCAGTGCTCAGTCCGTCGGAAGTGTCGATCGCGGCAGTCGCCAATTTTCGGACCGATCGGCGATTCTCCCGAGAGCCATCGTCCCAATCGCGATCCGGATCTCGCGGCCGCAAATGCCGTTCGAGCAAGTCCTTGGGAATCGCGGAGCGGGGAATTCTTTGGCCGTCGCCGTCAGCCATTCGAATCGCCAGTTGCGCGGCGCCGAGTCTGCCGCTCACAAAAATCTGTTCGCCAGGCCGAGCTCCTGAACGCGTCAAGGCATGATTGGCCGAATTTAGCCCCCGACCGTGAAGCCAATCGCCATTCGCTGGGGTATGCCGACGTGTCGCCCCCGATAAGCGCCATCTCGAATTCCCGGGCGGCTTGATTCAAGCCGCGTGCAAACTTCTCGAGCCACGCACCCGTGTACCGCGGTGGCACTGCAAGCGTCATTAAGAAGAACCGCGGCCGCGCACCCATCGCCGCAAGGTCGCTCGTTGCGCGAGCCAGCGCCTTGTAACCAATCTCCTCTGGAGTTTGCAACTCGGGGAGAAAATGTACGCCTTCAAGATACGAGTCGCAGCTAAGGACCAAATTACGGGCCGGACAGGTGGTTTTCTGCGTAGCGAGATTAATGACCGCAGCATCATCTCCCGGTCCGATCGGCAACCATCCAGATTTGCCTCGGCGACCGGTTCTCCCGAAACGCTGCGCCAACTCGCCTTGTTATCAACTCTATGATCGCCGCTTCGTTTCTCATCGCGCTGAAGTGTAACGTGTGGCACTAGAGCCACACATCCACGAAAGTTGCCCCTTCCACCTAGCACACCGACTGTACCAACGTACAGCTATTCAGCGACAGAGGCCACAGCTATGCTTTCCAGGACTTGCTGGGAGACTTTACCGGCTCGGGCGCGTCAAAATAGAGGTTGACGCACCGGCGGCTGGAACCTACACTGAAGTCGGTTTCGAACCAAGGCTCTCGGTTCAAACGCAAGACGGGATCACCGTTTGGGGAAGCGGCTCTCGGCCTGGCAATGTTGGCCTGCTTTTCATCGCAGATAGCGCTTTGAAGCAGGATCGACGCAAAAAAAGGCGAATGCGGACCAAATCTTACGTATTTTACGTCGCTTCGAGCGACCAAAGCCGTGTCCTGAAATTCAGGGTGCCGCTCTATGCGGTACACGTGTTGCTTGCGCTGGTCATCGTCGGCGGTGTTACCGTCCTCGCCGGCGTTACTTCATATTCCCGCATGCTCTGGAAAGCCGATAATTACAATTCGGTGCGCCATGAGCGCGATACCCTCAAGCAGCAATTCACGGCGATGCAGACCACAGTAAAGGATACGAACGAACGCCTCGATTCGCTCCAATCACTTGCGACTGACGTGGCGATGACTTACGGCTTCATGCGCCTGAGCGAATCGCCGTTTGGCGTCCCCGAGACCGCGTCAACTCCCGACCAAGCCTTTAGCCATACCGTGGACGAGTTCAATTTTCTAAAAGGGCGCTCGTCGGCGATGGCCATTTCGAATACGTCGATTCACTTGCTTCCGTCGCAGCCTGGATTGGGCGACGCTACGTTTACTCCTTCACTTTGGCCAGTGAATGGCCACCTCACCGCAAGTTTTGGAGAGCGCCTTGATCCGTTCAGTGGTGAAGGCGAGTTCCACCGAGGCGTGGATATTTCGGCAAATTATGGAGACGCAGTCCGCGTCACTGCAGACGGAATCGTTTCCTTCGCTGATACGCGCTCGGGATACGGGCGGGTTGTGGTGATCGATCACGGATTCGGTACCACCACGCTGTACGGCCATCTTTCAAACTTCAACGCGCAGGCCGGCCAGCAGGTACATCGTGGGGATGTAATTGGATATGTGGGAGTAAGCGGCCGCAGCACGGGACCGCACGTACATTATGAAGTACGGATCAACGGCGCGCCGGTAAATCCGTGGCGATATCTCCGATTCAGCGCAGTCGGCGACTGAGAAACACGCCTCGTACTTCTCTTCAATCAGACAGTTTGCGTGCTCGAACAGCCCGAACTTCAATGGCTGGGCGGAACGGCAGGTTTCGCTGTTCCCATGTGCGAAGCTTGGCTAAGCATGTCGCCCGTAACAGCGAACGCTAATTTCACCCGTGTACCGTCCGCCGTAATCTGAATAGAATTCATGAACTGATTCGCCGCTGCAGCGTTATTGCCACTTGCCGAATTCTTCATCGCGCCGCTCAGTAGACTCGGTGCGAGCATCTTCATTCCATTCGCCGCCGAGCTTAGTTGCTGCGCGTCATCGGCGGTCGCACACTCAGCTTCCAGCGCGATATGCAGTGTGTCGCCGTCGGGACTCGCGGTCAGCGTATATCTCTTAATGCTCCGGATAAGATCCGTGTAATTTCCGAGGTTCACCTGGCCGGACCATGAGCGAACGTCCGCGATCGCGAATAGCGGAGTGCCGGCAACGCGCGCGATCCGCGTCGTATAATCTTCCGGAGTTGCTTCGCTCGGGGTGGGCTTATCGTCTTTCTTGGCTGCCGTAGAGATTTCGATACTTGAAATGCGGACGCGATTTGGCGAGAGGAAAGTCATCTCCACGGTGCGGTTATCTTTCGGCTCGTCAAATTCAAAATAAGTTTTCCCATCGCGCACAGTGCTCTTGCCTTTCAATGTTGCGTACGCCGCGATTTTCGCCTGATCGAAGTGCCCCTCAGCAACCGCCGTCATTTTCGAGCCATGCTGAGCGGATTCAATCGCAAACGCCACGCGATCGAGATCACGCGAGAAATCAAAACCTGTGTTCTTCATAAAATCCGCGTAATCGCCGGAAGGAGCGGGAGGAGGATTATCTTGAATCATCTTCTTGTAGAGCGAAGACTCGCGAAATGTTTTTGCGTCAACATAGACCACAACTGGCGCGCTGGCGGGAAGCGCCGTAAACATCGTGGAAGTTTCATCGGCCGCAAAGGTTTTACTGACGTGAATCTTGTAGCCCGCAAACGCTCCTGCTGTGGCTAGTCCGCAAATCAAGACAACAATCGCAACACGCTTCACGTTGTTCCTCCGGGAATTGCAAATGCTCACTCTATTCTACGCGCACTCATACCCCGAATGTTTCGCATCTCGACTTCATTTGACACGTTGTTGTATACTGGTGCCTGGGGTGAGGTGCAAATTTCCCTGCCAGCCGGGGTTCTATAGGTGTCGTTCAAACGGCCTTGCAATTCGTGTGCCGCTTTGTTATCTTTCGTAGGTTCGGGTACTTGGTTTGCGCCGTGCTGGCGTAGCTCAGTTGGTAGAGCATCTGATTTGTAATCAGAGGGTCGGGGGTTCAAATCCCTCCGCCAGCTGATCTTTTCTTTATGTTGGGGGGTTCCCGGGCTTCGTAGCGTTGCCTCTGTTCGTTGAATCAACTGGACGAGTGTCTTCCTAAATTGCAGTTTGGAAAGCGTCGTTCTACGAGCAAACTTGTTACCCGTGCGGACGGGTGGGTGAGTGGCTAAAACCAGCAGACTGTAAATCTGCCGCTCCTTGCGGGCTACGGAGGTTCGAATCCTCCCCCGTCCACCAGCTTCGCAGAGAGCGCAACGGCAATCGCAGTTGTACTAAAAATCTTTTCAATTTTTGCCCGCAGCAGCGGTAGCGCTTTGGGCGGGCAGTGAACGCAGGAACAGACGCGCAGTAGAAACGAGCTGCGGGCGGTTCAAAAATTTTGCCTGGGTAGCTCAGTTGGTAGAGCGCGTCCTTGGTAAGGACGAGGTCACCGGTTCAATCCCGGTCCCAGGCTCCAGAGTTCGACGGGAGTTCCGCATCAGGGCGGATGTAGGCGTGGGCGGGGGTAACTCAGTGGAAGAGTCTCTGCCTTCCAAGCAGATGGTCGCGGGTTCGAATCCCGTCCCCCGCTCCAAACATGCGGAGACGCGGAAGCTAGATAGAGGATACGAGCGATGGCGAAGGAAAAATTTGAGCGGATCAAGCCGCACGTAAATATCGGGACGATCGGACACATCGATCACGGCAAGACGACGCTGACGGCGGCGATCACGAAAGTATTGTCGAAGAACAACCCGAAGGTGCAGTTCCGGGCGTTTGATTCGATCGATAACGCGCCGGAAGAGCGCGAACGCGGAATCACGATCGCGGTGGCGCACGTGGAATACGAAACGCCGAACCGCCACTACGCGCACATCGATTGCCCGGGCCACGCCGATTATGTGAAGAACATGATCACCGGCGCGGCGCAGATGGATGGCGCGATTCTGGTGGTGGCGGCGACCGATGGACCGATGCCGCAGACGCGGGAACACATTCTGCTGGCGCGGCAAGTGGGCGTGCCGTTCATCGTGGTGTTTTTGAATAAGTGCGACGCGGTGGAAGACCCGGAACTGCTGGAACTGGTGGAACTGGAAGTACGCGAGCTGCTGAAGAGCTACAAGTTTCCAGGCGATGAAGTTCCTGTGATTCGCGGTTCGGCGTTGGGAGCACTGAACGGCGAAGAGAAGTGGGAGAAGTCGATCTTGGAGTTGATGGCGAAGGTGGATGAATACATTCCGTTGCCGGTGCGCGATATCGATAAGCCGTTTGCGATGCCGATTGAAGATATTTTCTCGATTTCCGGACGCGGCACGGTGGTGACGGGGCGGGTGGAACGCGGCAAGGTCAAGGTGGGCGAAGAAATCGAGATTGTGGGATTCCGTCCGACGATGAAGCGAGTTGTGACGGGCGTGGAAATGTTCCGCAAGCTGCTGGATGAAGGCATGGCGGGCGACAACGTGGGATTGCTGTTGCGCGGCACGGAAAAAGAAGAAGTAGAACGCGGGCAGGTGTGCGCAAAGATCGGGTCGATCACGCCGCACACGAAGTTCAAGGCTGAAGCGTACGTGCTGAAGAAGGAAGAAGGCGGGCGGCACACACCGTTTTTTACGGGCTATCGACCACAGTTTTATTTCCGGACGACGGACGTGACGGGCGACGTAAAGCTTCCGGATGGAGTGGAGATGGTGATGCCGGGGGACAACGTGAGCGTGGAAGTGAGTTTGATCACGCCGGTGGCGCTGGAAAAGGGATTGCGATTCGCGATTCGAGAAGGCGGCCACACGGTAGGAGCAGGCGCTGTCGTTGAGATTATCGAGTAACGGGAATAACGGGGCGGGGCGATGCGCGAAATTATTACTTTGCAGTGCGGCGATTGCAAAAACCGGAATTACACGACTACGAAGAACCGGAAGAAGCATACCGACCGGCTGGAAACGAGCAAGTTTTGCAAGGCGTGCCGCAAGCACACGCCGCATAAAGAAGTTAAGTAATTCGGGATTCGGTCTTAGGGGAGTAGGTTCAACGGCAGACCGCCGGTCTCCAAAACCGGATGTGGGGGTTCGAATCCCTCCTCCCCTGCCAATCTTTTTCGGGCGGGGGCGGAAGCGGACGGTTCGATGTAGCGGCGGAGCGGGGGCAATCAGCAAGCTCTCCAGTAAGGAAAAAGTGGCGAACTCGAATTCAACTGCGGCAGAGCAACCACAGCGCGAGCGGCCCGAATGGCTCACGCGTCTGATGGATTATCCGCAGCGCGCAAAACAGTTTCTTCACGAAGTGCGCGTCGAGATGCGCCAGGTCACATGGCCTGCGAAAAGCGAAGTGATGAGCACTACGCTCGTCGTGATTTTAACTACCGCTTTTTTCGCGGTGTTTTTGTGGCTTGTGGATTTGGCTTCGGCACGGTTGATCGGCCAGATTCTGAAGACGCTGCGGCGTTAGGTGAATAGCGAACTCATGTCGAAGCAGTGGTTCATCGTTCATACGTACTCGGGTTTCGAGCGCAAAGTGAAGGAAAGCCTCGAAAGCCGCGTTGCTGCTTTCGGACTGCAGGACAAGATCGGTCAAGTGCTGATTCCGACCGAAGATGTCGTGGAAGTGCGCGGCGGCAAAAAAGTGACTTCGACGCGGATGTTTTATCCGGGCTATGTACTCGTCGAGATGGAAATGGACGATTACACCTGGCACGTTGTGCGCAACACACCGCGCGTAACGGGTTTCGTGGGCTCTGGCCAGACGCCTTCGCCGCTAAGCGACGAGGAAGTGCAAAATATTTTGCACCGCGCGGCGAGCCCGTCCGAACGTCCGAAGCCGAAGGTGACGTTCGAGCGAAACGAGCAGGTGCGCATCGTCGATGGGCCGTTCGCGACATTTACGGGCGTTGTGGAAGAAGTGAATTCGGATCGCAGCACGCTGAAGATTTCGGTCACAATTTTTGGCCGCTCCACTCCGGTGGAATTGGATTTCATGCAGGTAGAAAAGATCGCGTAATCGTAGGGACAAGGACTCATGGCAAAGAAAGTACAAGCGCAACTGAAATTGCAGGTTCCCGCGGGAAAGGCAGCGCCTTCTCAGCAATTGGGCACGGCGCTCGGTCCGCAAGGCGTGAACATCATGGAATTCTGCAAGCAGTTCAACGCCAAGACGAAAAACGATCCTGAAGGCATGGTGACGCCGGTTGTCATCACGGTGTACAGCGACCGCACATTTACTTTCGTCACGAAAACGCCCCCGGCCGCCGAACTTTTGAAGCGCGCTGCAGGCATCGTAAAAGGTTCCGCTGAACCGAATCGCAATAAAGTCGGCCGCGTCACCAAGAAACAAGTGGAAGACATTGCGAAATCGAAATTGCCCGATTTGAACACGACGTCGCTTGAAGCCGCCGTTCGCACCGTGCTCGGCACCGCGCGCAACATGGGCATCGAAGTGGTGGAGGCATAGGGATGGCGAAGAAAGTCGGCAAAAACGTCGAAAAAGCGCGCAAAGGAATTGAAGCGCGCCCGTATCGCTTTGGCGAAGCCGCCGAAGCGATCAAGAAGGCGCATTACGTGAAATTTGATGAGACCGTGGATCTTGTCATCAATCTCGGCGTCGATCCGAAGCATTCGGATCAAATGGTTCGCGGCACCGTGGTTTTGCCGCATGGCCTGGGTAAATCAAAGCGCGTGCTCGTAATCGCGGGCGGCGAAAAAGTAAAAGAAGCGCAGGAAGCCGGCGCTGATTTTGTCGGCGGCGAAGATATGGTCCAGAAAATTCAAGAAGGCTGGACTGATTTCGACGCGGTGATCGCAACACCAGACATGATGCGCTCCGCAGGACGTCTCGGAAAAGTGCTTGGGCCCGCGCGGTCTGATGCCCAATCCGAAAACAGGTACTGTAACCTTTGACGTGGCTCAAGCCATCAAAGAGATTAAGGCCGGCAAAGTGGAATTCCGTGTGGATAAGGCGGGGATCGTTCATTCGCCAATCGGCAAGATTAGTTTTGATGCTGCCAAGCTTGCGGATAATGCTCACGCTGTGCTCAGCGCGGTCGTGAAAGCCAAGCCTGCTGCGTCCAAGGGTAAATACGTAAAGAAAGTTACGCTTACTTCCACGATGGGTCCGGGAATTCCAATTGACCAAGCGGAGATCGAATCCGCCTCAGCAGTATCGGCGTAATCGGCGCGGAAAATTTATTCAGCACTAAACGGGGATTTGATTCATGAAGAAGCGCAGCGAAAAAGAAAAAGATCTCGCCCAACTGAAGACTGAGCTGGGCACGGTCTCCACGGTGATTCTCACCACGTTTCAGGGAATCACGGTCGAAGACGATACCAAGCTCCGCCGCTCCATTCAGTCTGTGGGCGCCGATTATAAGGTTGTAAAGAACTCGCTCGCCGAGCGCGCCGCTGCCGGTACTCCTTCGGAAGAGCTTCTGAAGAATCTTCAGGGGCCGAATTCGATTGCGTTCACAAGTGGCGATCCGGTTGCGCTTGCGAAGGTACTCACGAAATTCGCGAAAGATGTTCCAGCGTTCAAGTTCAAAGCTGGAGTAGTTGAAGCTCGCGTACTTTCGATCGCTGAAATTCAGCAGCTTTCGCAGTTGCCGTCGAAGGAAGAGCTCTACAGCAAGATCATGTTCCTGGTAAATGCGCCCGCGCAGAGAACTGCTTCTGTGTTGGCAGCTGTCGCGCGTAACTTGGCTGTCGTTGTCAGTGAAGCAGTAAAGGCCAACAAATTTTCCTCGGGCCAGGCGTCCGAGTAACACGGTTTTAGAATCTCGCGAGGAGGAAGCGAAGTAGCCATGGCGAACAAGGTGGAAAGCATTCTCGAAGAAATCAAGAGCCTTACCCTGCTCGAAGCTGCCGATCTGGTCAAGAAAATGGAAGAGACCTTCGGCGTTTCGGCTGCTGCAGCTGCCCCGGTAATGATGGCGGGCGGCGGTGGCGCAGGCGCGGCGGGAGCTGCGGCGGAAGAGAAGACGGAATTTTCCGTTGTTCTCACCGACGTTGGCGCCAACAAGATCAACGTCATCAAAGCGGTCCGCGAAGTCACCAGCCTTGGGCTGAAAGAAGCCAAAGACTTGGTTGACGGCGCCCCCAAACCGGTAAAAGAAGGCGTCAATAAAGACGAAGCTGCCTCGATCAAGAAGAAGTTCGAGGAAGCTGGCGCCAAAGTCGAAATCAAGTAGTTCGACGCCCGCCTTGCGCGGGTTAACCGAATCCTGGGGAGTCGCACACGGCGCGCATCATCCGCCGCAGCGGAAGGATTTGTATTACGCACGTTTCAGACCGCGAAACTCGAACCTTGTTCAGCGTCCTACCGGGACGTCAGGTGGTGGTGTCTCACGGCACTACGAACAGCCCTGTTCGTTTCACCGCTCTGCCGTTCCGTACACCCGTGTGGGTATAGGGGAATAGAATGCAAAACGGTAATCATCATAAGCGCGAACGCCAGCGTCTGGATTTCTCGAAAATCCAGAGCACGATTCAGATTCCGAACCTGATCGAGGTTCAGCGCAAATCCTACCAGCGATTTTTGCAGATGGATTTGCTGCCCAGCGAGCGCGAAGACGCCGGCTTACAGTCGGTGTTCAGTTCCGTATTTCCGATCCAGGATTTCCGCGGACTCTCGCAGCTGGATTTCGTGGATTACGCGATCGGCAACTGGGAATGCAAGTGCGGCAACTTGAAGGGGCTCCATCACCTTCGCGCAACTTGCCGAAGTTGCGGCGCGTCTGTTGTCACCAATCCGTATCAAACCGGCGACGTAATTTGCTCCAAGTGCGGCACGTTCAACAAGAACACGCCCACTTTCTGTAATAAGTGCGGCGATCCTGTCGCCATGCAATTGAAGTACGACGTTAACGAGTGCGAAGACCGCGGCATGACCTACGCGGCCCCGCTCAAAGTCACGATCAGGCTCACGATTTACGACAAGGATCCCGACACCGGCGCGAAAAATATTCGCGACATCAAAGAACAGGAAGTTTTCTACGGCGATATTCCGCTGATGACCGACAACGGAACCTTTGTCATCAACGGAACCGAACGCGTCATCGTCAGCCAGTTGCACCGCTCGCCCGGCGTGTTTTACGAAACTGCAAACAATCGCAGCTATTTCCTCGGCAAAATTATTCCGTATCGCGGCTCGTGGGTTGAATTCGAATACGATACGAAAAATATTCTCTACGTCCGTATCGATCGCAAACGCAAATTCCTGGGCACGATTTTCCTTCGCGCGCTGGGAATGAAGTCCAACGAAGAGATTCTGCGCACGTTCTATCAGGTCGAGCGCATCGCCCTTCGTGATGGCGATCTCCACTGGAATCTTTCTGAAGGCATGGTGGATCGCAAGCTTTCGCGAGAAATCAAACATCCGCGTTCCGAAGAAGTTATCGTCGGCGCGCACAAGCGCATCACCGAAACTCTTTACAAAGAAATGGTGAAGGCGCGCGTCGCGCAAGTTCCGGTCGGAGGAGCGGATCTCGAAGGTGCGTTCACCGTCGCGGATCTCGTCAATCGCCAGACCGGCGAAGTTCTCGCCGAATCCAACAAGCCAATGACGGCCGAGCTGTGGACAGCGGTCGCCCAGGCGGGCATCACCGAAGTGGACGTTTTCTTCCCTGAGCGCGATGAGACAGGCGTCATCGTCAGCCGCACTCTCGATAAGGATGCCATCCGGTCGCCTCGCGAAGCGCTGATCGAAATCTACCGCAAGCTGCGACCCGGCGATCCGCCGACGCTCGAAACAGCCACTGCGCTTTTCAATGGCATGTTCTTTGATCCGCGCAAATACGATTTCAGCAAAGTCGGCCGCCTGAAATTCAACATCAAGCTCGGCCTTGAAACGCCGCTCGAAACTCGCACGCTCGATTCCGCGGATTTCGTCGCCTCGATTCGCTACTTGCTGAAGCTGCGCAAAAATATCGGCACCGTAGACGACATCGATCACCTCGGCAATCGCCGCGTCCGCGCGGTTGGCGAACTCCTCGAAAACCAATTCCGCATCGGATTGGTTCGCATGGAGCGCGCCATCAAGGAAAAGATGTCCGTGTATCAGGAAATGTCCACGGCCATGCCGCACGATCTCGTCAACGCCAAGCCAGTCATGGCCGCGATCCGCGAATTCTTCGGAAGCTCGCAGCTCTCGCAATTCATGGATCAGACGAATCCGCTTTCCGAAATCACGCACAAGCGGCGTCTTTCCGCTCTCGGACCTGGCGGTCTATCTCGCGAACGCGCCGGTTTCGAAGTGCGCGACGTTCACCCAACGCACTACGGCCGCATCTGCCCGATCGAAACGCCGGAAGGTCCGAATATCGGCTTGATCAGCTCGCTTTCCTGCTACGCGCGCATCAACGAGTTCGGTTTCATCGAATCGCCCTATCGCAAAGTAAAGGGCGGGCGCGTCATCGATTACGTGCAAATCCTCAACGCTGGCGATAGCGAATTCAAAGCCGGCGACATCGTCGAGCGCGACAAAGTTCAAGACGTCAACGAGGAACTCAAGCGCCGCCGCGTCACCTACGATCCTCACTGCTTTTATCTTTCGGCATGGGAGGAAGATCGCTACGTCGTTGCCCGCGCGGACGTCCCTACGGACGAGCGTGGCCGCATCACAAACGATCTCGTCAATTGCCGCCAGGCCGGAAACTTCGTTCTCAAGCATCGCGATGAAGTCGATTACATGGACGTGTCGCCGAAGCAGCTCGTCAGCGTCGCGGCCAGCCTGATCCCGTTCCTCGAAAACGACGACGCCAACCGCGCCTTGATGGGTTCCAACATGCAGCGCCAGGCCGTTCCGCTCATTCGCGGAGAAGCGCCGCTCGTCGGCACCGGCATGGAACGCGTCACTGCTCGCGATTCCGGCGCGGTCATTCTCTGCCGCCGCGATGGAATCGTCGATCAAGTCGATTCCGAACGCATCATCGTTCGCGTCGAATCCGATCACTCCGGCGTATTGAGCCGCGAAGTTGGCGCCGACATTTATCAATTCACAAAATTTAAGCGCTCCAACCAGAACACTTGCATCAACCAAAAGCCGCTCATTCGTGTAGGTGATCGTGTGAAGCACGGCCAGGTTCTTGCCGATGGTCCCTGCACCGATCGAGGCGAATTGGCTCTCGGCCGAAACGTGCTCGTCGCTTTCGTTCCGTGGCGCGGATACAACTTTGAAGACGCCATCCTCGTCAGCGAAAAGCTGGTGAAAGACGATTACTACACTTCGATTCACATCGAGGAATATGAAATCGAAGCGCGTGACACAAAGCTCGGTCCCGAAGAAATCACGCGCGATATTCCCAACATCAGCGAAACATTCCTTCGCAATCTCGATGAGAGCGGCGTCATCCGCATCGGCGCTACTGTCCGCCCGGGCGACATTCTGGTCGGCAAGGTAACGCCAAAGGGCGAAACCACTCTCACGCCGGAAGAAAAACTTCTTCGCGCCATCTTCGGCGAAAAAGCCGGAGACGTTCGCGACGCGTCCCTCTATTGCCCGCCGGGCATCGAAGGCACCGTCGTCGACGTGAAAATTTTCTGCCGCAAGGGCGCCGAAAAAGACGAACGCCACAACGCCATCGAAGCCACACAGGTCTTCAAGCTCGAAAAGAACCTCGCCGATGAAATCCGCATCCTCACCGACGAGCGCTTGAAGCGCCTCACGTCTCTGCTCGGCGGCCAGAAGTTGCAAGCCGACTTGCACGACGAAAAAACCAACAAGCGCCTCCTCACCAAGGGCACCGAACTCGATCGCGACATCATCGAGAAAATTTCCACTCGAAACCTCAAGCGGCTTCGTCTCAACGACAAAGACCCGCTCCTCATCGAAAAAATCGATGAAGTCGAGGAAATGACCTCGCGCCAGATCGACGTCCTCCGCAAAATCACCGAGGAGCGCAAAGATAAACTCAAGAAGGGCGACGAACTTCCTCCGGGCGTAATCAAGCTCGTCAAGTGCTACATCGCCATGAAGCGCAAGCTCTCCGTCGGCGACAAGATGGCAGGCCGTCACGGCAACAAGGGCGTCATCGCTCGCATCGTTCCCGATGAAGACATGCCCTACTTGCCCGATGGCACTCCTGTCGAAATCGTTCTCAATCCGCTCGGCGTTCCTTCTCGTATGAACGTCGGCCAGATTCTCGAGACGCATCTTGGCTGGGCCTCGAAAGAACTCGGCCGCGCTCTGGGCCGTTTGCTCGATCGCGAAACTAAGGCCGAATCCGTTCGTAAGTGGCTCAAGGAAGTTTTCGGCGAAACCGCCATCTGGGGCACGATTTCCGGCCTCAACGACGAGGAACTCACCGATCTCGCCGATAGTTTCCGCGACGGCGTTCCTTTCGCCACGCCAGTTTTCGATGGCGCGCGCGAACCCGAAATCCGCCACCTAATCGAAGAAGCCGGCCTTCCAGTCGCTGGCAAGATCACTCTCTTCGACGGTATGACCGGCGATCCTTTCGCGCAGGCCGTCACCGTCGGCTACATCTACATGCTCAAGCTGTCGCATCTCGTCGACGACAAAATCCACGCGCGCAGCATCGGCCCCTACTCGCTCATCACGCAGCAGCCGCTCGGCGGCAAGGCGCAGTTCGGCGGCCAGCGCTTCGGCGAAATGGAAGTCTGGGCTCTCGAAGCTTATGGCGCCGCGCACATCCTGCAGGAGCTGCTCACCTGCAAGTCAGACGATGTGTACGGCCGCGCAAAAATTTACGAGGCCATCGTCAAAGGCGAACCTGGCATCGAGCCTGGCGTTCCTGAATCGTTCAACGTTCTCGTGCGCGAGTTGCAATCGCTCTGCCTTGACGTTGAATTGATGAAGCGCCAGCAAAAGCAAGCTCCGGCAGCGGAAGCCGCCGACTGATTTTCTTCTCCGGGCGGACTAACCTCCGCCCGGCTGTAATTTGTTTTTTCGCCCGGTGTACCGACGAAATTGCGGCGCGCCGGAAACGTAACAAGGTTTTTCTACGGTCCCGGAAATTTCCGGGATGCTCGGCGGACGGACTCCGGCGAGCGGGAGGATTTCACCTTGTATCGCAGCAGCCCTTATGATCGCGCAAGCCTAATCGCAGATTTCGATTCGATTCGCATCAGCTTGGCGAGTCCAGAGCGTATCCGCTCGTGGTCTCACGGCGAAGTTACCAAGCCAGAGACCATCAACTACCGCACCTTCAAACCCGAACGTGACGGCCTTTTCTGCGCCAAAATTTTTGGCCCCGTTACGGACTGGGAATGCCTCTGCGGCAAGTACAAGCGCATGAAGCATCGCGGAGTCATCTGCGATAAGTGCGGCGTCGAAGTCACGCTCAGCAAAGTTCGCCGCGAGCGCCTCGGCCACATCGAGCTCGCATCCCCTTGCTCCCACGTTTGGTTTTTCAAGGGACTTCCTTCGCGCATCGGCAACCTGCTCGATATCACCATGCGCGATCTTGAGCGCATCCTGTATTTCGAAGGTTTCGTCGTCATTGACGCAGGCGAAGTTCCCGGCATCAAGGAACGCGACCTGCTTCCCGAAGAAAAATATCGCGAACTCGTCAAGGAATATCCCGGCCAATTCCGCGCCGCGATGGGCGCCGAAGCCATCAAGGAACTTCTCCGCGGCGTCGATATCGAAAAGCTCAGCGAAGATCTTCGCGAGCGCATGAAGATTGATGCCAGCCTGCAAAAGCGCATCAAGTTTGCCAAGCGCCTGAAAGTTGTCGAAGCTTTCCGCAAGAGCGGCAACAAGCCCGAGTGGATGATTCTTGACGTTGTTCCGGTTCTGCCTCCCGAGCTGCGCCCGCTTGTGCCTCTCGATGGCGGCCGTTTCGCCACGTCAGACTTAAACGATCTCTATCGCCGCGTTATCAATCGCAACAACCGCCTCAAAAAGCTCATGGAGCTTCACGCTCCAGACGTAATCGTCCGCAACGAAAAGCGCATGCTTCAGGAAGCTGTTGACGCGCTGTTCGATAACGGCCGTCGCGGCCGCGTGCTTCGCGGTACCAACAATCGTCCTCTCAAATCCTTGTCCGATACTCTCAAGGGCAAGCAGGGACGCTTCCGCCAAAATCTTCTCGGCAAGCGCGTGGACTACTCCGGCCGTTCCGTAATCGTCGTCGGCCCCGAGCTCAAGCTCCACCAATGCGGTCTGCCGAAGAAAATGGCGCTCGAACTTTTCAAGCCTTTCATCTATCACCGTCTCGAAGCCAGCGGCCATTGCACCACCATCAAGCAAGCCAAGGAAATGGTCGAGCAGCAAGACCCGATCGTTTGGGACATTCTCGAAGAAGTGATTCGCGAGCATCCGGTTCTGTTGAACCGCGCTCCTACGCTTCATCGTCTCGGCATTCAGGCGTTCGAACCGGTCCTCGTCGAAGGCAAGGCGATCCGCATCCATCCGCTCGTCTGCACCGCGTTCAACGCGGATTTTGACGGCGACCAGATGGCTGTGCACATTCCGCTTTCGCCCGAAGCGCAGATCGAAGCTTCGGTGCTCATGCTCTCCGCAAAAAATATTCTGTCACCGGCGCATGGACTTCCGCTCGCCGTTCCGTCACAAGACATGATCTTGGGAATCTATTACCTCACCAAGGCGCGTCCCGGCGGCAAGGGCGAAGGCCGCGCATTCGGTAGCGTCGAAGAAATTATTTTGGCGGTCGAAGCTGGTGAAGTCGAACTGCTCACTCCGGTTCGCCTCCGCTACACCGGCGAAGTCATCGATCTCACCAATGCGTTCGACGATCAAGACGTCGTTCACACCGAGCCGATCAAGCTTGATAAACAATTCCTGAACACCACCGTCGGCCGCGCCATTTTCAATGACCATCTCCCGAAGGGCACTCCGTTCGTAAATGGTTTGCTCAAGAAAAAGGGCGTCCAGCAGCTCGTTCACTTCTCCTATCTGCAGTACGGCATCGAGCGCACCGTAAAAATGCTCGACGAGCTGAAAGAACTCGGTTTCCTCTACGCCACTAAATCCGGCATCTCCATCGGCATCGACGACCTCGTCATCCCTGGCGATAAACACAAGCTCGTCGAAAACGCCGAAAAAGAAGTCGTTCGCGTTCAGGAACAATATCTCGACGGCGCCATCACCAACGGCGAACGCTACAACAAAGTCATCGACATCTGGGGCAAAGTCACCGAGCGCGTCTCCGAAGAACTTTTCAAAGCGCTCGAGCAGCAGGAAAAAGAAGGCGTCATCAATCCGGTCTACGTCATGGCCGATTCCGGCGCCCGCGGCTCCAAGCAGCAGATTCGTCAGCTTTCCGGAATGCGCGGTTTGATGGCCAAGCCCTCGGGCGAAGTCATCGAGCAGCCCATCACTTCAAACTTCCGCGAAGGTCTAGACGTGCTGCAATACTTCATCTCCACGCACGGCGCTCGCAAGGGTCTCGCCGATACCGCTCTCAAGACGGCGGATTCCGGCTACCTCACGCGGCGCCTCGTTGATGTGGCGCAAGACGTAATCATCACCGAGCCCGATTGCGGCACCACCGAAGGCATTTACGTCGAGCCGATCCTCGAGCAGGGCAAGAAAGAAGTCGAACCGCTCCGCGATCGTGTCGTTGGCCGTGTCTCTCTCGAAAAGTTGAAAGATTTCGAAGGCACGCTGATCGCAGACGTGAACCAGGAAATCACCGAAGAAATTGCCAATTCCATCCAGGCATCCGGCGTCACCCGCGTCAAGATTCGCTCCGTGCTCACTTGCGAATCGCGCCGCGGAGTTTGCGCGAAGTGCTACGGCCGCAACCTCGCATCAGGCCGCATGGTGGAACTCGGCGAAGCTGTCGGCGTCATCGCCGCGCAGTCCATCGGCGAGCCCGGCACTCAGCTCACCATGCGTACGTTCCACATCGGCGGCACGGCTAGCCGCGTTGCCGAGCAATCGGAACTCGTCGCCCGCGCAAGCGGTCTCGTGAAATACGTCGACCTCAAGCACGTCGAGGGACGCAACGACGCGGTCATCGTCATGAGCCGCGGCGGTTACGTCGCAGTCGTTGACGAAAAGGGCCGCGAAAAGGAACGCCACGAAGTTCCTTACGGCACTCGTCTTCTCGTTGCCGAGGGCCGGCCCGTGCAAATGGGCCAGAAGATGGCGGAATGGGATCCCTACACATTCTCCATCCTCACCGAAGTTGGCGGCTTGATTCAGTTCAAAGACCTCCAGCCCGGCATCACCATCGAAGAACAGGTTGACGAAGTCACGGGCCTCTCGCAAAGCGTCGTCATGCTTCCTCTCGACGACGAAAAGCGCCAGCCCACCGTCCTCATCAAAGACGATGCGGGCCGCGTCCGCAAGAAGTACCTCATGCCCACGCGCGCTCACTTGATGGTTACAGACGGCTTCGAAGTCATGCCTGGCGACGTTCTCGCGAAAATTCCGCGTGAATCCACCAAGACCAAAGACATCACCGGCGGTCTGCCGCGCGTTGTCGAACTTTTCGAAACTCGCAAGCCCAAGGATCCCGCTGTCATCAGCGAAATCGATGGCATCGTGAAATACGGCGAAATCGCCAAGGGCATGCGCAAGATTTACGTCGAAAGCGAAGACGGCAAAACGCAAAAAGAATATTCCGTCCCGCGCGGCGTACACATCCAGGTGCAGGAAGGCGAAAAGCTTCTCGCCGGCGAGCCGCTCATCGATGGCCCGCTCAACCCGCACGACATTCTGGCTGTGCTCGGCGAAAAGTTCACGCAAGCCTATCTCGTCAACGCCGTGCAGGAGGTTTACCGCCTGCAGGGTGTCACCATCAACGATAAGCACATCGAAACCATCGTTCGCCAGATGATGCGCTGGGTAAAAGTCGAAGACGTCGGCGATACGCCGTTCCTTCTCGAGGAGCAGGTTGATAAGTTCCGCTTCCGCGAGGAAAACGATCGCATCATCGAAGGTGGCGGCCGTCCCGCTACCGGGCGTCCTTTGCTCCTCGGCATCACCAAGGCGTCGCTCTCCACGGATTCCTTCATCTCCGCGGCGAGCTTCCAGGAAACCACGCGCGTCCTCACCGAAGCAGCCGTCGCCGGTAAAGTGGATTATCTCCGCGGCCTCAAGGAAAACGTCATCATGGGCCGCCTGATTCCCGCCGGCACGGGCCTCGAGTGGTACCGCAACATCCGCCTGCTCACCGAAGTTCCAGAGCAGATGCCGATCACCGAAGCAATCACGCCAGATCTTTCGCCCGAAGAAGCCGCGGCACTCGACTTCCTCCGCAAAGATGCCACCGGCGGCGCAGTCGCAGAAAGCTGAAAATTCACGCTACGCGTGAATTTTCATCCCGAGGCGCTTTAGGCCGACGGATCTGCTGTTAAAAATTAAACGGCCCGGAGATCAAAAATCTCCGGGCCGTTTCTTTCCATGCCGTCTCTGTAGAGGCGAGGCTGCCCGCGAAGCGGGCCGGGTGCCCCAGATATCGCCGGGCCAGTCCCGGCGATATCTGGGACCGTCATCCCAACTAAGCGGACCCCGCAAAATGTCAAACGCAAAAGTTCCAACCGGTTCAACAACTCGCCCTCAACACACGTCGTCCGCTGACGCATCTGTTTGAGGCAGAACCGTCCCTCACTTCTGAATCCCAACACAAAAAACCGGTGTCAAATTCAAAAGGGCAATCATCGTATCAGGGATATTTCCATGGCCGGGTGCCCCAGATATTGCCGGGCCAGTCCCGGCGATATCTGGGACCGTCATCACCACTAAGCGGACCCCGCAAAATGTCAAAACGCAAAATCCCAACCGGTTCAACAACTCGCCCTCAACACACGTCGTCCCCTGACGCATCTGTTTGAGGCTGCACCGTCCCTCGCACTTCTGAATCCCAACACGAAAAACCGGTGTCTAATTCTATTGAGGTCTCACGGTTCGGCGGAATCTCCATGCCCACCCAAAACCAAACCCGCGATTCCAACGAATCCACCACCCAACAACCCCGCAACTTCTTCACCCGCACCCTGCCCTGGGCCAAATCCCTGTTAGCCATCCTCGCTGGCAACACCCTCTACTACGCCTTCCAACCCCACCTCTCCGAATTCTGGCAACACAAACTCTTCCAGATAGACGCAGGCCTAGGTCTCGACTTCATCCTCTGCGCCGCCATGTACATCCTAGTCCGCGCCATCTTCGGCTAGTATAATTCCGCGCAACACATCGGAGGAAACTGCCGTGTACTCAAAGCTCGTCCTCTCGTTGATTTTCGCTTTCTCGATGCCATATATTGTTCGCGCGACCCAGTCCGCACCTTCGGCACCACAAGATCTCCCGATCGTCAAACTCGACGCCCCAATCACCCTCACCCACAGCGCCAAAATCGCTCCCGGCAACTACCATCTCTCCGTCACCAGACGGCTCCGCCGTCATCGAACTTGCTGCCGATAACATCACGCTCGACCTCAACGGAGTGACGATCGAAAGCGGCGCAAAAAATCCCTGGGAACGCGTCGGCATCGGCATCCACTCCAAAGCCCACAGCCACATCGAAATCCGCGGCGGCGCAATCCACGGTTTCCGCTTCAACATTTTTCTCGAAGGAGAAGCAGGCGACGGCGCAAATATAAAAGTAATGTATATGGACCTAAGCAGAAGCCGCGCTCAAAAACTTCTTTCCACCGAGTCGCACTACGACGAAGCAGACTGGATCAACATCTTCGATCTCGACGCTTGGGAATCCTACGGCGCGGGACTCTATCTAAAAAATCTCGATGATGTCTGGGTTGAAAACGTCACCGCTCACGACGCGCAAAACGGAATCCTTGCTCGCTCGCACCACTCGCGCCACAATCTACAAATCCGATCTCTCCAAAAACTCCGGCTGGGGCATCGCTCTCTACAATTCTTCCCAGCAACAACCTCCTGCAGAATCACGCCGATTGGAATGTCCGCTGCGAATCCAAATCTTATTCTCACGGATGCGATTCCGCCGGCGTCCTTCTCATCGAGGGCAGCAATCACAATCGCATCGTCGACAATTCTTTCACCCACTCCGGCGACGGCTATTTCCTCAGCAAAGCTTCCACCGGTAATTCCAGCGATTCGAATTATGTCGCCTACAATGACGGCAGCGATTCGCCCCACAATTCTTTCGAATCCACTTTCACTTCAGGCGACGAGTTCTACCACAACATCGCCCGCCACAGCGGCTACGGTTTCTGGCTGGGCTTCTCCCGCAACACTACCGTCACAGACAATGACATCGAAGACTCGCTTCACGACGGCATCGCCATCGAACACGGCGAATCCAACACCATCATTCACAACCGAATTTCCACTAGCAAAGAAATCGGAATCTGGCTCTTCCAACGCGGCTCCGCCCCAGATCCCAGCCGCGACTACACCATCGCAGGCAACACCTTCACCTCCAACAAACTCGCCATCCTCATCGAAAAAACCGATGACGTCTCGATCCACGACAATCAGCTTTCCACCAACATGGCCGACATCAAGGTCGACCCCTCCGCCACCCATATCCGCGTCGCCGCCAACCGCTTCGAGCACCCAATTCTTTCGCCACACCCCCTGTAAGCACCAAGTCCTAGTACCCCTGCAAAAACCGTCCTCCAAAACAGACCTAACTCCTTTATTTTCAACAACTTTATTAGTAATAGTACTAGGTAACCCCTTTAGAATCATCACTATCCAAAAACAACCCCCTAAGGGGTGGGAGTGCTGTACCGCGACATAAATATATGAAAATAAAGTAGTTAGCGAATTTAGGACAGCATTTGCGCCACTCCTAATTCCCGCAATCTCATACACTCTAACTCGCAGATACCAACCCAATCTTCCTGCTCACAATCGACCCTTCGCCGCGTCTATACTCTTAGACATGCCGTTCACCGGCTTCGCTATCGCCCTGCCTGTACCCAAGGCGCCAGAATCCGCCGCAGATCGCGCGGCCGCCGCAGCGCGTCTCGAAGAAAAGGAATTAGTAGCCCAGGCCCAGCGCGGCGATCGCGCCGCCTTCGAAGCATTGGTCCACCGCTACGATCGCGACGTACTTCGTCTCGCGCTCAACATGATGCGCCGCCCCGAAGATGCGCGCGATATTTATCAGGAAGCATTTCTGAAAGCGTACAAAAATCTTCACCGCTTCCGTTTCGAATGCAGTTTCTACACCTGGCTCTATCGCATCGTTACAAATGTTTGCCTCGATCACATGCGGCGCACGAAAAGCCGCCCCGAAGATCAAGCTCCCGAGCTATCCGAAGAAAAAGATGCGCCGCGGGATTTCTTCGATCGCCAGGCGGAACCCAGCGCGGATCCTGAACGTTCCGCGATGGGCAAAGAAATAGCGCAGCAAATTGCATCCGCGATGGAACGCCTTTCTCCACGCGAAAGAATTGTTTTTGAAATGAAGCACTACCAGGGACTCCGCTTGCGCGCGATCGGCGACGCTCTCGGCACCAGCGAAGAGACCGTGAAGAATTCGCTCTTCCGCGCCACGCGCAAATTGCGCGGGCAATTGGGAGGGCTGCTATGACGCAAGAAACATCGCGCGCTCCTCTCAACTGTGAAGATTCACAGCGGCTAATCATTCTCTACGTCTGTGACGAAGCGTCTGCCGAAGAGCGTGAAGCTGTTGAACAACACGTTGGCGCGTGCAACGAATGCGCCGCGTCAATGGCCGGCGAACTTCGCTTGCACCAAATGTTGTCCACTCTTTCTCAGCCTGCGGATTTACTGGACCAAGCCGGAGCGTTGCTCGCGCAGTGCCGCAGCGAACTTGCCGAAGCTCTCGATGATGGAGCGGATTCGCAGCGCGACGTAATTTCCGCGTGGAGTTTTGGCCGGATGTTTTCGAAGTGGCGCATGGAACTCGCGATGCATCCTGCGCTCGCCGCCACTGCATTTGTAATCGTCGGCTTGCTTGTCGGCCGCGCAATTCCATCAGGGCAAAACGTCGGCACGGAGCAATCTGGAATCGTTCCCGCGCCGCAACTCACTGTCACTGCGCCGCAGCGAATCTCCGATCAGGAGCTGCAGAATCTTTCTGTCTCTGGAGTGCAACTTGTTCCGGATGCGCCGAGCGGCAGCCCGACAGTTCTCGTCCATCTCCGCGCGGTAAAGCCAGTTGAGATTGAAGGCGACGCCGGCGATGCCGACGTAAAGCGCGTGCTCGCTTATGTGATTTCGAACGGACAAAAATTCGAGCCCGATGTTCGTCTGGATTCTGTGGAAGTGCTTCGCTCGCGCGCCGATGATGCGGATGTTCGCGGTGTCCTCTGCCAGGCTGCGCTGAAAGATCCGAATGCCTCGGTTCGAGTGAATGCTCTCGAAGCTCTTCAAGGCGCGAACGAAGATCCTGATGTGCGCAACGCGCTGCTCCAAGTTCTTGTCCACGATCCAAATCCCGGTGTGCGTATCGTTGCGATCAATCAGTTGCGCGGCGCGGTGGAAACAGGACACGCTTCCACCGATGCCCGCGTGCGCGAATTGTTGCAGACGCTGAGCAAGCACGACGCGAATGGATATGTGAGGGTACAGGCCGCCGCAGCAGTGCGGCATCTGAATTCGTCCCAGCCGCAACAGTGATCGCGGCGCGAACGTCTTTGCGCGTCCTGCTGCGTCAAAACAGATAGATCGAAAAATGTTCGTGAAATTCCAAATCAATTTTCGGGGAGTAGCACTCGCAGCCGCAATTTTGTGGGCCGCGACGGCCAGCGCACAGAGTTTTCCGACTGCGCCGCCTGCGCAAAACTCCACGCCCGGTAGCTTGGTCGTCGTCGCCGACTCAATATCCAGCGCAATCGCAGAGCCCAATGCCGCGATGCCTCGCGTCGCGCCGCCAGCACTTGCGCCGAGTGCGTGGCAAGACCGCCAGCCAACTCTTCGGCCAGCGATCGCGCCGAAGGCGCATGCGTTCTCAGATAAATCCGGCTCGGTTCCGCTAGGAGCGGCGAAGCGCATGCGTCTCGACATTGATGTCGGAAATGTTTTTGTTCGCACCGATGCGACCGGACAAGTGAGCTATCGCGTACGCATTGAAACGGACGGAAACGAAGCGAATGCGCGCGAAATTCTCGATTCGTATCGCGTGCGGACAACTTCTCCGGGCAAGGTCATCGTTCTTTCGGCCCGCGTTCCCACGCAGAATTATTCCGGCAGCTTATGGGTTACGTATGAATTGTCTGTGCCGCGAAATCTTCATGTGGAAATTTCCACTGGCGTCGGCAACATCGAAATGCAGGATTCGAATTCTTCTGTGCAGCTTGAAACGGGCGGCGGAAACATCACTGTTGGAAATGTTTCGGAAGCGAAGCTGGATACAAAAGGTGGGCACATCGTTATTGGAAACGTAGCTGGAGATTTGTCCGCGAAAAGCGGCGGCGGCCATATCACCGCGGCGAACATTGGCGGCGACGCGGATCTGAATACTTCCGGCGGACACATTCACGCGGGAAGTATCGGCGGCCAGGCAAATCTTGAAACGGGCGGCGGAAATATTTCCGTGGATCGCGCGAGTTCGGAAGTGACGGCGACGAGCGCCGCGGGACAAATCAGTTTTGGCGAAGCAGCCGGCGCGATTAATGCGCATACATCTGGCGGAGGAATTCGCGTGCTCCGCGTCGCGGGACCAATGCAGCTCGAAAGCCACGGCGGCAGCATTCTGCTCACACAAGTTGAAAACGAAGTACACGCATCCACGGGAACCGGATCGATCACCGCTTGGTTTTCGCCGGGCGGGAAAATAATCAATGCTTCAGATCTTGCCGCGAAGCAGGGCGACATTGTGATTTATGTGCCGCGCTCGCTCGCGATCACCATCGATGCGACGGTGGAATCTCCCGAGCACCGCATCGTCGCGGACCCCGGCCTCCCGATGAAAGTGAATTACGTAACGAACGCCGCGGGCAAGCAGCAGCATGGCGAGTGCGAACTCAACGGCGGCGGAAAAGTATTGCATCTGCGCGCGGCAGCTGGAAATATTCACCTGATCTATGCCGACTCGATGAAGCTGCAATCGCAAGCTATCGAGCAACAACTTCGTCTGCAGACAAAACAATTTCAAGAACAGATGAAGCAGATGGCGGAGCTTGCCCAGACTTCGGAAGTCACGCAATACACCGAGCAGACGCGGATGCAAATTCAGCAGGTGATGCAAGAGCTTGCCGCGGAACAAGATCAAATGGCGCGCGACGTTTTCATGCCGATGCCCGCTCTTGCGCCCATGCCTCCTCAAGCGACAATGCCGCCCGGCAGCCGGACGCCCGCAATTTCAGCGACGATAACCCTTGCGCCGATGGCGCCGACCGCGACTACGCCCGCGATGTCGCGCACGCCGTCGCCGAGTCTTCCATCAGGAAATACACCCGCGATCGCGCCGATGCCTCCCGAACCGCCGCCAGCGATGACGGAAATTTGGTGGATGAAGCTCGATCAACTCTGGTATGGCGGAGTAAAAGTGGATGCCGCCGATCAGCAAAAACGATGCACCTATGCGCCTCGTCCGGAATATCCGGATGAAGCACAGCAAGCGGGAATTGAAGGATCCGTGGAACTGCGAGTTTTGATCGATCGCGATGGACACGTGGAAGACGTGCGCGGAATTTCCGGCGAGCAAGTATTGGTGAATTCAGCCGCGAACACTGTGCGCAAGTGGCGCTACAAACCGATGATGCTCGATGGCAAGCCGGTTCCGGTAGTGACGACAGTGCGATTGGAATTTCGGCTGATGTAGTTTTGTGCCGCGAAGAATGCGGCGAGTGAATTTTAATTTGCGTCCTAGAGTCGGGCCCAAGCAAGCGCATACAACACTTCGGGGGTGTGCAATGCGGAACTGGCTGGTGGGAGCCTTTCTAAGCGCCGTGGTGTGCGCCGCGCCGGCGTTCGCGGCCGATCAAATATTTGAAAAAACGATTCCTCTGGCGGCGACAGGCACATTACATCTCGAAAATTTAAATGGCTCCGTGGAAGTGCGCGGATGGGATCGAAATGAAGTGGAGATCCGCGCGGTGAAGACTGCGCGCCAAAGTCCGGCGGACTTAAGTGATGTGGTGATTGATGTCGGTGCAACACCGGGCCGCGTGAATATCGCTACACGGTATCCGCAAGATCGCAGCGTGGATGTGACGGTGGAATATCACGTACGTGTGCCGTATCGCGCGCTGCTGGAGCGTGTCGCAACCGTAAATGGAAATGTTGGCGTCACTGGGATGGAGACGTCTGGTGAGCTGCACACTGTAAACGGAAATATCGAGGCGTACAACTGTGCGGGAAGTTTGAGCGCGCGCACAACCAACGGAAGCATTCACGAAGAAATGGTTCAGCTTGGCGAGGATGGTATGACGCTCGAAACTGTGAACGGCACGGTGACGCTGGGTCTTCCCGCAAATATCGGCGCCGATCTTGACGTGCTGAGCATGAACGGATTCACGACTTCAGAAATTCCGTTTGCGATTAAGAGTTCCGCGAAGCGCGGCGCGATGACGGGAAAAATCGGCCGTGGCGGACCGCTGCTTCACATGCGTGCGGTAAACGGATCGGTGGAAGTGGAAGCTCTGAAGCCTACAGCTTAACGCTCCAAACAATTAGGCAAGCGCGGCGCGCTCACGGAAGCTGCTGCGAAACGTCGAAACCTGCAGGAGGAAGTTCCATGAAAACGAAACCAATGCTGGCGCTAGCTGCCCTCGGTGTGGGGGCGGTGGTATTCAGCGCCACGGGCCGGGTAGCGGCTGCGCCGAATCCGCCGCAGCAACAAGATTGTGACCGAGCTGTAGATACGCAGAGAATTCGGGAAGCGCTTCGCGCACAACTGGATTCAGTCAGGACGAATACGTTCAACGAGGTGCAGGCGCAAGTGGCAAGCGCTCTCGCCGAAAAACAAGCGGCGTTGGCAACTACACTGAGCGGACAAGACGGAGATTTGCGCGCGGAACTGCTGGCGCAGGTGGCGCAGGCGCAAGCGTGGAAATCACAGATGGATGCGTCGCCGCTGGTCTGGTCGGAAGAAATGCCGCAGGGCGAAGATTCAGGCTGGCTCGGCGTGGAAACGGAAGGAGTAAATGCAGATCGAGCGAAGGAACTAAAACTTTCCGAGACTCGCGGCGTTTACATCAGCGAAGTGGAAGAAGAAAGTCCCGCGGAAAAAGCGGGATTGAAATCCGGCGACGTGGTTCTTGAATTCAACGGGGAGCACGTGGAAGGTACGGTGCAATTCCGGCGGTTGATTCGCGAGATTCCCGCGGGCCACAAGGTGCAGATTACAGTTTGGCGGGACGGCAAATCGCAAACTGTGACCGCAACCTTGGGCAACGTGGAAGAATCGATGGAGCGTGGATTTGGCCAGGGATTCGGACGAGATGGGCCGTATGACGCCGATGCCGGCGATCGCACCGATGCCACCGATGCCAGCAACGTCCACGAGCGTTTAGTATGACGATGCCGAACATCGAGATTTATTCGCGATCGACCACTCCGACGATTGGCGTAAGCGCCGAAGATATTGAAGGACAGCTTGGCAATTATTTTGGCGCGCCAGACGGCGAAGGAGTGCTGGTGACTGACGTGGAATCCGGATCTCCGGCGGAAAAATCTGGAATGAAAGCTGGCGACGTGGTGATCAAGGTTGCCGGCGAACGCGTGCGAAACCTGAACGAGATGCGGGACAGATTGCGCGAGAAGCGCGAAGACAAAACAGTGCCGGTGACGGTGCTGCGGCGCGGAAGCGAACAGAATCTGACCGTGGAGCCGACGAAACCAGAAACACGTTTTCGGAATACGCGGCGAGGATCGTTTTAGCAATTTCTATCGATAGAGTTGGCCCGGCGTCCTCTTGGGGATAGAATGTCGCCGGGCCAATTTTATTTGTGGGAATGGTTTTTTAGCGCTGCGGGAGAGTTGAAATGATCCGAACAAAATTTGTTGCGAAGTTCAGCGGGCCGGCGATGCTACTGATTTTCGCCGCGCTTGGCACGGCGCTGATCCTGCCGGCGCCTGCGGCGTTTTCCTCCGACAAAGACGATGTACCCGCGCACCACACCGCTCCCCCAAAAGAAGCGTTGCCGAATGTGCTTGATGCGGCGCAATTCAAGGATGGATTGACGCAGAATTCGTATGCGATGGCGGCGAAGATCAGGCCGGTGCTGTACGAGCAGCCGTGCTATTGCTTCTGCGATCGTACGGATTCACACACGAGTTTGTTGGATTGCTTTGTCGGGATGCACGCGACTACCTGCAATATCTGCCGCATGGAAGGAATTTACGCGTACGAGCAAACGAGGATGGGACAGACGCCGGAGCAGATTCGAAAAGCGATTATTCGCGGCGATTGGAAAAAACTGAATCCGAAAGATTATGCGACTGTGCGGGACTTGAAGTAGGAATTCGAACCCTCCAAATCGGGCGGGACAAGCCCCGTCCCTACAAATCCGAATCACTTGCGGACGATTTCGGCGTTGGCGCTAGGGACGCTGATGCGCATCAAGCGATGCGTGGAATCCATAAAAAGAAAAATGTCGAGGTCGGTGGAGTGTACGTGGAGTTGTTCCGCGGCTGAACCGGTAGCGGCGCCGGCTGGTGTCGCTTCGACAGTGACGGAGCCTGGCATGTGTTCCTGCGGAATCAAGACGGAGAAATTCTGGGGGCCGCGCGCGGTCCAATTGTAGATACGCGCGATCACTTCGTATTGGTGGTAAAGATTGTTATCGAGAATCACCACCGGTGGCGCGAAGAAAAAATCCTGTTTGATCGGCTTTTCGCTGCCGATGGTAGTCATCATCTTTGCTTCGGAGCCTTCAAATGTCGTGTTCGATGTGACTTTCTTGCCGCTGTCGGAACTCCAGTCGTAGCGAGTGGGAGCGCCAGTAGCGTTTAAGTGCAACTCGCCGCTTACTTTTCCGGAGCCCGCCGCCGAATGAAGTTCCGTGGTGCCTTTTGCAACCCAGCCAGCGCCATCTTTCGATACCGAAAATTCTTCGGTGCCAACTTTCGATCCGTTCACGGTGATTTCGAATCGTCCGCGGTCTTCCGCGAAGGAAGGCTTTTTGATCCGCGGCGGGAGAGGCGAGGCAGCAAGCGGCGGACAAAACGAGAATTCCGAGAGTCGCGACTGAATGAAAAGATTTCAAGTGTGGGCCTCCGAATTTTCCGCGCGCCACGCGGAGAGTTGAAGATCGCCGCCAAAAATGTTGAGCGCGAGAATGCGTTCTACGACTTCGCGCGGAGCACCTGCACCATCCACGCGGAAGTCGGCGAGACGATAGAAGGGAAGGCGTTCGTCAAAAAGTTTGCGAAATGTAGTTTCGTCGCGGAAGAGAGGACGATTGTCCATGGTGACGCAACGCGCGAAAAGTTGGTCGACGGAACAATCGAGCCAGACGACGAAGCCTTCTCGCGGCGCATCGGCTGGTTTGCATGCGGCGCGAAGCAATTCGAGATTTGGCGGCTGGGCAAAGGTGCCGCCACCAAGAGCAACAACGATGGGGACATCCGACGCAGCACTTTCTTCGAGCACGCGGGAGAGCTGTTCGCTTTCCAGATCGCGGAAAGATTGTTCGCCCAGCCGTTCAAAGATTTCGGAGATGCGAAGGCCGGAGCGAGACTCGATGCGCTCATCGAGATCGATGAAGCGCCAACCCAGCTGACTTGCGAGAAGTTTTCCGACCGTGGTTTTCCCGCAGCCCATGAAGCCGGCGAGACACAGCAATTTCAGACGCGGTCGTAGAAGGGACGAATGCATCGAATTCGCGAGTTGCGCGGAAGAAAAACGGCGCTAGTCGCGGCTAGAAATTTTGATTGTACCACTGAAGGAACTGAGCTCGACTTTGGCGTTTCCATCGCCGTACGTGCCCGAAACGAATGCGGCCGAGGTGCTGAACTTCGGCAGCTTCAGATGATGGCTGTGTTTATCGGGCTGAAGCTTGGCCTGATTGAACACCGTTCCTTGCACGGAAGTGGCAGTGAGATCGAAGGAACTCGCTTTGCCAAAGCGAACTTCGGTGTTGCCGGTGTCGCTCTTGAGGAGATAGATGCCGTGTTTCAGGAAATCGCCGTCAAAGAAAATATTGCCGGCGGTGGTATGCACGGTGACGTGATCCATAATTGGCTGGAAGAGCTTCACGTTGCCGCTGACAGTTTGGGCGGAAATGCTGCCATCACAACGGGTGCAGATGATGGTGCCCTCTGTGCTTTTAATGCTGAGCATGCCGCCAACGTCTTGCAGATTTACGTCGCCCAAAATCGTTTCGAAGGTGAGATCGCCGTGGACGCTTTCGACGACGATGCTGCCGGATTCGGTACGAATTTGTAGTTCGGTTTCTTCGGGCACAGTAATGACGTAGTTGGCCTGAAGATCGGCAGCGCGAGCCGAAGAGTCGACGATTTGCGTGTCGACTTCGATGCGCGAGCCGGCTTGCTCGGTATCGATCATTACGTTTTTGCTGCTCTCATCGCCAACGACGAGAACTTCCTGCTTTTTCCACGACTTGATTTCGATGTGGCCGCTGGCGTCTTGCAGGATGACGACAGGACGGCCCTGCACGTTGAAATGTTTTTCAACGTGGGCAGAGACAGGCAGCGCAAAAGCGAAAACGACGGCTGCGCCTGCGAGAACTGGACGAATCGAACGAAGCGCCGATGAATCAAAGAGTGACGCAATCATGATGGCTTATTCCCCTGGCCAACTGCGTTGTACGGCAGCGGCAAGCAATTCGGATTTTTGCTGATAGGCCCCGTTCAAATATTCCCGCGCATCTGCATCGCGGGGATGTTCGCGTACTGTCTTTTCACATAGTGCAATAAACTTGTCAACGACCGCAATATTACGAGTGAGCGAAGCGTCAGCGGCTGAATCCGCGGGATGAAGATGCTGAATTGTGGCGGTCTCCATGTTGTCGAGGCTGCGGGAAATGTCAGGAACAGCAGAGGCTACAGCCGAGGTATCGGGCTGATCAGGCGCGGGAGATTGCAGCCAGACGAGGCCGACAGCGGCAAGAGCGAGAACGGCATAGGCGCCCGCAAGGACAGGCCGGCGAAGCATTGCGAAAATTTCCGCAATCCAATCCTGGCTTGCGATAGGCTCAGATTCGCGAATGATGCCTTCTTCGCGGAGACGGTCACGGAGATTGAGCCAAACTCGTTCAGGCGGCTCTTGCGGCGGCTCAGCCAGAGCTTTAGCCGAGGAACAAATCAGTTCGAGATCTTCGACCATGGCACGGCAATTGGCGCACTGCTCAAGATGAGCAACTGCCTCGGCCGGCGGATCGATATCGCCGAACTGCTCAAACGCAATTTCGAATTCATGGCAAAGCATGTTGCACCTTCTCTGACGCTGACTCTGACGAAGTCATGGAACGAATAAACTTTTTAACCGCGAGCTTGTCAACTTTCCTGCTCAATCTCTGTTTTAGCGGCCTGGCGCGCATCGCGCGCTCTGTCCCGCTCGGCCTCATGCAAAAGTTCTCGAAGCCGTGTTCTCGCCTTGTGGAGCTGCGATTTAGAGTTGCCGATCGAGCAGCTCATGATACCGGCGATTTCATTATGTTCGTAGCCCTGGATGTCGTGCAGTTCGAAAACTGCGCGATAACCCGGCGGAAGTTTTTCAACGGCGCGTTGTAGGTTGATCCGGTCCACCGAACCGGAAAGCAACGGATCCGCGGCGCCAAAATCTCTTCTGGGACCGCCAGATTCCTCGTCGGGTTCAGTGGCTTCTTCAAGAGAACTCTCCGAGACCGTCTTCTTGCGTAATCGCATCAGCACGACGTTTACAGAGAGCCGATGCAACCAGGTCGAGAAGGCCGATTCACCCCGGAAAGTTGCGATCTTCCGGAAGAGTTGGAGGAAAGCCTCTTGTGTGAGGTCCTCCGCTTCGGCAGTCCGCCCAACCATACGCAGGCACAGGGCATAGACGCGGCGATTGTGCATCCTGTAGAGATGCTCAAATGCAGCTTCGTCACCCTGCTGGGCTCGCCGAATCGCTTCCGGTTCGGTGAACCCGCCGGTTTCGGTAGGTCTCGCTCGGGCCACCCTTACCCGTTCGGGACGCATCCGGCAAATGGGATGCTGGCCCCGCCCCCTGAGTTGTCCTGCATGTTCCTTCCGGTAACACCGTTAGAGTTGGTTAGGCAACCGCTCGAAAGGTTCGACGCGGGAGCCGGGCCGCGGGATTCCTTGGCGACCGATCTTATTGTCGCCGGAATGAGGGCGCGCGTCTATTGAGCGCGGGATTTTGCTCGGAAGTGGCGAAAGCGAGCTGCTCGCCGAAGAACTTCACTTCTTGATCGGGTAGAGCGACTAGGAAGCACTTCAAGAGCACAGTAGCTTCGCTAAAGGCTGTGCCGAGATCGAGATGCGCGCACTCGAGAGCATCCCAATCCTGCCGGCAGGATAGCGAGGAACCTTCCGAAACGCGCTCGACGGCATTGCGGTAAATGGAAGAGACGTTGAATGTGATTTCGCTCAGAGTGCGCAGCTTATGCAGGAATCGCAGGTGGTGGCGCCACAAGAGCTGCGAAAGGATGTCATTTAGAGAAGCTGCTCTGCGCGCCACATCGCCCTGGAAATTCTCGGCATGAAGGGGTTCCACCGAAGGTAGCGTGCCGTAGTGCCGAGCGTGCTGCTCGAGAGCGGAGATCAAGCCTGCCAAGGGGTGGACGAATCGGTCACAAAGGTGAGCTGATACAACGGCGTGTTCGCGCGCGAACTCGGCATGGCCGCGGCGAAGGGATGCCAGACCCTCGTTGAGCTCCATACCAAAAATGTCGTAGGACCACGTGACGGTGCTTATGCCGATACCGTAGACGAGGTTCTTGTCGCCGGTGAGGGGAGCATGCCAGTCCTGACGAACCGTTCGGACCAAATCGGGACGCGGTTTCCTGAACCAGCCCACGGGTAGCCTCCGAGAGAGGGCGAATTATAACGCGGGAGTCAAGAAAAGTGGGAATAGTACGCATGTTACGTTTGCGTAGGAAATAAGTACCTGTAGGTAATGCGTAACGCGGAAGGAACGAGAGGATATCCGGGGAACTTTTTTGGGAAATGAGGCGGGAACATTTTGACGAATGGTCGCGTCTATACTATGTTGCTCTAGGCCTAGCATCGAATGGCCTGAGTAAATAGGGATAGGAAGGCATTTTACGATGACCGATCAGAGAGACTTGTTTCCAGGGGCGTTGGAGATGATGGTGCTGCAAACGATTCGCTGGCAACCAATGCACGGTTATGCTCTGGCGCAGCACATCAAGCGAATTTCGAACGACTTGCTGCAAATCGAAGAAGGATCACTGTACCCGGCTCTGCAGCGCTTGCTGAAAGAAGGATTGGTGAAAGCGGAGTGGGGAGTGTCTTCGACGAACCGGCGTGTGCGGATTTACCGGCTGACGCCGATGGGTGCAAAACATCTTGAGCGAGAAGTTTCGAGTTTTGAGCGGATGCTCGAAGGGATAACGCGGGTGCTCGCGCCGGTGAAATCATGAGCTGGCTGAAACAACTTATGATGCGGCGAAAAATGGAGCGCGAACTCTCAAGCGAGATTCAAGAACATCTGGAAGAGAAAATCGAAGAGCTTGTGGCGAACGGCATGACTCGAAACGATGCGACGGACGCGGCGCGGCGTGAATTCGGGAATGTGACGCTTGCGCAGGAGAGCGGACGCGAAGTGTGGAGATGGCCGTCGGCGGAAAGTTTTCTTGCGGACGTGAGATTCGGCGCGCGGATGTTTGGAAAGAATCCTGGATTCACCGCGGTGGCGGTGCTGACGCTTGCACTTGGGATTGGCGCGACGTCGACGATGTTCAGCTGGATTAGGACTGTGCTCCTGAATCCGTTGCCGGGAGCGGCGGAGCCGGAGCGCGTGGTGGCGCTTGAGGAACAAGCGCCATCGGGCGACCCGGTGATGAGTTCTTATCTTGATTACAGCGATTTTCGAGATCATTTGAAACTGATCGAATCGATGAGCGTGGTGGAAGCGAGGTCGTTTGCGGCTGGGAATGGCACGCATGTGGAGCGGGTGTGGGGCCAGCTTGTTTCGGGAAATTTTTTCGACGTGTTGCGCGTGCGACCCGAGTTGGGGAGATTCTTTATTGGAGGCGGAGCGCGATGACGCGCAGAACGCGCATCCTGTAGTTGTGATCGCGCATTCTTACTGGCAAGGCCGATTGAATTCGAATCCGAACGTTCTCGGCACCACCCTACAAATTAACCAGCACACTTTTACGATCATTGGCGTGGCACCGGAGGGATTTCAGGGTGCGATGCCCGGGCTCTCGTTTGACATGTGGATGCCGGCGACGATGTATGGCGAACTGACATCGACTGGCGACTGGATGCTTCAAGATCGTAAGACGCGAATGTTCCGGGTGGTGGCGCGGCTGGGGATGGTGTGAATATTGGGCAGGCGCGCGAAGAATTGAAATCGTTGGCTGGGTTCATGGCGAAAGCGGATGCCGACACGAATGAAGGGATGAGCGCAACGCTGCTGCCGATGCGCGAGTCACATTTCGGATTGCAGGAATCGATGCAGTCGCCGCTGATGATATTGATGGGAACGAGCTGCGTAGTTCTGCTGATCGTTTGCGCGAACGTGGCGAATTTGCTGCTCGCGCGCGCGACCAGCCGGCGAAAGGAATTTGGAATCCGGCTGGCGCTGGGAGCGACGCGACCGAGGCTGGCGCGGCAAATCCTGACTGAATCATTATTGATGGCGGTGGTGGGATCGGTGCTGGGACTTTTTATTGCCGCGTGGCTGAGCGGCTCGCTGCGGTATCTTGTCCCGGCGTCGGTGCTTCCTGCTCTTGCGCGGCCCGCGATCGATCGTGAAGCGGTGTTATTTGCAGCCGCGCTGGCGTTCCTAGTCGCTGCGCTTTCCGGAATCGCACCGGCACTGAATGCAGGAAGCGACAATGTGAATGACACGTTGAAGGAGAGCGGCCGCAGCGGGAGTGCTGGCGCGCGATCGAATCGTCTGCGCGGGCTGCTGGTTTGTTCTGAGATGGCGCTGGCAGTGGTCGCCGTCGTCGGAGCGGGACTTTTTCTAAAGAGTTTTTATTTGTCGAAGGCTACGCAACCAGGATTCGATCCGGAGCATGTGGCGGTGGCGCAATTGAATTTATCTGCCGCCGGTTTCGATGCGACGCAAGCAGATGCGTTCTGCAGGCGCTTGCGCGAACAACTCGAAAGGCAACCGGGAATTATCGCCGCGAGCTATGCCGACTACGTGCCTTTGAGCGTGAGTGCCGGTTCGTGGGAAGACTTGGAGATAGAAGGATACGTTGCAGGCCAAAGCGAGAACATGAAGATTTATCGGAACCTCGTCGCGCCGGGTTACTTCAGCTTGATGAAGATTCCACTCCTCGAGGGACGTGATTTCACGTTGCAGGACGACAAGACGCACGCGCCGGTAATGATCGTGAGCCGCGAATTCGTGCGACGGTTTGTGCCGCACGGAGCTGCGATCGGGCGCAAGGTAAATGGATGGGGCAAATGGTTCACGATTGTGGGTGTCGCGGAAGACATCAAGGTGTACCGGATGACGGAAAATGCGTCGCCATATTTCTACGTACCGATCAGGCAAGTTTTCCGGCCGGAGATGGGGCTCTCATTCTATGTGCGCACTTCGGGACCTGTGGGCGATGCGATTGCCGCGATTCGGCGCGAATCTGCTGAGGTGGATTCAACAGTGCCGATTTTCGATAGTGTCGCGCTGACGGACTACATCGCGGGATCACTTTTCGCGCAGAGAATTGCGGCAAGCTTGTTGAGCGTTATGGCGGGGATCGCGTTTCTATTGGCGGCTATCGGCCTTTACGGAGTGATGGCGTACTCGGTGGCGCAGCGGACGAATGAAATTGGCATTCGAGTGACGCTGGGAGCGCAGCCGATACAAGTTTTGAGAATGGTGCTGAGGCAAGGACTGATGTTTGCGGCAATTGGAATTTTGGCGGGGTCGGCGATTGTGTTTGCGGTGGCGCGATTGATCTCTGCGACTCTGGTACGAGTGAGTCCGGCCGATCCGGCTGTCTACGCGATCGCAGGCACGTTTACGGTAGCTGATTGCACTTGCGGCTACATTATTGCCCGCGCGGAGAGCAATGCGCGTGGATCCGATGGTTGCGTTGAGGCACGAGTAGCGAATAATTGTTTTGTGAGCGCGCGGTTACGGGTGCGGCTGTCTGGCGGTGACATGACACGATTCACACAAATGTTTTCGCGGCGCCAAATTGATGGCGAACTGTCTGACGAAATACAGACGCACCTCGACGAACGAATCGAAGAATTAATCTCCAACGGCGTTTCGCGCGCAGATGCATCTCTGGCGGCGCGGAAGGAGTTCGGCAACGTGACTCAGACAAAGGAAAAGGGCGCAGAAATCTGGCGGTGGACTCATTTAGAGGACCTCTTGCAGGACGTGCGCTTTGGCATCCGAATGCTGCGCAAGAGTCCGGCATTCACCGCAATCGCAATTTTAACCTTGGCGCTTGGCATCGGCGCGAGTACGACCGTCTTCAGTCTCGTAAATTCAATCCTGCTGAATCCGCTGCAGTATCCGCACGCGGAGCAAATTGTGCTTCCGTGGCGCATGACTCCTCCGGGAGTGAATCTGGGGTTCGTGGATTTTCCGTGGGATCGCGCGGGATATTTGCGCTTTGCTGCGGCTACACAAACGTACGAATACACGGCGGCATTTGAGAGCCAGACATTCAACTTGACCGGCACCGGCGATCCGGAAAGGCTAAACGGAATTACCGTTTCCGCAGGATTTTTTCCAACGCTCGGCGTGTCACCAAGAATTGGACGTACGTTCACTCCTGACGAAGATCAACAGGGTCACGAACACGAAGCAGTACTTAGCGATGCGCTTTGGCGCGATCGTTTTGGCGCCGATCCAGCGATTGAAGGACGATCGATTGATCTCGATGGACTGTCGTACACGGTGATCGGAGTCATGCCTCCGGGTTTTGTGTTCCCGCGCGCCGAAGAGATGCCCGGCAATTTCGAGTTTCCACACACGCCGCAACTATGGGTGCCTATCGCACTTCCTCCGGGTCCGCCAAAGCGCGGTGAACCTTCAGAGCTTGCCGTAATTGGAAGGCTGAGGCCGGGCGTGAGCGTTTCGCAAGCGCAGGCTGAAGGCGATATTTTTACGAAGCGCGAAGAGGCGCTCTTTCCCGCGGCGAAGGGTTGGTTCAGCACGCGCGTAACTCCGCTGTCGCGCCAAGTCGTGGGAGATACAGGGCGTCCGCTATTGCTAATACTCGGGGCCGTCGGGGTGGTGCTGTTAATCGCGTGTTCAAATGTGGCTAGTCTATTGCTGACGCGGTCTGTGGGACGACGTAGAGAGTTTACAGTTCGCGCGGCGCTCGGTGCGGGCAAGGGACGCCTGGTGCGGCAACTTTTCACCGAAAGTTTGCTGTTGGCTCTCGCGGCCGGGATTTTGGGAATCGCGTTTGCCGAAGTTGGCGTGCAATTCGTTCGCGTGTTTGGCCCGCGCGATTTACCGCGGCTTGCGGAAGTTTCGCCGGACATGCGCATGTTTGTATTTGCTCTGGGAATCGCGCTGCTCACGGGAATTCTGTTTGGGGTTGCGCCAGCCTTCGGCGCGGCGCGTGAAGACGTGGCGGACTCGCTTCGCGAGACGGGGGAACGATCTGGCGGCAGCGCCACCGCGCCTAAACTTCGAAGCGTACTTGTTGTTTGCGAAATCGCGCTCGCGTTGGTTCTCGTGATCGCGGCAGGATTGCTGGTGCGCACGTTCTATCAGATATCGCGAGTGGAAACAGGATTCATGGCGGAGCATGTGCTGACATTCGGCCTGACGTTGCCGAGCCTGAAATATCCGGATTCTGATCACATCATCGATTTTTACAATAAGACGCTCGTACAGCTTCAGACCATTCCACAAGTGCGATCAGCCGGAATCTCTGAAGCGATTCCTTTGCGGCGTCCGCCCGAAAGCACAGCGTTGCGAATACCAGATTTCGCGGTAACGCCCGGGAAGCAGCGGCCGATTACCGACTACACTTTTATTTCTCCAGGATATTTCGGCGCTCTCGGAACTCCGATTTTGCGCGGCAGAGATTTTTTGGCGAGCGATACCGGCGATTCGATGCTGGTGGCTATCGTCAATTCCACGATGGCAAAGCGGTTCTGGCCCGGCCAGGATCCGATCGGCAAACAAGTTGGTCTTCCGATTCGCCCAACGAATATGACGGTTGTGGGAGTCGTGCCGGATTTCCATCACAAGTCTCTGCGCGAAAATACAGAACCCGAAATCTATGTCCCATACACGCAAAAGCCCTGGCCATCGATGTTGTCACTGCAAGTCGCAGTGAGAACCGCTGGTGATCCAGGCGCGGCCTTGAGTTACGCGCGTGAGGCGATTCACGCGGTCGATCCTGATGTGCCGCTCTCCGACGTGATGACGTTGTCGGCGGCTGTCGGCGACTCGATGTCTCAATCACGGTTCACGATGTTGCTGCTTGGTGCGTTCGGCGCGCTTGCGCTGTTAATGGCGATGATCGGAATGTACGGCGTTATTTCTTATGCTGTGGCGCAGCGAACACGAGAAATCGCGATACGTATGGCGCTCGGGGCGGAGCGCAAAAGTGTTTTCGTGATGGTGCTGAGGCAAGGATCTCGGCTTGCAGCGTTGGGAATCGCGATTGGTGTGGCGGTGGCGCTGATTGCTACCCGGCTGATGGCGAGATTTCTATTCGGCGTGCGGCCAACCGATCCGCTTACATTTGGTACTGTCGTGACGCTACTCGTTGGGATTGCTCTTCTTGCGAGCTACATACCGGCAATGCGCGCGACGCGCGTGGATCCGATGGTCGCGTTGCGTTCTGAGTAAGGTAGAAGAGCCTCGATGCTAATCAGCGGCATTTCTTGACGCTGCTGCGACCGCCTCCTTATACTTTGCTCGATTCGCGGCAATTTCGCTTGCGCGAGCAAGTTATGCAAGCCTACGCAAGCTTCGGCCGCATAGCTTCCGCGATCCGCGGATAAGGATTTCCCAAATTGCCGTTTGAGCCGTTCGATCAATATCTTCAGCGCCAGAAGAAACTTGAACAGATCGTCGCGTTGGGGCACTCCGCCTATCCGCACAAATTTGAATGGACGATGACTCCTGCGCAAATTGTGGAGCGCTTCGGCGCGAAGACGCACGACGAACTAGCAGCCGAAAAAGCGGAAGTACGCGCCGCGGGACGCATTATGACTTTGCGGCTCCACGGAAAAACTGGATTCGCGCACATTCAAGGCGACGGCGGGCAAATTCAGATTTATGTGAGGCTGGATGTGGTCGGCGAACGCGGATTCCAGCTTTTTCAGCTTCTCGATATGGGCGATATGATCGGCGTCGCGGGAACATTTGTTCCGGACGCGGACAGACGAACTTACCATCTAGGTGACGGATCTGAAGTTGCTCACGAAATCTCTTTTGCCGCTGCCGGAAAAATGGCACGGGTTACAGATGTGGAGAAGCGCTACCGGCAGCGCTATGTGGATTTGATTGTCACGCCGAAAACGCGCGAAATTTTTCTGAAGCGCGCAAAACTGGTGCGCGAGATGCGAAAGTTTTTTCGATGCGCGCGGATACGTGGAAGTGGAAACGCCGATGATGCATCCGATCGCAGGAGGAGCGGCGGCGCGTCCTTTTATTACGCATCACAACACGCTTGATATGGATCTCTATCTTCGCATCGCGCCGGAGCTTTATTTGAAGCGGCTGGTTGTCGGCGGAATGGATCGTGTGTACGAAATTAATCGCAATTTCCGGAATGAAGGAATTTCCACGCAGCACAATCCGGAATTCACGATGCTTGAATTCTACGAAGCGTACAGCGACTACCGCATGTTCATGGATTTGACCGAAGAGCTGTTCGCCAGATCGCGCGCGCCGTCACCGGCGGCACCGCCGTGAAATATGGCGAGCACGAGATTGATTTTGCGAAGTGGCACCGACTGACGATGCGCGAAGCGATTTCGCCACTGGCCCGCTGCGGCTGGGAGTGCGCCGAGCACGGAATCTCTGAAATCTGCGGGCGGTCCGCGCGAAGCCGCAGATCGATTCAACGTGTGGGCGAAGCAAGGCAATGCAGAACCGATCAAGAAAGTTGAAAAGCTCAGCGATGGCGAACTTGTTGGCGCGCTTTTCGAAGGAGTTGCCGAGACCTTCCTCGTGCAGCCGACAATTCTTTACGATTTTCCCGTGGATATTTCGCCACTCTCAAAATGTAAAGATGACGATCCATCTACCGCCGAACGATTTGAAGTTTTCTGCGGCGGATTTGAGTTGGGCAACGCTTTCTCTGAGCTCAATGATCCCGATCGAGCAGGAAGCGCGTTTCCGTCAGCAAGTGGAGCAAGGCGGAGACGAAGCGCCGAAGGAAGTTGATCTCGATTACGTGCGCGCGCTGAGCCAGGGGATGCCGCCCGCGGCAGGGATGGGAATCGGAATCGATCGACTGACCATGCTGCTCACGGATTCGCATTCGATCCGTGACGTAATTCTATTTCCGTTGCTGAGACGCGACGCTCGCCATGACGCCGAACCCGCAGCGAGTTCCGAACCAAATTTGCCAGCGGTTCCGGATAAGCCGTAATAAGATGAGCCATGATGGATTTGAATGGCTGGTGGCGCGGCGGTATCTGCGCTCGCCGCACCGGCCGGCAGTGCTGCGGCTGGTCACGCTGCTTTCCGTTCTGGGAGTTGCCGCGGGAGTGGCCACGCTGGTCATCGCGCTGGCGATGAATACCGGTTTCGACCAGACACTTCAAGATCGGCTGCTCGGCGTCACCGCGCACATCACTCTGAGCATCCCGGGCGCGGACGGAATTACTACTATCAAGAATTGGCGCAGCGACTCGCGAAAACTCCCGGCGTGCGTTCTGCAACTCCCGCGGTTTATGAAACTGTTCTGCTTTCCGCAGCGAGGCAGCGCGCGGCTTGCTCGTGAAGGGACTCGATCCGGCCGCATCAATCCGACGAAGCGTTGCAACACATCGTAGAAGGCAAAGCGGATTTTTCGCCCGACGCCGACGGCATTGGCGCAATCATCGTCGGACACTTGCTCGCCGATGATTTCGAACTACGAGTGGGCGATAACGTCACTTTGATTAGCGGCGGTGGCAGGCTTACTCCGTTCGGAATGGTTCCGCGCGCGCCCAGATTTCATATCACCGGAATTTTCGATTCGGGATTTTACGATTTCGATGCGAACTGGGGATTTGTCACCCTGCCTGCCGCCCAGGACCTTGCGGGAGTCGGCGACGTCGCGAGCGTGATGGAATTCCACATCGCCGACGTAAATCGCGCCGCGGACATGGCAGCGCAATTGGGACGCGCCGCTGGTCCGGATTTTAAAGCCACAACATGGATGGAAGAAAATCAGGCGCTGTACAAATCGCTTCACTTGGAAAAATTAGTCACCGCAATTTTCATCGGACTCATCACATTCGTCGCAGGACTGAACATTCTCGTCGTGCTTTCGATGACCGTCACCGACCGATCGCGCGACATCGCTGTATTGATGTCGATGGGCGCGCGCCGCAAACAAATTCGCAACATTTTTTTTCTGGAAGGCCTCGCAATCGGCGGCGTCGGTACACTCGTTGGATTGATCTTGGGATACGGCGCGGCGTGGATCTCTGGAACCTATCGACTGATTCCGCTCGATCCGGAGGTCTACTCCATTCCGTACGTGCCGTTCAATCCGAGTATGCTCGATGCGTTGTGGATTGCGATCGCCGCAATCGCGATTTGTTCAGCCGCCACGCTGATTCCGGCGCGGGCCGCGTCGCGCATATTGCCGGTGGAGATTCTGCGTTACGAATAGTTACATGGTTTGGCCAGTGGTTTGCACCTTATAAAACTGCCATGCCCTTCGCCCCCGTAGCCGACAAAGTGCCTCTTTCGGGCAGTTCCGCGCGTGCTACAATCCGCTGCTTTTCAACAACTTACAGCCGGATGGGATTTGAGCCCGACGGTGCCGCTATTTGCAGCGGCAGCACTTGGGCGCGAATAGGAAATCAATTCGCCTACGGCAGCGAGTGGAACAGATCCGCCGTCTGCAAGTTGAGCATCTAATAACTAGAGGTTAGGTTCGTTGGTACGGTTACGGTGCCATTTTGCAGCTAGAAGCTACGACGATAAGCGCAACAGATCGACCGATCAAAACATGAGCCAATCGGCTTCATCGGCGGCACACACGCAACTGGCGGAACAACATCGCCGGGGAAGACACGCTGCTCGAAACGCGTGTTCTGCGAAAAGTTTATGGCGAAGGTGTGGCGCAACAAGTCGTTCTCGAAGGCGTTTCACTTACCGTGCGCGAGGCGAGATGATTGCGATTGTCGGTCCTTCCGGCAGCGGAAAAAGCACTTTGCTGCACCTGCTCGCTGCGCTGGACATGCCAACGAGCGGCAAAGTATACTTTCGTTCGCGTGCGCTACATTCGCTTCCAGAAAATCCTTTGGCCGATTATCGGAATGAGGCTGTGGGATTCGTTTGGCAGCGCCATCATCTTTTGCCGGATTTTTCGGCAGCGGAAAATGTGGCTATGCCGCTGCTGATGCGCGGTAAAGCGCCGGAAGTTTCGCCTGGACGCGGCCATTCGCTGGCTCGATCAGGTTGGTTTGGCAGCAAAAGCCATCAGAGAGCGGGCGAACTTTCCGGCGGCGAGCAACAAAGGGTGGCCATCGCCCGCGCGTTGGTAAATCCGCCGGCACTTTTGCTGGCGGACGAGCCTACTGGCGATCTGGACGAACATAATTCGGAAGCGGTTTTCGACCTGATGCAACGCTTACACCGCACCCACCTTCTCACCTCCATCCTGGCAACGCACAATCGCGCTTTGGCGCAACGTTGCGACCGAGTTTTGGGTTTGGAGCATGGCGTACTGAAGCCGCTCGATTTGAATTCGGCGGCTGGGAACGTCTAACAGGCTAAAGAGAGAGCGACCGTGCTAGAACGTTTTACAGAAAAAGCCCGCCGCGTAATTTTCTTCGCGCGGTATGAGGCAAGCCAGTACGGCAGTCCTTGCATTGAAACGGAGCATCTCTTCTCGGTCTCGTCCGCGAAGATAAGGCTCTCGCGAATCGCTATTTGCGGAACCCAGGGTTCGATCGAATCCATTCGCAAAGAAATCGAGCCTCGCATCACGATTCGTGAACGAATCTCCACTTCCATTGAAGTTCCGCTCAGCGCTGAATCAAAACGCATCCTGAGTTATGCAACGGATGAAGCGGATAAGCTCTCCACTAAGCATGTCGGCACGGAACATCTGCTGCTGGGAATTCTGCGCGAAGAAAAATGTTTTGCGTCGGAAATTCTACTCGAGCGCGGATTGCGCCTGATCAATTGCGCGAAGAACTTGCCCGCGGCACCGGCGAAAAGGTTCCGGTGAATCGCCCGAAAGAAACTTCGTTGCTCGCGGAATTCAGCCGGGACCTCACGCAGGCTGCCACCGAGGGCCAGCTTGATCCGCTCGTCGGCCGCGAAAGCGAACTCGAACGGTCGATCCAAATTCTCTGCCGCCGCACGAAAAACAATCCTGTGCTTATTGGCGAGCCCGGCGTCGGCAAAACCGCGATCGTCGAAGGTTTGGCGCAGCGCATCGCCGATGGCGATGTGCCTCCGTTTCTCGCGGACAAACGAATTCTTTCGCTCGATCTTTCTCTGATCGTCGCGGGAACAAAATATCGCGGCCAGTTTGAAGAGCGTCTTAAGACAATCATGAAGGAATTGATGGAAAATCAAAACTCCATCGTCTTCATTGACGAGCTCCACACCCTCGTTGGTGCGGGCTCCGCGGAAGGTTCACTCGATGCCGCGAATATTTTGAAGCCGGCATTGAGCCGCGGCGAAATTCAGTGCATCGGCGCAACAACTCCCGGTGAATATCGCAAGTCCGTCGAAAAAGATCGCTCGCTCGAACGCCGCTTCCAGTCGGTAAAAGTCACCGCCCCTTCCGAGGAAGAAGCCATCCGCGTGCTCCAGGGCGTGCGTGAGCGCTACGAAAAATTTCATGCGGTAAGTTACACAGAAGAATCGATCCAATACGCCGTTTATCTTTCGAACCGGTATATTCCAGATCGTTTTCTTCCAGATAAGGCCATCGATCTGTTGGACGAAGCAGGCGCGCGCGTAAAACTGCGCCAGGCGATGCTTCCCGAGGAAGTTTCTGAAGTGCAGAAGCGCGTGAAGTTCATCACGCATCGCATGGAAACTGCCATCGCCAATCATGAATTCGAAAAGGCGCGCTTTTATTCCGAAGAAGAGCGCAAAGAAAAAGAAGGTCTGCGCCAGCTTCGTGAGCGCCTGAAGATTGACGATTCCTCCACCGGCACCGTCACCCGCGAAGATATCGAGGAAGTTGTTTCCCGCTGGACGGGGTCAAGGTCACTTCAATTAAGGAAGATGAGCAGCAAAAACTGCTGCGCATCGAACCCGAGCTGCACAAGAAAATCGTCAGCCAGGATAAAGCGATTACCGCGCTCGCTCGCGCCATTCGGCGAAGTCGCGCCGGACTGAAAGCTCCTGGCCGTCCTGTCGGTTGCTTTCTGTTCCTCGGGCCCACTGGAGTCGGCAAGACAGAAGTTGCTCGCCGCCTTGCGGAATTCTTGTTTGGCAGCGACAAGTCTCTGATTCGTTTCGACATGTCCGAATACATGGAAAAGCATTTCGTGTCGAAATTAATCGGCGCGCCTCCGGGCTATGTCGGATACGAAGAAGGCGGCCAGCTTACTGAGCGCGTGCGGCGTACTCCGTATTCAGTGATCCTCCTCGACGAAATCGAGAAGGCTCATCCGGATGTGTACAATATCCTGCTGCAAGTTTTAGAGGATGGGCAACTCACGGATGGTCTCGGCAACACCGTGGATTTTCGGAACACCATCATCATTCTTACTTCCAATTTGGGCGCGCGTCACTTGCAGAAGCGCTCCACGCTGGGTTTTCAAGGATTAGACGATGCAGGCTCTCGCTCCATGGATGAACTCGTCACAGCGGAAGTGAAGCGCGCGTTCAATCCGGAATTCCTGAACCGCCTTGACGACATCATCATTTTCAATCCGCTTTCAGACGAAGATTTGCTTCGCATCATCGATCTGTTGGTTTGGCAGTTGAACGACACGCTGATTCATCGGCAAGTCCAAATCGTGCTTACACCTGAAGCGCGCCAGTGGGTGCTGGAAAAGACTTGCGGTGATCGCAGCTACGGTGCTCGTCCATTGCGCCGTGCACTTCAGAAGTACGTAGAAGATCCACTGTCCGAAGCGTTGATTCAAGGGGGTCTCCAACGGCCGGCTACACTCGAGATGTATGTTTCGGGTGAGAGTCTTGGATTCCGGCCGGTAGTTGAGGCAACCCCGGTAGTTCACTAGCGAATCCTACGCGCACGTGCCGGCCTCTCCGTAAGCCGGCATAGGGGGAGCAATTCAATTGTTCGAGGGGGCGCGGCTGTGAGCCTTGGGGCAGCCGCAGTTGGAAAATTTTGCCTCAATAGTTCGCGAAGCCGCCGCAAGCTGTCTCTAGCAGCGTTTGCGGTTTTCTTCGCGGCATTGGTGTGCCCGCTGGGTGCGCCAGCGAAGCTATTGCGCCGGGAGCCGCAACAGAGTCAGTCTGCCCAAGTCTCCCAACCCGGCCAAACACTTCCCCAGAGCGTCCCAGAGAATATTCAGCAAGAAACCCAACAAAGCGCGGACAAGCAAACTGACACTCCCCAGAAAAAAGGTCCAATCGTTGAGCGCATCGAATTCAACGGCAATCGCCGCATCCGCCGCGACTCGCTTCTCGCTCGAATTTTTACCCGGCAGGGTGATCCTTACAGCCCTGATTCGCTGAACCGCGATTATCAGGCGCTGTGGAACACCGGCTACTTCGATGACGTTACGATTTCCGTGGAAGACAGTCCCGACGATCCGAACGGCAAAATTGTCATATTTACCGTAAAAGAGCGTCCCGCCATCCGGCAAATCAAATATGTCGGCAACCACTCCGTGAGCGAATCAGACATTCTTGATCGCTTTAAGGACCGCAAAGTGGGGCTCACCGTAGAAAGTCAGTTTGATCCGACGAAAATTAAGAAAGCCGAAGTAGTGATCAAGGAGTTGTTGGGTGAACACGGGCGCCAGTACGCGACTGTCAAAGCAACGTATCAGACGATCGCCTCCAGCAACGCAGTTATCCTTACTTTTAGGGTGGATGAAGGCCCCAAAGTAAAAGTCGGCAAGATTATTATCGTTGGCAACCACGCTTTCTCTTCCGCTCGAATCATTCGCTCGATGCGCCATTCCCGTCCGTATGCGATTCCGGCGAAGGTCGTCACCATCAACGTTTTCTCCAAAACATTCGACAAGGAAAAACTCGACGAAGACCTCGAAGTCGGAATTCGAAGTCTTTATCAAGATGCAGGCTATTTTGAAGTTCTCGTGCCAAAGGGTGGCGATCCGATCTTGAAGCCGGTTCAGATTGATAAGAAGGGGAAGTTGAAGGGCCCCTGGCCTTTGATCGGCAGCAAGCACATTCGGAACACGGACATAACAATCGAGATCGAAGAGGGCGATCGTTTCCGGATGGGCAAACTTTTCATCCGTAACGCAGATCCCGACCAAAGGCCTTACGCTCAACCACAAGATTCTCGAGAGCATTTTCCCCCTGAAGACGGGCGATATTTTCGACGTCGGGAAAATCCGAAAAGCGATCGAAACCTATACCAAGATCTATGGTCAGTATGGCTTCATCGATTTTACGGCCGAGCCTTCTTTCGATATCGATCACGCAAAGAAAACCATCAATCTCACGCTTTCATTCGACGAACAGAAACAATACTTCGTTCACCGCATCAACATCAGCGGCAACGTCACCACCCGCGACAAAGTGATTCGCCGCGAGCTCCTCATCGATGAAGGCGATCTCTACAACAATCGTTTGTGGGAAGTCAGCGTGCTTCGCCTCAACCAACTCGACTTCTTCGACCCGCTGAAACCCGAAACCGCCGCCAGCGTGAAAAAGAACGTCAAGCTCGGCAGCGTTGATCTTAATTTGAAGGTGCACGAAAAAGGGAAGCAGTCCATCAGCCTAACAGGCGGCGTCAGCGGCCTCGCCGGCACTTTCTTGGGGCTTACCTATCAAACGAATAATTTCCTAGGTCTGGGCGAGACGCTTACTCTTTCTGCGCAGGTGGGTTCTATCCAGCGGAACTATACCTTCGGCTTTACCGAACCCTATTTGTTCGATCGCCCGATTTCCACTGGCTTCACGGTTTTCTCAAGCTACTTCAATTACGATCAGGCGCGCGAAGAATCTATTTTGCTCGGCCAGCAGATAAACCTCAGCCCGCTGGTTGTTCAAAATTACGCGCAAAATAGCGATGGGTTCACCGTTTTCGCGAGCTATCCAATCAAGCATGCTCGCTTCACGAGAGTTGGGATCACCTACGGCTACACGGATACAAACATCAACGCGAGCAGCACCGCTGCCCAGATTCTCTTTTCAAACTTGCAGTTCCAGTCCGTTGCCGGCCCTTCCGCACTGAATGGCATTCATCAGAGCAAGGTCACACCTTCCATTCAATACAACACGGTCGACAATCCTACTGATCCCACCAAAGGCACCTCCATTTTCTACAACGTGGGGATCGAAGGACTCGGCGGAAATACTCGCGCAATCAGCAATACTGTCGACATCAAACACTTCATGAGGACCTTTCACAACCGCAATGTGATTGGGTTCCATTTTCAGGGAGCGTTCCTCACGGGATACGGTGGCGACGTACCTCCTCCCTTCGAGCGTTACTACACGGGCGGTGAAGATTCCATTCGAGGATTTGACATACGCACGGTATCGCCGCTGGTGTTCATTCCCGTGCCAAGCTCGAGCTCGCTCACCTACATCGATCCTCGTCAACTCGATAGCAACGGTAATCCGCGGCAATTCAGCGTCACCATTCCAACCACTTCGTACACGATCACCTTTCCGGGTGGAGACACGATGGGCGTGTTCAACGCCGAGTACCGCATTCCGCTCGTAGGCCATTACGCCAGCATGGACTTTTTCATGGATGTTGGAACCTCGGGTGTATTGCGCCGCGATCAATTACAGCTCAGCGATACCTCGTTTACCACGCTTACGACCGGACTGCCGAACACGCTGTTCAACAAGGATTTACAATTCGCGCCGCACTCCAATTTTTATCCGCGCATGTCCACTGGAATTGAGCTTGTCGTGAACCTTCCCATCGTTCACGCTCCATTCCGCTTGTATTACGCGTACAACGTGCTCCGGTATAACGAACTAATCGTCGCGCCACAGGGCGATTTCTACCTGAGCACGGGCCTCAAGAATTCTTTGCCGCCGGGCGTTCTCGATACACAGATTCTTCCGCAGTTGACGCGCAACGCTGCGAATCCGGTGCAGTTCAACTATATTGATCCGTTGAAGACGGTCCGATTTACCGTGAGCCGTACGTTCTAGTGAATGCTTTCAGCCGCCGCAGCGGCATAAAAATATTGCGGCTCGGGCCATATTGGGGGAGAGGGGACGGAATGAAGCGTCGGAGACTTTGGCTGGGTTGCCTTGTCGTCTTGTGCGTGTGCGCCGCAGGTTGCAAAAATAACAGCTCGAGTGGTTCCAGCGCTCCGGCGGTTACTCTCAACCTTACGAGCACTACTGTTCCCGTTGGTGGCAGCGTTCAGTTTGAGGCGCTCGTCGTGAATACCGCTAACCAGAATCAGGCGGTTACATGGGAAGTGAATGGCATCACCGGCGGAAATTCCACGCTTGGAACTATCGACACAACCGGCCTTTATGTCGCGCCTGCCACCGTTCCGTCGCCTAACGCGGTTACCATTACCGCTGTCTCCCAGGCAGCTACCAGCGCAACTGCGACCGCAACCGTTACAATCGATTCCGGCATTCGAGTAACTGTAACCCCGTCGGTCGTTTTCCTCGGTACCGGCGAAAGTCTCCAATTCTTGGCCACTGTCACAGGCAGCACCAATCAGGCAGTCAATTGGCAGGTAAACGGTGAAGCCGGCGGCGATTCCACAGTTGGAACTGTCACGGCTCAGGGACTCTACAAGGCCCCGCCTTCAGCTCCAACCACAGGTAACATCACCGTCACCGCAGTTTCTCAGGCCGATACCAGCCAGTCCGCAGGTGCGGCCGTCAATATTGAAACTGCTTCAGATCCTACCGTGCTTTCAGTGTCTCCCACCCATGCTGGTCAAGGATCACTGTTCATTGACGCGTACATCACGGGCACCAATTTCCTCTCGTCCACAACTGCATTCGTCAACGGCACCGCCGTCGGCACAACCTACCTGAGCATCGGCACGCTGCGCGCGAACGTTCCTGCCAACTTAATGAGCTCTTCTCCCACCACGCTTACTTTTCAAGTTGAGCGCCAGGGTGGAAACCTCATCAGTTGCACCAATGTTGCGCTGTGCCAAATGACGATCGATGCGGTTCGCCCCGCGGTTGTTTCCGCGTCGCCGGATAGCGGGATTCAAAACGGCTCGCCAGTTGAGTTCGACATCGATGGCGGCTTCTTCGGCACATCGCAGAATGCTACTCCAAGTGTGGTTGCCAAATTCGATGGCCACGTCGAGGCAACTTTGAACCCGAATCCGCGCCAGTTGGATGTCACAATTCCGACTGCCGATCTTGCGGAGGCCGGGCTCCATCAAGTGTCGGTTGTGAATTCCAGTGTCACAACTCCTGCGGGATCTCCCGCGAATGAGGCAATCACGAACTTTGCGGTGCAGTCGTTGCCGGCCAATGCTTCCATCGTATCGGCTTCGCTTTCGCAGCCTGGAGCAGCTGGTCCGGTCGCCGTTGGCATCAACACGGCAACCGGCATCGCCGTCGTTGTAAACCAGACATCGAACAATCTCACGCTCATCGACCTAACTGGCCCCACTCCGGCTGTCGTTCCCGGCGGTCCAATTCCAGTCGGAAACGGCCCCACCAGTGTCGCTGTCGATGGTATTCGGAACATCGCGATCGTGACGAACAATCTCGACAACACTCTTAGCATTATCAATCTCGCCAGCCATGCTGTCACTACTGTGAGCACCAATGTTCTCAAGGCGCCATTCAGCGTGGGCATCAACCCGCAAACTGGAATGGGAGTCATCGCCTATCAATCGACAAATATCGGAACGCTTCTTGACGACACTAAAAACCCGCCTGCCATCGTTGGCGCAGTTTCCATGTCCACCGGCAAGAATCCGCAAGTAGTTGTAGAGCCGCGGCTAAATTGGGGAATGGTCACGCCCGGTGGCGCTGGTGTTTTCTCGATCGTGGATCTCTCGCGCCACAACTCCAATGTGATCTCGGCGACCGCGGGCGCCGTCCGCGTTTCTTCCACTTCCGTGTCTACGATCACCACCACCACTCCAGTTGGCCTGATCATCGGTGACGCCGTCCTCATTTCCGGCGTCGCAGACAGTAGCTTCGACGGCATCTTCACGGTCACCTCTGTCCCGAATTCCACCAGCTTTACGTACACGCAGACGGGTCCTGATGCCACCAGCGGCGGCGGCCTGATTCAGTACTCGGATCCGCTCGCAACAGTTTCCTTTGGTCTCACCGTGAGCGGTATCAGCGTCAACCCCGAAACAAAGACGGTCCTGCTTACAGATAGCACCAGCTCTTTCGCAACACTCATGAGTATTCTTGATCAGACAATTACAAGCGTTCCTATCGAGATCGGAGCGGTCGCCTCCGCGTTCAATCAATACACCAACGTCGGGATAACGCTTAATCCTGCAGTTGGTACAACCCCTGGAAGCGCCATCGCGTGTGCTGCGCCTTGTGCGTCGATCATCGATCCGGTCACTCCCACGCGAAATGGCGCCATCAGCCTTCCCGGCATCAACCCTGTCGCTATCGCTCTTGATTCAGGCACTGATCTGGCGGTGATCGCAAATTCTGGCAGTAATGATGTCACCGTGATCTCTCTGGGGCCGATCAAGCCTCTTGAGCTGGATCAAATTGTTTTGGAGGCAGACCGCCAGGTGAATCCGGATGTCACTCAAACATCCGCAAGCGATTTGCAGCTCACGCTGATTGGCAAGGGATTTCAAACTGGCGCGGTGGCTCGCATCGATGGTGTCACTCTTGCGACCCTAAGTCAGATCACCGATCGCGAAATGACGGTCAAGGTCCCCGCTGCGATGCTCGCATCCCCGCGGCGCTTTTCTGTAGATATCGAAAATCCGGGCAACGTCCTGTCGAACGCAGAGGGCTTCTCAGTCGTTCAGTTTGTCGATCTTGCATCTTCTTCGTGTCCGCTTCCCGCTCCTAGCGCCGTCGCTGTCGACGACGATCTAAATATCGCCGTCGTAGCGGCTTCCGCTTGCTCCACTGCCTACGTCGTTGATCTCGGATCAGGCGCGATAACGAACACAATTACCGTTGGCGCGGACCCGCAAGGGGTCGCCATCGAGCCGGCCTCTGGCAATGTTGCCGTCACGAATCGTGGAGACGACACAACCAGCTTGTTCAATCTTGCTACTCTTTCAACCGCGCCAGTTAGTGCCTCAGTCGGGGGCGAACCCATTGGAGTTGACATCAATCCAGACGATCAGACTGTCATCGTCGCTAACTTTAACGCGAATTCCAACAGCATCTCTCTCTTCACTGCGCCAACAAGTACGTTAAATACCCCTTCCGTGACGACAGTTCCAACCGGCGGGTCGGGCCCGTATGCTCTAGCCATCGATCCCTATGACACGCTCGTTCTCGTCGCTAATGCGGATAACGGAACTCTCAGCATTTTCAATATTGGGCTTTCTACATCGCCGGGCCAGGTCTTTACAGCGGCTGGACCCTCCCAGCCCACGGGCGTCGTATTCGATCCCGTTACCAAGCTCTTCATCGTCGCGTCCAGTTTGACGAATAGCGTTTTCTTTGTGGATACGACAACCCAGCAGGTTACTTCCGCTCGCGTCGGAATCAATCCCGCCGCGATTGCTCTAAACTATCTCACCAGCACGCTCGTTACTGCGAACCCGGCGAGTAGCACGATCTCGATGATGGATATCCTTACGCGAAGGGTTAAGGCTAATCTCGGAATTCCGGGATCAAACTTGGTGAGTATTGCAATAAACAAAGAGCGAAATCTGGCCGTCGTCGCGGACGAAGCCAACAATCGTCTCTTACTGATTCCGTTGCTAAAATAGTGTAGCGCCAGTCCCAGATTGCGTTTTCGCCGTGATTTTTTTTGCGTCGTGGGGTGTTTTTTGCGGTTTTCGCCCAACCACTGGGGACAACCCTTCGTCGGCCATTGGCGTCCTATTTGCGACTGAGACGTACTCGGGCACTGCCGTGCCTTTATTCCGCAACTCCGCATTCCGGTGTTGACGGTCTGAAATCGCGGCGGCTATAATCTCGAGTTTGCGGTTCGGGTATGTTTTCCACCACATGATTTTTACGAGGAGATTGATAGTGAAGATTCGTCTGTTTGTCGCCACGCTCGCCGTGGCTTCTTTTATCGCGGTTCCCGCCGTTTTCGCGCAGGCCGCTTCCACCAAGCCTGCCGATCCGCCTCCAATGGTTTCGGGCCCGGCGAAGGTCGCAGTGCTCAACGTCCGAGCGGCAATCGCGAATACTGCGGACGGCAAGCAAGCAGCCGCCGAAATTCAATCCCAATTTGCTCCTGGCCAGGCGCAGATGGATGACCTACGCAAAAAGATTGAAGACACTGAGAAACGCCTTCAGACCGGCCAGAACACACTGAGCGATGAGGAGAAAACCAAACTTCAGCGTCAGGATCAGGTTTACCAAAACCAGGCACGCCGGGTTCAGGAACAGTTGAACGAAGAATTGCAAGCTGCGGACGCCGACATCATCGATCGCATCAGCCGTAAGATGGACGATGTACTTCGGAAATATGCCACTGATAACGGCTATACCGCCGTGATTGATAGCTCCAGTCAGGCGATTGTTTTCGCCGCACCGGGTTCTGATATCACCGAGGCGATCGTGAAGCTCTACGATCAGGCCTATCCGGTAAAGGCCAGCGCGACTCCGCCGAAACCCACGACTCCGGCGACTCCTAAGAAGCAGCCCGGCCAACCGCCGCAGCTGTAGATCGGTACCGGTCTTCGTCCGCGATACCCGCGGTACGTTTATTGAGGGGCCTCTGTTTGGTTCACTAAGACGCCTTTCCACTTTTTTGGCTGCTGACGTGGATCGAGCCTGTCTTTTTCAACGGCCGGCAACGGAACCGATTCGTCGAGTATTCGTTGTATTGCGTGTACTTCTCAGTATTCAGTGCACGCTGTATCGCGCGATGTTGCGCCCGGCAAAACGTCGGACTATACTAGCAAAGCGGCTTGGGAGCAGGTCGAACGATCGAGTGGGCGCGAGCCCACTTTTTTGTTGGCAATAAAACCCTTGTACCAAGAGTGCGAAGCCACGCCGGCGGTTACGTGGAGTAGTGTCGTCTTCCGCGAATTCAACCGAGTGGCGTATCGCCCGTACATAAATGGAAATAGATCGGATTCGTGGAGCGGCGGAACGCGTCGCGCATTCGCTGGGGCTCGAAATTGTCGACGTCGAATGGAAGGTCGGCAAGCAGCGGCTGCTTCGCATTTTTATTGATAAACCCGAAGGTGTCAGCCACAACGATTGTCAGGCCGTCAGCGAGCAGCTCAGCGTAATTCTTGATGTGGAAGAATTGATTCACGGCTCGCGCTACGTTTTGGAAGTTAGTTCGCCGGGTCTCGATCGCAAGTTGATCAAGACAGCTGATTACGAACGGTTCGCAGGCAGGCTCGCGAAAATTTGGCTCACGGATGCGGTAATTCCGTGGGAAGGCGCCCGGCCCGTAAATTATCTTGAAGGGCCGCCTTCAAGGATTTGCCAGAGGGCGGAGTTCGTGTGGACCCGGGCAAGAGGAATTATCGAGGTGCCCTTCGAGAGTATTCGGAAGGCAAACCTCGTGGTCGAGTTTTAGTTTTATTTTTGTATAGGACCCGTTTATGGCGAGTTTATTGTTTCAGACAATTGAGCAGATCAGCCGGGAGAAGCACATCGAACCCGAGATCATCGTTGCTGCTATTGAAGACGCGATGGTTGTCGCTGCTCGCAAATATTACAAAACCGAAGACGACCTGCGCGCCAAGTTCAACGCCGAATCCGGTCAAGTCGATGTGTTTTCGGTCCACAACGTAGTCGAAGAAGTTGTCGATCCCGTCCGTGAATGGACTCTCGCGGAAGCCAAAAAGCACGATCCCAATGCTGCTGTCGGCGCCGAAGTTCTTGTCGCGCGCCCCACAGCGCCTCTCGGCCGCATTGCCGCGCAAACCGCCAAACAAGTCATCATGCAGAAAGTGCGCGAGGCGGAACGCGACACCGTTTACAACGAATACATCGGCCGCGCCGGAGAACTCGTCAATTGCATCGTCAAGCGCACCGAAGGGCCCGACATCATCGTCGATCTCGGCCGCACCGAAGCGCGCATGCCCAAGCGCGAACAGTCGCGCCTCGAAACGTACACCATCGGTGAGCGCCTCCGCGTCATCATCAAGACCGTTGATCGCGCCGCCAAAGGTCCGCAGGTAATCGTCTCGCGCGCCGACCCCGTGTTAGTACAGCGCCTTTTCGAAATGGAAGTTCCTGAAATTTATGACGCCACCGTCCAAATTCGCGCCGTTGCGCGCGAAGCCGGCGAGCGCACCAAGATTGCCGTTCAGAGCCGCGACAAGGAAGTCGATCCTGTCGGAGCCTGCGTCGGCATGAAGGGCATGCGCGTGCAGTCCATCATTCGCGAACTTCGCGGCGAAAAAATCGACATCATTCCGTACAACGAAGAAACGGTTGCGTTCGCGCAAAAAGCGCTGAGCCCCGCGAAAGTTACTCGCGTCCAGATCATCGATCCGGAAACGAAGAGCCTCGAAATTATTGTCGAAGATACTCAGCTCTCTCTCGCCATCGGCAAAAAGGGTCAGAACGTCCGCTTGGCGAGCAAGCTCATCGGCTGGAATATCGACATCAAGAGCGAAGAAGAAAAGCGCCAGGAACTCGAAGCGCAAATGACTGCGCTCACCAATCCCGGCACGCCCATCGAGCAGCTTGCTGGAATCGGACCCAAGACCGTTGAAAAAATCCAGGCCGCTGGAATTACTTCCATCGAACGCCTCGCCGACATGACCCCGGAAATGCTCATGGAGATTCCGGGCATCGGCGACAAGATGGTCGAGAAAATTTATCAAGCTGTCCGCGCGCACTTCGAAACTCTCGACGCACAGCAAGCTGCCGGCGCTACAGCCGAAGGAGAAACATCTCCTGTGGCAACCGAATCAGCACCTGTGCCGGTGCAGCTGCCAGTCGCTCCAGATGAAGACGCCTCCGTCGACGAACTCGAAGCGTTTGCTGCGGCAGCCGCTGCTGCAGCCGCTGAAGCCGGCGCGTCTCCGATGATTGCCGAGCCTTTTCTCGCCGAGGCTTCGACTCCGGTCCGGGAATCAACCGTCGCCGAATTCGTTCAAGACGATGCGGCTCAGCACTTGGCTGACGACGAAAGAAACGCAACTCCCGATCAAGCCGCTGATACGGCCATCACCGAAGCAGGCGCTCAGCCAGTGGAATCTATCGAAGCTGCGCCAAACGAGGAAGAACCGAGCGAATGACCGATCCGAACCAGATTCGTATTAATGAGCTCGCCAGAGAACTCGAGGTAAAGGCGAAGGCCGTCCTCGATTATCTCCCCGAGTTGGGTGTCCACGATAAGAAGACCCACTCAAGCTCGCTCGATCTTCCTGTTGCCGAACAAGTTCGCAAGCATTTCAAAGACGCAGCCGACGCCGAAGCGGCCGCCGAAGCCGCTGCAGTCGCCGACAAGTCTGCCAAAGAGGCTGCGGCAAAAGCCGCCCGCATGCGTCCCGCGGGTGCTCCTGCTCCGGCTTCTGTAACTGCGGCAAAGCCGCCAGCAGCCGCTCCACCCGCGCCTCAAGCGACGCCAACGTCAATTCCGGGAACCGCGGCGCCAGCGCACGCCGCGCCTCCTGCAGCAGTTCGTCCTGCCGCGCCTAGCGTCCCGAGCGCGCCAGCCGTTGCGAAGCCGCCCGTTGCGCCATCACATCCTGCGCCTCCGCAGGCTGCGCCTTCCGCGACACGTCCACCCGCAACTGCAATTCCCGGCGCTCCAGTTCCGATGCGCCCCGCCGCCGCTCAACCCGGCGCGGCTCCAGGTTCACCCGCACGTCCGCCGATGTCGAATGCGCCTGCCGGTGGGCCGGTCCGTGGCATGCCGCTTCGTCAATCAGGGCCGCCGCAACGTCCCGGAGGTCCGCGTCCCGGCGCTCCACAAGGGATGCGCCCAGCCGCTGCTGGCGGAGCTCCACAACCTGGCGCTCCATTTCGCCCGCGCCCTGGCCAGCCAATCATGCAGCGTCCCGGCCAACCGGGCGCTCCATCAAGATTTCCGCAACGTGGCACGCAACGAACTCCCATGATGCCCGGCCGTCCGCCACGCCTTGGTCCAAGTGGTGGACCAGGCGGCAGCCCCGGTCTGCAAACGCCTCCGCCAGCCGGCAAAGCCGAACCGGGCAAGCCAATTTATGCGCGCAAGCCCGCCGCGCGCGCGCGTCCTACAATGGACCGCCGCTTTGAAGAAGGCGAACGCAAACTCCATCCGGTTCGCGCTCGAGCAGGTGCAGCCGGTGGCCGCGCTCTCAAAGTTGAAGCTCCGCCGCCAGTTCAGCGCCCGCGCCGCGAAATTACAATCACCGAAGGCGTCACAGTCCGCGATCTCGCGGAAAAACTCGACGTTCGCGCGAAGGAACTCCTCCGCGTTCTTCTCGATCGGGGCATTTTCGCGAGCATCAATCAGGCGCTCGATGCGCCCACCGCCACCACTTTGGCCGAAGCGTTTAATGGCGTCGTCACAGTAGTTTCCTTCGAAGAAGAGGCAGTCCAGGAAGTTGTCGAAAAAGAAAAGCCAGAAAATCTCGAGCCGCGCGCTCCCGTCGTCACCGTCATGGGTCACGTCGATCATGGCAAAACAAGTTTGCTCGACGCCATTCGCGAAACCGATGTCGCTGGCGGCGAATCCGGCGGAATCACGCAGCACATCGGCGCGTATCAAGTTCACGTCGGCAAACGCCGCGTAGTTTTCGTTGACACTCCGGGCCACGAAGCCTTCACGCGCATGCGTGCTCGCGGCGCGAAAGTTACAGACATCGTCGTCCTGGTCGTCGCCGCCGATGATGGCGTGATGCCCCAGACCATCGAAGCCATCGACCACGCCAAAGCAGCCAGCGTTCCCGTCATCGTTGCCATCAATAAGATCGATGCGCCCGGCGCCGACACCGAACGCGTCAAGCGCCAGCTCTCTGACCGCGGTCTCATGCCCGAAGAATGGGGCGGCGACACCGTCATGGTCGAAGTTTCCGCGCGCCAAAAGAAGAATCTCGATAAACTTCTCGAAATGATTTTGCTCGTTGCCGATCTGCGCGAGCTAAAAGCAAATCCCAAAGCGCCAGCCAGCGGCACCGTCCTCGAATCTCGCGTCGATCGCGGCCGCGGCCCCGTCGCCACCGTGCTTGTACAAAACGGAACGCTCAATACCGGCGATTTTTTCGTTTGCGGCGCAGTTTTCGGCAAAGTTCGCGCAATGTACGACGACAAAGGCGCCAGCATAAAAACCGCTGGCCCCGCAACTCCCGTAGAAGTTCTCGGCTTGCAGGGAATCCCGGAAGCTGGCGATCAGTTCCAGGTTACGGACGAAGCCAAAGCCCATCACCTCGTCGACTATCGCAAGTCAAAAATTCGTGAAGCCACTCTCGCGCGTTCGGCCGGCGCTCGCCTTACTCTCGATCAATTGCACGAGCAGTTGCGCACCGGCGAAGCCAAGGAATTGCCCATCGTCATCAAGGCAGACGTGCAGGGCTCCGTCGAAGTCCTCTCGGAAATGCTGCCAAAACTTTCCAACGACGAGGTCAAGCTCAAAATCATTCACGCCAGCGTCGGAGCCGTCACCGAAACGGACGTTCTTCTCGCGTCCGCTTCCAAAGCCGTCGTCATCGCGTTCAACGTCCGCCCCGAGCGCAAAGCCGCCGAGCTCGCGCAACAGGAGCACGTCGATATCCGCACGCATTCCATCATCTACGAAGTCAGCGACGAAATTAAAAAGGCCATGCAGGGCCTCCTCGCGCCGGTCTACAAGGAAACCCATCTCGGCCGCGCCGAAGTTCGAAACTCTTTCAAGATCAAGGGTCTCGGCACCATCGCTGGTTGCTACGTGCTCGATGGCATCATGAAACGCAACGCCGAAGTGCGCGTCCTTCGCGATGGCGCTGTCGTCTACACCGGCCGCATCAATTCACTCCGCCGATTCAAAGATGATGCCAGCGAAGTCCGCACCGGTTTCGAATGCGGCGTTGGCGTCTCGAATTTCAACGACGTAAGAGTCGGCGACATTCTCGAATGCTTCAACATGGAGCGCGTAATTATCGCCAGCGCTTAGTAGCGCAGCCATTCGTGGCTGCGGCTTTTCCAAATGCCTCATGCCAATAGGCCTTCTAACTCTCGACATCCGTATTCCAGACGCTCACTCCCTCAAAGATAAGCGCCAGGTTCTCCGCAGCCTAAAAGATCGCCTTCGCCATCGCTTCAACGTAGCCGTCGCCGAACTCGAGCACCACGATAATTGGCAAGCCGCCGTAATCGGCATCGTCACCCTCGCCGATCAACCCGGCTTCGTCGAACAATCCCTCCGCAATGTCCTCGAAGATTGCGAACAGCAACTCGGCCGCTATCTCGCCGATCACCAAATCGAATTACTCTAATTCCAAATTTTTCCATCCATCGCTTGCCTCAACTCATCCAGACTGCAATAATTTCCATCAGTCCTCGGGAAGCGAACACATGCCACTCACCGGTCACCGTCACGAACGCATCGCCGAAGAAATTCAGCACGAAGTCATTGCCATGCTCGAAGGCGAACTCAGCGACCCGCGCCTCGAAGCAAATGTCATGGTCACCGAAGTTCGCGTCTCGCCCGATATGAAGCAGGCCCGCGTCTACGTCACCGTCGAAGGCACTCCCGCAGAACGCGACGACGCTCTCGAAGCACTCAAGAAAGCCGCCGGCTTCGTCCGCCACGAACTCGTCGAGCGCATCCAAATGCGCCGCAGCCCCGAAATTATTTTCCTCTTCGACGATTCCGTCGATCGCGCCCGCCGCATCGAGGAGCTTCTCCGCGAAGCGCACGTCCCGGAAAATTCGCCGCAATCCGCGGCAACACCTGCGCCGCCCGATTCAAATCCCGGTGCGCTTCCAGGTTCGAGTTCCGATTCAAGCAACGAGAAATCCTAGCGAATGCCGCGACAGCAGCAGCCCCCCGCCTTCGATGGCGCGCTCGTAATCGATAAACCCGCCGGAAAAACTTCGCACGATGTTGTCGACGCCGTCCGCCGCATCGTCGGCTTCCGCCAGGTCGGCCATCTCGGCACTCTCGATCCTCTCGCCACCGGAGTGCTCGTCCTTCTTCTCGGCCACGCCACGCGCCTCGCGCAATTTTATTCCGGCCGCCGCAAACGATATCGCGCCGCCTTCCGTTTCGGCTATGCCACCGATACGTACGATTCCGATGGCGCTCCAGCGAGTGAAGACGCTTCTCCGAATCTCGATCGCGCCGAAATCGAAAAGCTCGCCGCCGAATTTACCGGCAAGCTTCAGCAGATGCCGCCGCAATTTTCCGCCAAAAAAGTTCAAGGCAAGCCGGCCTACGAACTCGCGCGAATAAAAAAGCCCGTCGAATTAAAACCAGTCGAAATCGAAGTCTACGAATTTCGCGTCGAAGAAATCTCAGGCTCCATCGCGCGTGTCGCCATCGAATGTTCCGCCGGAACCTACATCCGTTCGCTCGCATTCGATATGGGCCAGCGACTCGGCTGCGGCGCGCATCTCGCCGAAATCGTTCGCACCGCCGTCGGCGAATTCACTCTCGATCAGGCCGTGAAAGTAGAAGATCTCACCGCCGCCGCGCGCGAAGGCCGCATCGCCGAGTGGGTGATTCCGCTCGAACGCATGCTCCCCGAACTTCCGCGCGTCACCGTTCTTCCCGTCGTCGAGCGTTCCGTCCGCCACGGCGCAAAATTTGATATTCAAATCGCCCACGTCCAGCCGGGCCGCACAGATGCCGCTCAGGGCGCCACCGCCGAACTCGATGGCGGCGAATGGAAGCCTCTCCGCCTCCGCGTTTTCGGCGCCCAAAATCGCCTAATCGCCATAGCCGAAGCCATCGTCCCCCGCACCTACAAACCGGTAGTAGTCCTAGCCGCCGAACCATAATCCCCGTTAGCTCGTATATGTGTTGTAGGGCCGCGTGTGCCTTTTTCGTTTTTCACTTTCGTAGGGGCGCGGGCTCGACCGCGAAGCGGGCAGGCCCCGCCCAGCCTTACGCCGTTGCCTTTATCTCTTTGTTCTTGTCTTTAAACGGTTCGATTTTCTATCAATACTCTTCTCGGCCTCGGAGGCTCCCATGTTTCCAAATAACTCGCAGACGCGAACACACCTCAAAATTTTCCCCGCCGCCATAATTATCCCCGCACTCGTCTCGGTGCTTTGCGTCGCCGCCGTGTTCGCATCTCCCCAATCCACCGAAAAACTTCCCACCGTTCAGGAAGTCCTCGATCGCTATGTCGCCGTAACCGGCGGCCGCGATGCATTGCTCCGCTACAAATCCATGACCATCCACGGCCACGGCACCGATCCCGCCAAAAATACGCGGGTCGATGCCGTCAGCTACACCAAAGCCGGCAAGATGCTCCAGAAAGCGGTGCTTCCTGGCGGCAAGGAAGCTCTCTCCGGATACGACGGCGTCACCGCGTGGGACATCGATCCCAGCGGCAAAGTCACCATCGCCGAAGGCGACGTGATCAAAACCGTCGCGCGCGACGCCGACATGTACTACCACCTCCACGTCATGAATTATTTTCAGTCGATGGAAGTTGTCGATGTAAAGGAATTCAACGGACGCGCCTGCTATCACCTCAAAGGCGTAAACAACTGGGGCAAACCCAACGAACAATTCTACGACAAGGAAAATGGCCTGCTCGTCGGCTACGCATTCAACACCGCTTGGCGCGGCGGCAATGGCGACGCCACCGCCATCTTCGAAGACTACCAAGATTTCGGCGGCGTAAAAATGGCCGTAAAAAACACCTCGCGCGACGGCAACGACGTCTCCATCTTCACCATCGATTCCGTAACCTACGATGACGTACCCGATTCCGTCTTCGCCCTCCCGCCAGCCGTCCAAAAAGCCAAATCCGCCAAATCCGCGCCCACACCCGCCGCACCCAAATAAATCCACCACGCCTCGATTACGACGCCGGGTGCCCCATGTTCGTCCCCGACGATAGGGCGAACGTGGGTCTTTTTGAATTTTCCGAACCGTCGCCGCGCGCCGAACCGTAGGGGCACGGCTTGCCGCGCCCAGCCCGTGTTTTTTCTCGTCATCCTGAGAGCGAACCGATCAGGTTCGCCGAAGGTTTTCGGTTTCGAAGTCCACCACGATCTCTCACATCCAAAACCCCAATTGCCGTGCACGAAGAAGTGGCACAGCCTCTCCAGGCTGTGGGGGTGCCCCATGTTCGTCCCCGACGTTAGGGCGAACGTGGGGTATTTGAATCCCTTAAACCGTCGCCGCGAACAAATCACCAATCAACCGGCATGACGCGGTCACGCCATTCCCAATTTTTTCTGGCGCTGGATTACCCAGCCCGTGCGCGGGCTGGGCTAATGTTTGGCATCAGGCCCCACAGGCCCGACAAATCGAGGTAAACACAAACTAGAAATGCGCCCGCCGCGTGCCCCATGTTCGTCCCACTCTCCTCGGGCGAACGTGGGCCTTTTCAACCCGGGAGCGCCAATCTCCCGATTGGCCTCCTTGACCCCGCCGGCAAATTTCCGGAGCGCCGAACGCGTCCGCGCCGTCTGCACTCCGATTCCTGTATCGGAGCGAAATTAAATGTGCCCAGCGCAACCTCAGACCTAACGCCATCCCGTGCGCAGTTTTTCCCGTCATCCGGAGTACCGACAGGATAGCCGGGATCGCCGTGAATTTCCGGCACCTGAGAGCTCCGACCGCCGCGCCGTTTTGTTCCGTACCGCCGCTAGGCTGCGTCGTCGCCGCGTACCCGCGGCGCGCCCCATGTTCGTCCCCGACGTTCGGGCGAACTGGGCATTTGAATTCTTCGTCTTTTCCGTCCGCGGCCGGTACGGCCGCCACCAAACTTCAGCCCAGGCGTTCACGCCTGGGAACCTGATCCCCCCAAATAATTTTTTCCTGAGCGCCGTCAGCGCGACACTAAACCATCGCCTTGCGCCTCTTACAAAACAAATCCTGCTACGCGAGGAGCGGCAATCGATGCGCAAATTCACGTGCCCCTAGCGTAGCGTCTGAATTTTTTCGGCATCAATCATGAATCAAAAAACAACACACCTGGCCACCGCGTCCGCGCCACCCGCCCGGAAACTCAAACGCTATTTCAAATCAAATCCGCGGCGAGAGGGCAGGCCACCTGTCGTAACCATACGGAGCGCCGAAAGCGTCCGCGCCGTGTGCACTCCGATTCCATGTATCGGAGCGAAATTAAATGTGAGCCCACGCTGTAAACCGTGGGGAACCTAACCCACCCCACCGGTTTTTCTGCGCCGTTTGCACCCCGACTCTTTCTATCGGGGCGGAGCGCTGAGGCTGAGGGATCAGACGTGAGGCTAGGATGCAGACTTGAGTATTCCGAATGAGATGAATTGGATTTTCCGGAGCGCCGAAGGCGCGAAATTAAATGTGAGCCCACGGCGGAAACCGAGGGAAACCTAACCCACCCCACCGGTTTTTCTGCGCCCTTTGCACCCGACTCTCTCTGTCGGGGCGGAGCGCTGGAGCTGAGGGATCCAGACGTGAAGCTAGGATGCGGACTTGAGCATTCCGAATGAGATGAATTGGATTTTCCGGAGCGCCGAAAGCGTCTGCGCCGTTTGCACTCCGATTCCTCGTATCGGAGCGAAATTAAATGTGAGCCCACGGTGCAAACCGTGGGAAACCTAACCCACCCCACCGTTTTTTCCGGAACGCCATCGGGGCAGCACTAAACCCGCGTAACCCGGCGATTACAACCGGTAGTGGTATCATTACGATGTCCTAAGAGGAAACAACAAAATAAGGTGAGCTGCGCGCCGCAATTAAAATTTGCGGGCAAAGGACATGCGAATGGTCAGGGGTCTTGCGATAAAACTTCTTTCTTCCGTTTTCATCGTCGCCGGCATCGTTACAGCGCAGACGAAGCAGCCGGAGCCGAGCCTAAAAGAAACATTGGAACGGATGCAAAGCACGCTCGGGCGTGAATGGTATTGAATACATAGCCGGGGAAGTGCGATCTACCCGTCTAGCTGACTTCGCTGAATGTAGAGTTCATTTCACTCACACCACCACAGGGGACGGTAGAGAACCTTATCGGATGGATTACTCTCTAAACTTACAGACATAGACCCTAGCTACGTCATCTTTCGCCCATTTCCAAAAGGCCATGTTCGAGAAGGTGTTGGCCTTTTCTCCGCAGGGGTTCAAAACGATGCCGAGAAGAGACGGCAATTCACTCCGTCCTCGGGAACGATTTAACGAGCGGAATATCATTCGATGTGGATGCCGACTACGGCACCCGTTTTACGAACGCTTTCAAACATGCGGTCAAGCTCTGCGGCGGGAAGTCCTCGATAGCAGCTTTCGAACCGAATGCGACCCATTCCGACGAGGCAGAGGCAGCACACCCTCGATCGCAATCCAAACAGCAAGCTCCATCGCAATCGGTGCCACCTCCCAAGGACATCCCAGCGATTGCCAAATCTGCGGATGGGGCAATCGCAACCATCGTCATGGCCAACGGCGATCAGCCCTTGTCACAGGGTACTGGCTTCCTAGTCAGCGCGGACGGCATGATCGTGACGAACTACCACGTCATTGAGACCGGCAACAGCGCCATTGTCAAATTCCCGAACGGCACTACCTTTTCCGTTGACGGCGTGCTGGGAGGCGATAAAGTCCGCGACCTAGCCGTCATCAAAATTCACGGCAAGACCTTCCAAACACTTACGCTTGGCAAATTCAGACAGGGTTCAAGTCGGGGAGGAAGTCGTTGCAATCGGCAACCCGCTCTCACTCGAATCAACCGTCTCGAACGGAATAATCAGCGGAGTGCGGATTTCGAAAGAGCAAGGTGGGAAATTCCTGCAGACCACCGCGCCAATTTCTCCCGGCAGTAGCGGCGGACCTCTGTTCAACATGCGTGGTGAAGTTATTGGGATCAATACCATGTACCTCGAAGGCGGCGAAAATCTAAATTTTGCGATTCCTGTCAACGATGCAAAGAGCTTGCTACAGAACAGCTCTCGGTCTCCAACATTTGCCTAACGAACCCGAGCCGATTACATCTCAGGCGCAGGGTCATGACGGAAACGCCCCACCCTCCGTGTCCCAATGGATTGCTATTAGAAATGCGACGGTGTGGCATTCGGTTGACTATTCTGGTAACGCATACGGCAAGATCGTATCCCTTCGAGCCGGTGAAAAAGTAGAAAACGTTGGAAGTCCTGACAACGGCTATCGCTCGGTATTCGTCCCGAAAGGTGGCTACCGCGGGTACATTGAGTACGATGCGGTCTCAAATAATGAGGAGGTCAAGAAAAAGGTCAAACACGTCATCAACGTCGGTGTACTTTTAGTCGTGAAGCCAGAGGATTCCGAACTTAGCCACCAGACACTATCGATTCTTCAAACAATGTGGGCGTCCCTTGAAAGCGATGGCTTCGAGCTGGAACCCTCCGACGATTCAGACTTCTGGGGTAACCGTAACTGCAGCTCGTGAAGGATTGGGTGTCGTTTGGGCTTGGAATGTAGAAAAACGAAACAGTACGGGGGACTTGGAAGAGTTCAAAGCAGGGAACCGAAGTTCACGAGCAGACTGTGCCATAGCAATTAATAAAGTACTGGATGATTACAGATGCAGTCGGCCAGATCTGGCGCAGGCGAAGCCCTGAGTGAAATACAAGTAGTCGTGAGACAAGCACATGGCTAGGCTAGAGAATGAGGCGCTTCTAATTAGCAGGGAGCGGTTACAGCAAATCATTTGGAAACATCTCCGAAAATGAAACGAACAACATATGGATGGTTTTGTGGACGGTTACATCAAGCATGTTTCGTCCAAGGAAAAAGCAGCGGCATTATCTCTTTCGCTTTATTTCGAACCGCCGCTACAAGAGTTTCAGAGTCTTTTAATTTTCGGCGGACATCTTTTTGGGCCTCGACCCACAAGCTTTCTGTGATGATACTGATTTCGTCTTGGGTACGATCTGATTCCTTATAGCTATCCAGACACGTTTCGCCCCATAGCCTTCTATCGATTGTGTCACCGCCATAATCAGTTGTCGTCAGGTTCCTAGAGCATTCTCCGCCCGCCGCATATCCTCTTGCTAAATCGGATAGCCAATTGGGGTGGTCACGAAATACGTAAGTTTTTACTTTAATCATCCCTGAGTTGTCCGCTGAATGGTTTTCCTTTGTCGGCTTCTCGATAGGCAATTGTCGATTGCAAAAAGTTGAAGGCGGTCGCGCCCGCTTTGCGAAAATAAATTTCGCGCCCTGCTTCATGAATTGCGAATAGGTCTAGCATCTTGGGTTGCGCTAATAAATCGACAAGACCGGTTAGCTCTCTTTGATATCGAATGTCGGTTCGCAATTCGCGCGGAACATCCGATTTGTTCTTCGATGAATCGGTATAATCGTTTCACGGAGCATCGGGTTTGTCTTCGCGCGACACTGAAGGTAGACCACGCCAAAGCCAAAGGCAGACCAAAGCTAGCGCAGCTGTAATAAAAACTGGAACGAACAGGGCGACGCCCGCAGTTGCTACCGCAAGGGAGATCGCTGCGATTTTTCGATTCTTGCTCATTATGCGGCCTGATTTGAAATCAGTCTTTCGTGCGTCAAACGCTTACCCGCTATCGCTTCCGCAGAGTTTTCCAGCCGCCCTAGCGAATGCCGTTTTACCTTGCATCCGTTTAATTTCAAAGCGAATTCATTGGCGTAGCGAGTGATGTGTTTCTCTTAGGTATGGTGATAAACGCTGGGTGCCCAATCTTTTGCCGCACGCAAAGCGCGAGGCTAGACGGGTGGCGGAGCCATAACTTGCGATTTGACTTCTCTTTGCCTACGCGTTGATGAGGTCACTACAAGTCGAAATCGCGGGGTAAACTTATGCATTTGCTTTTCCGGATGCGGACCTGCGCAGCCGGGGGTGGCCAATCCTTTATCCGCTTGAGAATAAAGGGTGGGAGGCCCTGCGCCTCTTTCCGGCTCCCTGTGTTTTTCTTTGACGCTGACGCTACCGTCGAGAAATAGTTCTTGACTATAGTTACCTTCTCAGCTATAATACGCTCTAGTTTTTAGTCACAACCCCCGTGCCAACCCCGTAGCTCGATGCAAGCACCTCGATTCCGTCCCGAATCGGGAAAAGGCGATATCAAGTCACGTCGAAACAATCTCAAATGGTACAAACGCGCACAAAACGTGTCCCGGATTCCCGCAACCCCTTTAGAATCCGCACTTACGAAAAAACAGGGGCAGGGTGGGGGTATCGCCGATTTCAAATTACGGACACCGCCGACCTAGTTTTAGTACTACCCGAAAAATCACGAAAAAAAGACCCCCAAAACGGAGCTAAACTCTTTAGAATGAACAACTTTTTAGTAATAGTACTAGATAACCTTATTAGAATCATCACTTTACAAAAACAATGGTATGGGGGTATCCCTGCTCACAAGCATGCCAACTCTATTGTTTTCAATGAGTTATAATTTTCGAGGGCGAATTTAGACGTGTCTGGGCACACTAAAACGAGCTTAAACAGCGCTAATTTCCTGATCCGGCCATCGCGCGAGGAGCGCTTCCGCGCCTCTTCGCAGTCTCAGGGTTGGCGTTTCTGACGCTCGACGAGATGGCGAAGGCGGCGCGATTCTTCCGGGCGCTTCCTGCTTATTCGCCGACGCCTCTGGTGCAGCTGACGGAGCTGGCTCGGCAACTTGGCGTCGCGGAAGTCTGCGTCAAGGACGAGTCGACGCGGCTGGGACTTAACTCGTTCAAGGCGCTGGGAGTTTCCTACGCGATCGCGCGGTTGCTGGAAGAGGGATCGATTCGTCCCGAGAACGCGCGAGGCAGCGCGCACACTTTGGTTTGCGCGAGCGCGGGGAATCATGGACGCGCGGTGGCGCATTTCGCCCGCGCGAACGGTTTTGTTGCGCGAGTCTATGTGAGCGAATCAGTTTCGGAAGCTGCGCGGCGGCGAATCGAAAATGAAGGCGCGGAAGTAATTGTTGTGAGCGGCGACTACGACGCATCTGTCGCGGCGGCGGTGCGAGCGGCGGAAGAAAATGGCTGGACGCTGATAAGCGATCACGCGTGGCCGGGCTACGAAAAAATTCCGCGCTACATCATGGCCGGCTACACGATGCTGTTCGAAGAAGCAGCGAAACAATTTTCTTCGTCAGTGCCCGCACGCGAAGATTTTTTGCCGACGGTTGTAATCGTTCAAACCGGAGTCGGCGGCCTGCTCGGCGCCGCGATCAGTTGGTTCGTGGGCCACGGCGGAGAAAAACGTCCCGCGATTATCGCGGCAGAGCCGATCGCCGCGGCGTGCATGCAGGAATCGCTGCGGGCTGGCCGCGAAATAAATATTGAAACATCTGCCAACGATCATGACCGGCCTGAAATGTGGAACGGTCTCGAGCATCGTGTGGCCGATGGCGCAGAGCGCCGTAGACGCGTGCATCGCAATCAGCGATGACGACGCGACGCGCGCAGTGGAAACGCTCGCGCATCCCAGCGGAAGCGATGCAGCTATTTTCGCCGGACCATCCGGCGCGTGTGGAATTGCCGCGCTCGTCGCGGCGATGCGTGACGAAAATATGCAGGCCGCTTCGAGAAAGGTTTTTCGACCCCGCCGCGCGCGTTCTAGTGATCAATTCAGAGGGACCGGTACGGGCGTAGCCGCTGATTGCAGATCAAATCAGTAAAATGATGAAAAATCGAACTAACGCCCTGGTTTTCGTCCTGCCGCGACATCCGTATTAAACGCGGCCGATTTGTTTCGCGGCACACTCAACGAATTAAAATTCCCTGTCTCTTTCACCGCAAAATGCTTCGCGAGAAAAATAATCTGTCCTATGTGAGATGAGTAGTGCGCGATTTGCCGATTGATCGCTTGCATCACCGAGTGCGCTTCCGTGCGAATCGTCACCGTGCGCGCCAAATCCGCATCGGTCAACGGCTCCATCGCGTCGAACACTATCTTCCATCCGCGCTCCCACATCGCGAGCAGCTCCGCGCGATTCTTCGCCGGCTCCTCGAATTCGCTGTCGCGGTCGCGATCGGGTTTCTCTCCGTCGGTGGTCAGGAAATCCGTCCAACGCGATTTCATGTTTCCCGCCATGTGTTTCACGATGATGGCGATGGAGTTCGATTCCTCATCAAGCGTCGCAAATAATCCGGCGTCTGGACATTGCGCCATCGCCCGGTCTGCAAGCTGTTTATACTGGCGGAATAATTCCACCGAGTCTTTGGTGTAAGAAGTTGTCAGTTGATGTGCCATACGTGGATTTTGCTGCCGCCACAATCCGATTGCAAGCGCCGCGCCGTTGCGTGACGCTCGAAGTTAGAGAGTGTCAGGATGCGTGGAGAATTCTAGTGCGAAGTCACTTCGTTGCCGCGCCCGGCGTAAACTTCGTGGCCGCCCGTGGGCGCGCGATGCACAAGCCGCGGAGTGATCGCGATGATCAGCTCCGTATCCGACGACATATTATTCGCGCCGGATGTGACGTTGGAAAGCGGTCCCAACTGAGCAAGCCCTGGCAAACCGGAGAGCGCTCGAGTTTCTTCTCGATCGAGAAGTCCACTGATGATCGACATCTCATTCTCTTTCAGCCGTACGGTTTGTTGCACCGAACGGTTTCCAATTACCGGAATGCCGTTCACGGAAGTGCCCGCGAGACTGGTGATATCGAATGCAAATTGCAAAGTGACTTCATCGTTCGCATGTACGCGCGGAGTGGTTTTCACTTTGATGCCGATGTCTTCATATCCCGCAGCCGGATATCCCACTTCCGGCGTCGATGCTCCGGTCATCGCTGCCGCGAGATTCGTGTTGATGAGAATACTTACGGCATTCGCAGTTTGCCCGACCACAGCGAGATCGTTAAGCGTGTCGCCATTGAAATCTCCCGCGGCGAGCGCCACCGGCCCTGCCGCAACAGCGATATCAATATTCGGGCTGAAATTTCCTGTGCCGTCTCCGATGAGCAGAGAAACAGTACTGGCGGTGGTATTCGCGGTGACCAGGTCCGAGATGCCGTCACCGGTAAAATCTCCCGCGACAATCGCGGCAGGCCCAGCGCCGGTGGGCAGCGAAGTTTCCGTGCCGAAAGTTCCGTCGCCATTGCCGAAGAAAACATCCACGGTGGAATCCGCGGAATTCGTGACGGCGAAATCGATGAAGCCGTCACCATTGAAATCGCCCACCGCGATGGCGCTTGGTCCGTTGCCGGTGGTGAGCGCGGATTTTTCGGTGAACGTGCCATCGCCATTGCCGAGGAGAATCGTTACCTGCTTTGTGGAATTGCTGACGACGGCGAGATCGGCGTTGCCATCGTTATTGAAATCGGTTTTTGCGAGAGCGATGGGCGCACCGAGCACGGAGATTGGCGTGCCAATTTTAAAAGTTCCATCGCCATTGCCAAACAGAATGCTCAGAGTGTTGTCGGTTTCGTTGGCGACAACGAGATCGGCGAATCCATCGTTGTTGAAATCGGCGCTCACAATTGCTGTTGCGCCGGCGCCAATCGCGTAGGTTTGTCCAACCGTGAAAGTTCCGTCTCCGTTGCCGAGCAGAATTTCTACGGTGGCGTCAGTTTGATTTACGACGGCGAGATCTGTTTTGCCGTCAATGTTGAAATCTCCGGCGATCAGAGCCACGGGACCATTTCCGACGGCGACAGTCGTGGGAGTCGCGAAAGTTCCGTCGCCGTTGCCAAGAAAAATGGAAAGGGTGTTGTCGGTCGTATTGGCAACGGCGAGATCAAGGATGCTCGTGCCCCTGAATGAAGTGGCGACGATTGCGCTCGGTTTCGTGCCGGTGGTGATGTCGGTGCGAGTGGGCGGCGAGAGCGACAGCGGATTCGAGAGCGCGGAGGTGGTGCCGAGGCTCGCGCTCAACAGTGAGAGGTCCACAGGGAAACGTTCGCCGATAAAAAATGAAGCAGGCTGTCCATCTTTTGCGCGCAAAAACATGCGGCGCGCGCTGCGCACGACGTTGAGTGTTTGTCCAAAGTTTGCAGAAACATTCGACGGCGGCACGCCGATGAATGTTGATTTTCCGCCGCCGAACAAAAGCAGCGGAGGAATTGTTGTGGTGCTCGGGCCGAAAATTTCCTGAAGGATCGCGATTAGTTGTTCGTTGGTGGTGGCTTGCTGCGCCGCTTGTACTTCCTGCGAGTTCAGGGAATAAACGCTAGCCGATGTAGGAAGCGAAAGACCGGTGTTGAGCGCGGCGGTGCGATCGATTTCGAGCATCTCGATTTCGAGAACAAGTTCGCCGCGAGCGCGTTCGAGATCTTCGATCATCGTTTTGGCGAGAGCGACACGCTGAGGAGTGTCGCGCACGGTGAGTTCGTGCGTGCCGATATCGAGCGAAGTTTTCTGAATGCCGCCAACTTCGCGAATCGCGCGAACCGTGTCTGTGAGTTCCGCTTCTGTGGAACTCTCGGACAGCACAAACGTGCGCACGATTTCGGGGGTGTACTGCGTGCGTTTTTGAGGAGTGTCGTCAGCTACGAAAATAGAGTGGCGATTGAGCGGAACCCAGAAAGTATGCGTCTGGAGAGTCAGCGTCGCGATCGCAGTATCAAAATCGGCGTCGGGAAGTTGAAAGCGGACCTGGACGCTTGGAAGGTCCTGCTCGAAATCGACGATGATGCCGAATTGTTTTGCGAGCTCGGCGTAGGCGCCGCGCGTATCGCCGCGAAAGTTGAAAGTGCGCGTTCCGGTCTGCGGCTGAAGATGCGGCGCGCCCGCTAGCTGCTCCACATCTTGCGGAGTGGCGGCGAGCTGCTCCATCTGCGCGAGACGCTCGCGAACGATGGGATCGGCGGGGCTGAGTCGAAGCGCAGCGCGAAGTTCGGATTGCGCTTGCGGAAATCGATCGGCGACAGCATCGCGTTCGGCGGTGTCTTGATGTTGCTGCATCAGGCGGAAGGCGATACCGTCGCGCTGCTGACGAGCATTTTTGTTTCGCGGATCGAGCGTCACGGCTTCGGCAAAGTCGGCGTAGGCTGAGGTCAGATCGTTTGCCGCGAGCGCCTTGCGTCCGGCTTCGTAAGCTTTTTTCGAGAGGGCGGCGTTTGCGGACGAAACCCTAGCGAGCGGCGCGGCGGAAGCCGACGCCGACGCTGGACGTAACCAATTTTTGCTGAGCCGCGAGATTCTGCGCGGCGCCCTGAGGCGCGGAAGATTGCTGAGCAAACGCGGTCACCGCGAAAATGACGAGAAGCGCGACGATGCAGGCGAGTGAAACGCCCTTGCGATTGCGGCGAGCGAAATGTGAGATCAGATGACATCATTACTTTTTGACGCAAGCGAGACAAAAATCCGACGAGGCGGCTCGAAGAACTACCGCGAACCCTTATTGTAGAATCCGAGTGTTGCAATGCGACGACTCCATTGTAAATGGCGCAAGGGGAATAAGATGCGAGAAACCTTGACGGTGCTGACGAGAAAAGGTAGAGTGTATTCCTACCTGCAAATGGGTTGCAACTAACTTCAATTCGAGTTGCGGCCCCGAGGCCGTAACTTGTTCTCTGCTTTGCTGATATCGCTCCGCGAAGGTGTGGAAGCCGCACTGATCGTGGGCATCGTGCTGGTGTACCTGAATCGCAGCGGCCGCGCCGCGCTGGCGAAATATGTGTGGGCGGGCGTGGCGCTGGCGGTGATCGCGAGTACCGGCGTGGCTGTGGCGCTGGAGCGGTGGGACATCAGCGAAGACGGTTTCGAAGGTGTGCTGCTGCTGGTGGCGGCATTTTTTGTGGTGACGATGGTGTGGTGGATGAACCGCACCGCGCGAAAGCTGCGAAAAGAAATCGAGAATCGGATCGACAACCTGGCGAAGCGTTCGGAGAGCGGCGCGGGGTGGGGATTATTTGCGTTTGTGTTTTTGATGGTGGTGCGCGAGGGAGCGGAACTGGCGCTGATTTTGCGCGCTGTGCAGTTTTCGGCTGAGGGCGTGAATGTTTGGATTGGCACGCTGCTGGGAATCGGAATCGCTGTTGCGGTCGGCGTTTTCTTTTTCAAAGGGACGCTGAAAATTCCGCTGGGAAGATTTTTTGCGGCGACGAGCATTATTTTGATGATCGTCGCGTTTCAACTTGCGCTGACGGGCGTTCATGAATTGAGCGAAGCGCAGTGGATCGCGTCGAGCAAGACGTGAGATGGCGATGATTGGCCCGATTGTTCGCAACGATGTATTTTTCTTTGTGGTGATTTTGGGCGCGGCGGCGATTCTGGTGGTGCGCGAATGGATGGCGGCTTCGCAAGCCGCGGCAAGCGGCGCGGCTGCGAGCGCTGGCACGAATGAAGCGGAGAAGCGGCGCGCGGAATGGGAACGACGCAAGCAACGACGATGGATGCTTGGCGCGGCGACGCGTGTGCATCGCTAGTAATTTTGGCGTTCACTGCGGATTTTGTTTACGCGCGCGTGTCGACAGCGCAGCCGGACGCGGTGCAACTGACTCCTTCGAACGGAGTTCGTGCGCATCGCAGTCTCGCAGGTGGATGATTCGAAGCTACATTTTTTCATGGCGCCGATTAATGGAACGTCCGTGCGATTTATTGTGATCAAGAAGCCTGATGGCACGTGGGGAACGGCTCTCGATGCGTGCCGAATTTGCGGCTGGGCGGGCTACCGGCAAGATGGACAGAATGTGATGTGCCGGAATTGTGCTTCGGCGATTTATATTCCGACGATCGGCCAGGCTGGCGGATGCAATCCTGTGGGATTTGTCTCGCACACCGATGGCGATCAACTTGTAATTGAATTGGGCGAGCTGCAAGAAGCCACCGCGCTCGTGCCGCACTGATCCCTCCTGTATGTTCCTTCGCATCGTTACGGAATCGTTTCGCGCGCACGCCACGCCGGAAATTGGTGACGGGCGCGGCGCTGGCGTTGGGAATGGCGATTGCGACGGCGACGCTGACAGTGGCGCTGGATGTTGGCGATCGATTGGCCGAGGAATTCCGCAGCCTGGGCGCGAATCTTGTGGTGACTCCGAAGGCGGATACGCTGCCGCTGAAAGTTGGCGGAGTGGATTACCGTCCCGTGGATGCGGGCGCGTATCTGGATGAAAAAGAATTGCCGCAGCTGAAGAAGATTTTCTGGCGGAACAACATTATTGGGTTTGCTCCGTTTCTGGATGTGCCGGTGCGGATTAGCGGCGCGGACAGTTCCACGTCCGTGCAAAGTACGCTTGTAGGAACGTGGATCGGTCACACGCTGGAGATCAGCAAGGATGAATCGTTTCGCACGGGCGCGAATGTGACGAATCCGTGGTGGCAAATTCGCGAAGGGCGCTGGTTTCGCGAGGCGGATGCGGAGGAGGCGCCAGCGGAGTGCGTGGTGGGCGAAACATTCGCGCGACGCGCGCGGATTCATGTTGGCGATGTGATTGACGCACAAGCTGGCGGCGGCAACGCGAAGCTCACAGTGGTTGGAATCAGCGCCACAGGCGGGACCGAAGATGACGGCGTGATCGCACCGCTGGGCGTCGCGCAACAGCTTGCCGGCGAAGAAGGAAAATTCCGGCGATCTGATGGTGAGCGCGCTGACAAAACCGGAAGATGCGTTTGCGCGGCGCGATCCGGGCACGATGTCGCCCGCTGAATACGATAGGTGGTTTTGCACCGCGTACGTTTCGTCGATCGCGCTGCAAATTACGCAGGTGCTTGCCGGGAGTTGAAGCGCGGCCGATTCGGCAAGTGGCCGAAGGCGAAGGAAGAATTCTAGGAAGGATTGGCGCGCTGCTGTGGGTGGTGACAATCGCGGCGCTGATTTGCGCGCTGCTTGCGGTGGCGGCGACTGCGGCATCGACGGTGCTGGAGCGGCAAAAAGAAATTGGATTGATGAAGGCGCTTGGCGCGACCACGTCGATGGTGTCGGCGCTTTTTCTCGGAGAGCAATTTCTTCTTGCGCTCGCGGGCGGCGGATTGGGATATGCAATTGGAGTTCTGCTGGCGCGATGGCTTTCGCTGAGCGTGTTTGGCACGGCGGTGGGAGCGCGATTGATTCTGCTGCCGGTGACGCTTTTGTCTGGCGGTTGTGGTTGCGTTTCTCGGAAGCATTGTGCCGCTGCGGCGAGCTTCGCAGTTTGATCCCGCGCCGATTTTGAGGGGCGAGTAATGTTCTGGCGCATTGTGAAGCAGCTATTTCGCGCGAGCCGCGGGCGGCTGGTGATTGCGCTGATGGCGGTGATCAGCGGCGCGGCGGTGACGACGGCACTTTTGAATTTGCAGATGGATGCGTCGAAGAAATTGAGTGCGGAATTTCGGACGCTGGGCGCGAATGTGCTGGTGCTGCCGCGTGCGAGCACGGCAACGGCTGTGAATTCGAGCGCGCCACGCGGCCGCGATTCCGCCGCGGATGTTATGGCCGCGCCGCTGGAAGATGAAGCGGTCGCGTCGCGGGTCGTAGCAGCAGCGCCAAGCGTGGCTGCCACTGTTGCGCCATATTTATTTATCGTCGCGGAAGCGCATGCAAAAAATGGTGAAACAGCTTCCGCAAAATCAGTTACCGCCGGCGCGGCGCGCGCGAAAAATGCGCGCGGGTGGCGCACAAGTGATCGTCGCGGGAACGTGGCTCGACGAAACTCCGAAGATGGCGCCGTGGTGGAAAATTTCCGGGCACGCGATTACGAGCAGAGATGATTTGGATGAGTGTCTGGTGGGAAGCTCAGTGGCAAAGTCAGCTTGCGATTGGCGCGGGAAGCGCGATCGAGCTGAATTATTCGGGCGCGGTGAAATCGCTAAGCGTGGCCGGAGTGATCAATTCCGGCGGCGATGAAGATAGCCAGATCTTCGTCAACCTTCCCGTGGCGCAAAAACTCGCGGGGCTTGCGAATCGAGTTGGAGTGGTGCAGGTGAGCGTAGCAGGCACACCCGAAGAAATTGGCGCGTACATGCGAACACTCGCGACCGCGCTGCCGGATTTGGATGTGCGTCCGGTGCGGCAACTGGCGGAAGCCGAAGGACAATTGCTGGGCAGATTGCGCGGACTGATTCTTGCGACTGTCGTACTGATCCTGGTACTCACCGCGCTGTGCGTGCTGGCGAGCATGGCGGCGCTGGCGATGGAGCGAAGGCGCGACGTGGGAATGATGAAAGCGATCGGCGGATCGATGTCGCGCATCGTGACGATTTTTCTTACTGAGGCGGGCGCGCTGGGATTGGCCGGCGCGATTGTGGGTTATGCGGTGGGAATTGAACTTTCGCGGTGGATTGGGCGGCGCGCGTTTGATGTGTCGATTGATGCGCGGCCGGAAGTGTTGCCGCTGGTGGTGGCGTTGATGGTCGGCGTGGCGCTGGCAGGAGCGTTTCCACTTCGCTTGCTGGGGCGCATACGCCCGGCAGAAATTTTGCGGGGCGAGTGATGGCGCCGCTGGTAAGAGTGGAACACCTGACGAAGCGCTTCGGCGAAGTGCACGCGCTTGATGATGTGAGCCTGGAAATTGAAGCGGGCCAGTGGGTGGCGATCACGGGTCCATCGGGATCTGGAAAGACAACGCTGATTAATATTCTAGGCGGGCTTGACCGGCAGAGTTCGGGAACCGCGCATATAGGCGAGGTAGAAATCGGCCGGCTCAACGAAACGGAACTGACGCGATACCGTTCTGAAAAAATTGGATTTGTTTTTCAGCAGTACCACCTGGTTCCGTATCTGACGGCAGTGGAAAACGTGATGCTGGCGCAATATTTTCACAGCATGACGGATGAAGCCGCGTCTGTGGAAGCGCTGCGTTGCGTGGGATTGGGCGACCGGCTGCGGCATTTTCCGTCGCAACTTTCCGGCGGCGAGCAGCAGCGCGTGGCGATCGCGCGCGCGCTGATCAATCAGCCGAAATTAATTCTGGCGGACGAGCCGACGGGCAACGTGGACGAAGGGAACGAACGAATTATTTTGAGCCTGTTCCGGCGATACCATTCAGAAGGGCACACGATTTTAATTGTGACGCACGACGAAAGCATCGCGCGGATGGCGGATCGCAGGATTCAATTGATGCATGGACATTTGGCGAAGGTGCCGACGCTGACGCAGAGAGCGCCATAAATTCACTGAGTACAAATGACTACTGAAAGCGATCTTCGGAAGAAACCTACCAGCCTAAAAGTGCAGGTCACCTCGGGCACGGGAGTGGACGTAGCCTGGGCGGACGGGCATAGCAGCCATTTTGATTTTGCGTACCTGCGCGAGAAGTGTCCGTGCGCGAATTGCAAAGATGAGCGGGCGCGTGAGGCCGACAGCGGAGGTGTTGCTGCAGCGCCAGCGGCAGCCGCGGCGCCAGTGTGCTGCCGATGTTTAAGCCAAAGGTGAAGGCGCGGCACGCGGAAGCGGTGGGGCATTACGCGATTCAGATTGAATTTTCCGATGGGCATCGGGCGGGAATTTACAGTTACGAGTATCTGCGAAACATTTGCCCGTGTGAGATTTGCAAGAAGGAGTTCGGCGAAAGCTGATCGCTGGCGCGTGGACGCCGCGCAGGTGCGGACAACTCGCGATTCGCGAGGTACTTGGGGCGGGTTCATAAGCGGCGTGATTTTTCATTTGAGAAATTACTTCCGCTCCGCCTAGACAACTTTGCCGGTTCGTGCGAGCATAACGCTCCGCTGCCGTTGGCCCCATCAAAAGTATGGGAAACACACCCATTCAAGACAATCCGGGCGCTCCTCGTTCGAACACGCTGCCGCGCGTGCTGGTGGCCACCACGGCCATGCTCACGTTTATTTCGTTTTGGCGCGCAGCGGCGATTGTGCTGAACGACTTGGCTTCCTCGGCGTATTACGCCGGTGGCGAAGCGGAGCGCTACATCGGCAAGACCGCGCCGTGGTTCATCCTGGCGATCATGCTGTTTTCGTATGCGGTGCGTGCGATCTACGTGGAAAGCTGCAGCATGTTTGTGCGCGGCGGCGTGTATCGCGTGGTGAAAGAAGCGCTGGGCGGATCGCTCGCGAAATTTTCCGTGTCGGCGCTGATGTTCGATTACATCCTCACCGGGCCGATTAGCGGTGTATCGGCCGGACAATACCTCGCGGGTCTGATCAACGATCTTGTGGATTATCTGCACCTTGGTCAGCCACGTTTCCGTGGACGTGACGGCGGCGACATTCGCCGTGCTGGTGACGCTTTATTTCTGGCGCGCAAATATCAAAGGCATTCCGGAATCCAGCGACAAAGCGCTGAAGATCATGCAAATCACCACGGTGATGGTGGTGGTTTTGATTGCGTGGTGCACTTACACCGTGTTCATGCGCGGATCGCATTTGCCGCCAATGCCGCGCCCAGCAAATCTTCGGCTGGGAAACGAAGCGCTTGGGTGGCTGCACAACTCGTGGATTTCGCATATCGGAATGATCATGGTTTTTGTGGGGCTGGGGCATTCTGTGCTGGCCATGAGCGGAGAAGAATCGCTGGCGCAGGTGTACCGCGAAATTGAAAGCCCGAAGCTGCCGAATTTGAAGAAGGCCGGGCTGGTGATTTTTCTTTACAGTCTGCTGTTCACTTCGCTGGTCTCGATATTCGCCGTGATGATTATTCCGGATGGCGAGCGCCACACTTATTTTCAAAATTTGATCAGCGGACTGGCAATGAATCTGTACGGGCCGTATGGATTGCGTTTGCTGTTCCACGCGTTCGTTGTGATTGTGGGCGTGCTGATCCTTTCCGGAGCGGTGAATACCGCCATTGTCGGTTCGAATGGCGTGCTCAATCGCGTTTCCGAAGATGGCGTGCTGCCTGACTGGTTCCGGCAGCCGCACCGCAAGTTCGGCACGACAAATCGAATCATCAATGCGGTGGTGTTTCTTCCAGATACTGACGATCATCATCAGCCGCGGCCAAGTGGACTTCCTCGCAAACCTTTATGCGTTTGGCGTGATTTGGAGTTTCGCGATGAAGGGGCTCGCGGTGCTCGTGCTGCGTTACACGCATCCCGGCGAGCGCGAGTACCGGGTTCCGATGAATTTCAAAATCGGAAACATAGAAATTCCGCTTGGACTTGGACTGATCACGCTTGTGCTTCTCGGGATGGCGGTGGTGAATCTTATTCACCAAGCCGGATGCGACGATTGCGGGTGTCACATTTTCGCTGGCGCTCTTCACTATGTTCACGATCTCCGAAAAAGTGCTGCACCATCAGCGCAAGGGCGAGCACGTCGAAATGGATCAGTTCAATTTGGAGCAGGAAGGTGATCTGACTCCGGAGGCTGTGGGCGCGCGGCCGGGAAATATTTTGGTGCTGGTGAGCAATTTTCACGCGCTGTATCACTTATCGGCGGTGCTCGATCGCGTGAAGCCGATGCGGCGCGATGTAGTAGTGCTGCATGTCAGGATTTTGAGACGTTCGGCATCGGGCGAAAGCGAACTCGATGCGAGCCAGCTTTTCGGAAGCGTGGAGCAATATTTGTTCAGCCAGGCGCTGGCGCTCGCGGAAAAGCGCGGGAAATCGATCAAGCTCGCAGTAGTCGCCGGAAATGATTTGTGGGAAGCGGTGATGCGCGCGGCGGTGGGATTGAAATCGTCCACGATTGTGCTGGGGCGTTCGGCGAAACTTTCCGTCGCCGAACAAGCGCGCGATACCGGCCAGGCGTGGGAACGATTGCCCGATCCGCGGCCACAATTCAACTTGGAAATTTTCCTGCCGGGAGGCCAGCGCGAATTCTTCTTGCTGGGGCCGCATTCTCCGCATCTCACCGCCAACGAAGTGCGGCTGATTCACCAGCTCTGGCTGCGTTTCAGCGATCAGGTGATGCCCGAAGAGTTGCACCATCACGACGTCGTCCATTTCGCGCTGAACGAAGTGGAACATGAACTCGCGCTCGGCAACGAGAGCGAAGTGATCGACCGATTGAAAGAACATTTGCAAGGCAATCGCGAAAAGCGTCCGCCAACTTCTTCGTAGTTTCCGCAACACCTAGTTCGCAAAGTTTGCGCGTGAATCCGTGTTCTGTTACGGTTTTCTTTACTATTCAGCGCGCTGAACGCGGCGCCATTTCGCGCGAACGTTCGCGGAGATCTTGAGGCAGACGAGTGATCGGATTATTTGAAGGCACCAGCGAAGACCCGAAAGCCAAGAAGCGCCGCTACATCATCACGGCCATCGCGCTCTTGATTATCGGAACCGCGAGCGGAATCTGGATGTACTACGGTGTGGTACACGTGCCGCAGCGCCATGTGGCGCAGCATTTTCTAAACGCGCTCACCGCTGGTGATACGCAGCTCGCTTACAATTTGTGGAAAGCGGATCCGAAGCAATATTCCTACAAAGATTTTCTCGACGATTGGGGCGACAAGGGTTTCTACGGTCCGGTAAAAAGTTACCAGATTGAGAGCGCCAGCGAGCCGCGCCGGGAAGGCAGCGGAATCGTCGTGACAGTGGAAGTGAATCCATACAGCCCATTTCCCGGCGATTCGGATGTTGTGAAAAGTCACGCGACGAAAGAAGTGCGGCTGTGGGTCGAAGATAAAGATAAGTCGCTGGGATTCGCGCCGTAGGTTTTACACGCGCGCAAAATTTTGCCGAGCCGCTCAGTGCGGCAATTCGTGTAACGCGGCAATCAGTTCGGCCGGCTCTACCGTCGCCGTACCAAGTTTTCCCACCACAACTCCTGCAGCCGCGTTTGCGATCATCGCCGCATCCGCGATCGAGCCTCCAGCAGCGACCGCCACCGCCAAAGTTGCAAGCACGGTGTCGCCCGCGCCGGTCACATCGAAAACTTGCCGCCCGGTGGCATCGCGATCCACTCCGGGCTTGCCGACGCGCTCGTAGCTCACTTCAAATCCGGTGGCGGGAATTTGAATTTGCTTCGGAACTCCCTCTTCGATAATGCTCATGCCTTTTTCACCGCGCGTGATCACCACGGCCGCGCATCCAAAGTGAGCGAGCAACGCGCGTCCCGCCTCTTCCACCGATTGCGAATCGGCGAGCGTGCGCGTGACGAAAAATCCGGCTTCCTTCGCATTGCAAATAATTGCAGTCGCTCCGCGATACGCGAAGAGCCTGGAAGTTTTCGGCTTCACCATCGCGGGAACTTTGCGCTTGTGGCATGCGCTTAAGATGCGGTCGGCGAGCGTGTCTGTGATCAGTCCCTTGTCGTAATCCGAAATCACCAGCACATCGAGCTTGTCGATCGCGGAAGTAATCGCGCGGATTAGCTTTTCTTCCAGCTCGCGCGAAAGCGGTTCGCGGCGTTCGCGATCCACGCGGACAATTTGCTGATGCCGCGCGATCACGCGAGTTTTCACAGTGGTAACGCGCGAGGCTTCCGCAAAATCCCGCGCACCGGCATCTCGATCGCGGCGGCGCAACGCAGAATCGCGGCGCCTTCATCATCTTTACCCACAACTCCAAACGGAGTGACGCGCGCGCCGAGCGCCGCAATATTTGCGGCAACATTTCCCGCGCCGCCCAAACATTCGCTTTGCTCCACAAAATCCACCACCGGCACGGGCGCTTCGGGTGAGAGTCGCGAGGCATTCCCCCACGTGTAGCGATCGAGCATCCAATCGCCCACGACGCCCACGCGCCGCCCACGCATCGCGCGCGCGAGCCGCAGCAGTCTGGGAACGTCGGCTTTCATGCCTTGGGAGCGGATGGATTCGTGGGAGGGGTAGCTTCTTCGGGCAGCATAACGGGCAGCCCGTCGCGGACCGGATATTTCCGGCCGCAGGAAACGCATTCGAGTTCTTGATCGTCACCCAGCGCCCTCACTGCCGTGTGGCACACCGGGCAAGCCAGAATTTTCTTGAGTTCTTCGTTTAGAGCCATTGCAAATCAGACTGTAGCAAAGCCGCGGAAGCTGTGGCAACAATGTCTCGCGGGCGATTGCGAAGAACTACTATCGCGCTTTGGCTGCTTGCAATGTGAGTTCGGCATTCCAAGTCTTACCAGCCGTGATTGTTGGCCGCCAGATCGCCAGAATCTGCGAGCCCTGGTAAACGCGCTCGAAACCTTCCTCGGATTCCGAAACAGTTTCGACGGGCTCAATCCAGAATTCATCTGCAACAGGAGCGTCGATACCAATCGCAACATTCTGCCATTCGTCCACGATGCGAACTGACCCGGTTGCCGCGCCGCTCCAATTGAGAGGATGGCGCTCGCCGCCAAATTCAAAGAATCGATCGTGCGCGTCGGGCGCAAGCAAATTGAAAACACTTTCGATTCCAATATCGCATTGCGGAAAAGTTTCGGCGTTGTGGCTTACTTCGATCGCGCAGCGAATCACGAAACTATCCTCGCTCGGTTCGAAGCGAAATGTCTTTTGCACGCGGATCGATGAGCCTTGCGGGCTGGCGCCATCGAGATCAATCGGCGCATCATGCACAAACTCAAATCGGTTGCGTGAAGGCTTGCTGCTCGAATAGAAGCCGCCTGCGATTGCGGCGCTTTCGCCCAGCCGGATCCATTCGTAGTCCTCGCGCGTTTTCCCGTGCGGAAACACCAGCACCCGAAAACAATTTCGCGCCCAGCGATCGTAGCGGAGGCGGCCCTCGAGTCCCGGCTCCTTCACTTTTGTTTGCTCGTGAATGCTGGTGACTCCGGCCGCGTCACTCTGCGTCGCGTTCGCGAGCCGCGAGTGGTAAGCCTCCAGCCGCCGCGTCAGCGAATTCACCAGCGTGATGCCCGATGGGCGAAAATCGATCAAGGGCACGGTCGCGCCGTCATTCGCTTTTACGAGCAAAGCGCCCGGCTGCGCCGTCAGGTACGTTTCTTCAATTCCGTCAGCGTCGAAATCGATTCGTTCCGCACGCACTCCTTGAACATTTTTCCCTTGCGCGGAATCCAGCAGAGTTTCCGCGCGAACCAGTTCATTCCATAGCGCGGTGCGGAGGTGCGGCGAATACAATCCGCCGAAAATTCCGTGCCAGTACGCGTCGTTACATTGCGAGCGAAGCAAGTGCGTACGCGCCTCGTCCATTTTCGCGCGGTCGGGATCCCCTTCCTTTCGCACACGTGCCGATTGCAATTTGCGCGACACATACAACGCCTTCTTGTGCAAAAGATTCGATTCCGAATACTTCGAGAAGAATCCGCGCCAGATTCCGCCACGCAGAAATCGCAAAACGTCAGGCCGCTTTTCGAACTCGTGATTCAGCCCGTGAAGATCGCGCCGCGAACCAGTGGGCAGAACCCATTCCATCAACTCGGAATAAGACGCGGCAGGCAGATCCACGCGGCCAAGCGGCGCATGCGACGAAAGGTATTCGCCGGGCGGAGTGGTAATCAACCAGTCCGCATTTTTTTCCAGCGCGTCAAAAAAACGATCGAGCCATCCATCGCGATAGCAGTGATCGTAGGTGCTGGGCCAGCCGCCGAATTTTTCATTGTCGTCGCCCATCGCCACCATTCCGTCTGGATGGCGTTCCGCCGCACCGCGCAAGAATCCAATCACGTCTTCCACCGCTTGAAACGGGAGCATGTACCGCATGGGTTTCAGGCCAGGGATCACTTTCACGCATGCGCCGCGATCTTCCACTACGTAGTAGCCGAAAAGCTGCTCCGGCTCCATGCCCGCGGACAGAAAATGTTGATCATCCAGCAGCGTGTAACCCACGCCGCCCGCCGCAAGCACGGTCGGAAGATGCGGCTCCCACACGCGCTCCGCCAGCCACAAGCCCGAGGGCGGCTGCGCGAATCGGCGCTCCAAATAACTTGCCATGCGACGGATTTGCTCCACCGCGTCTTGATGCGGCAGCGAAACGAGGATCGGCTCGTAAAACCCGCCGCCAACAAGTTCCACCTGCCCGCGATCCGTCATCGCGCGAACGCGTTCCAGAAATTCCGGATGGTGTATCTCCAGCCATTCAAGCAGCGGGCCCGTGTAGTGCAGGCCCATCCGCACGCCAGGATGCCGCTCGAGCCGCTCGAAAAATGGCAGATACGATCGCTCGTATAGCGTCTCGAAGACGTGGTCGAAGTTCCCGACCGGCTGATGTCCGTGAATCAGTAAGAACTAAATGAATCTTCGGCAAAAATTGCTCCAGCAGAGGGAAGTATCACCGCAGCTTGCGATTGAAACCACCGAATGAAAACTGGGAGGCAGTCACGTACCGCGCCCGTGAGCCGGTTCAGTGAACCGGACTTTGCTATTATGCCGACTATCGCGCCAGAAGTTCAAACCGGAGCGTTCTATCACGCACGATCCATCACCTCAGCATCCCACCGTACCGACCACCGAATCCGAGGCGGCCGCGATTTCCCACGGCATCGAACTTTTTAATTCACAAAAATTCTTCGACGCGCACGAAGCCTGGGAAGCTGTCTGGCTGAAAGCGAAAGAGCCCGACAAGAAATTTCTGCAAGGCCTCATTCAAATTTCCGCCGCGTTTCATCACCGCTCCCGCGACAATCAAAAGGGATTCGAATCGCTCTTGCGCGCTGGCCTCATCAAAATCGAACACGCCCCGCAAATCACCGTGGCATGGATTTTCACGCGATTCGCGCAGCGGCGCAGCGAGTGGCTCACCGCCATCGAAGCTGGCGGCGAACTTGAACCTCGAAAGCTGCCGCAGATTATCCGCGTGAAGTAGCCGCAGTATTTCAATTACAAGAATCGAGGAATAAATCTCGGCTTGCCGCCCATCAACTCGCGATAGTTGGGGTTCGCGAGCAGCAAGGAATCTTCCACGCGCAATCGTTGCCGCAGCACCCATACATTCAGCGCTGTCGCTGCAATTGCCGTAATCCACGCCGAATAAATCAGCGGCAGCGCGATAATTTCCACGAACACCGCGACATAATTCGGATGCCGTATCCAGCGATATGGCCCGGCGTGCACAACTCCCAGGTCCACTGAATTCATAACTTGCGCTGTCCAGTGATCTCGCATCGTCGCGATCACCCATCCGCGCATCGCATTCGACAGCAAAAACAAAATAAACATCGAAATCGCCAGCGCGGGAATAAATGGACGATGCAGAAAAATCACTTCCGCGCCGGCAGCCACAAGCACGCCGGCATGCAGCAAAACCATCGCCGGAAAATATTTCTCGCGCACCACAGATGCTCCGCTCGCCACCATCCTGCGATGATGCGCGCGCGAAATCACCAGCTCCACTAGCCGCTGCACGCCCACCAGCGCGAGCAGCGCCAGATACGCAATCTGCGTCACGCCCATTCGAGCATCAACATTTCCGCGCTGAACCCCGGCCCAAACGCCGCCAGCAATCCCCGCTCACCCGGCGCAACTTTCCCCTTCGTCAGCCATTCCTGCAACACAAACAGCACAGACGCGCTCGACAAATTTCCGTAATCGCGCAGAGTGTCCCATGAATACTGGGTCATCGATCGATCCAGTCCCAGCTCTTCCTCGATGAAGTGCAACAATTTCTGTCCGCCCGGATGCAGCACAAACGCAGAAAGATCGCTCTGCTTCATTCCAAATTTCGCCAGGAATTTATCCACCAAGTTCGCGGATCACATCGCGAATCAGTTGTGGAACATCTTTTGAAAGCACGATGTGCAACCCGCCATCCTTCAGATCAAATCCCATCGCGTCAATCGTGTTTGGGAAAAGATGGCTCTGCGACCCCAGAATTCGCGGACCATTTCCGGCATTTGGCGCCGCGCCGCGCGTAACAATTGCCGCCGCCGCACCGTCCCCGAATAACGTGCTCGATACCAAATTCGCCGGCGAGAAATCGCGCCGCTGAAACGTCAGCGCTCGGCAATTCCACCGCAACGATCAGCACGTTGCCAGTCTCCACTCCGCGAAGAAAATCCCATGCGCGTCCAAGTGCTGCCGCTCCTGCCGCGCATCCCAGTTCTGTAATCGGCAGCCGGCGCACATCGCTGCGGAATCCCAGATCATTGATCAGGTGCGCGTCCAGCGATGGAATCATGAATCCTGTGCACGAAACTGTGATCAGCAAATCGATCTCGTTCGCCTTCAAGCCTGCTTGCTTCAGGCAATCTGCCGCCGCTCGCCGCCCCAGGCAAACCGAATGTTCCTGGTATTCGCGGCTGGTTTGCTCCAGCGATCGCGGCGTCACCGTGTAGTCCGCCGGAAAAATTGTGTATCGCTTGTCGATTTTCGTGTTCTCAATCACTTCCAGCATCGTCGATCGGCGCGACTTCGCTCATCGGAAACACGATGTCGAGATATGCCTTCATCTGTTCCATATCCAGCACGTTTGCGGGCAACGCTGTCGACGTGGCCGCCACCGAGATTGGCAGATGCGAACGATTGGGCGAATCGATTTCCGCACTCCGCAGCTATCTCGGTCGTCAGCGTCTGCGAACCTGCCATCCTGCCTCCTGTAATTTCGATTACTCATTCGATGTCTGCAAGTCGGCCTTGGGCGCGTCTTAATTCACCGGCAACCGCTGCCCGCGACCATCGCTCTGCATCAAATGAGAGCCAGCAAACCTTTCGCTCAGCCCGGCGGGATGCGATCATGAGATTGCACGCGAGGCGCGAGTCGGATAACTTGGAGGCATAAGTATAGCGTAGGCTGCGTCTCAGCGTACGATTGCGTTCCGTCGGTTACTGTGCCTGCGAGTATCGCTAGCGGCTTCTTGTTCCTGCGAGGTGAGAATGTCCGATCCGGTAGCCGACAAAGTGGTTTCGCTGGTTGCGTCGGTGAAGCACATCCCGGCGGAAAAAGTTTCGCTGGAAAGTTCTCTTGCGGATCTGGGATTCGATTCGCTCGATACGATTTCGCTTTTGTTCGAACTTGAAAGCGCATTTTCCAGATCACCATTCCAGACGACAAAGCTCGCGCGATTCGTTCCGTCAGCGAAATTGTCGCCGGAATCCACACGCTGCTTCGAAAATCCTCCCGCCGCCACGCTGCCGCCGGAGGCCGCACCTCTTTCACTCAGAGCCGCCCGCAGAGAAACCGGCCACCGAATAGGCATGTCCTCTCGCCGCGTTGTGGTCACGGGTGTCGGTGCAATCTGCGCTCTCGGACACGACCGCGAATCGATTTGGTCCGCGCTGCGCGCCGGTAACAGCGTCATTGGTCCGATGAAGCGCGTCGATACCGACAAACTCGCTTTCAAAAATGCCTCCGAAGTCCAAAATTTCGATCCAGCCGCGCATTTCACGCCGTCTCAGATCGATCATCTCGACCAGTTCTCGCAATTTGCACTCGTCGCCGCGCGCGAAGCCGTTCGCGATTCCGGCATCGAATGGACCGATCGCCTCAAGCAGCGCACCGCTATCGTCACCGGAGTCAGTCTCGGCGGCAAAGCCACAGAAGACATCGGCTACGTCGATATCTACGCAAGGGACGCAACCGCGTTCATCCGCTGACGATCGTTCGCTCGATGGGAAACGCCGCCACCAGCCACATTTCCATGGAGTTCGGAATTTCCGGACCATCCTTCACGATTTCCACGGCGTGCTCTTCTTCGAATCACGCGTTCGCGCAGGCTTTTGCAATGGTCCGTTCCGGCGGGGCGGATCTCGCTCTCGCAGGCGGCGCGGAATCGCCCCTGAGTTTCGGTGTCTTAAAAGCGTGGGAAGTCCATGCGCGTCGTCGCGCCTGACACTTGCCGCCCATTTTGCAAAGATCGCCGCGGCATGATTCTGGGAGAAGGCGCTGCAATTCTTGTGCTTGAGCCGCTCGACGCCGCGCTCGCTCGCGGCGCGCACATCTATGCGGAATTTGCGGGCGCGGGAATGTCTGCCGATGCGCACCACATCACGCAACCCACTCTCGGCGGCCCGACGTTAGCCATGCGCGCAGCGCTTGAAGACGCTGGTCTCGCCGCCGAACAAATCGGCTACATCAACGCCCATGGCACCGGCACTCCCGGCAACGATCCCACCGAGACGCGCGCGATTCGCGAAGTCTTCGGCGCTCACGCAAATAAACTCGCCGTCAGCTCCACAAAATCCATGCACGGCCACGCGCTCGGCGCCGCTGGCGCGATTGAAGCTGTCGCCACACTGCTCGCCTTGCACGAAGGAATCCTGCCGCCCACCGCGAATTTCACCGAAGCCGATCCCGAATGCGATCTGGATTACGTTCCCAACGTCGCCCGTCCCGCCAAATATCGAAGCTGCGCTTTCCAATTCATTTGCCTTCGGCGGCTTGAACGCCGTCATCGCCCTCCGCGCCTGGAAAAAATAGTCGTCTGATTTCCGTAGGGGCTAGGCTCGGCCGCCGTGGCGGCCAGGCCTCGCCTGTGGTCCCGGCTTCCCGGACGTATGCCTGGGCGCAAGTCTCATCCTTCGGTATGTTCGATCTCCATTTTGCGCAGATCTCGCGAATAACCAAATACATTTCCCGAAAAAATAAAAAAGCGGCGAGAGCACTTGCCCTCGCCGCAAAATCTGTCCCGCGCAGTTTCTACGCGTGCTCCCGCTAGCCGCGACTATGCTTTATTCGCGTACCAATCCGAATTGATCGGAGTAAAGTTCTGCCACTTCTCCGGCAGATCTTCCAGCGCAAAAATCGCTGTTACCGGGCACACCGGCACGCACGCGCCGCAGTCAATACACTCCGTCGGATGGATGTACAGCTGAGTCTCGGCTTCGAATGCCGGCTCATCTTTGCGCGGGTGGATGCAATCCACCGGACACACGTCCACGCACGCTGTGTCCTTTGTTCCGATACAGGGTTCTGCGATTACGTAAGCCATTCCAAGTTCTCCTTCGGGATATTCGCGGCCCCTAACTTCCCAAAATGGTAGCCGAGAGAATTCGGGAATCTAACACCAATCGTTTCGGCGAACAAGTGCGCACCAAAGTTGTTCGCGACTCCAATTCCATTATCACCTGCGTAGCGCAACTCCGCAACCCCTCGACGCTCCGCACTTTCGCGCCGTCCGCCCCTCAGCGTACTCTCGCGTACTCTGCATGTCTCCGGTGCGCTCCCTCCTAGTTCGCAAATGATTCTCCCAATAGCCCAAATTTCTCCGTGTTCTCTGCGTCTCTGTGGTGAGTTCCGGAATTTCCTCATGGTCGCTCGCGCCAAGCGCAGAAATACCCTCACTCCCTTGACTCCCATTATCATCTATGGCATCATAACAAATGGATCATCTCGGCCCCCGAACCCAAATCGTTCGGGCGTTTTTCTTTTCCAGGACCGCCAATCTCCACATTGGCGCTTTTGCCGTTGCCCTTGTAGCGCCGGACTTTACGTCCGGCAGCTTTTGCCTTTTGCCGGGTGCCCCACGTTTCGTCCAGCCAGTCCGGACGAAACGTGGGACCGTTCACACAACTAGGCAGGCGCCTGATAATGTCAAAACGCACCAATTTCCACCGGTTCAAGAATCAGACCAGCTATCCCGATGAATCCAGATTTCACCAAAAAACACCCCCAAAATGACCTTAACTCCTTTAGAATGAACAACTTTTTAGTAATAGTACTAGGTAACCCCTGCAGTATCATCACTTTACAAAAACAACCCCCAGGGGGCCTCACATGGTTTAAACAACTCTGTAAAGGAGATAAACTCTTTTATATGAGTAGTTTAAGAGGAATAAATTCAGCCGGCGCGACCCGCTAAGTATGGTTCGAGACACTTTCGATTCATCACCATGAACATCCACTTTCCAGCAACACCACTTGCTTCCCACGGCGCGCTGACTAAAATGCTTGCGATGCGAAAACGCTCCCCGCGAAACGCGAAATACGCCACGAGCCTCGCGCGACTGGTGGTAGCCGTCACCGGCCTCGCCGCACTTGCCTGGCTTGCGTTTGCTTTACCGGAGGCACACGGCCAGCAGAAGGCCCCCAGCTCCCAGCAGGCCGCGAAAGCCGTCTCCGACCCTGTGGTGATTGATCTTGAGGGTTTTCATAAGATACTGGCCGACCACCGCGGCTCACCGCTCGTCATCACGATATGGGCCACGTGGTGCGAACCATGCCGCGACGAGTATCCGATGATCAATCAAATCGCGCAGCAGTTCGCGTCGCAGCACGTCACGGTTGTCGGCATTAGTTTTGATCAAGATGCGGAGATGAATCTCGTTCGTCATTTTCTTGCGCGCAATCAGCCCGTCTTCACCAACTATCGCAAGAAGATGGGCCACCAGGACGAATTCGATCGCGGCGTAGATCCCAACTGGCCCGGCGAGTTGCCCGTGAATTTTTTCTACGCGTCCGACGGGAAATTGATTGCCCGGCTTGATGGTTCGCAGCCGCGCCAGGTTTACGAAAATGCCGTGCGCGCAACGATCGCGGCCGGCGGCCCATCTCATCGCTGAAATAAAATTCCTGCGCTGACCGTTATGAAATTTGCGCGAACCGGAGACGACCTTGCTCAGTACCCACGGAAATAAAATTACTTTTCTCGGCCATGCCACATTTAAGATCACCACAATGCAGGGCAAGGTTTTGCTGATCGATCCGTGGATTTTCACCAATCCGTACTGTCCCGATTCGCAAAAGCAACTCGATCGCGTGGATTGGATCCTGCTCACGCACGGTCACGGAGATCATCTCGGCGATTTGATCGAAATCGCGAAGAAATATAATCCTCAGGTGGTCTGTGTCATCGAAACCGGAATCTGGCTCGAATCCAAGGGCGTGAAAAATGTAATTGGAATGGGCAAGGGCGGCACGCAGAAACTCGGCGAAATTGAAGCGACCTTCGTTCACGCCGTACACTCCAACGGAATTCAGGATGGCGACCGCATTGTTTACGGAGGCGAGCCCGGCGGATTTGTCGTGCATTTGCCCGGGGGGCTAACGCTCTATCATGCGGGCGACACCTGCGCATTCGGCGATATGAAATTGATCGCGGAGCTGGATAAGCCCGACGTAGTTTGCCTTCCGATTGGTGATCACTACACCATGGGCCCGCGCGAAGCAGCTGTCGCTATGCGTCTTCTCGGTGTGCGTCACGTGATTCCGATGCACTACGGAACTTTTCCGGTGCTCACTGGCACCGTCGAAGCATTTCGCGACGCAACGCAGGACATCAAGGATCTCGAAATACACGCTTTGAAACCGGGCGAATCATTAGGATAAATGCGATGAAAATTGTTTCTCCAGCCGTCGACAAATATATTTATTCGCTGCTTCCCAAGCGTGATCCAATCCTCGCGGAAATGGAAGCCCATGCGAAGCGCCACGATGTGCCGATCGTTGGCCCCGCAGTCGGCCGCCTTCTCGCGTTTCTCGTTGCTATGACAGGCGCGAAGCGAATTTTCGAGATGGGCTCGGCCATCGGCTATTCCACGTTGTGGTTGGCGCGGGCAGCCGGCCCTGGCGCTGAAATTTTTTACACGGACGGAAATCCGGAAAATGCGAAACGCGCGCGTGCTTCATTTAAGCGCGCTGGAGTTGCCGACCGAATTCACGTTCAAGTCGGCAACGCTCTCGATCTCTTGAAAAAAGAGACAGGCGAATTCGATCTCATCTTCAACGACGTCGACAAGCACTACTATCCCGACGTTTTTCATCTCGCCGTGCCGCGCGTCCGCTCCGGCGGCCTGTTCATCACCGACAATTCGCTCTGGTCGGGCCGCGTGATAAAAAAATCCACAAACGCCGATACACGCGGCGTCCAGAAATTTAATAAATTGGTGTACGAATCGAAAGATTTGTATCCGGTGATCGTGCCGTTGCGCGACGGCGTAATGGTGTGCCGCAAATCCTAAGTGGCACAGGCTCTCAGCCTGTGCGCTTTTGTTTTCCAGAAATTACGATCGAAAGAAATTCTTCACAAAAAATAATACGTTCGCCGGCCGTTCGGCCAGCCGCCGCATGAAATACGGAAACCAGTCGCGCCCGTATGGAATGTACACGCGCATCCGGTAGCCTTCGCGCACAAGTTGCGCCTGCAAATCGGTGCGGATTCCGTAGAGCATTTGAAATTCAAACGAGTCGCGCGAAATTTTATTTTCAGCGACGAATTGTTTTGTCGCGTCGATCATTTTCGGATCGTGCGTAGCGATTCCGTGGTACACGCCGCTCGGAAGAATTTGCTTCATCAGCCGCACATAATTTGCATCGACATCTGATTTTGCGGGGAACGCGATTTCGGCGGGCTCTTTGTACGCGCCTTTGCATAGTCGCAGCCTGCAACCCGCGGCCAGTAGAGGACCGACGTCGTCGCCTGTTCGGCGGAGATACGCCTGCACTACGACGCCGACAGCACTTGTCTTTGCGCGTACTCGCTTCACCAGATTAATCGTGCGCTCGGTGTACGCGGAGCCTTCCATATCCACGCGCGCGAAATTTTTCAGTTCGGTGGCGCGCGCGACGATGGATTCCAAAAGTTCCTGCGCGAGGTCGTCGCTCAAATCGAGACCTAGCTGCGTTAGCTTCATCGAAACATTCGCATCAAGTTTTTCAGATGCGATGCGATCGAAAATTTCGAGATACGCGTCGCGCGCCAGCCGAGCTTCATCGGCATTCGTCACGCTTTCGCCGAGCAGATCGAGGCTCACCATCATTCCGTTTTGGTTGCATACCCGCGCGGCGGCGACGGCTTGATCGAGGTTATCGCCAGCGACGAATCGCTCCGACATGCGGCGCGTGGATTTGTGCGGTGGTGACCCACCGCGCCATTCCAGGGCTGTTTGAGAGTTTGAGAAAAATCGAGCGCATCATTGGGGAAGTCCTACACGAATGCGCTGCGGAAATAAAGGATGGTACGAAATGTTCGTGCGCCGCTTGCGGGATGGGCTTCCACTTTTAATGCTCGCGCTCCAGAAATCTTTCGGCGTCAATCGCGGCCATGCAGCCCGAGCCCGCGGCGGTTACGGCCTGCCGGTAAACGATATCCTGCACGTCGCCGGCGGCGAACACGCCTTCCACGCTCGTCTTCGTGCCACCGTGCGTGACGATGTAACCAGCTTTGTCCAATTCAACTTGTCCGGCAAAGGGTTTCGTATTCGGATCGTGTCCAATCGCCACAAACGCGCCGTGCACCGGAATCGTTCGCTTTCCGGAGCCATTCGCTTCGCGCACCACGATTCCTTCCACTGCGCCCTTGCTCGGGTCGAGCACTTCTTCAATGACGTAGGGGGTCAAGAATTCAACTTTCGGATTCGCGCGCGCGCGATCGATCATGATCTTCGACGCGCGGAAATCGTCGCGCCGGTGGACCAGCGTCACCTTGCTTGCAAAGCGCGTGAGAAAATTCGCCTCTTCCATCGCGGTATCGCCGCCGCCGATCACCGCGATTTCTTTCCCGCGGAAAAAATATCCGTCGCACGTAGCGCAAGTCGAAACTCCATGCCCCATCAATTTTCGTTCGGACTCCAGACCCAGCATTCGCGCCGATGCGCCCGACGCGATAATCAGCGCCGGCATTCGTAATTCTCAGTTCCCGCCGTCAGCTGGAAAGGACGCTTGCTCAAATCCACTTTCGAAATCGCGCCGCTTTTGAACTCCGCGCCAAAACGCTGCGCCTGTTTGCGCATATTTTCGATCAGCTCCGGCCCCAGAATCCCTTCCGGAAATCCCGGATAATTTTCCACGTGCGTGGTCAGCGTAAGCTGCCCGCCGGGCTCGTAGCCATCAATCACCAATGGCTTCATGTTCGCCCGCGCGGTATAAATCGCCGCCGTGAGTCCCGCGCATCCGCTTCCGATTACGATGACGTCTTGCAATCTATCCTCCGCGCACACGCGCCCGCCGTATCAGTGCACCAACTATAGATTCAATGCTGAGCGAAGAAGATTCATTCTAACATCCCAGCGCGAGACGCAAAGCGATGAAAAATCTTGCGAAGAATTCAGGGTTGCGCCCGAGGTTGTGGTAATTTTGAGATTTCCACAAAGCGTGGAGGAGCCATTCGTATGACTGATCCCAGATTTCCAGTTGGAAAGCTTAATCGCAAAGGTCCGCTTTCGCCCGAAGATCGCGCGAGCATGATCGAAAGTCTCGCTGCCGCACCCGAAAACTTTCGCAATGCTGTTATGGGACTAAATGGCGCGCAACTCGACACGCCATATCGCGAAGGCGGATGGACTGTGCGCCAGGTAATCCATCACGTTGCCGACAGCCACATGAATTCGTATGTGCGATTTCGTCTCGCGCTCACCGAAAACGAGCCGACGATTAAGGCATACGACGAGAAACTTTGGGCGGAACTTCCCGATGCGCGTACCGCGCCGGTGGAAATTTCTCTCGCGATGATTGAGGCGCTTCATCGCCGATGGGTGCTGCTGCTGAAATCTTTTGGCCCCTCGGATTTCGCGCGCACCGTACGCCATCCCCAGCACGGAACAATGACGCTGGATGACGCAGTCGCGCTATACGAATGGCACGGACGCCATCACACCGCGCATATCACCGCGTTACGCGCCGCGCGAAACTGGTAGCTGCAGAGCTCCCGAGTACGAATGTTTGCTTCCCCCCGCACGCTGCGGGATAATCTGCGCTCGCTGCGCGTTAACAGCCTCCGCGCGCAAGTGAATAGGAGAAAATAACGCATGGCTCGTGATCCCGGTCTCTATGCCATTTTTGAAACTTCGCAGGGCGATATTGTTTGCAAGCTTTTCGAGAAAGAAACTCCGAAGACTGTCGCCAATTTCGTCGGCCTAGCCGAAGGCTCCAAGGAATTCGCCGATCCGAAGACTTCGCAGAAAACCAAGCGGCCGTTTTTCGATGGGCTTACTTTTCACCGCGTGATTCCAAATTTCATGATTCAAGGTGGATGTCCGCTCGGCACCGGAACTGGCAGCCCCGGATACCGATTTGAGGATGAATTTCACAAGTCGCTGCGGCACGACAAGCCCGGCAAATTGAGCATGGCGAATTCCGGACCGAATACAAACGGCAGCCAGTTTTTCATCACTGTCGCTGCCACTCCATGGCTCGACAACAAGCATTCGATTTTCGGTGAAATTATCGAGGGCCAGGATATCGCTACAAAAATTTCGGAATTGGCGCGCGATTCGGGCGACCGTCCGCGTACTCCGGTAATGCTCAAGCACGTGCGTATCGAGCGCGTCTAAAGCCCATGCAGGGCCCGCAAAATATTTTCCGGGTGTTCAACGAGATGGTTTTCATTTTGCTCGGGAGCATGCTCGTGTGGATTGCGAGCACGGGCCATTATTTTTTCAATCCGCGCAGCATGAGATGGTATCTGCTTTCGGGTCTCGCGATTTTATTCGGCCTGATGTCATTAATTACGCGAAGCGATGAACCCACTCGATCCGCGGCGTATGTGCGAGGCGGATCGCTGATTCTCGTTGGACTCGTGATGCTCAGCATGGGATGGGCCTCGTATCGCCAGGTTGTGTGGCTCTTGATGTTCGCGGGAATTGTGCTGGTGTTGAGGGGAGTGGTTGGATCGGTGATGACGCTGAAACTATCGTCACGTTCCGGAATTGCAGCGAGGTAGTCCATGGACCCCAATGAAAAAAAGCGCGCGTTGCGCATGGTCACCTATGGGCTGTACATCGCGACGTCGCGCGGCGCGGATGGAATTGCAGCGGGAACGATCAACTGGGTGACGCAATCTTCGTTTGAACCGCCGCTGGTGATGGCGGCGATAAAGCGCGAGTCTTCGTTGCACCGGGCAATCGAAACTGGGAACGTGTTCGCGATTCATATTGTTGGCAAAGCTCAGAAAGATGTCGCCATCAGTTTTTTCAAGGGCGGCGTGTTGGAAGGCGAGAAGCTAAACGGCTATCGGTGCCGCGTTGGAGAAACGGGATCGCCGATTTTGCTGGAAGCGCCTGGATATTTCGAATGCCGCGTCACGGATTCCGTGAGACGCGGAGACCACACCATTTTTGTCGGCGAAGTTGTTGCCGCGGGCACCCATGGCACCGACGAGCCGCTGACGCTTCGAGAAGCTGGTTTCAATTACGCTGGCTAAGTGCTACAACTCTCCTCACACTTCTCAAGGAGGCGCACATGTTCAAAGAGTTCAAAGAATTCGCGATGCGCGGCAACGTGCTGGATATGGCCGTCGGTATCATTATCGGCGCGGCTTTTGGGGCGATTGTAACTTCGCTGGTGGGCGATATTCTGATGCCGCCGCTGGGCAAGCTGATCGGTCACATGGATTTCAGCAACATGTTTTATGCGCTGGATGGCGGATCGTACGCGACGATTGCGGCAGCCAAAGCTGCGGGCGCGGCGACCATCAACTACGGACTTTTCATCAACACGGTGATCAATTTTCTGATCGTCGCGTTCGCGATTTTTATTTTGATCCGGCAAGTAAATCGCTGGACCACAAAGCCCGCGCCTGCAGCAGCGCCGACGACAAAGACCTGCCAATTTTGCCAATCGGAAATCCCGATCAAGGCTATTCGCTGCGGGCATTGCACATCGCAGCTGCAGGGTGCTTGAAATCGAGGGAATTGGATAGTGTTGCGCCGGGGTCGAGATGTTGAACCGGTTGGGATTTGTGCGTTTTTACATTTTAGGCAGACCGCTTAGTGATGATGAAGGTCCCACATATCGCCGGGACTGGCCCGGCGATATGTGGGGCACCCGGCGATAGCGATGCTCGCTGTTTCTAATTTTCCAGTTCAGTTCCTCATTCCGATGGCATTTGCAGTTTCTGCGAATGTGTTTCATATCCTAATGGTTGTAAGAGTGGGGAGAGTGAATCGGAATGTTTGACGCCCTTGGAAAATAATTGATCAGCTTACGGTGTATCAACAATATATCGAACTTGCCCCAGGCAGGGGCTGGCCCCGGTGGTTACCGTATGGGGTTTGGATTTGCGCCGCGGGGATGTTTGTTTCCGCGATTTGGGTGGCGATTCGATTGCGTTAGAAGAGGGCGCGGATTGCGATCCCCTTAACCGGTGAGGGCGCCGGCGCTGCCTGCTGGAAGATCGATAGAATATTTCGTGCGAGTTTTTTCTCTGTGCGCTTCGAGAGCGAACTCGATTAATCGCTGATCAGATCGCGGTAGGGAATTCCGCTGGCTTCCCACATTTTCGGATACATGCTGATCGAAGTGAAACCGGGAATCGTGTTGATTTCGTTCAGATAAACGCGGCCGGTCGCCGTTCCAGAAAGAAATCCACGCGCGCCATTCCGGCACAGTCCAGCACTCGAAACGCTCGCACGGCGAGTTCCTGAAATTTTTTTACCTGTGTGCGCGATCAGCGGAGCGGGAATTAGAAGCTTGGTTCCGTCTTCGAGATATTTCGCGGCGTAATCGTAAAATTCGCGGTGCGGAACAATTTCGCCGGGAATGGAAGCTTTCGGTTGGTCGTTGCCGAGCACCGCGACTTCGATTTCGCGCGCATCCAATCCGCGTTCGACAATTATTTTCTGTCGCGATATTCCGCGGCCGTATCGATTCCGCCGCGCAATTCCTTTTTGTTGTGAACCTTCGTCATACCAACGGACGAGCCCAGGCACGCGGGTTTCACGAAAATCGGGAATTTGAATTTCTTTGCAATGACTCTTCAGACATCTGCGTCCGGCGATCGTTCCCATGTCCGTCGCGCAGAAACGACACGAATTCAACCGTCGGCAATCCTGCTTCGCGGAACAATCGCTTCTGCACATCTTTATCCATGCCGACTGCGCTAGCCCAAAACGCCGGCGCCGACATACGGCAATCCCGCGAGTTCGAGCAATCCCTGCACGGTACCGTCTTCGCCATAAGTGCCGTGCATGACCGGGAACACGACATCCACACGCAGTCGCGGTGCCGGACGTTTCGTCCAGTGGCACCAGCGCCGCGACGTTCGGATCGGCGCGAAAGCATCACGGCTCGCCCGTTTTCAAAATTTCCGGCAGCATTTTCTGCGCGGGTGTTGCCAGCCAGCCATCGGCCTTCTTTCGAAATTCCGATGGGCACCGCTTCATATTTTTCTGGATCGAGCGCGCTGAATCACCGATGCGGCGGAAATGAGCGACACTTCGTGTTCGCCCGAGCGTCCGCCGAACAACACGCCGACGCGAATTTCGTTTTCCGTGACTTCTCCATGGCAGAAATTTCCTTCTATGGATTCCGATAAGTGTTCGCTACGCGATCCGCTACAGAATCTTTTTTCCGAGTCCCGAGCAAACCATTTCCACGCCAAGCAGCGCGGTCTTGTTGTGCAGATCGATCACGGGATTAATTTCCACCACTTCCAGCGAAACCATCGCTTCGCTATCGGCGATCATTTCCATCGCCAGATGCGCCTCGCGATAGGTGACGCCGCCGCGCACTGGCGTGCCAACTCCGGGCGCATCGCCGGGTCCACGAAATCCATGTCCAGGCTCACGGCAATGCCCGTCGGTGTCGTCGGACGCAAATCGCAATAGCTTCCGCTCATCACTTCGCGCATGCCGCGCTCGTCGATATCGCGCATGGTGAAAACGTGTACGCCGGATTCTTTCATCAAGCGGCGCTCTCGCGAATCCAGATCGCGGATGCCGACCAGCGCAGACATTTCGCGGCTCAATCTTCGGATGGAAACCGAGCAGATCCACAAGTTCCGGCGGGCCATATCCGGTGATCGAAGCGAGCGGCATTCCGTGGACGTTTCCCGATGGCGAACTATCCGGTGTATTCATGTCGCCGTGCGCGTCAAGCCAAATTAATCCAGCGCGCTTCGATTGTTTGCGAAAGAAATATGAAACTCCGCTGACCGATGCCGATCGCAATCGAATGATCGCCGCCAAGCACCAGCGGCAAAAATCCATCGGTGAGGGATTTCTCCGTCATCTCCGCGAGGCCGCGGCAAGTCTCCGCAATTTCGTTCAGATATTTCGCGCGCTTTTCGCCGTAGGGCTGCTCTTCCGGCTGCTTCACCGGAATATTTCCGATGTCGTCCACCTGATGGCTGAGCTGCTTCAATCGCGGCAGCAATCCGGCGACGCGCAACGCCGAAGGGCCCATGTCAACGCCGCGGCGGCTCTGCCCAAGATCCATCGGCACGCCGATAATGCGAATTTTTTGCTGCCATAGTAGTAACCGAACGAGTTCAATTTCGATTTCAAGGCCGAAACGAGCGCCCCGGGATCGCCGCTCCCACGCGCGGAACGAACTTCAAGGATATACGCGGTAAATCATCCGGGGGAAGGGAATCACTTCGCGGATGTGCTCAGTTCCGCAAATCCAGGCCACGGTGCGTTCCAGGCCCAATCCGAAGCCTGCGTGCGGCACCGAGCCGTAGCGGCGCAAGATCGAGATACCACTTGAAAGACTTTCTTCGGGAAGTTTGTGTTCGCGCAAACGGCTGAATCAGAAGATCGTAACTCGAGATGCGCTCGCCGCCGCCGATGATTTCGCCGTAGCCTTCCGACGCGAGCATGTCGAATCCCAGCGCCAGATCTGGACGCTTGGCATCGGGCTGCATGTAAAACGCTTTGATGGCGGTGGGATAGCGATGGACCATCACCGGCCGGTCGTACTGGTTGGAAAGAATGGTCTCCTCGTCGCCGCCGAAATCGTCGCCCCACTTCGCGGGATTGCCGCTCTTCTGCAGGATTTCGATCGCTTCGTCGTAGCTGATGCGCGGGAACGGAGCTTTCACCGGCTCGAGCTTTTTCTACATCGCGCTTGATCATTTCCAATTCGCGCGTGCGGTTCTGCGACCACGGACTGCACCACGTGGCTGACCAGTCCTTCGGCGAGCAGCATCATGTCTTCCACGTGCGCGTAGGCGGCTTCGGGTTCGAGCATCCAGAATTCGGTCAGGTGCCGGCGCGTTTTGGATTTTTCCGCGCGAAATGTGGGGCCGAAGCTATAAACCTTGCCGAGCGCCACCGCGGTTGCTTCGAGATAAAGCTGGCCGGATTGCGTGAGGTAGGCTTTGCTGTCGTCGACGTAATCGACTTCGAAAAGAGTAGTGGTGCCCTCGCATGCCGCGGGAGTAAAAATCGGCGGATCGGTGAGCGTGTATCCCTGGCTATCCATGTAATTCCGCGCGGCGCGAACGCACTTCCGCGCGAATGCGGAGAATCGCAGCTTGCTTGGGCGAGCGAATCCACAAGTGGCGCTGATCGAGCAGGAAATCCACGCCGTGTTCTTTTAGTTGGATTGGATAGGGCGTCGCTTCGGGAATTTTTTGGACGGGCTCGACGCGCGTGACGTCCATTTCAAATCCGCCGGGTGCGCGTTTATCGGCGCGAAGCTTTGCCGGTGACGATGACGCTCGATTCCTGAGTTAGCTCTCGCAGCGCTGCGAATGCTTCGGGACTTTCCTTTTGCGAGCAAACGCCTTGCAGCACGCCGGTGCCATCGCGAAATTGCGGGAACAAAAGTTTTCCCGACTCGCGCATGTTGTAAAGCCAGCCTTGCAGCGTGATTTCCTGGCCGTCGTAGCGGCCTGCATCCGAAATATTTACAACGGGCATCGATTATCAGCCATTCCTCTCCTGCTCCACTCGATCAACTGTGCCGCGAATTTCGTCGAGAGTTGGGACCGTGCGCTTGCGCGCGCAATTCAAAAACCAGCGGCAACTCTTTTGGCATGGCGGCGAGCAACTTGTCCCATTCGATTGTGCCGTCGAAGGGCATCAGGTGCTCGTCTTTCTCGCCATGATTATCGTGGATATGCGCCGTTGCCACAAAATCGTGAACGCCTTCGAATCCGGAAACGGCTTCGCCCTCAAGATTTGCATGGCCCGCGTCATAGCAGAGCCGCAGACCGCCGATGCGCGTGTCTTCGATGAAGTGGCGGAGCTTCGCGGGAGTACACATTTCGCTGGGAGTGTTTTCGAGCGCGAGCGTAACGCCGCGCTGCTTAGCGAACACTGACAGATGCTCGAGCGAAGTAAATGCGGCATCCCACGCGCGCGGATTGTCGGTATCGCGCGAGCTGCCGAGATGCAGAACCATCAGGGAGAACGGCGCGTGTTCGGCGACGTCGATCGCGCGCTTGATTTCGTCTACAGCGTCCAGCCGGCGCAGTTCTTTCGGAATCGCAGATGGAAAGCGAGGATCCGCTTTCGCGTGCCGGAGCCGAAATCGCGCGAGGTGGGCCCATGCAGCGAATCAAGTTTGAGTTTGTGATCTTTGAACCAATCCGCAATTTCGCGCACGATTTCGTTTTCGCGGTAATTGAAATGGTAGCCGGAGCAAAAAATCTGCACGCCATTGAATCCGGCGCGCTCAATATCGGTGAGCATCGCCGGCGTGAGCTTGTGCTCGATGTAGAGATATGTTGAAAGGATTCGCTGCATCCTGTGGTCCTTCAATATGAAATATAAATAGCGCGCTGAAAAATCAGTAGCCCTGCGCGGCGCCCTGCCGCCGCGGATCTGGCGCGCCGAGCTTCGCCCCGGTTTTCAAATCGATGCCGATGGCATTCACTTCGCCGAGCCAGGAGCGCCGCATCACTTTGTAGCCCATCGCGGTCAACTGATCCTCGACGGCTTTTGGAAATGTTTGCTCGACGATCAGCGTGTCTGGCATCCATTGATGATGGAATCGCGGCGAGTTGATCGCAGACATCGCGCCCGCTGAATCGAGCGGACCGAAATGCATCCAGTTGATAACCGAGAGCATTACCGCCGAAATAATTTGCGGCCCGCCGGGCGAGCCGGTGACGAAGCTGAGTTTGCCATCGCGCAAAAGAATCGTCGGCATCATTGAACTGAGCGGGCGATGACCCGGAGCGATGGTGTTGCCTTCGCTCTGCATCAGGCCAAACATGTTCGGCTGGCCGGGCTGCGCGGTGAAATCGTCCATCTCGTCGTTGAGCAAAAATCCGCCGGGAGCGGTCACGCCGCGCCGTAGCTATCGTTGATCGTGTAAGTGTTTGAGACGGCGTTGCCGTCGGCATCCACCACGGAAAAATGTGTGGTGTGGCCGCCGCGCTGCGCTTGTTGAATCGAAAGCGCGGCAGCTTGCTCGCGCGTTAATTCTTCGAGCGGTTGCGAGGCGGGCGCGGCTTTCGCGGCGCCATCAAACGGCGCGGGATTTCCAGCGCCTTCGGCTGTGCTTGATCCGGCGTGCGCGGGATCGATCATTGCCGGCGCTCCGCCGCATATCGCGGATCGGTCAAACCTTTTATTGGAACGTGCATGAAATCCGCGTCGCCCAGAAATGTCGCGCGGTCCGCGAACGCGAGGCGCATCGCTTCCGCGACCCAGTGAACGGACTTGGCGTCGCTCCAGCCTTTCAATTGTTCGGGCGCGAGAATATTCATCGCTTCGATCATCGCGATGCCGCCGGAACTTGGCGGCGGGCTGGTGATCACTTCCCACTTGTCGGCGCCAATCGAAAAGCTCGCTTTCAGAGGCTGGCGCAGTTTCGCTTTGTATGCGGCGAGATCCTCCATCGTGATCAGTCCGCCGTTTTGCGCCATGTCATCCGTGAGCTGCTTGCGCGGTTTCGCCGCGATAAAATTCTTCGGGACCATTTTTCGCGATGCGCCGCAGAGTTTCCGCGAGTTCAGGCTGCTTCAACGAATCGCCAGCGGCAAAGCCCGCGCCGTCATTGAGGAATATTTTCTTGCTGCGATCAAATTGCTGAAGGCGCGGTGTGGCATCGTGCAGTGATGTGGCCAGTTTTTCGCTGATTGTGAAGCCAGCAGCGAGGCGAATTGCGGGAGCCATTACGTCGGCGAGTTTCATGCGGCCGTAAGTCTTTAGCGCGAGTGCCATTCCTGCGACAGTGCCCGGAACTCCCACCGCGCGATAGCCGGTGCGCGAAGCATCCGAATCGTAGGTGCCATCTGCTTTGCGATACATTTCGCGCGTTGCTTTCGCGGGAGCTTCTTCGCGATAGTCCACGAAATTTGTGCGGCCATCCGCGAGACGCACGAGCATGAATCCACCGCCGCCGATATTTCCTGCGCGAGGCTCAACCACGGCGAGCGCGAACGCGACTGCGACCGCGGCATCCACCGCGTTGCCGCCCTTTTTAAAATTTCAATTCCTGCTTTATCGGCGAGCGGGTTGTCGCTGACGATCATCGCCCCGGCGCCGGGCACGGCGCTCTTCGGCCAGTTCAATTTCGCGATGTCTGTTTCTTTGTATTCGAGCGGGCCAGGATTGCGCCGCCGGTTGCGCGTGTGGACTGCTGCGCAGCGGCTTGCGCGCCAAGTTTTTCGTACGCGCCCGCGCGCAGCACCATCGCGGCCGCCAATAATCGCTGCAAAAACACCGACTCTTATGCGTTTCATGGCATCTCTCGAAAGCGAATCGAATGTATGCGAAAGGTGCGGAAGCGTCAAGGAACCCGCGCGAAATTAGCGCCTTATCGTCGGGATCGCCCACCCCGAAATAAGTGCAATCGGGATGATGGAACACCAGCGCGCTCACGCTGGCTTCGGGGTCCATCATCATTCCTTCGGTAAGCTGCACGCCGATTTCTTCCGGGCGCAGCAACTTCCAGATTCCGGCCTGATCATCGAGATTCGGGCACGCGGGATATCCAAAGCTGTAGCGCTTGCCGCGATATCGCGAAATGAATCGCTGCTGCATGGTCAGCGCGGGCGGATCAGGGAATCCCCAATCTTCGCGGATGCGGCGATGCAGCCATTCAGCGCAGGCTTCGGCGGTTTCGATGGCCAGTGATTGCAGCGCGTGCGAACGGAAATAGTGGCCCGCATGTTTTGCTTCTTCGCTGCGAGCGCGAATGCCTTCACCCGCAGTGACGACAAACAGCGCGACATGATCGCGCGCGCCATCTGCCGCGGGCAAAATGTAATCGCTCAAGCAGAGTCCCGCGGGAATGCGCTGGCGCTCGAAAGTGAAAATGTGTTGCGGCGATGCCGCGCCTGGCGCGAAGAGCGCAATGGAATTTCCCTGCGCGCTCCGCTTCGAAAAATTGCCACACCGCGCGAACCTTCATGAATTTTGCGGCTTCGGCTTTCACTTCTTCCATGTTGTTGAAAAGTTCCAGCGCGCCGGGTTCGCGATCGGCGAGAGCTTTTTCAAAATTTCCGCGATACCCGAGATGCCTGCAATAGAGCATCAGCGGATTGATGTAGCTCCACATGTCGGCAAGATCCGGAACCTCGCGCACTTTGCGATCCAGATACGCGACGCTTGGAATCGGAATGTCGGTGCGTACTTTCGGCGAGCGCGCTTCGCTTGCAGCAACGGCCGGAGCTGCGAGCTTCACGCTGCCGCCGTCGGCCGCGCCATCAGCGGCCATGTGGTCGCGAAGCACCGCTTCGCGCGTCGCGGGATCAGAAAGATGATTCATCAGGCGCAGACCGGACATTGCGTCTTTCGCGTAGCAGACCGCTTGCGCGTAGCTCGGCGCGATTTTCGTGCGCGTGAATTTATCGGAAAGCGCGGCTCCGCCGACGAGTAACGGCACTCGAATACCGGCTTCGCGCAAATCGGCGGCGGTGATCACCATTTGCTGCGCGCTTTTTACCAGCAGTCCGCTCAGACCAATGGCGTCTGGTTTGTGATCCTTGAATGCAGCAATCAAAACTTCTGGCGCGCACCTTGATTCCGAGATTGATCACGTCGTAGCCATTGTTTTTGAAAATGATTTCGACCAGATTTTTTCCGATGTCGTGGACATCGCCTTTCACTGTGGCGAGCACAACTTTGCCGCGCGAGGTCACGTCGGCTTTTTCCATGAATTGTTCGAGGTGGCTCACTGCGGCCTTCATGGCTTCCGCCGATTGCAAAACTTCGGCGACGATCAGTTCGTTGGCGTTAAATAGTCGGCCGACCTCGGCCATTCCGGTCATCAGCGGACCATTGATGATGTCGAGCGGCTTTGCGCCTTCGGCGCGTTTGCGTTCGAGATCTTCCACCAGGCCGTCGCGCGTGCCTTCGATAATGTAATTCGCGAGGCGCTGATCGATCGGAAGTTGCTCGGTGGATTTTTCTTTTTTCTTGGAGACGCGGAAATGTTCGGTGATCGCGGCGATATGAAATTGATTGATCGCGATTTTCTGCTCGCGCGTTTGCTGGCGCCAATCTTCCGGCGCGCCGCTCAAAAGTTCCGCTTTCGAATGATCCGCGGGAATATTTTTTGGCGGATGGTTGAAGAGCAAATCTTCCGCGAGTTGGCGCTCGTGCTGCGGAATCGAAGCGAATCGCTCGATGCGTTCGGCATTCACGATCGCGAGATCGAGACCGGCTTTTGTGCAGTAATAGAGAAAAACCGAATTGACCACTTCGCGCGCGCCCGCCGGAATCCAAAACTTACGTTGCTGATTCCCAGCACCGTTCGCACGTACGGGATTTTTTCCTTGATGAGCCGGATGCCTTCGATCGTTTCCACCGCGCCGCCAATATAATTTTCATCTCCGGTGGCGCACGGAAATACCAGCGGATCGAAAATAATATTTTCGGGCGGAATCCCGTACTTGCCGGTGAGCAATGCGTATGAACGCTCGGCGATCGCCAGCTTTCTTTCGCGCGTGAACGCCTGCGCCTGCAATGGGTCTTCGTCGATGCAGCCGACGATCACCGCCGCGCCGTAGTCGTGCGCCAGCGGGCAGACGCGCTCGAATTTCTCCTCGCCATCTTCCAGATTGATCGAATTGATGATGCTTTTGCCCTGGCAGTATCGCAGCGAAAGCTCGATCCCCTTTGGATCGGTGGTATCGATCATCAGCGGCGCTTTTATTTTCCGAATTAATTTTTCGTAAAACGGCGGAATGTCGCGCATCTCTTCGCGATCGGTGGATTGCAGGCACACGTCCACTATCTGCGCGCCGCTGCGCACCTGGCGGCGGCCGATTTCGCTGGCCTCTTCCCACTTTTCGTCGGCGACAAGATTCTTGAACAGCCGCGAGCCAATTACGTTTGTGCGTTCACCCACCAGCAACGGCCGCGTGGATTCTTCCGCCTCCGCGACTTCGATTCCCGAATAAAAGGCGCGGTGCGATGGCTCCGCCGGATGGCGTGGAGCCTTGCCGTCCGCCGCCTGCGCGATTGCGCGGATGTGATCGGGCGTGGTGCCGCAGCATCCGCCGACAATATTCAGCCAGCCATTCGCCATGAAGCGATCAAGTTGTTCGGCGAGAGTTGTCGGCGTTTCGAGATACGCGCCTTCTTCGTTTGGCAATCCGGCGTTTGGATAGCACGACACAAATCGCGGCGTGAGGCTCGCGAGCGTGCGAATCCGGTCGGTCATAAATTCCGGCCCGGTGGCGCAATTCAATCCAATCGACAACAATTTCAGATGATCGAGCGAAGCCCACAGCGCCTCGACTCCCTGGCCCGCAAGCATCGTGCCCATCGGCTCGATCGTTGCGGAAATCATCAGCGGAATTGTGTGGCCGATTTCTCGCGCCGAGTTGCTGGATCGCCAGCACGCCCGCCTTGATGTTGCGCGTGTCCTGGCAAGTTTCGAGGAGCAGAATATCCGCGCCGCCATCAATCAAGCCGCGCGCTTGCTCGTGATAATTGTCGCGAAGTTCTTCGAAGGTTGTGCCGCCGGTAACCGTCAGTGATTTCGTGGTTGGGCCCATGCTGCCCGCAACGAATCGCGGCTTCGCCGGAGTGGCAAGTTGATCCGCGGCTCCGCGCGCAATCGCAGCAGCGACGCGGCTTATCTCATACGCTTGCGCCGCGAGGCCGTATTCAGCGAGCACAATGCTCGTGCTGCCGAATGTATTCGTCTCGACGATGTCCGCGCCCGCTTCGAAATATTTGCGATGAATTCCGGAAATCACATCGGGCCGCGTGATCACCAGGTTCTCGTTGCAGCCCTCCAGCTCCGCGCCGCCGAAATCCGCGGCCGTCAGATCGGCCTGCTGCAGCATCGTCCCCATCGCGCCATCGAGCACAAGGATACGCTGGCGAAGTAATTCGCCGAGTTGCAGCGCGCGTTCGGTAAGGTTTTGCATTTTTACGGCGTGGGCATTCGATGACGGAACGCCTACTGAGGATTCTTGCTTACGAGGATGGTCCAGTGTGTTGTTTAGAGTAGCCTCCGCATCGTAACTGCAAACAATCCCCTTATCGTACTTGGGTGAATAGTGCGTGCACTGCTCGCCACTGACCGCAAAATGGCCGAATGCTTACGCCTTTGCCTGTTCTGCTCCACCAGCAACAAAATCGATTTCGCCTGCGCTGGAACCAATCCAGCCTTCGCGCCGCGATCCAGAAATTCGCGGACCGCTTTCCGCCCTTGCTCACCGTAACCAAGCGTCCATTTGTTCACATACATGCCGACGAACTGGTCGGCCACTTCGGTTTCCATGTCGCGCGCAAATTGCATAGCGTAATTCAGCGCCTCTTCTCGGTGTTCAAGCGCATATCCCACGCTGTCTCGAATTGCCTGCGCAACGCGGCGCCCGTGTCGACTCCCAATGCGCGTCGCACTGCGTTGCCGCCCAGTGGCAGCGGCATTCCGGTCTGTTCCTGCCACCATTGGCCCAAATCCGCCACGCGGTGCAATCCCGCCTGCGGAAAAATCAACTGTCCTTCGTGAATCAACAATCCCGCGGGCACCGCGCCGTCTTTCACCGCTTCCACAATTTTATCAAACGCGATCACCACCGGTTCGATGCGCGGCTCAAAAAGTTTCAGTGTCAGATAAGCGCTCGTGCGCAAGCCCGGGAACCGCCATTCGGCATGCCCGCCAAATCCTCGCGGCTTCATCGGCTTTTGCGAAACGATCAGCGGGCCGTAGCCTTCGCCAAAACTCGCACCGCAATCCAGCAGCGCATATTTCTCCTTCAAATATGGATATGACGCGAAGCTTACCGCCGTCACGTCGTACGTTTCCGTATCCGCCGCGCGATTCAGCGACTCGATATCCGCCAGCATGTGCGTAAACTTCAGCCCCTCCGCACGCACTTTGTTCGTCGCCAGCGCGTAAAACATGAACGCGTCGTCGGAATCCGGCGAATGCGCCAGCTTAATCTCGGTAACCTGTTGTGCCGCCTGATTTGTCGCCATAGTGTCCAAGCCTGCTTACTTATGCCGGTTGTTTCAGTTTCGATGCGGTGCCTTGAATCCCGATTTGCGCTTGGATCGCGCTCCAAGACTGCCGGCCGCCGAGGACACTACGCCCCTCTGCGGTGATCCAGTTTCAATCCAGGTTCGCGACTTTGGCGGGAACTAACCGGAGCGCGAAATTAGCTCACTCCAGTTCTTAGCCTGCAACCCCAGAAAGCCCAAGCGACACCAAAAGCGTAACACACCATTTGCCAGCCGCCAACTACCGGGTTGTTAACAGTTTAGTTATAGAAGCGAAGTGCGCCGCGGCGCGCGTACTCGGACCTTTAGAAGACTCAACAATTGGCGGGTCGCCCTCGATAGCAACGATAACTAGTAGAATAAATTTTTTTGAGTTGAGACCCCATGGAGCGCCCTGAAGCATCCAACCGTTGTATATGTAGTTGCCTTCCGCTCCCGGAAATCAGGCTCAGAGAATCCGCGGGAAGGCAACCGTATAAGGTAAACACAGTAGGGCACATAAGTGATTTTGAGGTTGACGCAGCGACGGGCTGACCCTACGATACCTATCGGCCCTCTTGGAGGTTGTACGTGCGCAGAATTGTTCCCGTTCTAGCGTTGGCAGTATTAGTTTGTTGCGTCGCGTTTTCTGCGAGTCCCGCGTTCGCGGCGCCGAACACAACTGCGCCCGTTGGTGTAGTGCTGCTCGGCCAAGGCGCGCAAGTCAGCCAAATCACCGCGCAAAACGGCACGTCTTTGTATGCTGGCGACACGTTGAACACCGATGGGACGGGCTCGCTGCGTGTGCGTTTCGGCACATCGCAATTGATGCTCGGTCCGGCCACGGTGGTAAAGGTGGTTGACGGCAAGAACGGTGTGGCGCTGGTAATTCAACATGGCGTCGTAAGATTTTCCGCAGCAGGCGCGCCGCTCGAATTGCGCGCGCTGGCGGCGGTTGTGCAGCTGGGCGAAGATGCATCGGGGCAATTGTCGATTGTGGGTCCTAGCGAATTTCAGATTGGCAGCACCAAGGGCAATCTGAATGTGGATATCGATGGCGTGGACAAAGTCGTCTCTGAATCCACAGCATACGATGTGACGCTCGAACCTGCACCGGGTCAGCCTGATACGGTTGGTGGCGGCAAAGTGCGCGGTCTGTGGATTCTTATTTCGCTGATTGCATTGCTGACGGCGTTGGGATTGTATGCAGCGCTTCTGAGCCGTAGCCATTTTTCACACTAAATTTTTCTGAGCGAACTCGAGTTCGTTTGAATTCTTCGAGGCGGGGCGCAATCGCGTTCCGCCTTTTTATTTGGTACTGCATGCATGTGTATTGCGATTTAGTTACTGCTTCAAAATTGATTTCGCGGTCTGCGTTTGCACCCATGTAGAGATGTCCGCGATCACATCTGCTTCTACGTGGCCGGGCGTGTCGTACTCTTGCGGCGTGGATGGTCCCGAACCTGCCAGGAAGAGATGATTTAGCGCGGGATAAGTTTTGAAGACCGCATTGGAATTTTCACCGAGACCCCGCTTCCAGTTGTTGAAATCCGTCATCGTCACTTGGTAGTCGCGCTCACCTTGCAGGATCAGCATCGGTATTTTTAATGTCGCCGCAACTCTTACGGAATCGTAGTTGCGCAAATCGAGAAAATATTCGGAAGGAATTTGCGCGCCCGCGAAACGCAGCATCACTCCTGGTTTCAAATTCGGATCTTCAATCGCTTGTTTATCCGCCTGTGCTTTTCCGATCGCCTCCTGAGCTTCGGGCGAACTGCTTCTCCCGGCTTGCGCATATTCATCGGCGATTTGTTCGATCACCATGTCTTCCAGCGGCCGCGTGCTTCCGGCTAGAAGAATTAATCCGGCGATTTGCGAATCGGCGGCGGCAATGCGTGGAGCGAGATATCCGCCGAGGCTGTGCCCGGCGAGATAAATATGTTTGGCGTCGATGTGCGGAGTGTTTGCGAGAAGTGCGACCGCGGCGATGGCATCATCAATCGTTTCTTCTTTTACGGTGATTGGAATCTGTCCCGTGACCATTTCTTTTCCGTAGCGATGTGTTCGTTTCTCGTATCGCAACACGGCGATGCCGCGCGATGCGAGTCCCCACGCGATGTCTTTGAATATCTTGTTCGGGCCGTAACCTTCGTCCTGATTCTCGGGTCCCGAACCATGAACCAACACCACAGCCGCGAATGGGCCCGCGCCTTTCGGCAATGTGAGCGTGCCGGGCAAAGCCCAGGGTGCGGAGCCAACTGTGATCTGCTGCTCGGTGAAGGAATCGGGTTTCGCGTAATCGGGCGCTTTCCACGAATCGTTCGCTTCGGATGTTGGCGGCACAATATGGAAGCCGACGATCAGATGCCGCGCGTCAAAATTAAACAGCGCATCCATGGTGGTCGCGGAAAATTTACAAGTCGCATTCACAACGCTGCTGTCCAAGGGATTTGTTTTCAGCGCAACTACGGATTGCAGCTCGCCGAAACTAGCCACCACTTGATTCCACGTCTCGGTCAACTTGGGAGTGGGCATTAATGCCGAGACTTGCGGCGAAAAACGCTTTTGCGCGGAATCGAAATTGTGGGCGGTGAGGTCCATCAGAAACGCGCGCGCTGCTTGCTCGTTTTCGATGCTGTCGGGATCTGTGTTGTAGTTTCTGCCGGCGCTGCGGCGATGAAAAAACCTGCGACATGATGTTGCGCGTCTATCGCGACACTTAAGATGCTGCGCGCGGTAGCGAAGCGACATGTGAGACGGTAAAGCTCCACGCCTTGAACGGATTGATGTGACACTGATTCGATCGATTGGAAAGCTCCATTTTGCGCGATGATCGAATCCCACATTTGGGTGAGGTTGTCTAGCGGGGCCGCGGCAGCCATGCGTTCGTCGAAGCGTTTTTCGACTCCGCTGAAATTGCGCGTGACGAGATCGGAGATCGTGGCTCGCGCGATGGCCTCATCAGTCTGAGTTGCGGCAGCGGTTTGCGGCAGCGGTGCGGCCTGCGCGGATTCGAGCGCAAGCCAGATCGTCAAGCCCAACGCAGCGACTACGGCCGCCCACACGAAAAATTTGCCAGACATGCGAACCTCCTGAACGCGATCTAATTAGTGGCCAAGCTGGCGGGCGCGGCGGAAAAATGCCGAGACCACCAGAACGGCGCTGATTGCGAGATAAATGAACGAATAGCGCAAAGCGAAAACGCCATCCGTGCTGCCGGTGAAATCCATTCCGGGTGCGTGGTTGAGCGGGCCGAGGTACCACAGCGTCGTATAGAAGCCCTCGAAAAATTTGCTGGTGCCGCTCCAGACTCCCAATGCCAGTGCGAGCGATGCGATAAAAATTACGCCGGCTCCCCACGCGAATAACCCGTCGCGCTGGCCTGCGAGTGCCAAGCGGATGCCAGCACCGAGACCTGTGATTGCAGCGACGAGCGCTGCGGCGATCCATGCGGCAGGCAATTGGCGCGAGAGAATTTGCGGACACGAAAAAACCAACTGGCTTGTGCCGAATCGCGATTCGCGCGTGCCGAGGGCTGACCAGATCAATGCGGGCCAGATCCATGCGACGCTGAGAATCGGTCCGCGAGAAGCTGCGAGAGGTGCGGTGAATTGTGCGATCAAAAGTCCAGCGGCGGCGGCGTACCACCACCAGCCAAAGCCTTTGAGAGCGAGTCGCAGTTCGGCAGCGACTAACCGCAGAAAACTGCCATGGCGGGCTGTCGAAGCGATCGGAGTGAGATGAGTTGGCGAGGCGGTGCGCGGCTGCGTGTGCTGCATCTGCAAAAGTTCCGGAGCAGCAGCCGCGCTCGCCGATTTTTTCTGTTTCGATTTTCTGCCAAAGAATCCACGCGATTTCGCGGGATCGAACCGATCGAAGAAGAGCGCGCCCAACAACGTGATCACGATCGCGGCTGCGATCCACAACAACCGCATGAGCAGCAGTGACGCCGTCCAATCCACGCCATTCCAGTGGAAGCCGTACGCGATCTTGGTGGACGTGTTCGCGATGGTAAGTTCGAAAGAATCCTTGTACCCAGGGATTCCCGCGCGAGCAGCGGTCATCATGCTTTGCGTCACCGCCCAAAAGCCGAGGGGATCGATTTCCCGGTGATGGATCGCCTCCGGAAGCGAGAGGCCAAATGCCCAGATGAAAAACCAGAGCACGTTTCCAAAGCCACCGCGCAAATATCGGATTGTCTCAAACAGCAATGCCACGGCGGCTGTGAGCGCCATCGTTGGGAGCGCGACGAAAACAAACGGAGAGAATAGGGACCAGAGATGAAAGCTGCGATCTTCCGCAGCGAAAAATTGCATCGCAAACGCCGCGACAGCGAGTACGAGCACCATCGAAGCAAGCACCGCAAAATTGCTGAGAAATTTTCCCAGGAGATACGAGAACTTGCTCAGCGGAGTCGCAGCAAGAATATCGCCAACGCGCGTTTGCCGGTCACGATCGATGGCATTTTTTACGACATAGAAGCCGACGAGAGAAACGAAGAGCGTGGTGACTAACGCCATCATGCTTCCGATCCACGCGGAGGTGTAGAGACCGCGATAATCGCCGAGCTTGATCAGGATTCGCCCGGTAGCCGCGGCATACCCGAGATAGACGGCGAAGAGCAGCGTGACGAGATAACTGTAGCGACGCACGCGTTCTAAAAAATCAGCGCGCGCAATCGCGATGATGGCATCGAGCGTTTTCACGCGGTGGCGCCCTCGGGCTTCGCGCCGCGATGAGTGGCCAACGCCGCGAGATAGGCGTCTTCGAGCGAGGGATCCAGCGATCGCGCTCCCGGCGCGGGAGCAGAATCCGCAACGACGCGCGCATGAATTCCGTCAGCGCGATGCGCGGTGTTGCTAACGAGATGGCGCTGGCGCAGCGCGGGAAGCTCTCCGCTCGCGACCACTACTTCCCACACTTTTCCATCTACGCCGGCAAGCAAATTTTCGGGAGAGCCGTAGGCGACGAGCTGTCCGCTGGCAATCAGTGCGATGCCGCTGGCGACGGCTTCCACGTCAGAAACAATGTGCGTTGAGAGAATCACGATGCGCTCGCCGGAAAGCTCGGAGAGCAAATTGCGAAATCGCACGCGCTCCTCGGGATCGAGGCCGGCGGTGGGCTCGTCAACGATCAACAGCTGCGGATCGTTGAGAAGAGCTTGCGCGATACCGACGCGCTGGCGCATGCCGCCGGAGAAACCACCGAGCGGGCGTTTTGCCACTTCGGAAAGATTTACGAGCTCAAGCAATTCCGCGATGCGTTTGCGCGCGGCGGTGCCGTCGATTCCTTTTACCGCGGCGAGATATTCCAGAAATTCCGATGGGCTTAGATTTGGATAGACGCCGAAATCCTGCGGCAAATATCCCAGCACGGCGCGCAGAGAATCCGGTTCACGAGCAATGTCAGCGCCATTCCACAGAATGCGTCCCGCCGACGGCTGCGTGATCGTGGCGAGGATGCGCATGAGCGTGGATTTGCCTGCGCCGTTTGGGCCGAGGAGTCCGAGAATTCCCGGACCGAGTTGCAATTGGAAATCGCGCAGGGCGCGCACGTTCCCCCGATACGTTTTGCTTACGTTTTCAATTTGCAGTTGCATGAGATTGGGAAATCATTTTCGTTCGTTGTCGCGCGTGTACCGGATTACGTGTCTCTCTCCGAAAAAGTTTCCTACATCGCGTCAACCATATTTTGAACGGCCGCGAGAAAACCCACGCGTCCCTCAAGGTACGGCTGCCAATACGATTGCAGCGCCGAAAAATAATTCGACCAGCCGCGCGCGAATAACGCGTATTGCTGATCGTAGGGCCGATAAAACGAATCAGGGACAGGAACTTTGTCGCCGATAGATCCGCCCACTTCGCGCTGCACGATACTCTCCGTGGTGTAAAGCAGCGCAGCATGCCACAAATCGCGCGGGATCGGTTTTCCGGCATCGCGGCAGCGCACTGCGATGGCGCGTTCCAAAGAGTTTGCGACGCCATGCGACGCTTCGTAAAAAAGAACTTCGAAAGCAGCGAGACCACCGCCACCAAGATTGCGCGGATCGCGGCTCGAAATCGTAAGGTGCAACGGATCGGGAGTGGTGTAGGCGCCAAGCGGGCCGCCGTAACCGACTACATCCACCGCAAGGCGGCCGCGCGGCCAAGGAGTTTGATAAGCGAGCGCAAGTTGTTGCGCGACGCGCACTCCCCATTTTTCCACGAGATTGCTGACCTGATCGATCCACACGCGATTGGCATGATCGTCGGCGGGCCACCAATGCTCGCGATAAACGGGCGCGGCAAGAGTGAGCGCGACAATCATTTCTTTGCGCAAGCCGGACGCGCATTGCGGATCGCGCGTGCCGGTAATTTCAGTGCACGCGCCGAGCGAGGCAAGCACATCATTGATGGCGACCATGTCGAAATTTTGCAGGAGATCTTTTCCCGCGAGAGTTTGCTGGTAGTAATCGAGAGCCGTATCCCAATCGCGCTGCTCGGCGGGCGTGAGCGAATCGTGCGCGATGACGAAGACTCCGCGCGATGGATTTGTCGCGCTTCCCATCACTACCCGGCTTGGATCTTTGCGGAGCAGCGCCTGCTCGTAGAGGAAGTGATGAAGATTGATCCAGAAGCCGCTGCGAAATTCGAAAGTGGGCAGCGAGCCGGGAAGCGGAGTCTGCTGCGTGGGCGGCACTGGATTCATGCTGCCCGGATTGATGTGAGGGTTGATGACCGGCGTCTCCTGTTGATCGGGCGTGGGAGCCTCGCGGCGGCGCTGTTCCTGTTCCTTGGTTGGCGGCGGAGGGAGCGGGGGCAACTGCTGTTGCTGCTGTTGCTGGATTTGCCGCGGCAAAATCCGGTGCGGCTAGCGCGGCCAAGCACACGGCGGCTATCAAGATTCGTATTGCGCGGCTGTGGAGGCGGAATCGCATGTCTGGGCGATCAGCGTGGGCTGCGGGACCTCTGAGCGGCCCATCCCTTTGTGAGGCCAGATTCTACACTGGCGGGAGGCAGCTTGGCCGGGGCAGCAGCATGGTAAGCGGCTCTCCCCAAGGCGATTTCGTGCTCGTGAGGCGCGTGCTGATAGTACTTTTCAAAACGCAGGTTTGCGCGCGTGAAACAGCAACCTATTGATTCTGAGCGGTTTAGGTGGCGCGATGATGCAATTTTATTTTCGCATGGTTTCTGGATAGTGATGATTCTACAGGCTTTAGATAGTACTATGATATGTAAGTTATTCTGATGATTGAAGTTACCCTGAAATATGGGCTGAAGTGGGTTGGTAGTACTAGAACTGGGGTGGGGCGAGGCGCCATTTAGGGTACGCGTGGTTGCGTAGCGGTGAGAGACCAAGACGCACGGCGGCTCACCACAGAGGCACGGAGAATTTGGTTCGGGTTGGGGGATTGTCGCGTTCATAGTGGGAGAATTGGAGAGCAGCTCATGCCGATCGCAGGCCGCGACTTAATACAAACTGATGCGTTATCTTAGAATAATAGATAACATACGTCAAGCGGGGTTGGCGAAATTCCGTGGAAGACTCCATATTTGGTTGACAGCGGCGCCGAACGTAATAAAATACAAATATATGAAAATACAGCGCAAGCAGTACCGGACCGCAGAGGCGGTGAAAATCGGAGTGAGCCGCCAGGTGGTAATTCCCAAGCGGATTCATGACCAGTTGGGACTCGTGCCAGGCGATTACCTTCAGGTCGAGTTGGAGGGTGATCGCGTGATTCTCACGCCGAAGGCATTGATTGAAAAACGGATCGCAGAAGGCTTGGAAGATATTCGGAACGGACGCGTGAGTGGCCCGTTCAAGTCAATGTCCGCGATGGTGAGATCGCTCGGAAGGTCCGCCAGCAAGACCAAAAACTAAATGCAATTTTTCTACACCGACCGATTTCTGCGCAGCTATGCCGATGCGCCACGGAATGTTCAGAGGCAGTGCGATAAGCAACTTCTATTGTTGGCACGCGATATTCGGCATCCCTCGGTGAGAGCAAAGAAATACGACGAGAGACGGGGCGTCTGGCAGGGCCGGGTGAATCTTAGTTGGCGGTTCTATTTTCTAATCGAGGCGGATGGCTACCGTTTCATCGACATCATGGCACACCCGAAATAGGGCGCGTCGTGGCTAGCGTTTGAGACGGCTGCCCGTTTCACTGGAGCGATCCAGGTTGGGATGAATCAATAATGGGATCGACGATCGTGGCCGGTGCGCCTTGCTTATCGGCCCCGCGGAGCTTGCCTGTGGAATCCAGGAAGAAGGAGCGGACTCCGGTTTTGCCGTACTGCTGGGGAGTGGCGGCTAGTTCGAAGACCGGCGGCTTCTCTTCGTTTGACGAAGGCACGATGCGATAGCGAATCGCGTAGCCGGGAACCTGGCTGTTGGCGAGGGGAGCTTCGAGAAGTCCCGCATGTTCGGGACTGATGCCTTCTTTTCCGGCGGCTCCTAATTCCTGAAGTGATTCCGGCAATTTCTGGAAAGCTTGTTGATACGTATCGAGGGCTTGCGCGATGGTGCGCAGCGCGTCGACGGCGTTTTGTTCGCGCGCTTCCATTTCCTGCTGTTCCCACTGCGCGGTGAGTTGCGGTACATCCAAAACCAAAAGGCCCACAGAAAAAAGTTTCCAGCCGCTGGAAGTGCGCAACATTCCGAAATCAACCGAGCGCAATTTGTTGAGTTCAATGTTGATGAACGCAAAATTTTCGTCAATGCGCGTGGCGCCGAAACGAATTTCGGCGACGATGCTGGGAGTGTCGCAACGAAGGACGGTGCGGCCGTTCGCGTCAGTGGAAAGGAGCGGCTGGCCGGAATCTTCCAGCTGAACCATGCGGCGAAGAAGCGCGATTTGTTGGGGAGGAGTGAGCGCGCGAAATGCTCCGGCGTTGGAGGGAGTGAGGTAGCTGGTGAATTCGGTTACGTCGTGGCGGCAGGAAGCGGTTAGCGCGGCGGCTAAGGCGGCTACGGGGTCGGTTTGGTCTGGAGTCGGTGTGGCGATTGGTGGTTGCTGCGGAGATTGCTGTGTAGCTTGAGCAAATCCTGTCATGGCGAAAAGCGATGCACTCACCACAGAGACACAGAGGACACGGAGAAATAGTGGTAGGCCGAGAATCTTCAGTGGAAATTGTAGATCGCAATTCTGTGTTCGACGCGCTTTCTCTTGCACTTGCACCTCAGCTGGCCTGCGTGGGTTGGGATTTCGCGCGGCTCAGAATTTCCGCGAGATTTTGGCTGAATTTCGAGCGAGGCATAATTTCGGCGCCGCCTGCGGCGCGGGCGCGTTCTGCGAGATCGAGCTGCACGTGGGAAAGGAAGGCGACGACAGGAGTTTGGTTGCCTGCGGCGCGGAGGCGCTCGAGCGTCTCGATTCCTTTTTGCGATGCGGCGGCGGTTTGCGGACCGGCGCCAGCGGGCGCGATGCCGCCGAAAGATGGAGCAGATCCCGCGTTGAGATCGATGAGTATCAACCCGGGGCGATCGGCGGGTGCGGCTGCTTGCGCGGCGGCTAACAACGCATCGGGAGACGCGGCGATTTCGAATTCCACACCTACGTGGCGCGCGGCTTCGGCGATGCGCGCGCGAAAAAACAGGTCGTCGATCAGCGCGAGAACTTTAGGCATGTGAGCAGGCATGGAAACAATTTACGCCGCGGAAGCGTCGAACAAAAGCCCGCTTACAGCGTACAGCGCGATTTGCGGAAATGCGGTATAAGAATTGTGGAGACTCGGAGGAGACTGAATGCCACCTCGTTCGTCGCAAACACTTCCCGGATTGAGCGTATTGGAACAAACGCCAATCATTATAGAAAAAATTCTGATTGATGTGCCGGAATCCACGCTGACGTGGAAACCCAGCAGCGAGCGGTGGTCGATTGCGGAAGTGCTGGCGCATCTTTCCGAGAGCGAAGGAATTTTTCGCGAGCGCACCCGGAAGATCGCGTCGGAAGATTCGCCGAAGATCGAATCGTTCGATCAGAACGCGTCGTATGCGGCCGGAAATTATTCAGGTGGGGGCGGGCGCGAACGGCTGAAAGTATTTTGCCACGAGCGCGATCGTTCGCTATCCATGCTGCGCTATCTGCCGGAAGGCGCGCTGGGGCGTACCGGGCAGCATTCGGAAGTGGGGCGAATCACCTTGAGCGATTTATTTAATGCATGGACGTTTCACGATCTGGGCCACATCAAGCAGATTACGGAGCTGTATCGCACAAGTACGTTTTATCCGCGGATGGGCGGATTCAAAACTTATTACACGGTGAAGCCGTAGGCGTGCACACTGGTTCTGCGTGAATCGAAACTCAAACTGCAATGAACAGGCTGGCTGAAGAAATTCTGCGATTCCTGGAAACGTCGAAGCAGGAGCGGGTCGACGCGGGGACGCTCGCGGCACAGGTGCGCGCGCACGCGGTTGCAGACGAGCAGCCCGCTGCGGAAATGCGTCGATTGGCGGCGCAGGGGCTTTTGCGGGAGCACGACGGAAGATTTTCGATCACCGAGGATGGGCGGCTTGTGCTGCGCGGTCCTCGTGAATTGACACTGTACACGCGGCCGGGCTGCCATTTGTGCGATGAAGCGAAAGCAAAAATTGCGCCGCTACTGCGAACGCATCGCGCGTCGCTTCGCGAAGTAAATATCGATGAAGATTCTGTTTTGCGGGCGCGATACAACGAGGAAGTGCCGGTGCTGTTTCTCGGCGCGCGCAAAGTTGCAAAATTTCACGTGGATGCGGAACAGCTCGAGCGGCAGTTGGCGGCGGCCGGGAAATAGCGGCTTGGTGCGTCGGAAAATTACGCTTCGGTGGTGACGCGGGTCTTGACGGATTTATCGGGCACGTCGCCGGTGCGGCCCTTCACGCGATCGTAGGTAGTAACGCGGCAGGTTGAGCCGAGAGCTTCGTTGTAATACGTGGGAACTCCCAGCGCCGTGCGCAATTCCTCGTTGAATTTCCTCAGATTGGCCAGGTGATCCGCGAGTGCCGGAATTTTTCGGCCGTCATCGAAGAGCAGAAATTTCTGGTAGCCCGCGTCCCACAGGCGCGTGAATTGATCGTTTACCAGGACGGACGGCAGAATGGTCATCTGATATTTGCCGTCGGGCGCCTGGCGAAATTCGGATGCGCAGCCGTATTTCTGCACGCGCGCGACTCCGCGAGTGCTGCCCACGGTGAAGCCGAGCGTGTGCAGCTTCTCCATGATGAGCGAAGATTCGAAGCGCTGTTTGACGTCCCACATGAAACATCAGAGTAACAAATGGCGAGTGGGGAGGAAAGCGGCGATGCGCGAAATCGCGCGAATATAGCGGCGTAAATTGCATACCCCGTAGGGAGGGGAAGCATCGAATCTTATTGAGATACAGCGCATCTGATACGGGCAGCGGCAGCACGTGTGTGGTGAAGGGACTCGATGGTGGCAGGACGTTTAATACTGGAAGATTTCGCGGCGACCCGAGTATTCGGGTCGGAGACGCTGCGCGACCGCGTGGGAAATACTCCGCTGGTGCGGATGGAGCAGATCGGACGCGAATTTGAGAATGCGGAATTTTACGCCAAGCTGGAATGGTTCAATCCGGGCGGCTCGGTGAAAGATCGCGCGGCGCTGAATATGATTCGCGAAGGCGAACGAGCGGGCGCGTTGCGCGCAGGTAAGACAATTCTGGATGCGACCAGCGGAAACACCGGAATCGCGTTCGCGATGTTTGGCGCGGAGCTCGGATATCCGGTGAAATTGTGCGTGCCGGCAAGCGCTTCGGCCGAGCGGATAAAAATTCTGGAAGCTTATGGCGCGGAGCTGGTGATGACTCCGGCGGACGAAGGCAGCGACGGTGCGATTCGCCGCGCGCGAGAATTGTTTGCCGCCGAGCCTGCTCGATATTTCTATGCGGATCAGTACAGCAATGACGCGAACTGGCGCGCGCATTACGAGGCCACGGGTCCTGAAATTTGGGAGCAGACGCGCGGGCGCGTCACTCACTTCTGCGCGGGATTGGGAACTGCGGGGACATTCACGGGAGTTACGCGGCGGCTGAAAGAATTCAGTCCGCGCGTGCGGTGCATCAGCTTGCAGCCGGATTCGGGATTTCATGGGCTTGAAGGTTGGAAGCACATGGCAACAGCGATTGTGCCGCGGATCTACGATCCGCAACTTGCCGACGAAAATCTTGCCGTGCGAACCGAGGATGCTTATCGAATGGCGAAGCGGCTGGCGCGCGAAGAAGGATTGCTCGCGAGTCCAAGTTCCGCGGCGGCAATGTGTGGCGCGCTTGCGGTGGCGGAAAGTTTGCCACGCGATGCGAAAGCAGTGATCGTCACAATTTTTCCGGATTCGGGCGAAAAATATTTAAGCGAACGGTTTTGGAGCGAATCCTAAGTGCCAACGCCATCTCCGATTCTGCAATTGCACGAAGGCCTGACGGCGCGGATTCGTGCACACGGACAGGAAACGTATCCGCACGAATGCTGCGGGGCGCTGTTGGGAAAAGATGGCGATGATGATTCGCGCGCGGTGCAGGATTTGTATCCGCTGATCAACCGTCGCGACGATTCGCCGCGAAATCGCTTTTCGATTACCGGCGAAGATTTTCGCGAGGCTGAGCGCGCCGCGAAGAGCGCGGGGCTCGAGGTAGTGGGCTGGTATCATTCGCATCCCGACCATCCCGCGCTGCCCAGCGAATACGACCGCGAGCACGCGTGGCCGTGGTACAGCTACGTGATCGTGAGCGTGGCGAATGGCGAGGCCAAGACGATGGCGTCCTGGCGGCTGAGTGATGATCGGATGAGATTCGGTCCGGAGAAAATTGTAGACACGGTTTCTGCGGTATAAAGCGCGACGGTAGCTGGCTCAAATTTCTGATGAGCAGGAGTTCATCGGAGGCAATAACGCATGGCAGTGAAAGTGATGATCCCCACGCCGCTGCGGCCTTACGCGGGTAAGAGCGACACCGTAGATGTGGACGCGACGAACCGTAGGCGAAGCGCTGGGCGGGCTCACCTCAAAATTCGGCGAGCTGAAAAAACATCTCTACACGGACGAAGGAAAAATCCGCAGCTTCGTCAACGTGTATCTCAACGACGAAGACATTCGCTATTTACAGAGGGAAAAAACGCCGACGAAGGATGGCGATACGATCAGCATCGTGCCATCGATCGCCGGGCGGCCGAAGTTAACTCGCATAGGATCAAGCGGTTATGTTTTTCAGGTGCGGCGCATTCCCATTTCGGGAATCGATTTGGCGCAATTTGTAACTTTTGAAGCGCAAATTGTTTCACGTGAAACAATTTGGGAGCATTTGGCGGTGCGATCGCCGGTTCGAAGGGTAATCGCAGTTTGAATCTCAGGAGAAACGCAGTATGGCGACACAAGCAGAAATAGCGCCCGGGCCACAGCTTTCGCGCGAAGAAATTCTGCGCTACAGCAGGCACCTGATCATGCCCGAAGTGGGGATGGATGGTCAGCTGAAGCTGAAGCAGGCGCGCGTGTTAATGATTGGCGCGGGAGGATTGGGCGCGCCGCTGGGGCTGTATCTCGCGGCAGCGGGAATCGGGCATCTGGGAATTGTTGATTTCGATGTGGTGGATTTCACAAATTTGCAGAGACAAGTGACGTTTACAACAGCCGATGTGGGCAAGACAAAACTCGAGGCGACTAAATCGCGGCTCTCGGGATTGAATCCCATGATCGACATCACGACGCTACGAGACGCGGCTCAACAGTTCTAATGCGCTCGAACTTTTTCGCGACTACGACTTCGTAGTGGATGGCACGGACAATTTCCCCACGCGATATCTCGTGAATGATGCATGCGTGCTGCTCGGCAAACGAAATGTGTACGGCTCGATCTTCCGTTTCGAAGGCCAGGTAAGTGTTTTCGGCGCGCCCGATGGGCCGTGCTATCGCTGTTTGTATCCGGAACCGCCTCCGCCGGGGCTGGTGCCATCGTGCGCAGAAGGCGGAGTGCTGGGAGTGTTGCCTGGAATTGTGGGCGCGATTCAAGCGGTAGAAGCGATCAAGCTGGTTCTTGGCGCGGGCGATTCGCTGGTGGGAAGGTTGCTGCTTTTCGACGCGCTGGCGATGCGTTTCCGCGAACTGAAATTGAAGAAGAATCCAGATTGCCCGCTGTGCGGCACGAATCGCACGATTACAAAGCTGATCGACTACGAAGAATTCTGCGGAATTCGCGGAGAAGAAGCGCCAGTGGAAAATTTGCAGATTCCCGAAATCACTCCGCGAGAATTGAAACAACGCCAAGATCGCGGCGACGATTTATTTGTTCTCGACGTGCGCGAGCCGCACGAATATCAAATCTGCAATCTCAATGGCTATTTGATTCCGCTCGGCGATTTGCCGAAACGCGTGAGCGAACTGGATAGTTCGCGCGAAATCGTGGCGCATTGCAGAAGCGGCAAGCGCTCCGCCGATGCTGTGGATTTTCTGCGCAAGGCGGGATTCCGCAAGATCTGGAATCTAAAAGGCGGGATACTGGCGTGGTCCGATGAAGTCGATCCGTCGGTGCCAAAATATTAAGCGTGGTTCATTGAGGTTCATTCGTTCCGAATAAATACACTGGAGGCTTAATGCCGGTAAAGGTGATCGTTCGAGATAATGGCCCGATTCGAATCGAAGGCGAAGTAGAAGTGTTCGACGCGCAAGGCAACAAATTTGATCTGCGTGGCAGGACCATCCTTTCGCTGTGCCGTTGTGGCCATTCTGCGGACAAGCCGTTCTGCGATGCCGCACATAAAACATGCGCATTCGAAAGTGTGGTAGTTGCGCGACAGCTTCCAGAGCCCAAGCAGCCCGCAGCACCGATTAATCCGACGACGATTTTGCCAAAACTGTAAAGCTGTAGTGGACGAATTGCGGATTTGTGCCGAAATGGGAGTGCTCTATACATAACGGTCAACCGTTTCTTATTTAGCTAACCCCTTGCGAATGTGATGGTTTCACCGTAGGCAGCGCCTCGGCCAATCGGTCACAGTTTTACCCCTTCCACTACAGGCGACTCAATATGGGAATAAAGAAGCTCGTGAGCCACTCACTTAGACCCTTAGTTTGTTGAACTTAGGCCCAGGATGGGAAGCCTTCCGTTCGGCATCGGAGTTGCACCACTCCAGCATGGATTTGCGTCCGAATGGGTGCGTCCACTGAGGGATTTGTGGTTGCGATTCGCAAATTTGCGACGTTTTTGGAGCGGTTCCGCTGGCCACTAATTGTGGCGGGAATCGCCGCGTCGCTTGCCGTGACAGTCCAATTGCGGCTGTTGCACCTTTCCTTCGAGCCGCTGCCTTACGCGACGTTGACGCTATTCGGCAGCATGTTGATTCTTACATTTGCTGCGAATGCGCTGGTGCGATTTCGCGGCACGCACGATCGCATCTCTCTAATTCTTGCATTTGGATTTGCGCTTGCCGCGATGATTGAGACTGGCGGCAGCTTTGATTTTTTCTCGCAGGTGTCCAGCGGTTCCACCGATCCGTTCTCTGTGCCGCTTTCGTGGATGGTGAGCCGAACGGTGCTCGGCGTTTTGCTGCTTGTGGCGCTGTTGGTTGAGCGGCGGTTGCCAAATTCGCGCGAGCCCGGCCGCGAAATCGCAGCGGCGTTTTTCATCGTCGCGGCAGCGGGATATTTAATCAGCGCGGTATTTCTTGGTTCGCCGTGGCAAATTACCAGCCATCCGAATTGGATTCTCTCGCGGCCGCTGGATCTTTTGCCCGCGGCTTTTTTTCTTGCGGCGGGGCTGGGTTTCCGCGGGCGACTAAGGCTTTCGTCCTCGGCATTCGACAAATCTCTGTACTGGATGGCGTGGCTCAACGTTGCGGCTCACGTTGTCGCGACGCAATCGGAACGCTCGCTTGACGGTCCATTCATCTTCGCGCACGGGTTGAAAGTGGCGAGTTATGGAGTGCTGCTGGCGGGCGCGCTGATTGATAACGCGCGGCTCTTCGATCAAGTGCGCAACATGGCGGTGACAGATTCACTTACCGGCCTCGCAAACTACCGCACATTAATTACGGCGATTGATAACGAAATGATGCGCTCCAAGCGAACGGGCAGGCCGTTTGCAATTTTGTTGCTTGATCTCGACCGGCTGAAAAGCATCAACGATCGCTTTGGACATTTGGTTGGCACGCGCGCAATTTGCCGCACCGCGGATGTGATTCGCGCGCACTCACGCGCCACCGATACGGCCGCGCGATACGGCGGCGATGAATTTGCTTTGGTGCTTCCGGAAGCCATGGAAGGCGCTGCAGAACGAGTGGGCCAGCGCATTCGCGCGCGGCTTTCCGCCGAAGCCGAGGTGCCCCAACTTTCTGTGAGCGTCGGCGTCGCTGTGTATCCCGACGATGGCGACACACTTGAAAAATTGCTCAACTCCGCGGACCGCGCGTTGTATCGCATGAAAGGTCACGACACTGGCGTGGCCGCGCTTACGCGGATTGCTGTTTGTCTCTGATGCCTGGCTGGAGGAAGCCATGGAAAAGATTTACGCGTCAGCACGAATTGAGCGAAGAGTTCCGATGACGATTGCTGTCCGATTGGAAGACGAAGACTTGCCGCTGGTCGAGACGGCGTTCACCACGAACGTCAGCTCGCACGGGGCACAGGTGCTCACATCGCGCCGATGGCGCCTGAATGCATGCGTGCAGTTGGCTTCGATGCCGGGCGATTTTCATGCCCGGTCTCGCATTGCCTACTGCAGGTCTTCGGTCGACAACGGAGAGGTTTACGTGATCGGTGTGGAATTCCTGGAACCGAGCGGTCGTTGGGTAGTGGACCAGCCCGCCGCCACTCCGGGAAAAATCTAACGGCAAAGGAGGAAGGAACAGACAAAGATCAAAGACAAGAGACTAGCGCAAGATTTTATAGGCGTCGCGGCAAGCCCGGGAAGGCTGCCACGGCGCCTGATTTTTTTACGGATAGATTTGTGAAATTATTTTCGGCTACGAAGAACTTCTTCGTACGCCCGAATCGTATTGCTTACCATTACTGAATCGGAGAATCGCTCAGCCATATCCTGTCGCGCGCGGGCGCCGAGCCTATTCCGCAGCGCCGCATCTTCGATTAGCGGAAAAATCGCGGCAGCGATCGCTTCAGATGTAGGTTGCGGTGCGAGCATCCCGTTCACGCGATCGGTTACGTACTCGGGCACGCCGCCGCTGGCTACCGCCGCAACCGGCAAACCATAAGCCATTGCTGCAAGCAGGGAAGTACCAAGAGGTTCTGCGAGCGATGGGAAAACGAATACATCCAGTGCCGCATAAACCTCCGCGATGCTCGCAACAAATCCTGCGAAGAAAACTTTTTCGCGCAATCCGAGGCCAACGACTAAGGCTTCAAGATGCCTGCGCTCGCTGCCATCGCCCGCGAGAAACAGTTTGCAGCGCGGCTCGCGCGCGAGCATTAAAGGCATGGCACGAATTAATTGCTCCTGATTTTTTTCCGGTAATAGGTAACCAACGCAACCTAGAACAAATTCGTCTTCGGCAAGATTCCAGCGTTTTCGCGCGGCGGCTCGGGCTTCTTGTGTGATCGCAGGCGGAATCGCGACGCCCTCATAGACCACGCTGATTCGCGCGGGCGCAATTCCGGAATCGAGCAAACTTTCCGCGACAAATTTGGAAATTGCGAAAATACGATCTGCGGAATTGAAGCGCGCCTTCGAAGCCCAGTTCCTGCCAACCAGATAAGCGACACGCCGCGAGACCACCAGCGCCGCGCGGCGATTCGCTCTCGCAAGCCACGCCGCTGTCAGCGAGTGCGCTTCGTTCACGTGAACGATGTCTACGTCGCCCGCAGCCAATACCGTGCGCAATTCTCGACGAGCATCCCATCGGCGCCCAGCGCTGCTTGCAGCTCGCACCGGAACTCCCGCATCTTGCGCACGCCGCGCGAGCGCTCCCGATTTCGCCGCGATCAGTTCGGCATCGTGGCCGCGCGCACGCAGACCCAGCACTGTTAGTAGCGCCTGGTTCTGTCCGCCGCGCCATTCCGTTTCGAGATCGGCGTAAACGATTTTCACGTTTGCGCTCCGCGCGAAGATTCGCTGGAATCATTCGCGTCCTGTTTCATCGCGGGGCTATCAATCTGCGCGGCGGCGATCAGCGCGCCGAGTTTGCGATATTTCAGCCGAGTGTACCGGCTGCTTTCGCGGGCAATCCACCATCCGCGGCGCCCGTCAAGAAATCCAGCTTGCAACACCAGCTTGCGAAAAAAAGTCCAGGGAGAAGCAACGAACATCGCACCGCGCCAATCGCGCCTGCCGCGCATATAAAGTTCGCGCGCGGCGGCCAGACTGTAGCTATCCACTTTTGCCGCATGAGCTTCGCGTGTGGCGAATGCGTGGTGCAGCAAGTCTCCTCGCAAACGCCCCACGCGCTTTTCCGTCTGAAAAGAATCGTGCGCTGCGCCTTCAAACGTGCCGGAGCCGCGCCGGTAGAGACGTGTTTTGCGGTCCGGATACCAGCCCGAATGTCGAATCCATGCACCGCAATAATTTGCGAGGCGCGAAAATTCGTAGGCGTCAAATTTCGGAGAAGACTGTTTCCATTGGCGAATCGATTCTCGAAGTTGCGCGCTTAATTCCTCATCGGCGTCCAGCGCGAGAACCCAGTCCCGATTCGCGTGCGTCTCGGCAAAGTTTCGCTGATCGGCGAATCCGCTCCATGGGCGCTCGACAAAAGTCGCGCCGTGTTCCTGAGCAATCGCTTTCGTGCGATCTGTGCTGCCCGAATCCGCGACGATGATTTCGTCCGCAAGATCGCCCAGCGATGCCAGCACGCGCGGCAGATTGCGCTCCTCATTCTTTGTGATCAGCGTGACTGCGAGAGAGTTCATGAAGAAAAATTGTGGAGATCGTGCGGCTTAGCCCGGCGCGGCGCGGCGCAATTTTCACGCCTTCGCCGGTCGCCGGTCTATTGCAGGGGCCCTAGCGACGTGGGCATGGGAGGCGCGGGCGTCTCGCGAATCGGCCCGAATTGCGATTCGTATCGCGAAATATTTTCACCAAGCGCACGCCATAGCCGTTTTGCGTGCGACGGACTCAAGATGATGCTCGATGCGAGCTTTCCCTGCGGCACGCCGGGCGTAACGTTCGGAAAAACATAAATGAAATTGACCACGAACTCTTCCGGAGTGTGGTGAATCACGGCGAGGTTGCTGTATTGGCCCAGCAATTCCTTCTCGTCGGCTTTGATCTGCATTTGTTGTTGCGGTTGCGCGGATTCGCTCATTTTGCTCCCTTTTAATTCCCCGGAAAGTATAACACCGCGATTTCGCGCGATGTGAGCGAGTAGAAATCCAGCGCGAAGTTACATTGACACGGCAGCGTATTAAGTGTAGTTTACGAGATTAGTTTAACGCGGTTAATTCAGCATGGGTCGACCTTCTCCTCGCAAACCCGATGATCTCCTCATTACCCACGAAGACATAGACCGGGCCCGCGACCGCCGGCGCGTATCGGCGACTCGCGGACAAACCGGCTCCTTTTCCAGAATGCGCTTGCTGTGGCTGCTCCTTGGGCCGGGAATTCTGGTGATGCTCGGCGAGAACGACGGCCCCAGCATGCTTTCCTATGCCGCCACCGGCGCGCGGTTTGGAGTGGGATTCTTTCTGCCGTTTGTAGTGCTTACATTTTGTATGGCGGTTGTGGTGCAAGAGATGACCGTTCGCCTCGGTTCGGCCACACATCGCGGACATGCCGAGTTGATCTTCGAACGATTTGGTCCTTTCTGGGGCCGGTTCTCGATGATCGATCTTGCTATCGGAAATTTCTTGACGCTGATCACGGAATTCATCGCGATACGCGCGGGCCTGGGATATTTCGGAGCGCCTCCGTGGGCAGCTGTGCTGAGCGCGCTTGTGTTGCTTTTTCTGGCGCTGATGACCCACCGTTACTGGACGTGGGAAAGAATCACGCTAGCGATCGCAGTTCTGAATCTCATTTTCGTGCCGGTTGCGTTACTCGCGCATCCGAGCTGGCATTCGGTGAGCCACGCTCTGGTGACTTGGAAGCCGCTGCCCGGCATGAGTCGCGATACCTTGATCATCATGCTGGCCGATATCGGAGCAACGGTCACCCCATGGATGCTTTTTTTCCAGCAGAGCGCGACCGCGGATAAAGGTCTCACGCGAAAAGACGTTCACTTCGGACGGATTGACACCGTGCTCGGAGCGGGTCTGGCGACGATCGCTGCACTTGCGGCGATACTGGCAACCGCACCGCTGTTTGCTCACCAGATGAGCGCCGATAATTTTCAGGCCGCAGAATTCGCTCAGGCGCTTCGCCCAATCATCGGACGCGCAGGAGCGGCGCTTTTCGCGCTCGGCATCATTGAAGCGGGCATGGTCGCGTGTGTCACGATTTCCATTTCATCCGCTTACGCGTTTGGAGAAGTATTGCACCGGCCGCACAGCTTGAATTTGCCGATGAAAGAGGGCAAGGCTTTTTACTCCGTGCTGTTTTTATGCGCGGCGGGTGCGGGAGCGATTGTGCTGATCCCTGGTCTGCCGCTGGTGCCAGTGGTGCTTCTGGTGAACGTGATTGCAGTGCTGGCCATGCCTCCTGCGCTGGTGTTTTTGTACCTGCTGGTAAACGACAAGGAAATCATGGGCGACCTTGTAAGCCCGGCTTGGGCGAATATACTCGCGGGCGCAGTGGTATTTATTCTGACCGCCGCAGGCATACTTTTTGGAATTAGCGTGATCGCTCCGAACGCGTTTGCGTTTTTGGGCGGGAAATAAAAGGATGGGGCGATGACTCCTGGTGAAAAGACAATTTCTGTCAGTCCTTCCGATAAGGACATGATTCTGTCTGCGCTTGAGACCGATCAGCTCGCTTTGCGAAAACATCCGATCGCGAGGCGCAAGTTGACGAGGGCCGAGGTTGCCGTGCTTTGGTCACTTCGCGTCTATTTAATCTTTATGGTTGCGGTGGTCGTCTATCAGGCTTGGACGGCCGCCCACTAACGGGAATCTATTTGGCGTCCACCTGTTTATCGAGTTCCACCACATCGCGGATAACGCAACGGGCAGCTCATGCGTCATAATGATGTTGCAGAAAACGAAGAATTAACCCTCGGAGGAAAGATGGGGATTCGCACGACACGAAATTGGATCATTGCCGCACTGGCCGCAGTGAGTTTGCTGGCGGCAGGTATCACAGTGGCGCACGATGAAGATTGGAAAGTTCCGCCCGCCGCGAAAAATTTGAAGAACCCCATTGCTCCTTCGCCGGATGGAATCGCGACAGCAACCGCGATTTACAAAGATAAATGCGCGAATTGCCATGGCGATAAAGGCGTGGGCGATGGCCCCGAAGCGACCATGTACGATCCCGAACCGGCCAATCTGGCCGACGCGCACATGATGGCCGGAATGACCGACGGCGAACTTTTTTACAAAATTACCGAAGGCCGCAAACCGATGCCCGGTTTCAAGCAGCAACTCAGCGACGAGCAGCGATGGCAGCTCGTGAATTACTTGCGCACTCTTTCCGCGAAACCGGCCGGCGGCAAACCTGGCAAATAGCCGCCGGTGCGGCAGAATCCGAATCGCGCGCAGTTATTTTATTTGCGATAGCGCCTGCGCCACTTCGTCGATCGCGGGCACGGTGGGAATGTCGTACTGCTTGAACCACGCCACGTTTCCATCTTTGTTGATGATGGCGATGGCGCGTCCCGTGATTCCTTTATCGGCGAGAAACATTCCAAATTTATCGGCCACGGCGCCGCGCGGCTGAAAATCCGCGAGCAGTGGATAATTGATCCCCATTTTTTCCGCGTATGCTTTGTGCGACCACACGCTATCCACGGAAAGTCCGAGAATCTGCGCGTCGAGCGAATCGAATTTTTTCATGTCGTTGACGACGCAAGCGTGTTCGTTGGTGCAAACTGGGCTCCAATCGAGCGGATAAAACATCAGCACCACATTTTTCTTACCCTTGAAATCCGATAGCTTCACTTCTTTTTGGCTTTGATCTTTCAGCGTAAATTCTGGAGCGGCTTGTCCCACGGAAATCGGCATTCATCCTCCTGAAGTGCGTAAAATTATTTGCGCAACGCCATCCATCATAACATTGCGGCGCGAGCCTCCGAACCCCTAGCATGGCCCTGTGAATCGCTACACGCGCGTCACCGCCGCCTATCCCGATATTGAATTCCAGCCTCGCACGCTTACTTTTTTCGCGCAGCTGCGGCGCACGCCGCCGGAATGCGTGCATCTCAATCACATTGGCCAAAATAATTTCTGGGCGGCCACGCTGTCACCGGATGTTTTGTATCTGCGCGGAAAAGTAAAAGCGATGCGCGCGGATCCGCGGCCAGACGTGTCGCTGTGCCGCGATTGTGCGCTGGAATTTCTGGAGCGTGAACTTTCCGCGTTTCGTGGCCGCGTGATTGCCTTTGAACCCGATGGCAAAAATGTCACGCAATATTTTTTCGTTCCGCGCGACGATTTTCAGGCCGCGGGAATGACGCCTGAACTTTCCGAAGCCATCGGCCGCCGCATCGAGCGTCTCAACGGTTCTTGCGAAATGTGTTCTGCCACCGCGCGATGGATTTGGTTTTCACGAAGCGACGTGCAGAGTCTTGACGATTTCGGTAGTGTTTCATCTGCGCAAGGCAGGCAGCTTTGCGCCAAACACGGAGCGGCGGAATTGTGCGCGGCCCTTGCAAAAATCGAGCAATGTAATCTACTTTACGTCAATATACCCAGCGGCGAGGCGGGTGCTTATGTCTGGATCTAGCGCGAAAAAAGCCGGAATGCAGCTTGGTGAACTGGTGGAGAAATATCTGTTGCTGGCCGGTGATTTCGGCAAGCCGGTGGCGCTGGACCGGTTCGCTCTCGGCGAAAAAGAAACCGAGCGGCTTTTTGGAGCATTCGACGACGATTACCACATCAGCCGATTCTTCCAGTTCACTTTGGCTGAAGGCGCGCGGTTCACGATTAATGGCGAGCCGGAAACGCACGTGGCGATTGACGCGCAGATCGATACGATTCTTTAAGCCTTTAAGTCTTTAAGGCTACAGAAATTCTTCGCCGAAAAGTTTCAGCTCGCCGCTACGGTTGCCTTCGATTCGTTTTCCCACGCGCTCGCATCGTTCAATAGTTTCAAAGATTCCGCATCGAGATTCAGTTGCGTGGCCGCGATGAGATCGTTTAGTTGATCGAGGCTCGTTGCGCTGGCAATCGGCGCGGTGATGGATGGCCGTGCCAGCATCCACGCGAGCGCGATGCGCGCCGGCTTCGAATCTAATTTCTGTGAGACGCTATCAAGCGCGCTCAGGATTCGCATTCCTCGCTCGTTCAGATATTTTTTCACGCGGCCGCCGCGCGCTCCCTGCTGCGTGTCCGCTTCCGAGCGATATTTTCCCGTGAGAAATCCCGCCGCGAGCGAGAAGTACGGAATCACCCCCAGATTATTTTCGCGGCACGCCGGCTCAAGATCTTTTTCGAAATCTGCGCGGTCATACAAATTGTAGAGCGGCTGCAAGCTTTCGTATCTCGGAACTCCGTGTTGTTCGCTGATGCGCAGCGCATCGGTAAGCCGCGCCGCGGAATAATTTGAAGCGCCGATCGCGCGCACTTTTCCCTGACGAATCAATTGCGCGTGCGCTTCCAAAGTTTCTTCGAGCGGCGTGGTGGGATCGTCTTTGTGCGATTGGTAGAGGTCGATGTAATCGGTGCGCAGGCGCTTCAGCGATTCTTCCGCCGATTTCAAAATGTATTCTCTCTTCAGCCCTTTCCGCTCCGGCGAAATTTCCCAGCCCACTTTTGTCGCGATCAGCACTCTCGCGCGTTTTCCGCTGCGCGCAAGCCAGTTTCCGATGATCGCTTCCGATTCGCCGCCGCTATTTCCGGGCACCCACGATGGATACGAATTCGCGGTATCGATCATGTTGAAGCCCGCGGCGGTGAATGCGTCAAAAATTTGAAATGCCAGCGGCTCCTGCACTGTCCAGCCGAAAACGTTTCCGCCCAACACGAGAGGCGCGATTTCCAATCCTGAATTTCCAAGTTTTTGTTTTTGCAAAGTTCCCACCTCTAACCTTCGATGCGCGGAGATTAATCGCCGTAACGTTTTTCTCCAGCGGGAATCGCCACTTGCAAACGGTTTTGCGGTGTCGGCAGCGGACACGTCGCAAATTTCGTGTACGCGCACGGAGGATTTTCCAGCCGGTTGAAATCGAGCCACACCTCGCCCGGCTGATCGAGTCCGTGATCTGGATAGCTCGTGTACAAAAATCGTCCCGCGGGATAAGACTCGCCGCTGCTGCTTAGATCGCGCATCACGAAAAATAATTGTTTCAAGCTGGGATCTTCCACAACGGGCTCGAGGCGATATTGTTTTCCGTTCAAAGAAAATTCCACCGCGCCCGGAGACGGCATTTTCACCGTGGTGCCAATCACCGTGGGCATCGCGATCGTGTGTTGCGGATTGTACGGAACCCATTTGCCGCGAAGGCGGTACGCGGCGTTCGGCTCGAACCAACTCAACTCGTGAAAGCTCACGCGCCACGGAGCGTTTGCGTCTTTCACACGCAGCGCTGCGTTATCTCCGCGATGGATGATCGTCATCAGCAGCGTGCTGATGGTCAGCTTTGACGGATGCTTTGAATCGTCGGTAAAAATCTCGTCGCCGGCCTTGGGCGTCTTGCCATCTACCAGAAAGCCCGCAGGAAATCCGCCGGCCGGAGGCTGAATTATTATTCTGGGCACGGTTGCGGATTGCGGAGGCCGCGCGTCGTCAGGTTTGGCGACTGCCTGCTCGAATCGCACCTGAAATACGCAAAGTTTCGGCGGGCTGCCCGGCAGCCGCAGCTGATTCGTAATCGCCGCGCCTACCGAATTATCTCCCGGCTTCAGCCAGTCGAGCGCGACGAGCGAAAGCCAGCCATCCGGCGCGCCGATTTCAGAAGTGTGTTGCGCACGCCATGCAGTGAGATCTTTCAGCCACGCTGATTGGTCAGGCGCACTTTGTCCGGCGGACAAACACACGCACAAAGTTCCAGCGGCAAATCCGGCGGCGACTAAATTGGGCAGACGCATAGGAAAATCAAAGAGTGAATCAGCCGCTTCGCAAAATGTTCTGCGAATCCAACGCGAACCCTGTGCGCCTTGCGCGGCTAAATCAGCGCGAAGCCGCCACGTGCTGATGCAGACGCTCGCCTAGCCGCGATTCTTCTTCGCGCACTTCCTTGGGCAGTTCATCGCCAAACATTTTGAAGAACGTGTCTACCTCTGCGAGCTCCGCGGTCCAATCCTGCGGATCAACGCGCAGCAATTCCGCGACGCGTTCGCGCGAAATATCCAATCCATCCAGCGTCAGCGCATCGGCGGCGGGCACATATCCAATCGGAGTTTCCTGCGCCGCGCCGCGGCCTTCTGTGCGTTCCAAAATCCATTTCAGCACGCGAACATTTTCGCCGAATCCCGGCCACAAAAATTTTCCGTCAGCGCCCTTGCGGAACCAATTCACATGGAAAATTTTCGGCGGATGCGGAATCGTCTTGCCCATCGTCGAGCCAGTGCTGAAAATATTCCGCCATGTTGTAGCCGCAGAACGGAACCATCGCCATCGGATCGCGCCGCGTCACTCCCACTTTTCCCGTCGCCGCCGCAGTGGTTTCCGAAGCCATCGACGCGCCGACAAAAACTCCGTGCTGCCAATCGAACGCTTCGTACACCAGCGGAGCAAGCTTCGCGCGCCTGCCGCCAAATAAAAATGCGGAGATCGGCACGCCTTCCGGATCTTGCCAGTGCCTCGAAATACTTGGCGTTTGCGAAGCTGGAACCGTGTACCGCGAATTCGGATGCGCCGCGGGGCCATCCGACGCATTCCATGTGCGTCCCTGCCAGTCAATCAATCCCGCCGGCGGTGGAGTGTCGCCGCCTTCCCACCACGGCTCTCCACTGGGAGTCATTGCGACGTTTGTAAAAATTGTGTTGTCGCGAATCGCGTGCACCACATTCGGATTTGTTTTTATGCCGGTACCCGGAGCGACGCCGAAAAATCCGTTTTCCGGATTGATCGCGCGCAAATATCCATCGGCGCCAATCTTCAGCCAGGCGATATCGTCGCCCAGAGTCCAAACTCGATAGCCCTGGCTTTCGAGCGCGGAAACCATCATCGCCATGTTGGTTTTTCCGCACGCGCTTGGAAACGCAGCAGCCATATAAGTGACTTTGCCGCTGGGATCTTCCAGGCCAAGAATCAGCATGTGCTCGGCCATCCAGCCCTGCTCGCGCGCCATCCAGCTGGCGATTCGCAGCGCGAAACATTTTTTGCCAAGCAGCGCGTTGCCGCCGTAACCCGATCCGTAACTCCAGATCAATCTTTCTTCGGGGAAGTGCGCGATGAATCGCCGATTCGGATCGAGTTCGCCGATCGAATGCAGCCCGGGCACAAAATCTTCGGAATTTCCCAGTCGATCGACCGCAACTTTTCCCATGCGCGACATGATCCGCATGCTCGCGGCCACGTATGCGCTGTCGGTTACTTCCACGCCCACGCGGCTCTGCGGAGAATTCACTGGGCCCAAAACGTAAGGAACCACATACATCGTCCGGCCAGCCATCGCGCCATCAAAAAGCGTACCGATTTTTTCTTTCGCTTCGGCGTGGTGCCATCCAGTGATTCGTTGGGCCGGCTGCTTCTTTCTTGCGCGTGCAGATAAAAGTGAGATGTTCCGTGCGCGCCACATCATTCGGATTGCTGCGATGCAGATATGACCCGGGAAATGTTTTCGAATTCAGCGCGAACGTGTGGCCTTCGCGCACCATCGTGTCGAAAAATTCCTGCTGTTGCGCGTCGGAGCCGTCACACCACACCACGCGCTTCGGCCGCGTCTTGCTTTCGGTTTCCGCGACCCATTTCTCCAAGGGAGAGGACACTAAACCTCCTGAGCAATTTTTGTTATGCGCTGCCGGATCGGGCGGGAAGTGCCGGACGGGTCAGCGACGATTCCACTATCAACAATTCTTCTAACGTCGACAACTAGAGTCTATGGCAGCGGATTACCGCGATGCAAGGCGCGGGATGCCGCTGAGTCACGCATCAATCAGCAGCCGAACTACGCTGCTGCGCGCACCTCCTAATGTTTTCCGCACGTTTTTCGTCGCGCGATGTGGATCGGGCTCGATGTTATACTCGCGAAATGTACGCGCAAAAATTCTCGGTTGAAGTTGTCATCGCTGGCGAGCGGAAACCGTGTCCGCTCGACTGGCTGGATAGCTTCAGCATGAGAAATTTCACGAATGCCGCCGAATTTGATGATGTGCTGCCCATCGCCGATGGCCGCATCGAGGCCAGCTTTCGCGTGAAGCCGGAGCGATATGCCGACGCGCTGGGCGCATGGCTCACGCAGCGCGGCAAAGGTGAAGGAAAGCCGGTAAAAGTTGAAGTCCGCAAAATCGAAGCTGTGAATAGCAAGTAGCATCGCCTCGAGATATCTCACACTCTCCAGTTTCTGCGTTCGCTCATCCCGGATTTCCGTGCGCAGGATTATTGTCTCCTCCGTTGCGTAACCGGTTTCTTCGCGGTGCGCGCCAGTACTTCCTGAATCTGTGGAAGCGCGATGCGCGCCGCCGCCGCGCCCGCCGCGATCATTTGCGGAGTCTTCGCGAATTCGTCCCACATCACGTCTGAAACTCCCGGCTGAATCAACACATCGCAACCTGTGCGCCAGCCGTCTTCGGTGTGCGATTGCATAATCGAAAATGCGCGGCCGATGATTTCAAACATGCTGGAGGGTTTGTTGGTGAGACCGGTAGTCTCAAGATGCACGCCAATCACAATTTCAGCGCCAAGCGCCCGCGCTGCCTCGAATGGCACAGGCTCCGTAAGAAATCCATCCACGTACATGCGGCCCTCGTACTGCACGGGAACAAATAATCCTGGATAGGCGCATGAGGCGCGAATCGCGAGTATGAGATCGCCGCTTGTGAAATGAATCGTTTTTCCCGAGCCAAGATCGGTAGCCGCAATCGCGAGAGGAATTTTTAATTCGTCAAAGCGCGTGGCGGATGTGAATTTGCGAAAAAATTCTTCGAGTCGCAGATTTGTCGCCAGTCCCAGCCGTGAAAGCGTCCAGCGCCCGAAATCGCCAAAGTGAGTCACCAGCGCGTGGCGTTCCATTTCGTCGAGCGAACATCCCGCTGCGTAGCCCGCGCCGATCAGCGCGCCAACGCTTGTGCCCGAAATGAAATCAATCGGAATGTGGTGCTCTTCCAAGACGCGCAGCACTCCGATGTGCGCGATGCCGCGCGCGAATCCACCCGAGAGCGCCAATCCAACGCGTGGACGGCGCGCAGTGCGCTGATCGCGTCTGCGCATTTTTCCAACCGCGCCTGAAATCCATCCGGGTCTGCTCTCTTCGGCCATATCGTTTTTCGAGATCAAGAGCCTGGCGAATCTTTCACTCTTACCTCCGCGGTTGACCCCGCCATCTCCCTTCTGTAACCTTTCGATGCACGAATTCTAGTCCTTACGCGCACCGTCCATGAAAAAAAGAATCGATCGCGCGGTGGTTCTTGGCGCAGGCACGATGGGCGCGCGAATCGCAGCGCATCTCGCGAATGCCGGCGTGGAAACTTTTCTGCTGGATATCGTTCCCACCGAATTGAACGCCGCGGAAAAAGCGCGAGGCCTGGCGCTCACGAGTCCCGAAGTCCGCAATCGCATCGCGCGCGCTGGACTCGAAGCCGCGCTGAAATCGCGGCCCGCCGCTTTTTTCACTCCAGCTCTCGCGCAACGAATCATCACCGGAAATTTTGAAGACAATCTCGATTGGTGCGCGAAAGCCGATTGGATTGTTGAAGCAGTCGCCGAAAATCTCGAAATTAAGCGCTCGCTGCTCGCGCGCGTGGAAATTCATCGCGCGCCCGGCACAATCGTTTCCACAAATACTTCCGGCCTGCCGATCCACAGCATCGAAGAAGGCCGCAGCGAGGATTTCCGCCGCCACTGGCTGGGCACGCACTTTTTCAATCCGCCGCGCTATATGAAATTGGTGGAGCTGATTCCCGGCAAGATCCACCGCGCCGGAAATTTTGCAAACGCTTGGCGAATTTTGCGATCGCACGCTCGGCAAAGGCGTCGTGATCGCGAAAGACACGCCAAATTTCATTGCCAATCGCGTCGGCACTTTTTCCATGCTCAACGCGCTGCGCATGATGGCCGAACTTGGCATGACCATCGAAGAAGTGGACGCGTGTACCGGTCCCGCTGTCGGCTGGCCGAAATCCGCCACGTTCCGCACCGCGGATATTGTTGGCATCGATGTTCTCGCTCACGTTGTTCGCAATCTTTACGAAAATGTTCCCGGCGATGAATCGCGCGAAATTTTCAAGCTGCCGCCCGTCGTCGAAGAATTGCTGAAGCGCGGCTGGCTCGGCGAAAAATCCGGGCGCGGATTTTATCAGCGCGTGAAAAAAGGCGGCGAGAGCGAAATTCTGACGCTCGATCCGCAAACGATGGAGTACCGCCCCAAACAGAAAGCGCGATTCGGTTCGATCGATGCGGCGCGCACGATTGAAAATACCGGCCGAGAGATTGCGAGCGCTGCTCGCTCCCGGGGTGACAGGGCAGGGCGGCGACAAAGCGAACAAATTTTTGTGGGGCGCAATTTCGCGCACGTGTCTCTACGCCGCGCGCCGCGTTCCAGAAATTTCTGACACGGTCGTTGAAATCGATCGCGCGATGCGCTGGGGATTCAACTGGGAACTCGGCCCGTTTGAAACTTGGGACGCTGTGGGCGTGGAAGCGATGGCGCAGCGGCTGGTGCAGGAAGGCGAAGCGATGCCGCCGCTCGTCACGCAACTTCTCGCCTCCGGCCGCAAAACTTTTTATCGCACCGAGCGTGGCGTCACTTCCTATTTCGATCTTGCGAGCGGCGGCGACAAGCCCGTTTCCGAGCCGCCCGGCCTGATCATTCTGAAATCGCGCAAAGAAGCTGGCGCGGTTGTCGAGAAAAATGCAGGCGCGAGCCTGATCGATCTGGGCGATGGCGTAGTGTGCTGCGAATTTCATTCCAAAATGAACGCGATAGGCGCGGACATCATCGCGATGCTGAACGCCGGAGTGAAACGCCTTTCCACCGATTTTGACGCGATGGTCGTGGCGAATCAGGCCACGAATTTTTCCGCCGGCGCAAATCTGATGTTGCTGCTCATCTCCGCTCAAGAAGAAGAGTGGGACGACATTCACATGATGGTGCGGCAATTTCAGAACATGAATCTCGCGCTGAAATACGCGCCCGGTCCGGTGGTGGTTGCGCCGCAAGGGCTGGCGATTGGCGGCGCGTGCGAAATGTGTTTGCACGGCGCGAAAACTCACGCCGCGGCGGAATCGTACATTGGTCTCGTGGAAACCGGCGTCGGACTGATTCCCGGCGGCGGCGGCTCGAAAGAAATGTTGATTCGCGCGATGGAGCACGCGGCCGGCGGCGATGATCTCGATTTGTATCATGCGATCAAACCCATCTTCGAAAATATTGCCACTGCAAAAGTTGGAACCAGCGCCGAGGAATCGCGCGGGCTCGGCTACTTGCGTCCATCGGATCTCGTCTCGCTGAATCGCGATCGCCTCGTCGCAGACGCGAAGGAAACTGCGCTCGCGCTTGTGCGTTCCGGCTGGCGCGCTGCGTATCCAACCGCAGCCGAAGGGGCCGCGCGCACGCAGATTCGCGTGCTTGGCGAAAATCTTCTGGCCGCGGCGAAGCTCGCGATCCACATGATGCTGCGCGGCGGATACGCCAGCGAATATGACGCGCACGTCGCGCGCAAACTCGCCTACATCCTCGCGGGCGGCAGCGTTACCGCGCCGCAATTCGTGAGCGAACAGTATGTGCTCGACCTCGAGCGCGAAGCATTCGTGAGCCTCTGCGGCGAACGAAAGACGCAAGAGCGCATCGCGTTCACGCTAAAAACTGGCAAACCGCTAAGGAATTAGCTCCTCTTTTTTCTCGATAATCGCAGCGCCAATCCGAAAGTTTGCGCGGCCGTACACGTATTTATCTCTAGCCACAATTTCACGGATGCAACGGAATGTATTGCCTCGAAACTGAAAATATCACGCACCGATTCTCCGAACAGGAAATCGTGCTCCGGAACATCAGCCTGCAAGTGCCCACGGGATCGATCTATGGGTTTCTGGGGCCCAATGGCGCAGGCAAGACGACCACGCTGCGGCTGGTCTTGGGCCTGCTGAAAAAGCAGCAGGGAACGATCAGGATTTTCGACAAAGCATTCGATGCGAACCGGATCGAGATTCTGGAGAAGCTAGGATCTCTCATCGAATCGCCATCGCTGTATGGCCATTTGACCGCCGCAGAAAATCTGAAAATTTTGCAAAAAGTGTATCAGTGCCCGAGAAAAGAATCGGCGAAGTGCTGGACATCGTCGGCCTCGCAAAAACCGGCGATAAGAAGGCCGCGAATTTTTCTCTGGGGATGAAACAGCGATTGAGCATCGCGATCGCATTGTTGCCTGACCCTTCATTATTAATCCTCGATGAGCCGACCAACGGGCTCGATCCCAATGGAATTATCGAAGTCCGCGAGCTGCTGAAAAAACTGAACGCCGAACGCGGAATGACAGTTCTGATTTCCAGCCATCTGCTGGCGGAAATCGAAAAACTCGTGACGCATCTTGGAATCATTCACAAAGGCGTTTTGCTCTTTCAAGGCACGCTGGCAGATCTGCGAAAAAAGCAAACGCTGCGTTCCGTAATCGCATTTGAAACAAACAATCCTGAAAAAGCTGCGGCGATACTTGCGTCGAATGGATTGGCTCCGATAGTTGCGAACGGTCAGGTCACGATTCCGCTCGTCGAAAAGGAAATCATTTCCAGGTTAAACCAGCAATTCGTGAGCGCCGGCGTAGACGTCTACCAAATTAAGATAGTGAAAAACGATCTCGAATCCATCTTCATGGATCTTGTGAAAGACTGACGCCACCGCACATGAAATTTTTCCACTGCTTTCAAAGTGAATGGCTGAAGACGCGCCGCAGCCTTTCGTCGTGGTTGGTGATCATTGGAGCGCTGTTCACTCCCACGATTGTGACTATCGTCAGATTGGTGCGGAGCCAAAGGCTGCACGCCGAAAGCATCTCGCCGAAATTTTGGGAAACACTGTGGACGAGTTCGTGGGAGTCCATGGCGATCTTTCTGCTGCCACTGGGAATTATTCTCGCCGCGAGCCTCGTGACGCAGATCGAATACAAAAACAATACCTGGAAACAGCTGCACACTACGCCGCAAAGCCTCACCACAATTTTCTTCGCAAAGCTCGCGGTGATTATGGTGATGCTGGTGCAATTCTTTCTCCTCTTCAACATTGGAATCTATTTGTCGGGAATTCTTCCGTGCCTGCTCACAAAAGGAGTCTCGTTCCCCTCGGAATCAGTGCCGTATTTATTTTTTCTAAAAGAGAATGCGCGATATTTCGCCGATTGCCTGCCAATTCTCGGCCTGGAATTTTTGATCAGCCTTCAGTTCAGCAATTTTCTGGTGCCGGTGGGCGGCGGGTTGGCACTCTGGATTTTTTCGCTTTCGCTGCTCAATTGGAAATATGGTTTCGTGTTTCCCTACGTTTACTGCGCCCTCCATTATGTGGCGACCACAGGAAAATACGCTCCATCCGTGAACATTCATCTGCTCGCGGCGGGATATTTCGTCGCTTTCACAGTCATCAGCTACGTCCTGTACATCACCAAAAGACAGAAGGGATGAATTGCGCAAATTTAACGGCGCGATTGTCCCACCTCCCGGTATGCAGTCGCGGCCGGAGGTCCATTACTACCGCTGGCCGTAGCGACTGCCGACCTTAGTTGCTTGACATGCATGTAACCACGCAATAGCATCGCGCGTCTTCCACACTTCTAAGAGTGGAGCAGTTTTTCTCGGGAGGAATTTTTCCATGCGAGAACGCATCTTGCGCAATGATTCTCCGCGCAGATTCAATTCGAAAATTGCACGCTTCGCGGCGCTCTTCGCCGTGATCGCGATGGCGGCGGCGTGGAGCGTTTCGCTGCGTCACGCGCACGCGGACGAGCCTCGCGTTTTCGCGATTCGCGGCGCGCGCATCGTCACCGTTTCTGGCGCGCCGATTGACAACGGCACCGTGGTCGTCGCCAACGGCCTGATCGCCGCGGTTGGCGCGAACGCCACAATTCCCGCTGACGCCGAAGTGATCGATGGCGCGGGCATGTCCGTATATCCCGGCTTGATCGATGCGGGCACCGATACTGGACTCGAGTCTGCTGCCGCTCCCGCAGCGACCGCCGGACGCGGCGGCGGAGGCGGCGGGCGCGGCGGAAATATAAATGCGCCGCAATCGCGCGGAGCGGAAGATCGTCCCGCGACCACTCCGTGGGTCAGCGCCGGCGATGAGCTGAACGCCGAAGATCGCCGCATGGAAAATTGGCGCGACGCCGGATTCACCACCGCGCTGGTTCTTCCGCAGAGCGGAATTTTTCCAGGGCAAGGTTCGCTCGTGGATTTTTCGGGCGCCGAGCGTGCTGGCGATCTCGTTGTAAAAAATAATGCTGCGCTGCCGATTAATTTCAATGGCGGCCGCGGACTGTATCAAGGATTTCCAAGTTCTCTGATGGGCGATCTTGCATACGTCCATCAAGTTTTTATTGACGCGCAGTGGTACGCCGATGCGCAGAAAATTTATTCGGCGCACCCGCAAGGTCTTGAGCGCCCTGCGTATGACCGCACGAATGTTGTGATCGGCCACGTGCTCGCAAGCAAAGAACTCGTTCTCGTGCCCGGTCAAGACGACATTCAAATTGTTCGCGCGCTGAAAATGGCTCCTCAATGGGGAATTAACTGGGCGCTGTTCGGCGCGCAGCAGGGTTATGACGAAGCGTCCGCAATCGCCGCCGCAAAAATTCCCGTCGTCGTCGAAATGAATTGGCCCGTGCGCGACCGCAATATGGATGCGGACGCTGCGGAGCACGAGTCGCTGCGCACTTTGCGATTCCGCGATCGCGCGCCGGGAACTCCCGCTGCGCTTTCGAAAGCACGGCGTAAAATTCGCGTTCGCTTCGAGCGGAATTTCCAGCGCCAGCGATCTCTTGAAAAATGTAAATAAAGCGATCGCTGCGGGACTTTCTCCCGAAGCCGCATTGAAAGCTCTGACGATTGACGCCGCCGAAATTTTCGGCGTCTCCGATCGCCTCGGCACAATCGAGCCCGGCAAAATCGCGAATCTTGTCGTAACAAATGGCGACCTCTTCAAAGAAGGAACGCAAATTAAATGGGTTTTCGTTGACGGCAAGCGATTCGAAGTTCGCACGCCGCCGCCCCCACCGCCCGGCGCAGGCCGCGGAGGAAATTCCGGCGCAGGCGGAGGCGAAAATGCCGCGGCTGGCCACTGGCACATCGTCACCGACACCGGCCAGGGCACCGAAGAAGCCGAACTCGATATCGAAGTTGCCGCCGACGGATCGGTGAGCGGCACAATTTCAAGCCACATGGGCACGTCAAGCATCAGCGGCGGCCACGTGAGCGGAAACTCTGTGACATTTAATTTCAGCATGGACGTTGGCGATGGCCCCACGCAGCTTTCGGTGCAGGGAACCGTCGATGGCCAAAGAATCAGCGGCACGATCAACGTGTCCGGCATGAGCTTGCCGTTTACCGGCACCAAGCCGCGAACATTTGAATCCGGCAGTTCGTCGGCGGAGGTGGTGCGATGAAAATTTCACGAAACACGAAGACGAACGGTGCTGCGCTGAAAATAAAAACGCTCGCGGGTGGCGCGCTCTTCAGTGTGCTGGCGGCGGCGATCTTAGTCACGCTGTGCGCCGCTCCGGCGAGCACGCAGGAATCAAACGTCACTGCTGATTAAAAACGCGACGATTCTCACCATCACACACGGAATCATCGAGCACGGATCGATTTTGGTCCGCGACGGAAAAATCGCCGAAGTCGGCGCGAACGTCGCTGCTCCCGCAGGAGCAGCTGTGATTGATGCCACCGGCGAATTCGTGATGCCGGGAATCATCGATTGCCACTCGCACATCGCGATGGAAGGCAGAGTCAACGAAGGCAGCGTTTCTGTTTCTTCGATGGCGAATATTGCCGACGTTTTGAATCCCGCCGATCCCGATATTTATCGCGACCTTGCCGGCGGCGTCACCGTTGCAAATGTTTTGCACGGCAGCGCGAATTCCATCGGCGGCCAAACCGAAGTGATCAAGCTGCGCTGGGGCCAGCCCGCGGATAAATTGGTTTTCGAAGGCGCGCTGCCCGGAATTAAATTTGCGCTCGGCGAAAATCCGAAGCGCTCGAATGATCCAACATTCCCGGCCAGACGCCGCGCTATCCGGATACACGGCTGGGCGTGGAAGATATAATTCGCCAGTCGTTCAATCGAGCCATAGCATATAAAAAGGAACTGGGACGATTACAACAAGCGAAAAGCCGCCGGCGAAACGAATCTGATTCCTCCGCGGCGCGATGTGACGCTCGATCCGCTGGTGGAAGTGCTCGAAGGCAAGCGCTACGTGCATTGCGCACTGCTATCGTCTCGGACGAAATTCTGATGCTCATTCGCGTGTCGCATGAATTCGGATTTCAAAGTGCGCACGTTCCAGCACGTTCTGGAAGGCTACAAAGTTGCCAAGGAACTCGCGAAAGAAGGCATCGGCGCTTCCACATTTTCCGATTGGTGGTCATACAAACACGAAGCGTACGACGCGATTCCTTACAACGCGGCGATGATGACGCAAAAAGGCGTGGTGGTTTCGATCAATTCCGACGACGCCGAAGAAGCGCAGCACTTGAATCAGGAAGCCGCGAAATCGATCAAGTATGGCGGACTCACTCCCGAGCAAGCGATCAAGATGGTCACGATCAATCCCGCGATGCAACTTGGAATCGACAAGCGCGTTGGCTCGATCGAAAAAGGCAAAGACGCCGACTTCGCAATTTACAATCACGATCCGCTGAGCGTTTACGCGGTGGTGCAGAAAACGATCATCGACGGCAAAGTTTATTTCGATCGCGATAAAGACATCGCCCAGCGCGCCACGCTGGCGAAAGAAAAACACGACCTGATCGAAAAAGAAACTCGCGCCGGGCAGCCGCAAGGCCAGGGCGGCCGCGGCAGAGGCGGTCGCGGTCCCGGCAGCGCAGATGGCGCGCAGAATAACAACGACGGCGGGAGACAATAATGATTCGCGAAATTAATTTCGGCAAATTGGCGTCCCGTCTTTCCTTCTTGCTTGCGGCTTGCGTGCTGGTTTGCTCAGCTTCGCACGCGCAAACCTACGCGATCACAAACGCAAAAGTTTTCCCGATCTCCGGCCCGCCGATCGATGGAGCAACAGTCGTAATCCACGACGGAAAAATCACAGCGGTCGGCAAGGGCGCCGCGATTCCTTCCGGCGCAAAAGTGATCGATGCAAAAGGCCTGGAAGTTTATCCCGGCTTTTTCAATCCAATCACTGAAATCGGAATCAACGAAATCGGCGCCGTGAACGCCTCCGTCGATACGCACGAAGTCGGCGAAAACAATGCCGACATTAACGGCGCAGCCGGCGTGAACGTTGAAAGCGCGCACATTGCGGTCACGCGCGTTTCCGGCATCACTCACGTGAACACCGTGCCGGGGCAAGGCGGCCGCGGCGATACCGGAAATTTAATCGGCGGCCAAGCGTCGCTGATTAATCTTGGCGGCTGGACCACCGAAGACATGGTCGTGAAACGCGAAGCCGGCATGGTGGTCAACTGGCCCAATCTTCCCGGCGGTGGCGGCCGCGGATTCGGCGGCAGAGGCGGCGCAGCAGCCGAAGGACAATCCGATGCGCGCGCCGCGTACGACCGGCGAATCGCGATGCTGGGCGATTGGCTCGATAGCGCTCGGCACTACGATATGGCGCACGAGAAAGCCAACAACGCGAATTTCCGCCGCGACCTGAAACTCGAAGCGCTGGGGCCGGTGGTGCGAGGCGAAGTGCCAGTTCTGGTTTTTACCGACGATCCGCGCGCGATTGAAGATGCCGTGAAATTTTTCGAAAAAGAAAAAGTAAAGATGGTGCTCGCCACCGGCGAAGCCGCTTCGGAGAAAAAAGATTTTCTGAAGCAGCACAACGTCAACGTAATTCTGGGCCCCACGCTCCAGCTGGTGCGCTATGAAGACGATCCATACGACGTCAATCTCACTTTGCCGCACGACCTGAACGCAGCAGGCGTGAAAATCGCTTTCGCGAGTTACACAAACGAATTCGCGCGGCGGCTTTCGCAACAAGCGGGCGTCGCCGTTGCGTTTGGATTGCCGCACGACGAAGCGTTGAAGGCGCTCACTCTTTATCCCGCGCAAATGTTCGGCCTGGATAAAGAGCTTGGCACTCTCGAAGTTGGCAAAATGGCGAACGTGATCGTGACGAGTGGCGATCCGCTCGAACTGACCACCGAAGTGAAATATCTTTTCATTAAGGGCGAACTAACGAGCCTGGATAATCGCCATCTCGATCTGTACAACAAATACAAGAAGCGTCCGTAATTAGTTTAAGATTTTCGTGGAAAGAATGAAGCGCGAGCTCGCACCTTTTTCGTGCGCGAGCTGCGCTTTATTATTTTGTGAGCACTGATTCGAATTTTCAGGCAAACGCTACGAAACCGAGATAGGCGGCAAAGACCAGAAATACAAAGAGGTCGCTGATCATCGCGATATTCTCGTTCCTACTTTTCCCCTTTTCCGCTACGTGCCGGATTCCGGCGACGCCATAAAAAATCCCGGCAATAATCGCCACAGGCAAGACGAAGCTGGGCTTCGCAAGCGAAGCGATTCCAGCAATTCCGGTTGCGAAATTCGCCACTCCCAATTCGCGGACCAGCGGCAATGCGTCGGCGCTTGTGATGTGGAAAATTTCTTCGGCCGTAAATCGCGGCTGAAAGTATTGGCGCAAACCGGCGGCGAATAGCCTCACTCCCGCGGCCCAAAACACAAACCATTTCCCCACGAGAAGCATGAGCGGCGCGGCGTTGTGAAAATAGAAATGATCCATGCCGATCGAGCCGATCGGAAATACAGCCATCAAGAGAATGACAGTCGCGAGGTACAAAGATGGCCTCGGAATATTATTTCGCCCAAATCAAATCAAAACAGAACTTTTTACTGACCTCTACCAAACCTTCACGATTTTGTCCGCGGGCTTCGTCATCGGCGAGCCCAGCTTGCACGAAAATGCCTTCGCGAATTCCGGCATGTTCACCACCACTCCGTTGATGCGGTATTTCAGCGGTGAATGCGGATCGGTCATCGCGTGGACGCGCATCTGCTCCGGCCGTTCGTTGCCGCAGGCCCATTGCGCGTAGCCGATGAAAAATCGCTGATCCTGAGTGAGCCCGTCGATCAGTCCGAGATTTTTATCTTTCGTCGCGTCGCGCCAGGCCATGTAGGCCAGAATTTCGCCGCCGAGATCGGCGACGTCTTCGCCCAGCGTCAGCGCGCTGTTGATGTGGACGTCGTCCACCACCACGTATTGCGCGTACTGATCCTTCACTCCCTTTGTGCGCGCTTCGAATTTCTCGCGATCTTCTTTGGTCCACCAGTTTCGCAGATTTCCTTTCGCGTCAAACTGGCTGCCTTCGTCGTCAAACGCGTGCGTGAGTTCGTGGCCCACGGTGCCTCCGGTGTTGCCATAGTTCGGGGCATCGTCCATTTTCGGATCGAAGAGCGGCGGCTGCAGCACTCCGGCGGGGAAATTGATGTCGTTCATCTGCGGATCGTAATAGGCGTCCACGGTGGTGGCGGTAAAATCCCATTCGCCGTGATCCACTGGTTTGCCGATTTTATTGATCTGGCGATGGCTTTCGAATTCGGCGGCGCGCTGCATGTTGCCCGCAAAATCGTCGCGGGCGATCGTGACGGAAGAATAGTCGCGCCACTTGTCGGGATATCCGATCTTGTTGCGAATTCCGTGGAGCTTCACCAGCGCCTGCTCTTTCGTTGCGGGGCTCATCCAATCCAGCGCCTTGATGCGCAGTTCCATCGCGGCTTCGATTCGTTGCACCATATCGAGAGTGCGAGCTTTCACTTCCGGCGCGAAAACTTTTGCCACGTACACCTGGCTCAACGCGTCATCGAGGCTGTGATTCACATAGCTCACGCAGCGCTTCCAGCGATCCTGCTGAGCTTTTGCGCCCCGCAAATATTTCCGGTAAAACTCGAAATTTTCATCCACGAAATTTGTGGAAAGAACTGGCGAAGCCGAATTCGCCACGTGAAATCGCAAATACGTTTTCCAATTCGCGATCGGCTCGCTCGCAATCAGCGCATTCACTTCCTTGAGAAAATCGGGAGAACCTACATTTAATTTTTCGAATGCTGGATATTGCGAAACGCTGTAATAAGTTTTCCAATCGAAATTTGGAGCTGCGTGAGCCAGATCCGCGAGCGTCATCGTATGTTTCATTTTGTACGGATCGCGGCGCTCCACTTCCGTCTGCGACGCTTTTGCCAACGTGGTTTCCAGCCGCATCAATGTCGCGGCATCCTGCTTCGCAGCCGCTGGGGTTTCCCCAAGCAGCGCGAATATTTTTTGCGCATGCACCATGTAATGCTGGCGGATTTCCTGTGATTTCGCGTCTGTTTTTGTGTAGTAGTCGCGCTCGGGCAATCCCAGCCCGCCTTGATCAAGCTGCGCAATTACCTGCTCGGAGTTGTCCAGGTCTTGGCCCGCGCCCGCGGAGAACAAAATCGATTGTCCATACACGAGTTGCAAACGCGCCACTAGGGGAGCCAGTTCGCGCGCCGATTTCAGCGCGGCGATCGCATCGAGCTGCGATTGAATCGCTGCAACTCCGCGCTTTTCCACTGCTGTGTTGTCCATGCACGCCGCGTAAAAATCGCCTACTTCTTGCGTCACGTTGTCGCGCTGGCCAGCATTCGATGAAGCTTGCTCCAAAATTCCGTGCAGGAAATTTGCATTGTCTTGCGTCAGCTTCGAATACACGTCCCAGCCGGTCTCATCGGCGGGAATCGGATTCTTTTTCTGCCAGCCGCCGCAGGCGTACTGATAGAAGTTCGCGCACGGATCCACCGTCTTGTCCAGCGACGTCAAATCGAGGCTGGGGGAATAGGGCAGCGCGGGCGCGGGAGTTTGCGCCATCACCAGTAATCCGGAAATCAGAGCCAGCACCAGCATGCCTGCAACTTTGGTTTTCATAGTCCCCTCAGCTTAATTTCGCTGCCAAGAATAGCGCGTGTATCCGCCGTAGAGAAGCGCTTGCGGAAAAATTCGCGTGTTCCCGCGCGGCTCGGCGGCGGATTCCTCATCAGCCAAAATATTGAAATGTCTTCCAGAAATCCGGCCAGCTCTGTTTCAATCCGCGGCACACAAAAATGTCGGGATGGTCTTCGGTCTCTTCGTTTTTTACGCCGTACATGTTCCACGATTTCGCCACCAACTGGCACGACTCGAAATTATGGTCAACGAATTTTCGCGAGAATCCGGTGACGATCACAGTCTCCGGCGGAAAATCGCCATATCCATGCGCCCAAAACGAATTTCCTCCGCTGATCGCCGGCGGCAATCCATATTGCGGACCCAGAAGGTTCACCGCGCCGGCTTCGCCATAATTTGCGGAGAGCACCACCGTCCGCGCGCGTTCTGCGGCGGGCAACGAATCGCGAATCTGCGCGAGCGTTTGCACAAATTCCGGCCAGCCAATTTCGTCGCGATAATCGCCATTTAGATTCACGGCGAATCGAAACCAATCCGAATTAATCGGCGCCACCGGCAATGTGAGCGCCGCCGCGACAACTAAATCCGCGAGCAGCGCCGTCCACGCCGCCGCGCGAATCGCGCGTGCCCATCCGGCGCGCATTCCGGTGAGCAATTCTTCGCCCCACACGCTGCCTGCCGCATAGAGCATCGGATACGCCGGCGCGAGATAGTACGCGCGCGCTTTTGTGATGAGAAAAATCGCCAGCGGCACAAGAAACATCCAGCCCAGAATGCGATATCGCTTTGCGTTTGCCGAAAAGAAACAGGAATAAAGTCCCGCCAGGCACAGCGGAAACCCAAGCAGCGTCAAAATAAGTTGACCGCGAAGAAAATTGTCGGTGCGCCCGATGCGAATATCGCGCGCGTGAATTGTTTTCAAAAAATCCAGCGACACGAAATTGTGGCGTGCCTGCCAGATCAAATTCGGCAGAAAAATCAGCAGCGAAATCGCCACGCCGTACCACAGCCACTTGCTCGTCAGAAATTTTCGCGCATCGGTGAAAATCACCCCCGCCACAATTCCCGCGACAAGAAAACCCATCGTGTATTTCGACATCATTCCGAATCCGATGGCGCAGCCAATTCCAATCCACCATCGCGGATTTTCGCTTTTCACCAGCCGCACAACGCAATATGCGGCGAGCACCCAGAAAAAATAATCGAACGACACGTACTGCATCAACGCGCCCGCGCCCAGGCAAAATGGAATTGCCGCAAACGCGGCCACAAGTTTCGCGCCGCGCCGCCCGCCCATTTCGCTCGCCATCAATCCTGTGAGCACGATCGTGGCGCCGTCTACCAGCGCGGCGAAAAATCGGAATCCAGCCAGCGAAGTTCCAAACAGCGCAAGCGACACGCGCCCGAAAAATGGCGTGATCGGCGGATACGCGATATAGCCCCACGCCAATCGCCGCGCGTCGTCAAGCGTCGCCAGTTCATCGCGGTGAAATCCGTACCGACCGCCGGTGATCACGTGCGCCACCACGGTAGCCAGCGCGATGTAGCTCAAAATCGAGACATCGGTCGCCCAAATGGATTGGTTCCCATCGCCAGAGAAATCTTGCGGTGAAAGCGCAACGTGCGAATGTGTGTGCCCCTGGTGCAAATCCGCTTCCTTTCCAATCGCAATGGTTCCCGTTCCCGGCGCAGCATTCTATATCGCACAAATTGAGTCCGCAGCTTCGCCTGTGTGGCACCGGCTCTCAGCCGGTGTGCCTCAATCTCTAATGGGAGCGAGGCTCGACCGCGCAGCGAGCAGTCCTCGCCTACCCACTCGCGTCCTCCTGAGAGCTTTCCGATCAGGAAAGCCGAAGGATCGCCTTGTGCTCTCGTCATGACGAATCCTTACAATAGCCGCTCGCATCCAAAGCACTATCCACACAGTTCGCGGTACACTTTCCGCGTTTAGTCTGCTCATTCAAGGAACTCACATGCGCGAAGCCGTAATCGTAAGCTCGGTCCGAACCGCCGTCGGCAAAGCGCCCAAAGGTTTTCTCCGCGCCACGCGTCCCGATGATCTCGCTGCCACAGCAATCAAAAATGCTCTCGCGCGCGTTCCCGCGCTCGATCCAAAAGAAATCGAAGACGTAATCCTCGGTTGCGCGATGCCCGAAGCCGAGCAGGGAATGAATGTCGCGCGCATCGCTTCTCTCCGCGCGGGACTTCCCGTGGAAGCTTCCGCGATTACCGTGAATCGTTTTTGCTCTTCGGGCTTGCAAGCCATCGCGTACGCCGCCGAAAGAATCATGGCCGGCGGCTCCGAAGTAATTCTCGCCGGCGGTGTGGAATCCATGAGCATGGTTCCCATGGGTGGCAATAAAATTTCGCCGAATCCCTGGTTGATGGATCACTATCCCGATTCCTATCTCGGCATGGGACTCACCGCCGAAAATCTCGCGCGCAAATACAACATCACTCGCGAACAGCAAGATGCGTTTTCACTGGCGAGCCATCAGAAAGCATTGGCTGCAATCGCCGCCGGAAATTTCAAAGACGAAATCGCTCCGGTGGAAGTTCATCTCGCGTCATTCGCAGCAGGCGCGATCGCCGCAGACGGCGCGCTCCCGAAATCGAAAGTTGTGGAAATGAATTCCACATTTGAAATCGACGAAGGCCCTCGCGCCGATACTTCTCTGGAAGCGCTCGCAAAACTCAAGCCCGCGTTTCACGTAAACGGAACCGTCACTGCGGGAAACAGTTCGCAAACCAGCGACGGCGCCGCCGCAACAATTGTGATGAGCGCAGACCGCGCTCGCGCGCTCAATTTGAAACCGCTCGCGCGATTCGTTTCCTTCGCAACAGCCGGATGCCTTCCCGAAGAAATGGGAGTGGGCCCCGTTTACGCGATTCCGAAAGCGCTGAAACTCGCCGGTTTGAAGCTCGATCAAATCGACGTGATCGAATTAAACGAAGCGTTCGCCGCGCAGGCGCTCAGCGTGATTCAGCTTGCGGGACTCGATCCCGCAAAAATAAATCCTAATGGCGGAGCGATCGCGCTGGGCCATCCGCTGGGTTGCACCGGCGCGAAAGTTACCGCGACTATTATTCGCGAACTCGTGCGGCGAAACGGCCGCTACGGCTTGGTCACGATGTGCGTCGGCGGAGGCATGGGCGCCGCCGGAATTTTCGAACGGCTTTCGTAACGCGCACAGCCCGCGACTATTTCGCGGGCGCATCTTTCCACAGCGCCACTGTATTTCCTTCGGGATCTTGCAGCCACGCGAAGGTGCCCGTAGGAATCGTGCACCGGCGGCACCAAAGTTTTCGCTCCAAGCGCAGCGGCCTTATCGAGATACGCCTGCACGTCATCCACTTGCACGTAGAAAATTGTGTAGTGGTGCGGCTCGTGACCGAGCGCAGTCATGTGCCCTCCCGACTTTGTTGGCGGCAGCGGTATCGATCATCGCAGCCGGACCCATTGCGCTGATCTTCCAGTCAAAAAGTTTTGAATAAAATTCCTGCGATTTCTGGATGTCGCGGCATCCGATCTCAAAATGCACCACTGGATTTCCCATTTTTCGTTCCCTTCAGAATAAATTCTGTTCCGACGTGCGAATCGTCCGCGGAATATATCACCGTTCGCGCGGCAAAATCTCTGCTTCGACTTCGCCGGAAGTAAACGGTAAGATAGTTGTGACGTGATGACGGCGGCTGGCGTATCTTGCGCCAAAATTAATTGCGCCAACCCCGCGGAATTTCCTCGCCTCTGGAATCGAGCATGGCACAAAACGGCTCCTGGTATTTCGCATACGGCAAGCAACATGAATCGCGCGCAATTTCGTTCGCGCGCCGGCCACAGATCTTCGAAGAAATCAACGGCGAGCTGAAAAATTACGAGTTGGCTTCAATAAAAAAGTGCGCGGCGGCACCGCGAGCGCGAATGTTCAGCAAGCGCCGGGCAAAAGCGTTCACGGAGTTCTGTATCGCATTCCCGAAATCGCGTTTCGTTCGCTCGATCGCTACGAAGGCGCGCCGGTGCATTATCGCCGCATCGAAGTGCAAGTCACAGCGGCCGATGGCCGCGAAGTGAGCGCGCAGGTTTTTATCGCCAGCGAAAGTGGAAAAGGGTTTGAAGCCCGCAAGCCCATTACTTGAAAACAATTTTGACCGGCGCCGAAGAACACGGAATGCCCGCCGGAATATCTGGCAGTTCGCGCCGAAGCTGGCGCGCAAAGTATCGTCCTAAAGAATTCGTCTATAATCTCCTCGGCGGAGGGCCGCATCCAGGGCTAACCACGACGGCACAACCTCAATAGTATATGAAGGGCGGAAGCTTTTTGCTGGAAGCTCGCCTCGGCGGACAGCGTTTTCACTCCCGCCGACATCAACGACGACCAGCGCCTGATCGGCCAGACCGCCGAAGAATTTGTGATGAAAGAAGTTTTGCCGCGCACAAAAGAACTGGAAGAAAAAAAGCCGGGCCTGATGGTGGAGCTGGTGAAAAAAGCCGGCGAACTTGGCCTGCTCAGCGCCGGCGTGCCGGAAGCATATGGCGGCGCGGGGCTCGATAAAATTTCCGTCACTGTCCTCACCGAAAAAATTTCGTCTACGCCGGATTCGCGGTGACGCACGGCGCGCAAACCGGAATCGGCACTCTTGCCGATCGTTTATTTCGGCACGGAAGATCAGAAGAAAAAATATCTTCCGAAGCTTGCCACCGGCGAATGGATCGCCGCCTATTGTCTTTCCGAGCCACAAGCCGGTTCCGATGCGCAGGCCTCGCTCACTCGCGCCGATACTTTCTGCCCGACGGAAAAAACTGGATTCTCAACGGCCAGAAAATGTGGATCACCAACGGCGGTTTTGCGGACGTCTACATCGTGTTCGCGAAAGTTGACGGCGAAAAATTTTCCGCGTTCATCGTCGAGCGCACGTTTCCCGGATTCACGGCGGGCAACGAAGAGCACAAGATGGGAATTCACGGCAGCTCCACCACGCCGATCTTCATGGAAAATTGCAAAGTGCCGAAGGAAAATCTGCTGCACGAAATCGGCCGCGGGCACATTGTCGCGTTCAACATTTTGAACTCCGGCAGATTCACGCTGGGCGCTTCGTGCGTCGGCGGCGCAAAACATATTCTGGCCACCGCATCGCGCTACTCGCAAAGAACGCAAAGCGTTCGGCAAATCGATCGGCGAATTCGGATTGATGAAAGAAAAGCTCGCCGAAATGGCCATCCGAATTTTCGCCGTCGAATCCATGGTGTACCGCTCCGCGGGTATCATCGAAACCGCGATGGCCGCGCGCCAACAGATTCCGGCCGACAAAACTCAGCACACCATGAAGGTGCTCGAGGAATACGCCATCGAAAGTTCCATCGCAAAAGTTTACGGCAGCGAAATGCTGAACTATGTCGTCGACGAAGCCGTGCAAATTTTTGGCGGCTACGGATTTCACGAAGATTATCCCGTCAGCCGCGCGTATCGCGATAGCCGCGTGAACCGCATTTTCGAAGGCACCAACGAAATCAATCGCATGCTCATTATCCAGATGCTGATGAAGCGCGCGATGTCTGGCGCGTTGCCGCTGATTCCCGCGGCGATGAAACTTGGCCGACGAAATTCTTGCGGGCCCCACTTCAGGAAGTAACGCAAGGCGGATTGCTCGGCGAAGAAATGCGACGTTGTCGCCAACTGCCAAGAAATATTTTCCTGCAAGCCGCGGGCGGCGCAGTGCAGAAATTCCGCGAAAAATTGGCCGACGAACAGGAACTCGTCGGCGCGCTCGCAAATATCGTGATGGAAATTTTCGCGATGGAATCCTGCCTGCTCCGCGCGCAAAAATCAGCCGCAACTCGCGGCGAACAAGCCGCTGCCGCAATGATTGACGCCGCTCGCGTGCTCATCTCAGATTCCGCCGAAAAAATTGAGCAAGAAGCGCGCCGCGCCCTCGCCGCCGTCCACGAAGGCGACATGCTGATGACGCAAATCGCGGTGCTCAAGCGATTCGCCAAGCGCGGCACGATCGACACGATCGCAGCGCGCCGCAGAATCGCCGCCGCGGTCCAGTGTAACGATCGCTATCCGTTTGAAGCGAAATAACGGGGCACGTTTGCTCGCAGAAATTCACCGGCACTTTCGTTAGTTCTACTCGCGGGCTGCTTACCACTTCGGTGTTTGTAGGTTGTTCTCGGTGTTTCTCCTCGGCGTAGTGTGAATGCTGTATGCAACGGACTTCCGTCGCCGCAATTTAGCGTCGTGCGTGTTCCCATTACGGGAAAATCTCTTCAGAATTCCGAGTACTGTTACCAAGGGCCTACGAGATTGCAGCCTTTGTACCATTGACCATCTACGCCACTTAGCGGTTTAATGATCGTGGCGGAACATTTGGGTACTCATTTGCATCCAATTGCCAGTGTGGTCCGGGGAGGCAGTTTTGAATACGGTCGGGACAAGTGAAGGTTCAGCATCAAGTTCATCAGAAGTCCCATTACGTTTAAGCGAAACGAAAGAACTCATAGACATTAATCTTTCGACCAGCCATCCATCAGAACCGAATCGGCCGAAAACTTCGAAGCGATCCATGGCGCAAGGCGCTGTGGTTTCTGCTTGCGGCAGCATTACTTTTTCAAGCGTACTACGTGCAGGAGATGCTGGCGGCTCTGGTAATTTTCACGATTTTATTCGTGATCGGCGCGACCATCGCGGGCGCGATTTATTTGCTTGGCCGCGCGGGCGAAACCACCGTCACGCTGGCCGAACCTGTTGCGCGGCGCGGCGTCGCGTTCGCGGAAGAGCTCAGGCAAAAAGCATTCCGCCGTCCACATTCAGCACCTGCCCCGTGATCGCGCTGGCCTGATCGCTGGCGAGAAATAAAGCGGCGGCAGCGATTTCAGCGGCGGTTTGCGGGCGGCGCTGCAAAATTCCGTTCAACATTTCTTTGAACATCTCATCGGCGTCGCGGCCTGCGCGTGCGGCGAGGCCGCGTCCCAATTCCTGCGACATTTCGGTCTCCGGCACCGGGCCCGGGCAAATCGCGTTTGCGCGCACGCCGTGCTTCGCGCCTTCCGCGGCGGTAGTGCGCGTGAGCGCGAGCATGCCCGCTTTCGCGGAAGCGTATGCCGCGCCCCATCCGAATGCCGCTTTCGCCGAAATGCTGGAGATATTCACCACCGCGCCGCCGCGCCGCGCGTAAATATCGGGCAGCGCGAAGCGCGTCATCAAAAACGCGCCGCGCAAATTTATGTTCATCAACGGCGTCCCATTCCTCGGCGGTGATTTCCTCGATCGGTTTCACCGGTCCGTAAATTCCCGCGTTGTTCACCAGAATATCCACGCCACCAAATTCTTCTCGCGCGGCGCGCACCACGCGACTGCAGCGATCTTCACCCACGAGATCCACCGCCAGGATTTCCGCCTTGCCGCCAGCGTTCGTGATTTCCGCGGCCACGGATTCCAGTTGCGCCGCGGTCCGCGCGGCAAGCATCACGCGCGCTCCTTCTGCGGCAAACGCGCGCAATCGCGCGCCCGATTCCGCGTCCCGCACCGGTGACGATCGCAACTTTATCTTTAAGCAGCATTAGATATCTCTCGCTCGATTGGACCAACCGTAGATTAAGTACCATCACGCAGAATAACACGACGCAATCAGCCTCAATCGCGACCGGCACACCCTATCTCTCGCGAATCGTTCAGAATTCCATATCCTCGGCTAAATTTAGCCCTTGCAGCCAACTTAGGCCGGGCACTTGCCGTCTCATTGTGACCCCTTCGAACAGGGAAACAGGCCAGTTCGGACATGACGGCAATGCCGCTGGTGCGGTATGATAATTTACTCTAGAGGCTAAACCCGAATGAGTGAGTCTCTGGTTCAAATCCGGGGCAACAAGGGCGACGGCACCGGCAAGATGCTTCTGCGCGTACGCCCCCGCGGCTTTTGTGCGGGAGTGGTGCGCGCGGTTGATATCGTCGAGCTGGCGCTGGAAGCTTATGGCCCGCCCGTCTACGTCCATCACGAGATTGTGCACAACCGCTACGTCGTGGAGCAACTGCGCCGGCGCGGCGCGATTTTTGTCGAGACCGTCACCGAAGTGCCGCACGGCGCGGTGCTGATTTTCAGCGCGCACGGAGTTCCTCCCACAATTCGCGAAGAAGCGATAGCCGCAAGCTGCGCGTGATTGACGCCACTTGTCCGCTGGTTACGAAAGTCCATCTTGAGGCGCTGCGATTCGCGCGCGAGAAGCGCACCATTATTTTGATCGGCCACAAAGATCACCAGGAAATTGTCGGCACGTCCGGCGAAGCTCCCGAGCAAACCATCGTCGTCGATAGCGTGGAAGCCGTTGACGCGCTGAATGTCGACGATCCGAACAGCTCGCGTTTCTCACGCAGACCACGCTGAGCCTTTACGACACGCAGGAAATTGTGGCGCGGCTGCGCGAACGTTTTCCCAGCATTCAAGGACCCGGCATCGGACGACATTTGCTACGCCACGCAAAATCGCCAGGAAGCCGTCGAGCAAATGGCGCGCGACGTGGATTTGATTCTCGTCGTCGGCTCGCCAAACAGTTCGAATTCCAATCGCCTGGTGGAAGTTGCCGAGCGCGCCGGAGTTGCCGCTCGATTGATTGACGATGCCAGCGTGATTCGAACCACATGGCTCGTAAATGTGAAAGCCGTCGGCCTGACTGCTGGAGCTTCCGCGCCGGAAGTTCTTGTCGAGCAAGTGAGCGACCGGCTCGCGGGTTTGGGATTCACCGACCAGCGTGATCTGGATCTCATCCGCGAAGACGTGCGATTCACTTTGCCATCGGAGCTTGCAGCTGTTGCACCCGGGGGACGGCGAGGATAGTTTTCGCCGTTGGGGTTGGCGTCGCGGATGCCGCGCGGCCTGGCCCGCATTACACACAAGAGGTTCAGTCAGGAGGCTGTGTTGGCGGTCAAGATTCTCCGTCAGCCGAAGAAGATTGCCCTGATAGGCGCGCCGACTTCCGCCGCAGCGCTGCGAGCGGGACACGAGCGCGCACCCGCAGCGTTGCGCGATGCCGGACTGGTCGCGCGGCTTGAGTCCGCCGGATTCGAAGTCACCGACCTCGGCGATACCGTCAAAAAAACTTTTCAAGTAGACGACGAACATCCTCGCGCGCGAAATGTTGGCGCGCTGGTGGAAGTGCTGAATGATTTGCGTCCGCGCGTTGAGCAAGCGATCAAGAGCGGCGCGCTGCCGCTGATTATCGGCGGCGATTGCAGCATCGCGCTTGCCACGATTGCAGGAGCGCGGCGTTACTACCGCCAGGTAAATTTGATTTACGTGGATGCAGACGCGGATATGAATGTGCCCGCCACCACTCCTTCGGGATGCGTTGATGGCATGGTGGTCTCTCACATCGTTGGCCGCGGCGCGCCGGAACTCGTGCGATTTTGGGGCGAGCCTCCGCTGGTGCGCGAAGCGGATATCGTGTTGTTTGGATATGACCGGCTTGATGCTCCCGAAGAAGCCGCGCTCGCGAAATCGCCGATTCGCAGATTCAGTTCCGGCGATGTGAAGCGCATGGGCGCTGCGGCTGCCGCGCGAGCTGCGATCAAGCAATTGCATTCCGGCCAGTTTGAATACATTTTGCATTTTGATGTCGATGCGATTTCCGGCGGCGAATTTTCCGCTACGAATTTTTCCGGCAGCGGCCTCGGACTCGAGCCGGTGCGCGAAGCGCTGAATGTTTTCGCGCGAGAAAAAAGTCTCGCGGCGTTTGAAATTACCACCTACAACCCCGAACTGGATTCCGATGGCTCCGGCGCACGCATGCTGATTGATCTGCTCGCGGAAGTGCTCACCTCAAGATTGCAAGCGGCAGCAGAAGAAGAGGCCAAGGTTCAAGCCGCTTCCGCTGCGAGCGCAGTTTCACAAGCTGCGGCGCCAGCTGCGTCTATTTCCGCATCAAGCGAGATTTCCGCGGCTCCAGCCACTGTTCATGTTTCGGAGCCTGTTGTGCCGGTTTCGGATTCGATCGACGAAACTGCAGATGCGCAAGCATCGCACGCGACCGAAGCATCACCCGCCGCTGGCGAAACCGAAAACATCGAACAGCGCCACGCCGGCGACGACGATTCAGACGATACCGACGAATCGTCTGAGTAAATTAAATTCTCCCTGCTGAATTAATAAAACTTCGAGATAAACGCAGCGCCGGCGGTTACTTGTGTGCGGCCACCGCATGAATTTCTGCGATGTATCCGCCCGGAAATTCCACGATCGCGCTGGTGCGGTCATTCGACGCATAAGCAGCAGAAAGTATTTTTGCTCCCGCGGCCTTTGCTTTCTCGAGTGTTGCGCCGAGATTCTGCACCTGGTATCCGCTGATTTCGTGGCCGAATGGAAATGGCAGATGGCCGTCAGTGACCATCACCTGCATGTTGCCGAAATTCGATGTGATGCGAATGCGGCGATAGGTTTCGCCGGCCCGGCCGATTTCGCCCGCGTCTGCGCGCGAATTATCTTCGACAATTTTCCCGCGAGAAAAGCGTACGAAATCCTTCGCGAAAATATCAGCAGCATCGCGCGACAAGTAGACGCGATTGTCTGGGATCGCTTCGAGCGCGTCATATTTCGGGGCAGTGAAATGCCAATACAGCTGCATTTTTATGCCGCCCCGCCACTGGATTACCGCGTCTCTCCCAATCGGATCTTTAAATGGTTCCACAATCACTACCGCTCCGGCCGCGCGAGCGGATTTAATTGCCTCGTCCATGTCTGTGACCAGATATCCGGTGCGTTCCTGCCCAAACGGAAATGGAATCGGTGTTTGAAACGCGAAAACAGAGAGTGTGCCGACCGGCGTCCATACATATTGAAATTCTTCGCTGCTTGGCTCGGGCAAAACATTTGTCACGAGTAGTTTTGACGCTTGCCCGCCAAACGTGGCGATGAAACTTTTGACGAACGCATCGAGATCACCGGGCGCAACATATACGTGAGTGGAATCGTATTGCGCTCCGACGGCTACGCCTGTGTCATTCAGTGTTGCTGATTGGTGCGCAGGCGCGGAATGCGCCAGCGGAAGCGACAATGCAAACGCCGCCGCGATTACGCAGGCAAATATAATTGCGAAATTCTCTTTTCGATTTCGCATCAACAAAATGTTGCGACCGTTTGCCAATTAACTGGCTCCAGTTCCGGGCCTAGGCCGATGCTGTGGTTGCGCTGCCTTTGAAAAATGCGAGCAGCTCTGCATTGATTTGATCTTTCAGCGTAGAGCACATGCCGTGCGGCGCGCCCGGAATAATCTTTAGCGTGGCTGCCTTGACGATCTTCGATGAGAGCATCGCGGATGCGCCGATCGGAACAATTTGGTCGGCGTCACCATGCAGCACTAGCGTGGGAACGTCGAACTTTTTCAGATCCTCGGTGAAGTCAGTTTCGGAAAATGCTTTGATGCAATCGTAAACGGCTTTGTGTCCAGCCATCATTCCTTGCAGCCAAAACGAATCGCGCAATCCTTGCGAGACTTTCGCGCCAGGTTTGTTCGCGCCGTAGAACGGTGTGCTGAGGTCTTTCCAAAATTGCGAACGGTCCGCGAGAACGGCCGCGCGAATCTGATCGAACGCTTCCATCGGCAGGCCTGCGGGATTCGCCGCGGTTTTCAACATTAGCGGCGGCACCGCGCTGATCAGCACCGCTTTTGCGACGCGCTTCGTGCCGTGACGGCCGATATAGCGCGCCACTTCGCCGCCACCGGTGGAATGGCCAACGTGAATCGCGTCTTTCAGGTCGAGGGATTCCACGAGTTCCGCGAGATCGTCGGCATAAGTATTCATTTCATTTCCGTTCCAGGGCTGGCTGGAACGGCCGTGACCGCGGCGATCGTGCGCGACGCAGCGATATCCGTGATCGGCGAGAAACAACATCTGGTCTTCGAATGCATCCGCGCTGAGCGGCCAGCCGTGGCTAAAGACTACCGGCTGACCGGAGCCCCAATCCTTGAAGTAAATTTGTGTTCCGTCTTTCACAGTGATTGTCGACATGTGATCGTTTCCTCCGCTCGTTAGAACTTCCGGTTAACTAATTCGATGTCGCGATTTGTTGAAAGTTGTGTCGAGCTCCCGCAGCCACACTCACAGATTAATGTTGCATGGATGTTAATTGATGCCGTTAAATCCATGCAGTGAGAGCGGGCGTCTCAGACGGTACCGGAGGATTGGAATTCACGATGTCCCCTTTGCCGTTGATCCACTGGCCGGATTTTGGTCCAGAGAAAATCTCGAATTGAGCGCCGGTATTCGGATCCCTCACGTCTTCGAGCCCGGTCAGCGTTTTTCCCCAGCCGGACACCTGCTCCGCTTGCGCGTTTTGCCGGGCGTAGTATCCGGCAACTTGCTGATTCATCGCGGCGGTGCGTTGCTGGTGATAGGTCTGCATCTGCTTCATGAAGTCGCCAAAATCTATTCCGATTTGCGCCAGGCCCTCTTGCGTGATTTGATTTTGGCGCTGCACCCATTCCGGATTTTTCTTCCAACTGCCGATCATGCGATCCACCATCGAATGCGCTTGCGCGGCGCGATCGGGGCTGCTGAGAATGCTCACAGGAAACGCGAACCACAATCCTCCAGCGCTGTTGAGCGTGGAGTGAACGAAAACGCTGGCGATGCGCGGACCGTCAGACGTATCGCAATCGTAGCTGACGTTTCCATCGGTTGATCGAGTGCCCGGATCATCTTTCATGTCGGCAGAAAAAGTAGGGTGCCAATCCGCGGCGCGAGGATTCAACGTTTTGCACACGCCCGAGAAGCGATGCTTCGCGTACGATTCGGCATACGTTTGGCCGTCGCGATATCTCCCTGTGATCATTTGATATTGCTGTGGCTTGAAATTCCGCTGGCCTTCAGTCCCCGTGTGCGGTCCGGGAAGGGAATAGGGCGGCACGTTTACATCGTCGATGCGAATGATTATTTTTCCGTCGAGCGAACGAGCTTCCATCATCCAGCGCACATCGAAATATCCGAAGCGGTACATTCCGCCCTGGATTTGGTAGCCGACGGGAACATCCATCGAAAATGCGCCTTCGGCTGTATCGGTGTACGAAACCCAATTAATTTTCGCTGCGGAATTTTGAGATTGAGCCGAATTCGCCGGCGGATTATTTTCCGCGGCGGTTGTGGTGGAGTTGTTGCCGCCGCACGCGACGGTGGCGAACGTAATACAAAGCGCCATGAGCAATTTCCATTTCATCGTAGTCTCCTGAATGAAATGTCGCGGCGGGCGAGGCAATGCCAGGAGCACGCCAAACCGCGCGCGACTTCTGCTCCCCAGCATTGCCCGCCAATATAAAACTTTTGCGCGACAAAGAGAAACGAATTGCGATCTTGCACCGCTAGTCTTGAGGGACTGGGTTGCCAGATAGGAGGACTGGTTGATTCGTCTCGACCGGCTCCGTATTTTCGGTTTGCTCGCTCGCCGGTGGGTTTGGTCTAAGAAGATCCCAGACGATTTGAACCGGCCGGTTGTTATCGCTCACGGCAGATTCGCGGAATGGAAGAGTTTGGAGAACGAGACTGGTGATGTATGCGAGGAGGCTGCCCTGTGATTGCTCGATGCGCTTTTCGGCGACGAAACGGAACAGGCGGGCGAGGACAATGTGAATCTCGTCGCGATCGAGAAGTTCCAGCGCGTCCTCAGTGAGAAGTTCGGCGGTGGCCTTGGCGTCAGCGGCGGCCTCCTGCGACCAGATACGCTCGTGGAATGAGCACAGTCCAGTGGCTGCATCGAAAAGGCGGTGGGAGCATCGGACACCGCGAGCATTGGTGAAGCGGCAGCGTTGCTTATCTGGGATAGAAGATCCCCAAGCGTCTGCGGTATGGGAATTCATATTTTCTTCAAGTGACATATAGTGTCATTTCTCCTTGGTCCAGCTGGATTTGGTTTAGATTTTTGGGAATACCCCCCACCCCCCCCTAAAATCAGCTGTTTTTGCGGAAAAGGCTGATTCTAAAGCGGTTACGAAAAATTCGCGACGGCCAAAACGGCCTTTGCCTTCAGAGTTCGAAGGCACCGGATGGCGTTTGATCGACGATTCGAGCGCAGTTCGGCGCTTGAAAGGGCGAGCCGTCAATAAATTTTGAGGGGAATTCTCCATGCGCATTGTCTCAAAATTCGAAAAAGTTGTCAATAGCTAAATCTAACAAAAAAGTACTAGTAGTTCTATTACCAAGAATGTCTGGCGGGTGAAGCGTGCTGTCGCGAGCGGTGGTAACTCGACTCTTCTCGTGCCGCCCCTACGGGGCTCCGGAGGCCTTTCAGGGAGAGGGCACCCAGGCCTTCCAGCCTGGGCTTACGTTTGGTGCCGCGCCTGTGGCGCTCCGGAGGGAACGCGTACGCGTTGGGATCGCATTTCATAGCGCGCCGCTCGCGCTGCGGAGGGTGCGGATGCGCGGCGCGGGATTGCGGTGACGAATTCCGCACGGCGCGCGGAGGTGAAAAATATCGAACGGATGCAATGGGCGGCGGTGGGAAAAGGGAAGGGATTATTGCGGGAAACCGATTTTGCGGACAAGTGCGGAGTAGCGCGGATCGGAGCGCAGGGAGTCCATCCAGTAAGTGGTGCGCAGAGCTTCCAAATAGTTGTCGCGTTCCTGATACGCGGTGTTGAGCCAATCGAATGCGCGATCTTTGTCTCCGAGTTCTGCGTAGAAGGACGCTATCTGGAACGAGGAAACAAAATTTGTGCTGGATTTACGGCGTGCGAGGGCGACTTCGATGGCCTTGCGCATGGCAGCTTGCAAGCCGCCGGAGCGGAATCCGGTGTCCATCGCATCCGTGATCTCGGCGGCGTCTTTGTCGCCCTCTAATTGAGCGGAAGTTTTCAGCTCTCGAATCGCTTGGGCGTATTCATGCTTGCCCCAGTAGGCCTGGTACAAGCCAAAGTGGCCGCGGCCGAAGCTGGGATTTTCTGCGTTGAATTTGTTGAGGATTTCGATGGAGCGATCAAATTGGCGATCCTGCGTACAAACTTCGGCGAGCACTGTAATGATTACGGGAGAAAGGGGATCGAGCTGACGTGCGCGCTCGGCTTCGTCAATGGATTCCTGCGCGCGGCCGCCGATATAGGAAAGCTGTTCCGCGAACCATTGATGGGCGCTGGCATCGCTGGGATCGAGTTCAAAAGCTTTTCTGAATTCGGCTTCACCGCCTGCGAAATCCCAAGCGTGTTGCATTTTGTAGCTGCCCAGATCGGCGTGGGGACGCGCGAGTGAGGGGTCAAGTTCGAGAGCTTTCTCTGCCGCAGCGCTTGATTTGGGAAATACATCGTTAGGATCGGCGCCGTAATCGCTGAGCACGGCGTAGGCATCCGCGATTCCCGCATAGGCGAGGGCGTAATTGGGATCTTTATCGATGGCCTGATTGAAGTAGGTAATTGAAGTTTTAACATCCGCATTGGTGCGCTTGTTCCAGTAATAGCGGCCTTTTACGTAGAGCTGGTAGGCCTCGGGATTCTGCGTGCCTTGTTTGGAGACTTGTTGTTTTTCGGCGCCGGTTAATTTCGAGCGAAGTTTTTCGGCGATGTCGCCGGCGATTTGTTGCTGAAGGGCGAGGACGTCAGCGGATTTTCTTTCGTAATGTTCGCCCCAGATTTCGGTGTTGTCGGCGACGTTGGTGAGATCTGCGCTTACCTGGATCGTGTCGCCGTGCTGGACGACTCTGCCGGTGAGGAGCGCGTCGACGGTGAGCTCTTTGCCGACTTGTTGAGCGTCAAATTCTTTGCCTTTATAGCGGAAAACGGAGTTGCGTGATTTCACTTTCAGATCGGGGACGTGCGTGAGGCTATCGATGAGTGATTCGGTGATGCCGTCGCTGAGGAAATCGGTATCGGCATTTCCGCCCGTGCTGAAGAAAGGAATAACCGCGATGGATTCGATTTGTGATGCGCCGGATTTTGCGGCGGTGCGCCAGCGCCAGAGCCCTACTGCCGCAAGTGCGACAAGGAGAACGATCGCGGCGACGAGCCAGTTCCTCCGCATTTTAGATATTGATTTCGGTTTTGCGACGGGAGATTCGGCAGCGGATTTTCCAGATTCGGAGTCGCGTTTCAGCCGCTGCAAATCGGTGCGCATGTCTGCGGCGTGCTGGTAGCGCAGATCGCGATTTTTTTCGAGAGCTTTGTTGATGATTTCTTCGAGCTTGGGAGAAACCTGAGGATTCAGGCGCACTGCGGGAATCGGAGGGCGTTCGAGAATCGCAGCGAAAATTACGGCGGAGCTTTCGCCGAGAAATGGAAGGGCGCCCGTGGCCATTTCATAAAGCACGGCGCCGAAAGAAAATAAATCGCTGCGCGCATCGAGATCTTTCGCGCGCGCCTGCTCGGGCGACATGTAGGCGATGGTGCCAAGAGTGGAGCCGGGGCTGGTGAGATGCTGGTCATCGATCGGGGTTGTGATTGTGTTTGCGGATGCAATTTGACTGGAGGAACCAGCGGCGGGCGCAACTTTTGCGAGACCAAAATCTAGAATTTTTGCGTGACCTCGCTTGGTGACGAAAATATTTGCGGGCTTGATGTCGCGATGAACGATATTTTGCGAGTGCGCGGCGTCGAGGCCGTCAGCAATTTCGATTGCGAGCGAGAGGAGCGTGTCGTTGTCGACCGGTTTTCCGGCGATGAGATGTTTCAGCGTTGCGCCATCGAGAAACTCCATGGCGATGAAAGACTGGTCGCCATGTTTGCCGATTTCATAGATGGTGCAGATGTTCGGATGATTCAAGGCGGAAGCAGCACGTGCTTCGCGGCGAAAACGTTCGAGAGATTGCGGATCGCGGGAGAGATCATCAGGGAGAAATTTCAGCGCGACGAAGCGGCCGAGTTCGGTGTCTTCGGCTTTGTAAACCACGCCCATGCCGCCGCCGCCGAGTTTTTCGACGATGCGGTAGTGCGAGATGGTTTGGTCGAGCATGGAATCGCTGGTCAAAATTGCGGTCGCGTCATGTTACGAAGGTGGCGGCGGGGCGTCAATGAACTCGGAGAGTTGGGATCACAAATAGCTAAATAAAAAGGCGCCAATACGGAGATTGGCGCTCCCAGGAATTACTTCTGCGCGGGGCGGTGGCGTTGAGAACTATGCCGAGAGGAGGGACCTGGGCGGGCTTGGTGTAGCGATTGACCAGGAAGCGTTGGCCGTCTTTAGAGACGTCATAGCTGAAGAGATCGGTGGAGGAGACGATCGTGCGAATCTGGCTTTGGAACAATGGAATGGGATTGCCGGTGGAAAAAGTTCCGTCGGTGCTTACCGGGACTGCAGTCAGAGTTGAATTCGCTCCGATGTAGAAAATTTCCTTGCCATCGCCGCGCCAGCGTGGTTCGGCGCCGCCGCCGCGTGAAACCTGCCATTTGCCGGCGCCTTCGGGGAACGACGAGACATAAATCTGCCACTCGCCGGATTCGTCGGAAGAGTAGGCGACCCATTTGCCATCGGGAGAAATCATACCGTTGGTGGTATTCGATTTCGTGCCTAGGAAAGGCGTGAGCTTTCCACCCGATATGGGGAGCAAAGCAAGATGGGATCCGCCAACACCAGGCTGCGAGGTACAAAGGATTTGCTTGTCGTCGAGAGACCAGGAATTCGGGACGAGATCGTCTGTGTCCGCGGTTGTATAAATTTCGCTAACCGGCACTAATCCTTGCACCTGTTTCAGTTCAATGTGAGTGGCGTTCGTCAAGGTGGAGCGATAGGCGATGACAGTGCCGGAGTGTGACCAGATACCCACGTCGTCCTCGGACTTATCGAAAGTAAAAAGAGTGTTGGCGGCATTTCTAAAATCAGTAATCCAAACATTGATGCTGCCAGCTTTTGCATCGGCGATGTCAATCGCCAGGCGATTGCCGTCGGGAGACATGGAGGGATTTGCCAAAACGCCGGTATCGCCCACATGGCCCAATTCTTTTCCGGCGCGGTCGTACCAGATCAAGAGAGATTGTGAGGCGCCAACCGTGGGGTTGTAGACGACTGTTCCGTTTTCCGCGACGGAGAATGCGCCCCAATAGGTGGATGGCTGATATCCGATATGCTCGGCGACAACTTGCGATTCCCCGGAAGTAGAGCCGGTTGAGGCGTCGAATGCGATCATGCGCAGCGCGGATTTTTCATCCGTGTAGAATACGTGACCATTTGCGTAACCGGGATTCGAGTTTTTCAACATGACGGGGATTTTTTCGAGTTTGCTGAGCGAACTGAAATAGATGCCGTCACTTTTCGAGTCGCCAGTGAAGTTTCCTGCCAGGAAAAGGAAGTGATCGCTATCCGGCAGAAAAACCGGAAACCGATGGGAATCTTCTCTCGAGTCGAGAAGGATTTTTTCGGTGAGCGGAGCGACGTTGGTGCCGTCCGAATTGACTCGCCACAACCAGCCGGCTGCTTGCGGGGAATAGATGATGACGCCCTTACGGCTCCAGGCTCCGCCGCGACCGTTTGTCGCTGGAGCGAGAACTTGAGGAACGCCGCCTGAGGCTGCAACTTTTTTTAGTTTGCCATGGGCGAAAAACGCGACGTAGGAATCGTCTGGCGACCAGAATGGATAACTGGCATCGTCGGTACCCGAGAGAATGGTCAAACTGGAAGAGCCGATACGCTCAATGCCGAGAACTGTGGCTCCAGATGCTTTGTCTGGAGTGACCACGGCAAGCATCGTGCCGTCGGGTGAAATCGCCAAATGGCTGGTGTCTTCCTGGAGAGGAATTGCGAATTCAGTGCGTTCCGTGGGCGCTTGCGGGCGCAACAGCAGCGCGAGTGAGACCAGAGCGACTGCGGCCATCGCGGCTGCTACCAGCCAGGGGAGCAACTGACGATTTTTCGGTGCGGCGGGGCTGGCGGAACTAATGGCTCCGGTCGCGGTGGAACCGGAGCCCGAGAGCGCGCTGATTGCGAAACCGAGATCGCGCGCGGATTGGAAACGGTTCGCGGGATTTTTTTCGAGGCAGTGGCGAATGATGCGGTCGAAGCCCGGAGAAATTTTTGATGATGCGGATGCGGCGTCGAATTCGGGAGGATCTTCTTTGAGAATGGCGTTCATGGTTTCGACGCCGGAATCGCCTTTGAAGGCGCGCTTGCCGGTGGCCATTTCGTAGAGGATCGCGCCGAGGCTGAAAATATCGGAGCGGCTGTCGACGACTTGTCCGCGGACCTGTTCGGGAGACATGTAGCCGACGGTGCCCATCACGGTGCCGGCGGCTGTAAGTGCGGGGCTGGTGAGAGTGGCGTTGCTGGCGTTGAGCGAGCCAACTTCTTGCGAGAGTTTCGCGAGACCGAAATCGAGAATTTTTACGTGATCGTCGCGCGTGATGAAAATATTTTCGGGTTTCAGATCGCGATGGACGATGCCTTTATCGTGGGCGGCAGCGAGTCCATTGGCGATTTTCAGAGCGTAATCGGAAACTTTGCGCTGCGGAAGAGAGCCGGTTTCCATTTCATCGCGAAGTGTTTGACCTTCGAGAAATTCGGAGACGAGGTAGTGCGTGCCGTCCTGCGTGCCAACGTCGTAGATGGCCAGAAGATTCGGATGGTTGAGCGCGCTGAGGACGCGTGCTTCTTGTTCGAAACGCTGAAGGCGATCGGCATCGTTGGCGAGCGATTCTGGGAAGAACTTTGATGGCGACGGTGCGGTCGAGGCGCGTGTCGCGCGCGCGATAGACTTCGCCCATAGCGCCCGCGCCGATGGGGGCGATGATTTCGTATGGGCCGAGCTTCGTGCCGGAAGTTAAGGGCATTTTGCGAGTGGATTATACATCCTGGGGAGAAGAGTTTGTCCTGGATCGGTGGGTGCGATCGCTACGGCGAGCAAGAAGTGATATGCAACTATTTGGTTGCATTTCCACCGAGGCTTGGATAATATGCAACCAGGAGGTTGCATAACGATGAGCGATCGAATTGAAAAGCGTATTGAATTGGCAGCGCCGGTCTCGCGCGTGTGGCGCGCGCTGACGGACTACCGGGAGTTTGGAGAATGGTTCCGAGTGAAGCTGGATGGTCCGTTCGTCGCGGGACAGCGGTCCACCGGGAAGATGACCTATCCCGGGTACGAACATCTGCAATGGACGGCGATCGTGCAGAAAATCGAGCCCGAAAAATTATTTTCGTATACGTGGCATCCATATGCGGTGGATCCGGATTTCGATTACACGAAAGAGACGCCGACGCTGGTGGAGTTCAGGCTTGAGAAAACCGAAACAGGCACGCTGCTAACAGTGACGGAAACAGGATTTGACAAAGTTCCCGCGAACCGCCGCGACGAAGCTTTCCGCAGGAACGAAGGCGGATGGACGCAGCAGGTCAAGAACGTCGAGAGCTATGTCACGAAGAACTCATAGACATTCCGGCGCGAGACGCATTTCACGCGCCCCGGTGTTTGCGGCGCTGGGAGACGAGACGCGGCTCGCGCTGGTGGCGAAGCTATCCAGCGGCGAAGCGTTTTCGATTTCGCGGCTCACTCGAGGATCGCGGCTTACGCGGCAAGCGATAACGAAACATCTTCGCGTTCTGGAAGATGCGGGAATCGTACACAGCGTTCGCGCGGGCCGCGAGAGCCGATTTGAGTTCGATGCGAAGCCGATTGAAAGCATTCAAGAATATCTGGAATTCGTTTCCGAGAAATGGGATCAGGCGCTGGGGAGGTTGAAGGCGTTCGTAGAAAAGTGAGATTGGCCCGGCACAATTTCACAGGAATTTTGGCGCACGAGTCGTGCGAATTGATGTAGCCTGCGCGTTTCCGGATGAATCTAACGGTTGCGATTGCACGCGACCGAAAGGAAACAAATGGCAGGCTTGTTTGATCCGCTCCCGATTCGCGGAGTGACGCTCCGCAACCGAATTATCGTATCGCCGATGTGCCAGTACTCGAGCGCGGATGGTTTCGCGAACGATTGGCATCTGGTGCATCTCGGCAGCAGGGCTGTGGGCGGCGCGGCAGTAGTTATGGCGGAGGCGTCGGCGGTGACGGCTGAGGGGCGCATCAGTCCATCAGATTTGGGGATTTGGAAAGACGAGCACATTCCGGAGTTGGCGCGGATCGCGGAATTTATTCACGGGCAAGGGGCGTTGCCGGGAATTCAAATTGCGCACGCGGGAAGAAAGGGAAGCACAGCTGCTCCGTGGGAAGGCGGAAAATTAATCGCCGAATCGAATGGCGGATGGAAACCCGTGGCCGCGAGCGCGATTGCATTTGGCGACGGGTACGCGGTTCCACAGGAACTGTCCGAGAAGGGAATCGCGGAAATCGTGGAAGCATTCGCGGCGGCGACTCGGCGCGCGTTGGACGCGGGATTTGAAGTGGTGGAAATTCACGCCGCGCACGGATATTTAATTCATGAATTTCTTTCGCCGCTCAGCAATTTTCGGAAAGACTCGTATGGCGGCTCGCTGGAAAATCGGATGCGATTCGCAAAAGAGGTTGCAGAAGCGGTGCGCGGAGAGTGGCCCGCTTCGCAACCGTTGTTTGTGAGAATTTCGGCGACGGATTGGTCGGAAGGTGGTTGGGACATCGAACAATCCGTGGCGCTGGCGGGTGAACTGCAAAAATTGGAAGTGGATTTGATCGATTGCTCATCGGGCGGCATGGTTCCAAACGCGAAGATTCCGCTCGAGGCAGGTTACCAGGTGGATTTTGCGAGACGGATCAAGGAGGAAATTGGAATTCTCACCGGGGCGGTGGGATTAATTTCACAAGCGCGGCAAGCCGACGAAATTATTTCGAAAGAGCGCGCGGATGTTGTGTTGATGGCGCGAGAATTTTTGCGCGAGCCGTACTGGTCCTTGCACACAGCGGAAGAATTTGGATTCAGTGTAGATTGGCCGGCGCAGTATTTGCGCGCGGCTCCCGCGGGATCGGTGGCGAGGAAGGAAATTTATCGCGGTGCGGCGCCGGCGGCGCAGAAGAAATCCACGCCGGCTGCGCAAACGAAAAAATCGAATACGTGAATTGCCGTCGCGCACGCTGCGCCGCCGCTGTAGCTTTCGAGTCATGCGGTATCGAGCGGACGATCGGCGCGGACGATTAGAAAAAACGCGGCCGACGCGATCGAAACAATCGCGGCGCAATCGAGAGCGCGGTTCCAGCCGAAGTGAATCGCGAAATATGCGGTGACGATCGGCGAAAGCCAGCCGCCGAAATTTCCGAACGTGTTCATCATTCCGGAAAGTGAGCCGGTGAAACTGTGCGCGATGTCAATGCATGTCGCCCAAAAAGTGCTCGCGGCGAACATGTTCATGCCGCCGCCGATGGCGAGCAGTGTGATCGCGGCGGCGTTGCTTGCGGTGTGGCTGCCGATCCAGAGCAATGCGCCGCTCGATAACATGCCGAGAGTGATTGCGGCGCGGCGGCCGTTGCGTTTGCCGAATTTGCGGACTGCGAAATCGGAGAAGATTCCGCCGAGCGGCGCGAGCACAACAATCGCGAGATAAGGAGTGGCGCCCCAGAAGCCGCCTTCCGTGATGGTGAGATGGCGGATTTGCGTGAGGTAGTAGAAAAACCAGGTATGGTAGAAATAAATCGGAAAGCCCTGGCAGAAATATGCGAAGAAGAGTCCCCACGCCGAAGGCGATTGGAGAATTTTCGCCCACGGCGTGGATATACGCGCCGCTGCGGCTGGTGCAGCCGCGAGCGGCTCAGTGGTTTGGCCCGCTCTAATTAAATCAAGTTCGGCGCTATTGACTCGCGGATTTTCTTCCGGCGAATTTGTGACCAGTATGAGCCAGAGAACTACAACGACTAATCCGAGCAAGCCGGCGAAATAAAAAGAGGAGCGCCAGCCGTAACGCAGCATGATCCATGCAATCAGCGGCGGAGTGATTGCGCCGCCGAGGCCGACTCCAAGAATCGTGAAACTCGCGCCGGTGCCGCGGGCTGAGGCGCGCATCCAGTTGCCGACGATTTTGTTGCCGTTGGGAGAAGTGGCCGCTTCGCCAGCGCCAACGAGGAATCGCACCGCGATAAACGCCCACGCAGCGCTGATCCATCCGTGCGCGGCGAGGCGCGGGGCGAGCGCAGTGAGCGCGGTGAAAATTGACCAGAGTACGATCGCCGCGGCCAAAATATTTCGCGGGCCGAGACGATCTCCGAGCCAGCCGCCGGGAATTTGAAAAATGGAATAGCCGAGAACGAACGCGCTGAGAATCCAGCCCATCGTTTGCGTGCCGAAGTGAAATTCATCGTTGATGAATTTCGCCGCGATGCCGAGGTTGAGGCGATCAAGGTAGGTGAGCATGGTGACGAGCGTGATGCACGCCATCACCTGCCAGCGGACAAACGTGGGCCGTGTGATTTGAGAACGCGGGTCGGATAGCGAGGCTGTGTTTCCCGGCGTCAACTTTTGTCCCATTCGCCGAGCAGCCGTCTGACAAGGACGAGTTCGCCGACGTGATACGCGTTGTGATCGGCGAGAAGGAGTGCTTCGCGAAGAATTGTTTGCCCGCTGCCGTGCGGAATTTTCGCGAAGAGATCGGTTTTGGAATTCGCGACAAGCTTTTTCATTTCGTCGAGCGAGCGCGAAATAGTTTTCACACCCTTCGTCCAGGCTGCCGCAGTTGGCGGCGCGGGATTTTTCGGCCAGTAACCACTGGGCCAGTCTGGAGATTTATGTTTCGCATCGCGGCAAAATTCGAGGATGTCCCATTGCGCGATGCGAATGTGCTCCACGATTTCCCACGGCGAATGCGGCGATCCCGCGGGACGCACGCCGCGTTTCTTCGGCGCAAGTCCTGCAATCGCGACCGAAAAATCCACGTGGGCGTTTTTCGCGGAAAGAAGTTCCAACACATGAGTGCGAAGAGATTTGTCGTCCATGTTCGGCTCCATGGCCGAAGTATATCAGCGTGTCTGGTACAAATTGATTTACGCTCGCGAGCTTGCGGCTGCGAAATTCGGTGCGTACACTGGCAATGCCTGTGCCCGGGTGGCGGAATGGCAGACGCTGTGGACTTAAAATCCTCTGGGGATTTTACCTCGTGCGGGTTCGACTCCCGCCTCGGGCACCACTCAAACTTCTGCTGCAATTTGTAGTTACGATTTCTCTACGGCGTCTTGAGAATCTGAGGCAGCGCTTCCGCAGCGTGTCCCATCGCGCGCGCGAGATTCAGCTTGGCGATGTTGTGCGCGAAAATGCTGTTGATGTAATCGAACTCGGCGTTGGTAACGGATTCCTGCGCCTGCACGAATTGCACGTTATCGATCACGCCGGCTTCAACTTTTTGGTGGGTTAGTTCGAGTTCTTCTTTATTCACCTGCACATTTCGCTGGGCGAGTTCCACCTGGCTGGCGGCGGCTTGCAGATCAAGGAATGCGCTGCGAACGTCGCTTTCGATCTGGCCTTTCAGGTCTTCGAATTCGGCGCGGCGCTGCGCAAGCGCGGCGTCAGATTGTTGAATGTCGCCTTCGGTGCGGCCGCCCTGCCAAAGGGGAATCTTCAAACTGGCGGTGGCGGTGTATGTGGTTTCAATCTGGGCGGGATTGGTGCCGATACCGCCGAAATCTGCGGTGACTCCGAGGGATGGATAGCGTTCAGCGCGCGCCGCGGAGTGCGCCCGCTCGGCCGCGCGAACTTGCGCGTCAGCCGCCTTTAGATCGGCGCGTTGATCGAAAGCCTGCTTGAGCGCGTCTTCCACGTTGAGCGGCTCGGCCGCGGCGAAAGGAATATCGTCGGTAACTTCGTATTGGTCGTTGGGCGGCAGCCCAATCATGCGCGCGAGATTTATTTTTTGCTTGGCGAGATCGTTTTGCAGAGAGAGCAGGCGTTGCTGATGCGTCAGCGCTTGCACCTGATTCTTATCGGCATCGACTTTCGCGACAAGTCCCTGTTCGAGTTGTTGCAGACTCTGCTGGTACACGGCGTTCGCGCTGTTGAGCTGCGACTCTTCGGAGGCGACTTTTGCTTTGGCGGCAATCACTTGAAGATATGTGCTGCCAACGGCGAGAACGATCACGTCGCGCGCATCCTGTGAAGCGTAGCGGCTTGCATTCGCAAGATCGCTGGAGGCACGATAATTATTGAGCGCAGTGAAATCGAAAACGGATTGCGAAACATGCGCGCGCAAATCAATGTAATTAAAAGGGCCCACGACGGAAGGAATGTTGAACCCCGGAAAGTTAAAGCGAAGACCGAGCGCGTGCAGGTCTGTGGTCTGCACATTTTCGTTGATGGTTCCATTTAAGTTTGGCAGAAGCGCGCTGCGTGCCACTTTCATTTGGCCTTGCGCGTCTCGAAGAGCTTGCGTGGCTCCGGTCTGGCCCAGGTTGTAAGCAAGCGCTCGCTGAATTGCTTCGTGCAATCCAAGCTTGCCGCTGAACGGCATGCTCGCAATTCCCGGCGTGCTGCCGGCGTACGCGCCCTGCACTTGCACATTGGGATTCAGAGTGTTCACGGTCGCGGTCGTGCTCGGCGCGGGCTGGTCAGAAGCTTTCGCGGACCCGTTGCTTTGCGCGCTGCGGCCGGAAAGCGGCAACTGCACGGCGCTGGAGCTTTGCGATTGGCCCGGCGGCGGACCAAATTGCGCGAGCGCGGGCGCTGCTGCAATCAGCGAGGCGGCGAGCGCGAACAGAGCATTGCTTCGAGATCGTGCCGCGAAGATTGTACGAAGCCGATTATGAAATGTTTTTTTCATGAGACTCCCTAAGGACTGGGCCTAGCTAAGTTGTTTTCTGAATCGCCAGATGCTGAGCGAAACGAGGACTACTGTGAACGCCGAGAGCGCCAGAAAATTTGGCCACAAAGTGGCGATGCCGCTTCCTTTCAGCATCGCGCCGCGCGAAATTTGCCCGAAGTGCTGGATCGGATTGAATTGCGCGACAGGCTGCAGCCATTTCGGCATCGCCTCCACCGGCGTGAACGCGCCGGAAAGCGAAGTGAGCGGCGGGTTTACGAAAAAAAGCGTGAGCTGCGCTTGCCGCGCTGATTTTGTAAAGGTGGCGATAAATGTGCCGATGCTGATGCCGCACAAGAGGCAAAGAGCGGCGGCGCTAAGCACAAGAAATATGTCGCCCCGAAAAGGAATTCCAAACACGGTGCGCATGATTCCCACAGCCATCAAGCCCATCATGCACAGCAGCACAAATAGCGGAAATAATTTCGCGACGATAATTTGTGTGGTGGATGCGGGAGACATTAATAATTGTTCGAGTGTTCCCGCTTCGCGTTCTTTCACGATCGCCGCAGCGGAAATCAGCGAGCCGTTGAGAATCAGCAGCACGCCAAGGATTCCAGTGACGATAAACCATGTGGATTCAAGCCCGGGGTTGTAGAGATAAGCTGGATGTAGCAGGACCATTCCGCGATGGCTCACATCGGTGGCCGCCACTTGTTGAAATTGTGCGTGGATGCCCTGGCCGGTCAGCGTTTGGTTGTAAGTTGCGATTACGCCCTCGGCAAAACCCTGGCCGATCGTCGCGGTATTCGAATTCATGGCGTTGAGCAAAACTTGCACGGTGACGGGACGTCCGCGATGCAGATCGCGCGCGTAGTCGTAAGGAACTACAAGTCCGGCGTCGAGGCTCCCGTTGGCGATCATCTTGCCCATTTCGTCGACGGACAAATATGTGCCGGCGGCCTTGAAGCTTTTGCTCTCCGTCATGTTGGCGACGAGTTCGCGGCTCTCGGGAGTGCGGCTATCGTCCACCACGCCGAGCTTCAGATTGCTGACGGTCGCGTTGAGCGCGAAACCGAAAAGTAAAAGTTGCAGCGTAGGTGGCAGAATTAGAGACATCGCCAGGCGCTTGTCGCGCAAAATCTGGCGAAATTCCTTGCGGATGAGAGCCCGCATGCGGTGGCCGAAAAGTGCTTGAAATTTTCTCATCGCTTAGTCTTTCAACTGCATTCGGCGCATGCTTCGCCACGCCAGTAAATAAAACGCGCCGCCGATTCCGGCGATGATCAGAACTTTTAGCCACACGGCGGGCCATCCTCCGCCGGCGAGCAAGGCGTCGCGAACGACTTCGATGTAATAGCGGCCCCAGACGATGTTAGAAATCCAGCGAATGCCCGCTGGAATATTTTGGATCGGGAACAGAAGTCCAGAGAGCATGTAGACCAGCAAGAATCCGGTGAGGGCCACCGCCTGCATCGCGGCTACCTGGCTGGGGATCGCGGCGCCAAGCATGTTTCCGAACGTAGTGACGCAGAACATGTAAAAAATTGTCGCCACGATGAAAGGGGTGGGATCGCCTGCGAAGCGCAAACCGAATCCCGCAAATAATATTGACATCATGATGATCGCTTCACACGACGCAACGATCATGAAGGCAAGAATTTTGCCGAGCAGAAATTCATGAGCGGAAATATTTGAGACATAGACCTGCAGAATTGTTTTCTGTTCGCCCTCTTTTGACATCGCGAGAGTCGCGAGCAGGGGAGGGAACAACGACATCGCGAGAACAAAAATTCCCGGCCCATAAAATTGTTGCGACGAGCGGCTGGGGTTGTACCACAAGCGAATCGACGCGTTCACAAGTTCGGGATGCGTCGCCTCGACGGTGGCGGCGTTGTACGCGCGAACGATCTGTTGGGCGTCACCTGAAATAATTTGCGCGGTGTTTCCGTCGGAGCCGTCAACGAGGACTTGGATCGTCGCGTTTTCGCCGCGCGCGATGCTACGGCCAAAATCATTCGGAATGATCAGCGCTCCGCGCGCTTTGTTTGCGGTGAACGCTTGCTCGGGCTGCTTATCCGTGGGCCACGCAACAACGTGAAAGCTAAGCGACTGGCGAAACGCGTCGACAAGTTGCTGCGACGCCTGTGACTGATCGAGATCCTGCACGATGATGGGGAGGTCTTTTACGGTGAGCGAAATTGCTGTGGTTTGCAGCACCAGAAGAACAACGGGAAGCAAAAGCGCAAGCGCCACCGCGAGACGATCGCGGACCAGTTGCGTCAATTCCTTTCGAGCTTGTGCGAAAATGCGCCGCATCGATGCTGCTCCTATTCTTCCGAGCCAATTTTTCCGTGTTCGCGAGCTTGTTCCACTACGCTGATAAAAACATCTTCAAGAGAGAAGCGGCCTTCGGTGGCGCCGAGAACGTGAACGCCGCCCGCTTCTAGTTTTTGTGTGGTATCGCGAATGCCGGATTCCACATCGCTATCAGTGATGATGTGCAGGCGCTTGCCGAAAAGCGCCACGCGCCAGCGTTGCGTTTCTGATTTGAGAAGGTCCGCAGCTTTTTGTGGTTGGTCCACGCGAAATTCAAGCAAGTGACCGTGCTGCCGCGCTTTAATTTCGCTGGGCGTGCCTTCGACGAGAAGCTCGCCCGCGACCATGAAACCGAGGCGATTACATTGTTCAGCTTCTTCGAGATAGTGCGTCGTGACGAGCACCGCGGTGCCCGCATCGGCGAGGCGATTGATCATCGTCCAAAATGCGCGGCGCGCGAGAGGATCGACGCCGGAAGTTGGTTCATCGAGAAACACAATGGGAGGTTCATGCATGATGGCGGAGCCAAATGCGACTCGCTGCTTCCACCCGCCGGGCAAGCTGCCGGTGACTAGATTCTCTTTGCCTTCGAGCCCCGAAAAATCCATCACCCATTTTTCTTTTTCGGCGCGCTCTTCGCTTTCCACGCCGTAAACGCCGGCAAAGAAATCGAGATTTTCGGCGATGGTGAGATCGTTGTAGAGCGAAAATTTTTGCGACATGTATCCGATTTGCTGGCGGATTCTTGTGGAGCGCAACTTGCCTGTCTCGCCCGCAAGCACCATGTTTCCAGTGGATGGCTCGAGAAGTCCGCAGAGCATTTTGATCGTGGTGGTTTTTCCCGCGCCATTCGCGCCGAGCAAACCGTAAATTTCTCCGTAGCGAACTTGCAGGCTTACGTTGTGCACCGCCGTGAATGAGCCGAATTGCTTCGTCAAATTTTGCGCGCCGATGGCGACCTGTCCGCGTAAAGCCTTGTGGTCGCGGCGGCTCGGGAATGGCTCGTCGCGCATTTCCTGGCTTAAGGAGCGCAGCGTTGCGACGAATGTATTTTCAAGAGTGGGCTCATCGATGCGAATGTCGTCGATCGCGAGGCCGTCGTCACGCATCAGTTTTTCCACCGACTGTTGGTCGGACTCCGGTGAGTGCGAAAGCAGATCCAACCGATCGCCGAAACGCTGGACGTCGAAAATCTCGCCGTGCGAGCCAGACATTTTCCGAACTGCAGCAAGCGCCTTCCGAAGTTCGGGCGTGCGCAACTCGATTCGCTTTGCGTGGAGGCTTTCGCGAAATTCATCCGGCGTGCCGATTTGCTGGATTTCGCCAAGATGAATCAGCGCGATGCGGTGGCAGCGCTCGGCTTCGTCGAGATACGGAGTTGCGACCATCACGGTGAGGCCTTCACCGGCAAGGTGCGCGAGCGTATCCCAAAATTCGCGGCGTGAAACGGGATCGACGCCGGTGGTGGGCTCATCGAGCAGCAAAATATTCGGTTCGGAAACGAGCGCGCACACCAGCGAAAGTTTCTGCTTCATGCCGCCGCTCAATTGCGCCGCGAGCCGATTCGAGAATCTGTCCATGTCAAACATGTTCAGATAACGGTGGCCGCGCTCTTGAATCTCTTTTGGAGGAACATGCCGCAAATCGCCGATGTAGCTGATGTTTTCCATCACGCTCAAATCGGGATACAGGCTGAAAGTTTGCGTCAGGTAACCGGTCTGCGCGCGCGCGTCCTGCGCGGCTTTGCCGAAAATTTCCGCGGAGCCGCTGGTAGCCTTCATCACACCGGCGAGAATTTGAAAGGTGGTGGTTTTGCCGGCACCGTCGGCGCCGATCAGACCGAAAATTTCACCGCGCTGCTACTTCGAGCGAAATTCCGCGCACGGCTTGCAGCGTGCCGTAATTTTTTCGCAAGTCGCGCACTGAAATTGCCGCTTCGGGTGTTCCTACGGTCGGCGTGCGTTGCGACTCTCGATCTGTGATCGCGATGCTCATTGCACTCGCTTGTGCGGCGGCCAGGTGCTGCCGTCCGTCAAAATTTCGCCGTCGGCGGGCATGCCGGGTTTCGCGAAGCCGATGCCTTGCGTGAGTTGCAGCTTCACGCCGACGACTTGCTTCACGCGATCGTCGCGAAAATAAGTATTTTCGGGAGTGAAAGTCGCTTGCGGATCGATGCGCAACACGTATCCGTCGAGCGCCTGATTTGTATTCGAGTCGATAAATATATGCGCAGGCTGCCCGATTTTCACTTTGCCGATTTCGCCCTCGGGGATAAAGCCGCGCAAATAAACTTTGCTCAGATCCAGCAGTGTGACAATCGCCGTTCCCGCTTGAACAACTTCGCCGGGTTCGGCGGCGCGAGTGATCACCGTGCCCGCAAACGGCGCGACCACGATGAGATCGTTGCGATCCGCCTGTGCTTGCGCGAGCTGCGCTTGCGCCTGATCTGTTTGCGCCCTCGTAGAAGAAATCTGCGCTTCCTGCTGCGTGATTTGTCTTTGAGTGATTTCGACTTGCGATTCGCGAATTCCCGGATTCGCAAGATTTGCCTGAGCGGTTGTAAGCGCTCCGCGAGCCGCTTCCACCTGGCGCTGCGCGCCCGCAACCACGGCGGCTTGCTGCTCCGCATCTGCTTCATATTGCAAACCTTGTTGCTGGGATGCCGCACCGGTTTTCGCGAGCTTTGCGTACGCGTCGCGATTGAAATCCGCGAGACTTCTGAGCCGCCAGCTGTTGCGTCAGCGTCGCTTCCGCGGCCGTAAGATCCGCTTGCGCCTGGCGCACGCGGCCTGCGGCGTCCGTTTTCGACTGTTCGGTTTGCTGTTTGATTCTGCTATCAACTGCTCCTGCAGCGTGGCGATCTGATCGCTCGCCGCGCGCGATTTCGCCTGCGCATCAGCAAGCGCCGCGCGCGCTGCATCTTCTTTCGCGCGAACTTGTGCGTCGTCAAGCCGTGCGATCACTTGTCCAACGGTGACAGTGTCGCCTTCACGCACGGTGACTTCGAGTATTTTCCCGCTCGTTTTCGGAGCGACGGCGGAATCATCGCCTTCCACGCGGCCGCTGAGTGCGACGATGCTCGCAGGAAGTTTTGGCGTGGCAAAGAAAACTTTCCACACCACGATCGCGGCCACGATCACCACGACGATGATCACGATGCGCCGGATGCTCGAGCTTCGCGGCTTGCTTTCTTCCGGCGGCGGAGCGCTTGTCGTGCGTGGCACGATTGTTCCGGAACCGGATCCGGATTGATTCAATGTATTCGTTTTCGTTTCAGACATGTCGTTTTCCGTGTCTCACTTTTTTCAAGTACGCGAGAGAAAAATCCGCGATGTGATCCGCGATTTGTTCCAATTTTTGCGGAGTAAGTTTTAATTCGGGTTGCAATCGCGCCAGCACCAGCCGCGAAAATGTATAAAACAAAACCTGGCCTACGATGCTGTTCACGCAAAGCCGCGCGGTTTCATGGTCCGGCGGCATTCCCGTAATTTTTCCGACCGCTTTTCGCATGTGGTCGTACACCGGCCGCATTCCCTCATCGATCACGCGAGCCATCGCGGGGGTGGGATGCGAAAACTCGTGCATCACAATGCGAAAATGCCAATTGGGCCGGTCTTCGCTGCACAGGCTCATCAGCCGCGCGCGGATCACGCCGCGAATTGTTTCTTCCGGCGAAAGTCTCGTGTCCAAGGCGGCGTTCAGCGCGGCAGTCTGTTCAGCGCTGACTTTGCTGCGGAGCACTTCCGTATACAGCCCGAGCTTGTCGCCAAACGTGTAATTCACCGCGGCAACATTCGCGCGCGCTTTGCGGCAGATTTCGCGGATTGTCGCGCCTTGATAGCCACGTTCCGCAAACACTTGTCCCGCGGCGTCGAGCAGCTTCGCGCGTGTGTCGTCCGCCACGCGAGGAACGGCGCCGCGAACGGCGTGCTTGCGCGTGCGTGGCGATATGGGGAGTACGGCGTGCTGCGCCATGGTAAACATATGTTTAAAACACTTGTTTGAATTTGTCAAGCGGAAAGAAACAGCCGATTTCCGCGAAAGGGGCATGAGTTTTCTGCGGTGAAAACGGGCGATACTTCTGCGCTCAGCGATTAGATGCGCACGTCTCGATAAGCGGGATATCCAGGAATGCTCTCAGCCTGCATGATAGCGCGCACCACGGCCATCGCCATCACGTCCGCGGCCAGCGCACCGATCGCCCAAGTTTCCGCGTGTGCGCCGGTTGTGCCGGTTCCGATCGCGAAAATTGTGTCGCCATCCACCGGTGTGTGTGAAGGATTAATCGCGCGCGCGAATCCGTCTTGCGCCATCTGCGCGATTTTCGTGGCTTGATCCTTGTTCAATTTTGCGTTCGTCGCGATTACGCCCAGAGTTGTATTCGTGCCCGCCCCCAGCGGAGACACGCCGTGTCCATTGCGAATTTGCGCCATTGCATCGCGAAAACCTTTTCCATCTTCGGTGCGCGCGCCCGCAATAATTTTCGCGGTGCGCGGATCGCGGATATCGCCCGCAGCATTCACCGCCGCCATCGCTGCCACCACCACTCCTGTATTTCCAGCGCGAATACTCGCCGTTCCAAATCCGCCCTTCATCGCATATTTGCTGCCAAAAAATTTTCCGACTGTGGCTCCCGCTCCCGCGCCCACGTTTCCTTCCGCGATTTTTCCGGCGTTCGCCGCGACGCACGCTTTGTACCCGGATTCCGCGTTCGGACGAATTCTCCAATCACCGATTCCCAGATCAATCAAAATCGCGGCCGGTACAATTGGCACGACAATTGTTTCGCCCTTCGGTTCGGTCGCGGAGCCCGCTTTGTATCCAATTCCTTTTTCCTCCAGGTAGCGCATCACGCCAGTCGCGGTGTCCAGCCCGTACGCACTTCCGCCGCTCAGCACCAATCCATAAATTTCCTGCACCAGGTTTATCGGATTCAGCAAATCGGTTTCGCGCGTGCCGGGAGCGCCGCCGCGAACATCCACTCCGCATGTGGCGCCTTTTTCGCACAGCATCACCGTGCATCCAGTGGGCCTGCGCGTTTCGGTGAAGTGGCCAACTTTAATTCCTTCCACATCGGTGAGTCCGCCGGCATCGCCCACGCCACTCGCCATTTGTGCTGCATCCATTTTGGAATTCTCCTCGCCTTGCGCATTCGTAATGCGCGGCAGCAGCATCGCGCTCGCCGCTGCGATCAATGCCTGACTGAATTCGCGCCGTTTCATTTCATTCTCCGCATAAAGTTTAGCTTGCTGCAGTCGTACGAATCTCGCGAGCCGCAGCCGCAACACTTGCGGCGTCTGGCTTCGTATTCGGAGCCACAGCACTCGTCAAAATCGCGGTCGCGAATCCCGCGAATATTCCCACCGCCGCGGGCGAGAAAATTCCAACGGTGTGCGACGCAGTTCCAAACTGGACAAACACGTCCGCGCAAATCGCGATCGCGATACTCGCAAGCGCCGCCGCTGCGCTCATTCTGCGCCAGTACAATCCCAGCAAAAATGGAACAAACAGCGCAACCGCCAGCAATCCATAAAAAATTGTCACCGCGGAAATTACAGACGGCAGCGCAATCGCCAGAGAAATTCCCGCGATTCCCGCGCAAAAAGTCGTCACGCGCCCAACCGTCAGCAATTTCTTCTGCGTCACGCCAGGATTCACGAACGTGCGATACAAATCCACGGCCAGCGAAGTTGACAGCATAAATAAAATCGCATCCGTCGCGCTCAGCTCCGCGGAAAACACCGCCGCCAGCGCCCACATTCCCACCCACGGCGGCACAAGTTTCAAAATTACTTGCGGCAGCGCGAATTCCGCATTTCCCAGATGAGCGAAATGCGCCAGCGCCACCATTCCAAATAACGCGGGCACAAACGCAAATAAAAATTGCCCGATCGAATTTAATCCGATACCAACGCGCACTGCGCGGACATCCCGTGCTCCATAAAGTTTTTGCGCAAGTCCCGGCGAGCAAATAAAAGACGGCACGAGGAACGCAACATAAGTAAGGATCTGCTGCGTGCCCGCTCCGATAAAACTCGTTTTCCGCGCCGCCGCATCAGCGCCCATCTGCGTCGCAAGCGACGCATGCAATCCCGCCCATCCGCCCATCGCGTGCGTCGCATACAACGCCGATAGCACAAGTCCGGTCAGTGTCACACTCAACTCAATCGTGTTCACAATCGCAGACGACGCAAGCCCGCCCGCCGTGCAATACGTGATCGCCACCACGCCGCCAGCTACGCATCCCGCCCACTTCGGCAATCCAGCCACCGCATTCAATATCCAGGAAATCGCGATGATCTGTCCTGCGAGAATCGTCAGAGTGCCGATCCACAAAATCGCGGCAATCGTGCCGCGCACAGCTTTGTTGTATCGCAGCTCAAGGTAATCGCCCATCGTGTGCAGATCATTTGCTTTTGCGATCCGCCACAACCGCGGCCCCACAATTTGCGAAAGAATCAGCGTGCCGATTCCAGCGGAGCCCACCCACCACCACGCCGAAAGTCCCAGCCGATATCCGATTCCGCTCGCGCCGACGGTGGATCCCGCGCCAAGATTTGCCGCGAGAAATGTCGCGAACAAAACTCCCGCGCCAAATCGCCGCCCGCCCACCAGAAAATCCGACGCATTTTTCACGCGCCGCGCGGCCACAAAACCGATCGCGATCAGCAGCAGCGAGTACACAACCAGCGTGGCGAGATATGCGTTCATCCTGCTCCCTGCCATATAATACGCCGCACCGTTGTTTCAGGAGGAATTGTGAAACGAATCGCCCGCGTCACCGCTTGCGTGCTGCCGATCGTGCTGCTGCTTCCGCTTGCGGCGGCCGCACAAATGCAATCGCAGCCGCAAACTCAAGCGCAAACGCAGATGCAATCGAATCCCGCAACGGTGAGCGAACTCACCGCGATGCTGCGGCAATTTTTGAGCGACGCATCCACGAACAACGCGCCGGGCTTCGAGAAATTTTTCGCGGACGATGTGATCTACACGCGCTCCGCCGGCGCCGTCACCACAAAAGCCGACATCATGAAAAGCGTCACCGGCGCGCAGCCCGCCACCGATACAAAAGTCACCTACTCAGCCGAAGACATCACGGTTCACGATTACGGCGATACCGCGGTCGTCGCGTTTCGCCTCGTCGGCCGCACCGAACACAAAGATGGCAAAGTGGAAGAAGCTTATTTCAGAAATACCGGAACATTTTTGCGCCGCAACGGACATTGGCAAGTTGTAGCGTGGCAAGCCACAAAAATTCCAGAGCAGCCCGCGCCGCAAACCACTCCGAAATAAGAAATTTATCCTTCCAAGTACATAGGGGCGAGGCTCGACCGCGAAGCGGGCAGGCCTCACCCAGTGGCACAGGCTCTCAGCCTGTGCAGATTTCCGCACCGGCAGGGCTTGCCCCTACCCCATTTCAAGAAGTTTGAAAATCCTCTAAATCCCCAGCAGCCGCGCCGCATTCCCACCAAGAATTTTCGCGCGCTCGTCGGGAGAAATGCGCAATTCGCCTATGCTCGCCAGCATTTTCTCGATGCTTCCGATCTGGTGCGGATAATCGCTGCCCGCGAGAATTCTTTCCACGCCTGAAAAATTTATCGCCAGCTCGATCGCCTTCGGATCGAAATTCACCGTATCCAGATAAAATTTCTTCAGATACGTGCTCGGCGGCTGCGCGATATTCACGCGGCAATCGGGAAACGCTTCGTACCCGCGATCCAATCGTTCCGCCAGATATGGAATCGCGCCGCCAAGGTGACCCAGCACCCACTTGATATCCGGAAATTTTTCCGCCACCCCGCTGAAAACTAATTCAGCGGCCGCAAGTGTGGTGTCCATCAGAAATCCTACCAGCGGCATCAGCCAATATTTTTCCATCGCCGCCACGCTCACCGGATTCGTCGGATGAATGTACAGCACCGCTTCCAATTCGTTCGCCACTTCGTACAGCCGCCAGAATCGCTGATCGGCAAGCGCAACTCCATTCACGTTGCTGAAGAGCATCGCGCCCGCGAAATCCAAGTTGCTGCACAGCGCGGCGAAATTCCGTCGACGCTCGCCGCGGGATCGTTCAATGGCAGCGTTGCCAGCGCGGCGAAGCGTCCATGCTTATCGGCAACCACTTTTGCGAATGCGTCGTTTACCAGTTGCGCCAGCCGCGCCGCCGGTTTTCGGTTCCTCCACGTGCGTTCCTGGCGTCGTCAGCGTAATCACCTGCGTGTCCACTCCCGCCGCGCGCAAAACTTCTTCGCGATAATCAATGTCGCGGTGCCCGCGCACAGCCACATTGAAATCGCCCGGATAATGCACCACCGGATTCCCAGCTTCATCGCGCGTCACGCGCACCGCGCTCGGCCCGCGCTCCAGCGCATCCAGATAAGCCGGCGGATAGTAGTGATTATGAAAATCAATGATCGGCATTTACGATTCCTTTGGCTGCTGGCCTCTCGCGTTTCTATAACGCGTCCAAATAAAATACACGGGCACGCCCACAAGTAGAAGCGCCATTCCCATCGCGCTTCCGCGCCAATCGGCGCTGCCTTGAATCGCCGCAACGCTCACCGCTGCGATCGCAAACGCCGCAGGCGCCACAGGATACAAATTTTTCAGAAGCACCGGACTGTATTTTCCGCGCCGCCGCAAAACAAAAAGTCCCATCGCGAGCAGCGCGAAAAAAATCCATTCCGTATAAACCACTCTCGAAAACAATTGGCGGTAGCTATTCGTTCCCACCAGCACGCATGCCCACACGCACTGCGCCGCAATCGCCAAATATGGAGTGCGCCGCTGCGGATGCACCGCGCCCATCCAGCGAAACGCAAGCCCGTCTTGCGCCATCGCGTAATACACCCGCGGCCCGGCAAGAATAATTCCATTCAACGCGCCCAGCGCGCTCACGATCACCAGCGCCGCGATCGCGCCGCCCGCGCCAACTCCCAGCGCATGTTCCATCGCATCGGCAGCAACGCGCGTGGATGCCGCCACACCGGCAAGCGGCAGCACGTACAAATATGCGGCGTTCAGCAACACGTAGCACGCAGTTACAATCAGCGTTCCAAATAAAAGCGCGCGCGGAATCGTCACCGTAGGCTCCCGCGTCTCACCCGCCGCGTACGTCACCATGTGCCATCCGCCAAACGCGAATAATCCCGCCGCAATCGCCAGCGCGTAATCACGAAAGGGAATTGCAGTTGCCGCCGCGATCTCCGCAGGCATCACACGATGCGCCGCACCGCCAAAAACAAAAAGCAAAATCACCATCGCCGCCACGGCCGCAACTTTTATCACCGTCAGCGTTAGTTGCACCGCGCTTCCCGGTTTCACTCCAAGGTAATTGATCGCCGAAACCGCCACGATTACTCCCGCTGCCGTGATTCTCGAAGCCAGCGCGCCGAGCGGCACGAAAAATCCCACGTACCTCACCAGAATCACCGCGATCGCCGCGATGATTCCCGAATGCATGCTCCAAAACATTCCCCAGCCCCACAAAAATCCCAGCGCCGGCGAAAATATTTCCTTCAGAAAAACATAAACGCCGCCCGTCTGCGGAAACACCATCGAAAGTTCCGCGCAAATCAGCGCCCCGCAAAGCGTCAGCGCCCCCGCCGCGGCCCACACTCCCAACAATCCGCGCGTGTTCGAAACCAGCCGCGTAATTTCCGATGGCTGCACAAAAATCGACGCGCCCAAAATAATTCCCACCACCATAGCGGTGGCGTGCGAAAGTCCCATCGTCCGACGCAGATCGCTCATCGAATCGGCACCGTACCACACCAGCAGTTAGTAGCGCAGCCATTCCTGGCTGCGGCCTTCCGCTTCGCGAATAGTCCGCTCCCCGCTCCGCTCTAAAAAAAATGAATTGTATAAATGACTCCGTCTCGGTTTTTCGTCCCGGTTTTCGAACGTGATAGGCGTTGCCGTTACCGTTGTTGCCGTTTCCGTCCTGCGGCCTGTAGGGCCTCACGCTAAACATTAGCCCAGCCCCCGCAGGGGCTGGGTAATCTAATGAAAAACCAGGTTTTTCCGGAGCGCCGTCAGCGCGGCACCAAACCAGTGGCGTTCGTTGCAAATGAAAGCTCCGCGACATACTAGATTTCAGGGAACCTCCGTTGCCTCCGCCGAGGGACTTAAATATGTATTCTCCTCAAAAACACTTGACTTCCATATATGCCTTTGTTATAATCCATTCCATAAATGACGTCGCCCGCATCTAACCGTGCGGGCGTCTCTATTTATAGGGGCCGTCGTCCGCAGTTTCTGTTCACTGTTAACTCCCAAGACGCCGCCCGCATCTCGATGCGATCTCCAATCCAGCCTTTCGCAAATTCACCTACAAGAATCAGTATTTGCCGCCAACTCTGTAGGCAAAGGCCGTTTTCGATGCCGGCTTTTTTCGCTAAACGCCTTAATATCTGCGACTTACGAAAAAATGACGAAATTCAGAGGGGGGTGGGGGGTCTCAACTCCGCGTTTTCCAGGTTCTTGTCCATAATTCTAGGTTTTACTAGGTGTTTCCCGAAATGGAACTCATCTTTAGCGCTTCGTTCGCAAATCCTAGAGATGGCATCTAGATAGCAAGATGAAAAGCCACATATACTCTGTCGCAATCTTTGTCATCGCGTTGGTGGTAGTAGGTTCCACCCACGCGCAACAACCGACGCCAGGCATTCAGTCGGAGAACCTCTTTATGAACGACCTTGTCTCTGTCGAACTGCACACGCTCGAAAGCAAGAGCAAGTTCGGCTTCAATCGCCAGAGTCGGCCTGCTCCTATTCTTACCGTGGAATTCCGCCCTGGCTTACCCGCCACCTCGGTTAACTCGAACTCCGAAAACTGGCAATTCGCGAGGGCCCGCTTTTTTTCGAAAGAAGCTGGCGTCACGGTCGCCGATGCTCACGGACGTCCACTTCGTGTGATTTTCATCTTTCTAGGGAACACACCTGCGAAGAGTGCGTTCGCGGACGACGCGGTGAAACTGGATCCGAGCCACAACACTGTAGTTTTCGAAAATAAGCATGTCCGCGTTGTCCGGGTGCATTTCGCACCAGGCGAATCCGGTCCCGTCGTCGACAAGCGCCCGCGCGTAATTATCGTCCTAACCGATTCGCACGCGACGGTGACGCTGCCCGATGGACACACCGAAGTCCGCGACGCAAAAGCGGGCACAGTTTCTTTTGGCAATGCAGGAAGGCAGGCCACGAATAACATTGGCGCCACGCCGCTTGAGAATATTGTGGTCGAACTAAAAAGTAAGTAGCGGCATCAGAGTTCGGTAGCTGGAAGTTGACCGTCACATCTCAGCCGGAGAGTTCATGTTGATACGAAAATCAGCAGTCGGAATTTGCGCCGTTGTTTTTGCTGCAACAATCGGCGCAAGCGCATGGCGCACACTGCCGAAAACATCCGCGCAAACCATGCCGCCATCGCTACAAAAACTCACCGTCCTTTCGGGCACATGGAAAGCAACCGGCAAAACCTACGCCACGGATTTTTCAAAGGAAGGCGCGGATAATTCCACGCTACACAACGATTGCTGGCAGAGCGGAATGTTTTACGCCTGCGATCAAATTGTGGATGGCGATTCGAAAGCGCTGATTGTTTTCACTCCGGGAGCGAAAGACGGAACCTTTGTGAATTACGGAATCGCTCCGCCGAATCCCGCGAATGCCGGTAGGTTGGTGATCGAAGGAAATAAATGGACGTATGGAGGCGTCATCGAAGGCGAAAAAGCTCCCTACTGGCGCACGCTAAATACATTCGATATTGCGAGTGGCACTACAACGATCCACTACACCGTGCAATTTTCGAAAGATGGCACGACTTGGATCACCATGAAAGACGGCATCGAAACGAAACGGCCGTAAGGCCCGGCGCGCGGCGCGACATTTATTGTGACTCCGCCGCTGCGCTATAATTCACTTCAGGAGAATTCAATTGGCGACGACAACTCACTCCACCACACCGCATTCCGCGCGCGGACCATTTCGCAACGAAGTGTTTCTTGATTTCAGCAAAGAAGAAAACGCGCGCAACATGCGCGAAGCCCTCGCGAAAGTTCGCAAAGAACTCGGCCGCGAATATTCGCTGATTATCGGCGGGAAAAAGATCACCACGCACGACAAGATTCGCTCCATCAATCCCGCGAAACCTTCCGAAGTTGTCGGCATTCACCAAAAAGCGGGAGCGGAACATGTTGAACCCGCGATGGAAGCCGCTCTCGCAGCATTCGCGAAGTGGAGTCAAGTTTCCGCGAATGATCGCGCAGCAATTTTGTTCAAAGCCGCCGATATTATTCGCGCGCGGCGATTGGAATTCAATGCGTGGCTCGTATTCGAAGTCGCCAAGAATTGGGCCGAAGCCGACGCCGATACCTGCGAGACGATTGATTTTCTGGAGTATTACGCACGCGAAGCGTTGCGCCTGCTGCAAGCTGAACCCACCGTCCAACTTCCGGGCGAGCGCGACACGCTGCAATACATTCCGCTCGGAGTCGGCGCCGTAATTCCTCCGTGGAATTTTCCCTTCGCCATCATGGCGGGTATGACCGCCGCCGCAATCGTTTCCGGCAACACTGTAATCGTGAAGCCTTCGAGCGATTCACCAACCATCGCCGCGAAATTTATGGAAGTCCTCGAAGAAGCAGGCCTGCCCGCGGGAGTTGTGAATTTCTGCCCCGGCGCCGGCGCAACATTTGGCAACGCAATCGTCACGCATCCGAAAACACGCTTCATCGCCTTCACCGGATCGCGCGATGTGGGCCTCGACATTCATCACCGCGCCGCCGCGCCGCAAAAAGGACAGATCTGGATCAAGCGCACCATCCTTGAAATGGGCGGCAAAGACGCGATCATTGTGGATTCGGAAGCCGATGTGGACGCAGCGGTAGAAGGCGTCGCGGTTTCCGCATTCGGATTTCAGGGTCAAAAATGTTCAGCGTGTTCGCGCGCGATCGTAGACGAAAAAATTTACGATCAGTTTGTAAATAAATTAAAAGCGCGCGTGGATAAAATTGTTGTCGGCGATCCCGCAGAAAATAATTATGTCGCCGCAGTAATCAACGAAGGCGCGATGAAAACAATTCTCGACTACATCGAAGTCGGAAAAAAAGAAGGGCGCTTGCTCAATGGCGGCGGACGCGACACAAAATCCGGCGACGGATATTTTATCCAGCCAACAGTGATCGCAGACGTTTCGCCGAACTCGCGTATCGCGCAGGAAGAAATTTTCGGCCCGGTGCTCGCGGTAATCAAATCAAGAGATTTCGATGATGCAATGGCGATCGCCAATAACACCGAGTACGGCCTCACCGGCGCCGTCTACACAAAATCACCGGAAAAAATCGAACGCGCCAAGCGCGAATTCCACGTGGGCAATCTCTACATCAATCGCAAATGCACCGGCGCGATGGTCGGCGCGCATCCCTTCGGTGGATTCAATATGTCCGGCACCGATTCCAAAGCGGGCGGGCCGGATTATCTGTATCTCTTCACGCAGGCCAAATCCATCGGCCAGAAAATTAGCTAGAATTTTCGCGCTGCCAGCGAGTGACGAAACTCGCTGGCAGCGCGGTGTTCAAATTATTTTAGAGAGTTCGCGACTCTACTGATCCTTCCAACTCGGCACGCGATTCGGCGTGTGTGGAACTCCGGCGGCGTCGAGTTGTTTTTCGAATTTCGCCATGTCGTCCACGAGTTGGTGCAACGCATTTTGAACGGCGGCGAATTGTTCGCCGGCAATTTTGTAATCGTTCATTTGAGTGCCGGTTGGTTTAGATGTGGAATCGGAAACGCCGCCGGAAACGCGGCCGATTCGTTGCAGGATTGAAGGCGCTTCCTGTTCTTGATGTTCACCTGCGACGCGATCGCCGGTCAATTTGCGCTGCAGTTCTTCGTCACGCTTCTGCAATTCCACGGCGGTGTTTGTGAGCGAATCATCCGCGGATGGCGTTGCGATCAGCGCGTGTTTCACATCACCGATTTCGGTTTGAATGTTCGTGGCGATATCGGCGGCTGCGACGATCGCTGCTTGCAGCTTCGCGGCTTTCTCGGCGAAGGCCATTAATTGCGCGTGATCTTCGGCTGACATTGGCTCGATACCCGCTGGAATCACGTTGAATTCTGTGGGGCCGGCTAGTTGAGTTGTTTTGCCGTCGAAGACCATCGCCATGCTCACTTTATATTTCCCGGGCATGACGAGCGGCCCGGTACTTGCGCCGCCGAAGAATCCGCGGCCGCCTTGTGGATTGCCGAGAGGAACAGTGAATGGAGCGGAGTGCAAATCCCACTCTATGCGGCGCATGCCAGTGCCCGCCGCGGCTGTGGTCAATTTGCGGACGATCGCGCCGGAAGAATCGGAGATAGTGAAAATAAGTTGCGGAGCTTCTTGCTCTTCTTCGGCGCGAAATTCTTCGATGGTTGGATAGTGAAATTTCTGGCCGTTTTTCTCGGCGTCTTTTTGTTCGGCTTCGCGCTTTGCTTTTTTGGTTTGCGGCACGTCTTTTACGGAGTAGGTGATCATCGCGCCCATCGGCGGATTGTCGCCGGTGTAGAAAGCATCACCGAGATGAGCTTTGCCGCTGCCGCCGAACGGAGAAGACTGAATGTAAAGCCACGCGTCGCGCACCGGATAAATCGCAGCAGGCTTGGCGCTTTCCTGATCGACGGTGCGGAGAGGGGAGTAATCGTCGAGGACCCAAATGCTGCGGCCGAAAGTTCCCACGACGAGATCGCTCATTTGTTTTTGGATGGAGAGATCGCGCACCGCAACTGTTGGAAGGCCGTTGCGGAGTCGCGTCCATTTATTGCCGCCGCTGGTTGTGAAGTAGAGACCGTATTCGGTGCCGAGGAAAATGAGATTTGGACTTACGGGATCTTCCGCGATTGCGAGAACGGGACCGTTTTCCGGAAGATCGCCGGCGATCGATGACCAGCTTTTTCCAGCGTCGGTGCTTTTCAGGATGTATGGTTTGAAGTCTTCGTTTTTGTGGCCGTCGAATGATGCGTAGACAGTATTCACATCATGCGCGGACGCGAAGATGCGAGTGCAATAGGTGACATCGGGAACGCCGGGGAAAGATTCGTCGCGACGCCAATTCGCGCCGCCGTCTTCGGTGATATTGATGACGCCGTCGTCGGTGCCAACGTAAATCAGTCCTTCTTTCTTCGGAGATTCACTGATCGCTGTGGAATTTCCGAATGGAGCTGTGGAAGCATTTTTCGCGACGGCATCAGGTCCCCAGATTTTGCCCATCATCGGAAGGGCGTTGCGATCGAGTTTGCGAGTGAGATCGCCGCTGATGGTACGCCAGGAATTTCCGCGGTCGTCGCTGCGGAATAATTTATTGGCCGCGAAATAAAGGCGCGTGTGGGAATGAGGACTTACGAAAATCGGCGAATCCCAATCCCAGCGGAGAGGCGGTTCGTTTGCGCCTTCGGTGGGAACGATGTCAACTGTCTCGCCGGTTTTTACATCGTAGCGAACCAGTTCGCCGCCCTGAAGTTCCGCGTAAACGGTGTTGTGATCTTCGGGGTCGATCGCGGAATGGAAACCATCACCGCCTTGTGTGGTGAACCAATCGGCGTTGATGATTCCGGATGCGCTGCGAGTGCGCGCTGGGCCGCCAACGCTGGAATTATCCTGCGTGCCGCCGTAGACGTTGTAGAACGGAGCGTTGGTATCGGCGATGACGTCGTAAAACTGGCCGAGCGGAAGATTTTCCGCGAAGCGCCACGCTCCGCCGCGATTGTAACTTTCGTAGAGGCCGCCGTCGCAGCCCACCATGATGTGTTCGCTATCGGCGGGGTCAATCCAGACGACGTGATTATCCACGTGTTTGTTTTCCGTGTTCAGACCGCGGATGGTGCGGCCGCCGTCGTCGGATGTTTCAATAATGAAGTCCATGACATAGATGCGTTCCGGATATTTCGGATCGGCAAAAATGGTGCCGTAGTATTGCGGCGAAGAGCTGAAGAAGCCATCGCGCTTTTCCCACGATTCGCCAAAATCGCTGGAAGCGTATACGCCGCCGGAACCATTGCCAGCTTCGATCACTGCGTAGACGAGTCTCGGGTTTGCCGGTGTGACTGCGATGCCGATGCGGCCGACATCGCCGCCGGGAAGTCCACGATTCAATTTGTGCCACGTAGCGCCCGCATCTGTGGATTTGTAAATGGCGGATTCGGGACCGCCATCAATCAATGTGTATTCGCGGCGCTCGCGTTGATAGGCGGCGGCATACATGACGTCCGGATCATCGGGCACGAAAGCTACGTCGGTGACGCCGGTGTGTTCGTTGATGGAGAGAACATTTTTCCAAGTCTTGCCGCCATCGGTGGTTTTGTAGAGACCGCGATCGCCACCGCCGCCCCAGAGAGGGCCTTGTGCCGCGACGAAAACGGTGTCCGAATTTCGTGGGTCGATGATTACGCGAGCGATGTGTTCGGAATGTTCGAGGCCCATTTTCTTCCAGGTGTGGCCATCGTCTTCGGAGCGATAGAGTCCATCGCCGTAGCTGACGCTGCGCTGGCTGTTGTTTTCGCCGGTGCCGACCCAAACGATTGAAGGATTTTTTGGATCGATCGCCACGTAGCCGATGGAATAAGAAGATTCGTCGTCGAACACTGGAGTGAATGTGATTCCACCATCCAGGGTGCGCCATACTCCGCCGGATGCAGCGCCGATATAAAAGTGGCGATTGTTCGTGGGATCGACCGCAATCGTTTGGACGCGTCCGGAAATCATGGAAGGGCCGATGTTGCGAATGTGAAGCGCGCCGTAGGCGCCACCGTCACCACGTCCTGCGCCACCCGCGCCGCGTCCGCCGCGACCTTGTTCGCGCAGCTCGGGTGCTGAAGAGGTCGAAGCGTTCGCGGGAACGTTTGCGGAAGTTTTGTCATCGTCGCGTTTTGCGAATGCGGAAATGGAAATCAGAAGCAGGGCGCACGCGAGCGCCGCGAAAAAAGTTCCGATGATTTTGGAAATGGAGATCAATGTGAACGATTGCTTCTTCACGCCCTTCACCTCAGCAATTGGAATGGTTTGCAGCAGCCCGGCGCGAGCGACGAAACATAGGCATCTACTACCGCGCATCGGAGTGCAGATGGTATCGCATACGCGGCGAAGTGTCTTGGCGTTTCAGAGCGGCGGTGACGCTAGAATGCGATCGAGCTTGACAGTATGCTTCGGTGCAGTATATCGTGGGGAAGTATGTTCAACCGCGAATTGAAAAAAGGCAGTGCAGAGCTGCTGGTTCTCTCATTAATCGAGGCGCGTCCACGTCACGGCTACGAAATCGGCAAGCTGATCGAGCAGCGCTCGGCGGGCAAGATTCATTTCCGGATCGGCTCGCTGTATCCGATTCTGTGCCGGCTGGAAGGCAAGGGATTGATCAGCGGGCGCTGGGTGGAAAAATCCGGCGAGCGGCGGCGGCGTTTTTATCGCCTCACGGCGGAGGGCCGCAAGGTTCTCGTCGCAGAGCGCGGCGTGTGGCAGCAATTCGTCGTCACCGTCAACCAGATTGTGAAACCGAATCATGCCTGATTGGGCTGCATTCGTCCGCCAACGATTGCAGTTGCACGGAGTGCGTCCTGAGCGCGAAGCGGAGATCGTGGAGGATCTAGCGCGGCAGCTGGATGATGCTTATCGGGAGGCGATGGCAGGTGGCGCCACGGAATCGGAAGCGCGGGATGTAGCGACCCGCCATTTTTCGGACTGGCCGGCGCTCTCTCACGAAATTTCCACGACAGAAACGCAGAAAAATTCCGCGCTGACAGAATGGCAGAATCGCGCGGAGGCGCGCGCGCTCCAAAAATACGGCCGCTTTAACTGGCTGACCGATCTTCGACAAGACATTTTGTATGGGCTTCGCATGCTGCGGAAGAATCCCGGATTCACAGCGGCTGCGGTGCTTTCGCTCGCGCTGGGAATTGGAGCGACGACCGCGATTTTCAGCGTGGTGGATGCGGTGCTGCTGAGGCCGATGCCGTTTAAGGATCCGAGCCGGATCGTTGACGTCTGGCCACTGGGAAACGTACCTGACTACGAAACGGTAAGCGGCTGGAGCAGCGGCGCCGATTTTCTGGAGCCGTTCGAAGCGCGGCAGCCCATAAATCCGCGGGTTACTGGCGCCGGCGATCCGAGGATGGTGCAGGGAATGTACGTCACGCGGCGGATTCATGACGTTCCTCGGAATCCGGCCCGAACTCGGACGAGTGCTGCTCCCGGATGATGGCAAGCCTGGGCAAGACCATGTCGCGATGATCGGTTATGGGTTTTGGAAGGAATTGTACGGAGGAGATCCGGCGGTCATTGGCCGAACGATCACGGTGGACGATCAAGAGTATCAAGTGGTTGGGGTGACGCCGCGCGATGTCGTGGTGCCGTTTAGAGCGGATGTGTGGCTGCCTTTTTCGCTGACGGCAAATTCGATGGCTGCGCACAAGCTGCGCCCGATTCCGATCACGAGATTGATTCCACCAATTACTCTGGTTCAGGCACAACAGCGAATGGATGCGCTGACGAAACGGCTCGCTGCTGAAAGGCCGCGGCGGCGGAGCTGGGACGCCCGTTTGCAAAGCGTGAATGGCTACAGATCGATGGGTGACACTGAGCGCGACCTAATGATTCTTTTTGGATGCGTGGCGTTTGTATTGGCGATCGCGTGCGTGAATACGGCGAACTTGCAACTCTCACAAGCGGTGGTGCGCGAGCGAGAGGCCGCGGTGCGGGCTGCGCTGGGCGCGAGCCGGCTTCGGTTAATTCGACAGTCGCTTACGGAAAGTATTTTGCTTGGGTTCGGAGGCGGCTTGTTTGGTGTGGTTCTGGGATGGTGGATGCTGCGGCTGATGCTGCAAGCGATGCCAGCCGAAAACGAAGCGATCACTGGCTACGCAATTGCGCTTGACCGGCGAGTGTTGCTGTTCGCAATCGGAATTTCATGCATTACGGGAATTATTTTTGGGCTTGTCCCTGCGTTGAGAGCATCCCGCGTGGAGGTGATGGAAAAACTCGGCGGGACGGGACGTAGCTCTTCGGGTTCGATTGGTTTGCGGCGGTTGCGGAATTCTCTGGTGGTTGCGCAAGTCGCGCTGTCGTTTGCATTGCTCGCGGGCGCAGGGCTGATGATCAAGAGCCTGAGGCTTATTTACGGCGCGCCTGAAGGAATCCAGACACAGAATCTGGTGGTATTGAATTTGATCCTTCCGACGGAGAGGTATTCCACCGGCGCGCGCCAAGCCCAACTTTTTGCGGGGATCGAGGAGCGGGTTGCTGCGACGCCCGGCGTAACGGGAGTGACTGTTGCCACCGGCGTGCCACCGGATGTTCGATTGGGTGAAGGCGGAGACTTTGAGATCGAGGGCCGCGCAATATCTCAAAGCGACAAGAACCTAGAGATTCCCAGCGTTGGTATCGAGAAAAATTATTTCCAACTGCTTGGAATTTCGCTTTTGCAAGGCAGAACTTTCTCGGCGCAGGAAGGCGCGACGGATTCGGGCGCAGTGATCATCAATCAAAAGATGGCGCGCCGCTATTGGCCCGGCACGTCTCCGATCGGCGCGCGATTTCGATTTCGGCGGGAGAACGATATACAACCCTGGTTCACGGTCGTGGGCGTTGTTAGTGACGTGAAGGAATTCGATTTGCAAAACATGCCCGTGGAATTCGAACTCTTCGAGCCTATGCCGACAGGAAAAGATACTGACACAACTTGGGATTCGCTACTCGTGCGGACTGCTGGCAAATCTTCGGAGGAGATTAAGGCGATCAAAGAGGCGGTGTGGTCGCAGGATAAGGAAATTCCGATCGATCGAATCGCGACCTACAGGGAGCTGGAGAGTCACGCGCTATCTATGCCGCGCTTCTATGCGTTACTGATGTCAATTTTCGCGGGGATTGCACTGCTGCTTTCGACGATTGGAATTTATGGCGTGATTTCGTACAGCACCACACAGCGCACGCAAGAAATCGGCATTCGGATGGCGCTGGGAGCGCAGGCAAATCACGTGGTGACGATGGTAATTCGCGAAGGGCTGATACCGGCCGTGATTGGAGTGCTGCTGGGGATTGCGGGCTCGGTGATGATGATGCGAACGATTGCGGCGTTCCTGTACGGAGTAAAGCCCGCGGATCCGAGCACGTTTGCGATCGTCTCGGTGATTTATTTGTGCGTTGCGCTGGTCGCGTCGTTGGTCCCTGCGCGACGGGCATCGCGAATTGATCCGTTAGCCGCATTGCGCAGCGAGTGACGATGATGCCGAACGCTGCTTCACCAACACCTTCGCAGTGGAGTTCATTTGTTCGCGAACATTTGCGGTTGAGTGGGGTGAGGCCCGAGCGCGAGGCGGAGATTGTGGAGGATCTTGCGCGGCAGCTTGATGACGCCTATCGGGAGGCGCTTGCTTGGGGGCCACAGAAACCGCGCGCGTGCGCAGTTGCGGAGAGACACATTTCGGATTGGGCGCGTCTTGCGGAAAGAGATCTCCGCGTCGGAGGTACAGAAGATCGCGCGGATGACGCAATGGCAGGAACGCGCGGAAGAGCGCGACTTGCGTAAGCGCGGACATTTTTCGTGGCTTACCGATCTTCGCCAGGACGTTTTGTTTGGGCTGCGAATGTTGCGCAAGACGCCGGGGGTTACGGCGGTGGCGCTGCTGGCGCTCGCACTGGGGATTGGCGCGAACGCTGCAATTTTCAGCGTGATCAATGCAGTGCTGCTGCGCCCGCTGCCGTATCCATCGCCCGGCCGAATTGTTACGGTGCATAACCTCAGTCCCGTTCACTTCGTTCTGCAGCCAGATCTCAAGGGAGCGTGGGCCGAGTGGGCGGATCACACACGCTCATTCGAATTTCTAGCCGCGGACGAGACAGGCGAAGTGAATCTTGCCGCCGCTGGTTCAGAACCGGAGCGAGCCGCGGCCGCAGAGGTGTCACAGAATTTCTTTGACACGATCGGTATCTCTCCGGAGGCGGGGCGCACGTTCTCGCCGCAAGAAGAGGTTATAGGGCATCCGGCGCTAGCAATTCTCAGCGACATTCTTTGCCGGCGATTTGGCGCGCCAGCGCGATGTGGTGGGCAAAACGATTTCGATCAATGGAAAACAGACGGTAGTGATCGGAGTGATGCCGCCAAACTTCGACTATCCAGGGTAAAACCATGCTCTGGCTGCCGGCGGCGTGGACTTTCGAGCGACGAGGCATGAGTTTACGGGTCGGCATTCGTTTACAAGTCAATCGGGCGTCTGAAGCCAGAGATCTCTGTTGCGCAAGCGCGCGAAGAATTGAACGCGATTTATTCGCGCGTCATGTCAGAAGCCGAGGCGCAAGCGGGAGTATGCCGCAGGTGCCAGTTTCCACGAGATACGGTGGAAGTCACTCCTTTGCACGAGGAACTCGCGGGGTCGTCGCGCTCGGCGCTATTGCTGCTGCTTGGCGCAGTGGCATTCGTGCTTCTGATTGCGTGCGCGGATGTTGCCAATATTGTTCTGGCGCGTGCCGTGGCGCGGCAGCGCGAAATCGCCCTGCGAGCCGCGCTGGGCGCGAGCCGGATGCGATTGATTCGCCAGGGGCTCACGGAAAGCCTTCTGCTTTCGGCGATCGGCGGCGGCGGGGACTGATGATCGCGGACTGGGCGTCTTCACGCGGTGCGGCGATTCATTCCGGCAGAAATGCTTTTCGTGAAAAACATCGGACTCGACGGGCGTGTGTTGATTTTCCTGGTGGGAATCTCGGTGTTGAGCGGGTTCATTTTCGGCTTATTTCCCGTGCTGCACGTGATGCGAATCGATCTGAATCAACCGCTGAAAGAAGGAGCCGGGAGTTCATCCATCAGGCAAGTCTGTGCTTGGACGCTCGCGCGGCGTACTCGCAGTTTCGGAAATGGCGATGGCGATCGTGCTGCTCGCAGGAGCGGGCTGCTGATCAAGAGTTTGTGGCGGCTTGTGAATGTTGATCCGGGATTTCGCGGCGCACACGTACTTACCGCGCGGATTACGCTTCCCGGCGGAGTGTACGACAAAGCAGAGCCGACGCGTCAGCTATTTTGACGAAACGCTCGAAAGGATTTCAGCGTTGCCGGGAGTGGACTCCGCAGGCTACGTGACTAGCCTACCTTTTGCGCACGTTCTTCACGCGGCGTTCAAAACACCAGTTGGAACAGGAAACGGCTGCGCATCTCGCGACCGGCGACTTTCAACCTGCGCATTTCTTTGAAGCGAGCCCGGGATACTTTCGTGCGATGGGAATCCCTTTGCTGAAGGGGCGGTTCTTCCAGGACACCGACCGCGTGGGCGGGCCGCCCGTTGTGCTTGTGAACGAGACGCTCGCAAGGATGTACTGGCCCAACGAAAATCCAATCGGGCGGCGAATTGAAAATTGCCTTGGTGACCGCCAAGGATGGAAGAAATCCGAAGTGGGCCGAAATCGTTGGCGTGGTGGCGCGATTCAAAACATGGAAGCCTGGACGAGCGACCGACCGCGGCATTTTATTTGCCGGTGTCACAAGGGCCTCCGGCGGAGGCGTTTCTGGTCGCGCGCGTCTCCGGCGATCCTGCGAACGCTCGAAAATGAAATGCGCGCGACGGTGGCGCAGGTAGATTCCGCGTTGCCACTTTCTGCTTTCATCTCGATGACCGAACGTGTTTCCGACTCCGTCGCTGCGCCGCGGTTTCGAACTTTGTTGCTTGGGGTTTTTGCGGGGCTGGCGCTGATTCTCGCCGCGGCAGGAATTTATGGAGTGATGTCTTACAACGTGGCGTCGCGAGTTCGGGAAATTGGAATTCGGATGGCTTTGGGCGCAGCGGCGAATGACGTAGTGACGTTGGTTCTCGGGCAGACGTTGAGTTTGACGTTGATTGGTGTGGCGATTGGATTGGCGGCTTCGTGGGGACTCTCGCGATTTCTTGTCGAGCGTGCTTTTTGGAGTGGCGCCGCACGATCCTGGAACCTTGATCGCGGTTTCGGCGCTGTTGTGCGGAGTGGCGCTCTTTGCAAGTTACATTCCGGCGCGGCGGGCGGCGCGGGTTGATCCGCTGATCGCGTTGCGGCACGAGTGACGATGATGCCGAACGCTCCTTCACCAACACCTTCGCAGTGGAGTTCATTTGTACGCGAACATTTGCGGTTGAGTGGGGTGCGGCCCGAGCGCGAGGCGGAGATTGTGGAGGACCTTGCGCGGCAGCTTGATGATGCTTATCGGGAGGCGCTGGCGACGGGCGCGAGTGAGGATTGATGCGCGCGCGCGCGGCGCGGCGGCACATCGCTGATTGGACAAAGCTGGGACATTCGATATCTCGCGTGGAGGCGCAGAAAATGTCGGCTGTGAATCAGTGGCAGCAGCGAGCGGAAGAAAGCGATTTGCGGAAGCGCGGGCGCTTCACGTGGATTACGGATATTCGTCAGGATGTTTTTTATGCGTTGCGAGTGCTGCGGAAGAGTCCGGGATTTACGGCGATTGCGGTGCTGACGCTGGGATTGGGAATTGGGGCGAACACGGCGATTTTAGTTTGATTGATGCGGTGATGCTGAAGTCGCTGCCGGTGGTTGATCCCGCGAGTCTTGTGCTGCTGCAATGGAGCGCGCGACAAATCTCTAAACGCGCACGGTATCTGGTCATTTGGCGACTGCGATCAGGAAACGAAAGGCGGTAATCCGAGTCGGGTGCTCACTCTCAAAACCTTTTTTGGAGGAAGTTCGAGCGAAGACGGAGGTTTTTTCGGGATTGGCGGAGTTCAGTGATGCAGGGCGGCTTACCGTTAGCGGCAATGGTGCGGCGAGCCTGGCCTTATCGCAATACGTGTCGGGTGATTATTTTCAGACGCTCGGCGTGAGCGCCGCGATTGGGCGAACGATTCAGCCATCGGACGACACGCCTTCGGCAGCTGCGGTGGCTGTTTTGAATTACGGGTACTGGAAAACTACGTTCGGCGGCGATCCGGGCGCAGTGGGAAAGACAATTCGTTTGAAGGGCATTCCTTTCACGATTGTGGGAGTGGCGGCGCCGCGCTTCACCAGCCTTACTCCCGGAAGTGTATATGACATTTTGATCCCGCTTGCGGAGAGGCGACAGCTGCAATCGCACTGGAACCCGCGAATGGAAGATGCGGGCGCGTTGTGGATCGTCGCTGTGGGACGCTTGAAAGCAGGCGTTTCCCAGGATGCAGCGCAGAGCGCGGTGGGCCTGTTGTTTTTCAATGACGCGGTGCATGGCGAAAAGCCACTTGCGAAAGCTGAGGATCGCTCCAACGATTACTCTGCTGCCGGTGCAGAAGGCGTCTGGTGGGTGCGCGTGGCAGACTTTCCACGCCGATTTACGTGTTGATGTGTGCCGTTGGTCTTGTGCTGCTGATTGCATGTGCAAACGTTGCGGGCCTTATGCTCGCGCGGGCCAGCGCGCGCCAAAAAGAGATTGCGGTGCGGCTGGCGCTGGGCGCGGGACGCGCGCGAATCGTGCGTCAACTCGTCACGGAAAGCGTAACGCTTTCGTTGGCCGGCGGAATTCTTGGGATCTTTCTGGCATTTTGGAGTTCGCGAGCGCTGCTAGCGTTTTTGGGAAGCACGTCGACTCGCCCGCTTGGAATTTCCGCGGAGATTGATACGCGGGTGCTGGGTTTACGATGGCGGTGTCGGTGCTCACGGGAATTATTTTCGGGCTGGCTCCGGCGCTGCGTTCGATGCGGGTGGATATGACGCCCGCTCTGAAAGAAGGCGCAGGCAAAGGGTCGAGCGCGGGACGCGGGCGTTTCGGGGCAGGGAAGGCGCTGGTGGTGGCCCAACTGGCGCTGACGGTTGTGATGCTGGTGGGGGCGGGCCTGTTGGTACACACTCTGACGAATTTAGAAAGCGTCGATCCCGGATTTGCGACGCAAAACGTTCTTAATTTTGGAGTGGACTCGACTCTGACCGGCTACAAGGGCGCGCGACTCGCCGCGCTTTATAACGAATTGCAACAACGGTTCGCCGCAATGCCGGGAGTTCTTTCCGCGAGCTATTCATCGATCACGTTGCTGAGCGGATCGCTCTCAACAAGGAGTTGGAACCTACCGACCAATCCTCCCAGCGAAGGGCACGCGGATTACTTCGAGGCGGGGCCGGATTTTTTCAAGACGATGGGGATCGGGCTCGTGTCTGGCCGTGATTTTACTCCAGCTGAATTCTTGCAGGCCGCGCAAGCGGACGAAGATGGCACGCCATACCTTGGCCCGGCGCTTGTGAACGAAGCGTTTGTTCGCGCCTATTTTCCGAATGTGGACCCCTTGGGACAGCACTTTGGTTTCGATACAGATGAGGATGCCGCAAAAGGTTCGGCGGGGAATCCGAAATACCGGCGAGATCCGGGACAGATCGTGATCGGTGTTGTGCGCGATTCGAAGTACAACGATCTGCGCCGAGAAACTCACCCGACAATGTACGTGCCGAGTGACAACGGCGGAACATTTGAACTGCATACAGCTGGAAATCCTCTGGCAGTTGTTTCCACGGTCCGCGAAATCGTGCAGCAGGCAGGTGGTGACATGCCGATATTCGACATCACAACTGAATCGAGGCAAATAGACGACTTGCTGTTTCAAGAGCGATTGATCGCGCGGATGAGCGGCTTATTCGCGATTCTGGCGTTGCTGCTTGCCTGCATTGGACTCTATGGATTGCTTTCGTACGAAGTGACGAGGCGCACGCAGGAGATTGGAATTCGGATGGCGCTTGGAGCGCAGGCGGGGGACGTGCTCCGCAATGTGATTGGCCATGGAATTTTGCTGGCGGCGATTGGCGCGGCGATTGGCACGCTAGCTTCGTTTGGCGTGACGCGATATCTGAAGGCTCTGCTTTTTGGTGTGAAACCTAGCGATCCCATGACGCTGATTGGAGTAGTGGGGCTACTGCTGATCGTCGCAGTAGTGGCTTGCTATATCCCGGCGCGACGCGCGACGCGAGTGGATCCGCTGGTTGCGCTGCGATACGAGTGACGACAATGCCTGACGCATCTTCATCAACGCCATCAACGTGGATTTCGTTTCTCCGCGAACATTTGCGAGTGAGGGGACTGCGGCCCGAGCGCGAGGCGGAGATTGTGGAGGATCTTGCGCGGCAGCTTGATGATGCTTATCGAGAGGCGCTGGCAATGGGCGCGAATGAAAATGAAGCGCGCGCTGCGGCAGAGAGACACATTGCTGATTGGGACGTCTTGAATAAAGAGATCGCCGAATCAGAGACACGGAAGATGGCGCAGATCACGCAATGGCAACAGCGAGCGGAAGAGCGGGATTTGCGGAAGCGCGGGCGCTTCACTTGGATTACGGATATTCGTCAGGATGTTTTGTATGCGTTGCGTGTGCTGCGGAAGAGTCCGGGGTTTACTGCGATCGCAGTGCTGACGCTGGGATTGGGAATTGGGGCGAACACGGCGATTTTCAGTTTAATTGATGCGGTGATGCTGCGTTCGCTGCCGGTGGTTGATCCCGCTAGCCTGGTGGTTCTGGAGTGGAGCGCTCGCGAGACGCCGCACTTGCTTCGTTCGCATTCGGATGGAGACTGTCCGACGAAGATCGGCGGGGCGAATCCAGTTGGGTGCTCGCTTTCCAAACCGTTTCTCGAAGATGTTCAAACGAAGGCGGATGTTTTTTCGGGGCTGGCGGAATTCGCGAGTGGCGGGCGACTCAACTTGAGCGGAGATGGACCCGCGAGCCTGGTAAATACGCAGTATGTATCGGGTGATTATTTTCGAACGCTTGGCATCGGCGCAGCGCTTGGCCGCACGATTGAGCTGGCTGACGACTCATCGAAAAGCGAGCCGGTCGTGGTGCTGAATTATTTGTACTGGAAAAATTCGTGGGGCGCGGACCCGAGCGTGGTGGGGAAAATTATTCATCTGAATGGTTTGCCATTCACGATCGCGGGAGTTGCGGAGCCGCGCTTTGTGAGCCTGACTCCTGGAGCGGTGTACGACATTTGGATTCCGCTGGCGGAGAGGCCGCGGCTACTCGCGCGCTGGACTCCCCGGCAGGACGAAGCGGCGGCCTGGTGGCTCGCCGGTGTAGGGCGGTTGAAGCCTGGAGTTTCGCGCGCGCAGGCGCAAGCCTCTGTAAGTCTCTTATTTTTTAACGAGCTTGTGCATGGAGATAAACCGCTCTCGCAGGCCGAAGACGCTCCGGCTATAAACCTAGTTCCGGTGCAGAGCGGACTCACTGGAGCGCGGCGCGCTCTTTCGGCTCCCCTGTATGTGTTGATGGCCGCAATGGGAGTGGTGCTGCTGATCGCGTGCGCGAACGTGGCGGGACTGCTGCTTGCGCGCGCGAACTCGCGCCAAAGAGAAATTGCGGTGCGGCTGGCGCTGGGAGCGGGGCGCGCGCGAATCGTGCGCCAACTGCTCACGGAGAGCGTGACGCTTTCGCTGGGTGGGGGAGTCCTCGGAATACTGGTGGCGTTTTGGAGCGCGCCTGCGCTGCTTGCATTTATGTCGAGCGCATCCACGCGGCCGTCCGGATTTTCCGCGCAGATAGATTTTCGCGTGCTCGCGTTTACGATTGGCGCGTCTTTATTCACGGGGATTCTATTTGGACTCGCGCCGGCGCTGCGTTCGATGCGGGTGGACTTGACGCCTGCGCTCAAAGAAGGCGCGGGCAAGGGATCGAGGACGAGCCATGGCGGGCGAAGCTGGTTGAGTGCGGGGAATATGCTGGTGGTTGCTCAGGTAGCGCTGACTGTGGTTGTGCTGGTTGGAGCGGGGCTTCTCGTTCGTACTTTGGAAAATTTGAAAAATGTTGATCCCGGATTCGCGACCGAAAACATTTTGAATTTCGGCGTGGATTCGACGCTCACCGGATACAAAGGCGCGCGGCTGGCGGTGCTCTACAACGATCTGCGCGATCGATTCAGCGGGATTCCCGGAGTGCTGGCGGCGAGTTATTCAGAATCGACGTTGTTGAGCGGAAGCCGCGCCTCGGATGGTTTTCATATTCCGGGCACAGGCGCTATGACTTTATCGGTCGCGGATTATCTTCCGATCGGGCCGAATTTTTTCCAGACAATGCGGATTGGAGTTGTGTCAGGCCGAGATTTTACAGCGGCGGAATTTTTGTCGGCCGCCGAATCCGCGGCTTCGATGGTGCGAATATCGCAAACCGCTGCGCCTGCGATTGTGAACGAAGCATTTGCTCGAGCATATTTTCCGAAGGTGGATGTGGCAGGAAAAATATTTGGCGCCGACACAGACGAGATGGAAGCGAAATCTGCCGCGGATAATTTAGCGTACCGGCGGAATCCAGGATGGGTAATCGTGGGAGTGGTGCGCGACGCGAAGTACAACAGCCTGCGGCGCGACGTGAAACCGACGGTGTATGTGCCGAGCGGGTTAGGCGGCGCGTTCGAATTGCGAACTGCGGGAAATCCGATGAGCGTGATTTCGGCCGTTCGCGAAGTGGTGCGCCAGGTTGGCAGTGACATGCCGATCTTTGATGTTAAGACCGAGTCCAAACAGATTGACGACCTGCTGTATCAGGAGCGGTTGATCGCGCGGATGAGCGGGTTGTTTGCGATTGTGGCGCTACTGCTTGCCTGCATCGGACTGTATGGATTGCTTTCGTACGAAGTCACGCGGCGCACGCAAGAGATTGGAATCAGGATGGCGTTGGGAGCGCAAGCGAGCGACGCGATGCGAAGCATGATTAGACGCGGTGTTGGGCTAGCTGCGGCCGGAGCGGCGATCGGTACAGCGGTGTCATTTGGAGTCACACGGTACCTCGGAACTTTTCTCTTCAATGTGAAACCTGGAGATCCGGCGACTTTGATCGGCGTGATTGGGTTGCTGCTGGTTGTAGCGCTCGCAGCGTGCTGGGTACCGGCACACCGCGCGACGAAGGTTGATCCACTGATCGCGCTGCGGTACGAGTGACGACGATGACTGGCGCACCTACATCACCGCTATCACCGTGGAGTTCATTTGTCCGCGAACATTTGCGGCTGAGCGGAGTGAAGCCGGAGCGCGAGGCGGAGATTGTGGAGGACCTCGCGCGTCAACTGGATGACGCGTATCGCGAGGCGCAGGCGAGTGGTTCTACTGAAATCGCCGCGCGCGCTGCTGCAGAAAAGCACATTTCAGGATTGGGCGGCGCTCGGCAAGGAAATCTCTGAATCGGAGTTGCAAAAAATGTCCCAGATTACGCAGTGGCAAAATCGCGCGGAAGAGCGCGACCTGCAAATGCGCGGAAAATTTTCGTGGCTCACGGATTTCCAGCAAGACATGCTGTACGGTTTGCGAATGTTGCGGAAGACTCCGGGAGTTACCGCAGTGGCGCTGCTCTCGCTGGCGCTGGGAATTGGCGCGACGACTGCAATCTTCAGCGTGGTCGATGCGGTGCTGCTGCGGCCGATGCCATTTAAAGATGCTGGGCGGATTGTGGAGTTATGGAATTCGTTGCCGAAACAGAAGGTCGCATACCCGGGTGTCATGTTTGAAACTCTGAATGGTTGGAGCGGGGCCGATTTTCTGGAGCCGTTTGAGGGATACCAGCCTACAGATGTGACAATCACCGGCGCCGCAGAACCGAAACGGGTTTTAGGCGCTTATGTTTCCGGCGGACTAATGACGTTTCTTGGAGCGCGGCCGGAAATCGGCCGTCCGTTATTGCCGGACGACGGGAAATTGGGCGCGGACCGAGTGGCGGTGCTTAGCTATTCGCTCTGGACTGGATCTTATGGCGCAGACCCGTCAATTGTGGGCCGCACGATCGGCCTGAATAATTTGGATTATCAGGTAGTGGGAGTAATGCCGCCGAATTTTCGGCTGCCGCGGCGCGACGCACAGGTGTGGCTGCCTTTTTCGATGACGGCCGATTCAATTGCGGTGCACAAACTGCGGCCGTGGTTGATCACGAGAGTAATTCCGCAAGTTCCGGTGGCGCAGGCGCAACAGCGCATGGATGTGATCGCGGCGCGACTGGGAACCGAGCGGCCCAGGCCGGCCGGATGGAGCAGCGAAGTGCTGAGCCTGGAAGGAATGAGAGCGTCGCCGGAAACGCGGCGCGATCTGCTGATACTTCTGGGAGCGGTGGCGTTTGTGCTGGCGATTTCGTGCGTGAACACCGCGAATATTCAGCTGTCGCAATCTGTCGTGCGCGAACGTGACGCAGCTGTCCGCGCGGCGCTCGGAGCGAGCCGATGGCGATTGATTCGCCAGTCGCTCACAGAAAGCGTGTTGCTGGGATTGGCGGGCGGAGCGTGCGGCGTGTTGCTGGCGTTCTGGATTGTGCGGGTGATGGTGAAAGTGCTGCCACCAGCAATCACGATGGTGAAATATGAATCCGATCGAATTGGACAAGCGAGTGATGTTGTTTGCGATCGCCATTTCGTGCATCACGGGAATTGCATTTGGATTGATTCCGTCTTTGAGAGCGTCGCGACTTGATGTAAGCGACAAACTTGCGGGAACCGGCCGGAGCAATTCCGGAACGACTGGATTGCGGCGATTGCGAAATGCGCTGGTGGTGGCACAAGTGGGGCTATCGTTTGCGTTGCTGGTGGGCGCGGGATTAATGATAAAAAGTTTGCGGCTTTTGTACGACGCACCGGAAGGATTTAACCAGCAGAATCTGGTGGCTTTGAATTTAGTTCTGCCGAAAGCGAGATATTCCACGGGGGCGGAACAGTCTGCGATGTTTGCGGGAATTGGAGAGCGGCTTGCTGCGACTCCTGCCTTGGCGGGGGCGACCTTTGCGAGTGGCGCGCCGCCTAACGACGGCGGAATTGAATTTGGAAATCTCGAAGTGGAAGGACGCGCGATAGCGCAATCCGACAAGGATATCGTTGTGCCACTCACGGAGGTCGCGCCGAATTATTTTCAGGTACTTGGTGCGGCGCTGGTGCAGGGAAGAAGTTTTGATGAGAGAGACGGCGCGGCGGGTGCGGGCTCTGTGGTCATCAACCAGAAAATGGCGCAGAAATATTGGCCCGGCGCGACGGCGATCGGCAAGCGATTCCGGCTGGATGATTCGCCGCAAGATTGGCGGACGATTGTTGGAGTCGTAAGCGACATCAAGCAATTTGATTTTCAGGACCGGCCCGCACAACTTGAATTTTTCATTCCGCTGCCGTCCGGAAAAACCGCAGACTCGAATTTTCGAACGCTGATTGTGCGCACCAAAGGGAATACAGCCGCTGCAATCTCCGCGGCCAAAGAAGCGATCCGGTCGCAAGACAAAGAAATTCCAATCGATAAGATCGCGACTTACGAAGAGCTGGTGAGCAAAACATTGGCGACTCCGCAGTTTTATGTGCAGTTGATGGCGCTATTTGCGGGGATCGCGCTGCTGCTTTCGATGATCGGAATCTACGGCGTGATTTCGTACAGCACCACGCTGCGGACGCGGGAGATCGGAATCCGGATGGCGCTGGGGGCGCAGGCGAATCACGTGGTGACGATGGTTGTCCGCGAAGGACTTTTGCCAGCCGGATTGGGAGTGTTGCTGGGGGTCGGCTGTTCGGTGCTGATGACAAAATTGATTGTGGGATTTCTGTACGGAGTAAAGCCGGCGGACCCAGGGACATTTATCACAGTGGCTGCGATTTATTTGGTCGTGGCGTTGGTTGCGTCATTGTTGCCCGCGCGGCGAGCTTCACGCGTAGATCCACTGATTGCGTTGCGGTGCGAGTAGCCGAGTTTCACAGCAGAGTATTCGAATTTCTTGCCTATTGCTTCGCGCACGTTCCACTGCGCTAAGATAACTTCGCCATGTCTACTGACGAACGTGAACGATTATCGGCGCTGCTCGATGAGAAGCGCGTGTTTCCGCCATCCGCCGAATTCAAGGCGCAGGCGAATAATTCCGATCCTGCGCTGTATGAACGCGCGTTGGCCGAACCCGAAAAATTCTGGGCAGAAGAAGCGAAGCAGCTTACCTGGTTCGAGCCGTGGAATCGCGTGCTCGAATGGGATGCTCCGTGGGCAAAATGGTTTCTGGGCGGAAAGCTCAACGTGGCTTTCAACTGCGTGGATCGCCATGCGGCTTCCTCGCGACGAAATAAGGCGGCGATTATTTTCGAAGGCGAGCCGGGCGATTCGCGCGTGCTTACGTTTGGAATGTTGGAGCGCGAGGTCAATAAATTCGCAAATACGCTGAAGTCGCTGGGTGTGAAGAAGGGCGATCGCGTCGCAATTTATATGGGCATGATTCCGGAATTGCCGATTGCGATGCTTGCGTGCGCGAAGATTGGCGCTCCGCACGGAATGGTGTTTGGCGGATTCTCGGCAGAATCGCTGCGCGAACGTATTAATGATGCGAAATGCAAATTGTTGATCACAGCTGATGGTGCGTGGCGGCGCGGCACGATTGTCCCGCTGAAAGCCACAGCTGACGAAGCGCTGAAAGACACTCCTACGATCGAAAAAGTGATTGTAGTTGAGCGCGTTTCGAAACGTGACCCGGCAGTGAAAGTGGCTATGCAGCAGGGAAGAGATCTGTGGTGGCATGAAGCTGTGGAAGGCGCGTCGGATAAATGTGCTGCCGAACCGATGGACGCGGAGGACATGCTTTTTATTTTGTATACGAGCGGCACGACCGGAAAGCCCAAGGGAATTGTGCACACCACTGGCGGATATCTCGTTGGGGCATCAACTTCTCATCGATATGTATTCGACATCAAAGAGAATGACGTCTATTGGTGCACGGCCGATATCGGCTGGGTTACGGGACACTCGTACATTGTTTACGGGCCGCTCGCCAACGGCTGCACAACGCTGCTTTATGAAGGCTCGCCGGATTTTCCGGATCGCGGACGATTTTGGTCCACGATTGATAAGTATGGCGTGAATATTCTTTACACCGCGCCTACTGCGATCCGTACTTTCATGCGCTGGGGCGCGGAGTGGCCGAATAAATATGATCTCTCGTCGCTGCGATTATTGGGAACCGTGGGCGAGCCGATCAATCCTGAGGCGTGGATGTGGTATCACGTGAACATTGGAAAAGAGCGCTGCCCGATTGTGGATACTTGGTGGCAGACCGAGACTGGAATGATTTTGATTACTCCGCTGCCTGGAATTGTGGCGACGAAGCCGGGATCGGCGACGCGTCCATTTCCTGGGATCGAAGCGAAAGTGGTGGATGCAGATGGGAACGAAGTTGGGCCGGGCGCAGGCGGATATTTATTGCTGACAAAACCGTGGCCCAGCATGCTGCGAACAATCTACGGTGATCCGGATCGATATGTCGCGCAGTATTGGTCGAAATATCCCGGGCGATATTTTACCGGTGATGGCTGCAAAATTGATGAGGATGGATATTACTGGCTGCTGGGGCGTGTGGATGATGTGATGAATGTGGCGGGCCATCGCATCTCGACTTACGAAGTGGAAAGCGCACTGGTGGATCATCCGTCGGTAGCGGAAGCGGCGGTGATTGGGAGATCACACGAAGTGAAGGGGCAGGGAATTTCGGCGTTCGTGACGCTGAAGGAATCGGCGACGGCGAGCGATGAATTGAAAGAAGAAATCCGGCAGCACGTGGCGAAGAAGATCGGAGCGATTGCGCGGCCCGACGATATTTTCTTTACGTCGGAATTGCCGAAAACACGCAGCGCGAAAATCATGCGGCGATTGCTGCGCGATATTGCGGAAGGGCGCGTGCTCGGCGATGTGACTACGCTTGCCGATCCTGCAGTGATCACGAAACTCAAAACACAATATCAAGACGAAGGATAGTTTGTTCGAAGTAGCGAATACCATCGGCAACAGTCACGTCGCGTCGCGTCGCGCGATGCCCATCTAGTTTGACCGGCTTTCAACAGCCAGCATAAGATGAAAATCAGAATGGCTGAATCCATCGAGCGCGCGCTTCTGGACACGCTTTCGCGGCCCTTGCGAAATTTGCGCGTGTCCGTGACGGATCGCTGCAACCTGCGCTGCCAGTACTGCATGCCCGACGAAGATTATGTGTGGCTGCCGCGCGAAGAATTGCTGAGCTTCGAGGAAATCGCGTCGCTGGTGGAAATCTTCACAGAGCTTGGTGTGGATCGAGTGCGGCTCACAGGCGGCGAGCCGTTGCTGCGCCGTGATTTACCGGTGTTGGTGCGAATGCTTGCGGCGAATCAGCGTCTGCGAGACATTGCGCTCACTACGAATGGAACGATGCTCGCGGAACATGCGGTTGCGTTGCGCGAAGCGGGCTTCGACGCGTTACGGTGAGTTTGGATACGTTGAACGCAGAGCGATTTGCCGCGCTGGTGAAGCGCGACATGTTGAACCAAGTGCTGGAAGGAATCTCTGCGGTTGAGCTCGCTGGATTTTGCGACACGAAACTCGACGCGGTGATAATGCGCGGATTAAACGATTCTGAGTTGCCCGAGCTGATCGAATTTGGCGCCAAGCATTCCGCAGAAGTTCGCTTTATCGAATATATGGATGTGGGAGGGGCAACGCTATGGTCATCGCGTGATGTAGTTTCGCGCGAAGAGATGTTGCAAACATTAGCGAAGCGATTTGGCCGAATTGAAGAGCTGCGCGAAGATTCGAGCGCGCCGGCCGAGCGATTTCGGCTTCTCGATGGGACAGTGTTCGGAATCATCGCGTCCACCACTTCGCCATTTTGCCGGCGGTGCGACCGAAGCCGATTGACTGCGGACGGAATGTGGTATTTGTGCCTTTACGCGAGCCAGGGTACCGATCTGCGAAGGTTGGTGCGCGGCGGCGCTCCGCGCGAGGAAATTGCCGCGGCAATTTCGCGCGTGTGGCGGGGACGAACGGCGCGCGGCGCGGAAACTCGGATTGAGAATCCTTCGCGCGGAGTTTTGTTGCCAGTGGAAACGCTGCGGCAGGATCCCCATCTGGAAATGCATACGCGCGGAGGCTAACCCGTGCTCTCTGAGAAATTTCTTACGCCAAATATAAATGCGCTCGGCATAGTTACGAGCCGGAATGCTTTTATTTTGACGTTTCTTTTGGTGAGCGCATGAGAAAGCCGATACCCGCGCCCAAGCGAAGTGAAGATCTAACACAAGTCGTCGAATGGAAAGAGGGAATCGCGCGCCGCGTAGAAGACGCGCTCGCGGGTGAAGAGCCGCTTGAAATCCGCATCGGCCGGCGCGCAATCAGTGTGACGATGCGCATGCCGGGTCATGATGAGGAATTGGCGGCAGGGTTTTTGTATACCGAAGGAGTTGTGGAGAAGCCAGAACAGATTGTGTCGCTGACGGGAGTGCGCGGACAAGAGAATGTTATACGCGCGCGGCTTGCGGCGGATGCGGAGTTTGACGCGAAACGATCTGCGCCGGAATTTTTTCGCGAACTCAAGTTGCGGATTGTGTGGCAAAGCGACGATTGACGCAGTGCGCGCACGCGTGTTGCACGCGCCGAACGCCACGTTTCGGATTTCCGGCGAGCAATTGTGCGCGTTGCCGGATCTTGCGCGCGAATCGCAAACCGTTTTTGGACACACTGGAGGATTGCACGCCGCGGCGTTGTTCACGAATCAAGGTGAATTGATGGTGCTGCGCGAAGATATCGGGCGGCACAACGCGGTGGACAAAGTGATCGGCTGGGGCGTGATGCAGAAGCGGATTCCGCTGGGAGATTGCGCGATGCTGGTGAGCGGCCGCGGTGGATTCGAGATCATTCAGAAAGCAATCGTCGCGGGAATCCCAGTTGTCGCGTGCATTTCGGCGCCATCAAGTTTAGCGATGCAGTTGGCGCGGCGCATGGGACTGACCCTCGTAGGGTTTTTGCGGGGAAAGAGATTCGTAATTTATTCGGGCGAAGAAAGAATTATCGGCGGAGCCCCGCAGCACCCCTGAGCATTTCACTTTTCAAGTGCGGCGCGGGCTTCGAGATAATCCTGCCAGGTATTCAGATTTCGGAAGAGTGATCCATCGGAGAAAATCGGCGCCACTCCGATTCAGGGACACTTTGAATTTTCAAAACCGCGAGACCATTTGTGACTTTGCGGACGCCTCCGTCGAGAACGTTGGCAAGCGTCTTATGACATGCCTTTCGATAAACGGCGCAGAGCGGTTCGATACCGTGCTCTGTTGCAGGCACGAGACCATCAAACGAGTCAGTGGGCGCTGACGCGATGCGTTCGAAAAGCCACTCGATCCATTCACTCGTGACAAATGGCATATCGCAAGCTAGAACGAACGCCCAGGGACAACTCGCGCTCATTAACGCCGTGGCGATAGCGCCGAGAGGACCGGCACCCGGCCAATAATCCGTGAGCACCGGCAGTCCGAACTCGGCAGCTCGCCGCTCCTCGCCGACAACCATCACGTTTGCAGCGAGCGGACTCAGCATTTGCGCGGCGCGAGTGAGTAGCGGCACGCCTCCAATTTCAAGCATGGCCTTATCGCGACCCATGCGTGAACTCTTTCCACCAGCGAGAATGAAGGCTTCAATTTCGGCGTATCGTTTCATGGCTCGATTCGGAAACAACTATATAGCTAACGTAGAAGGTCCGACAATTGAAGCTGGACCAGCCACGCTCGGAATATAATGCATACATGACGGATTTGCAGGCAGCGCGGGAGATTGTGCTGAATTGCGTGACCAGAGTCGGCGAAGAGTCAGTTGCCCTTCGCGATGCCGTGGGTCGGGTATTCGCGAAGAATGTAGTCGCGGACGACGACATCGTTCCGTTTGCGCGATCGGCTATGGATGGATTTGCGGTTCGCGCGGAGGACACGATTGGAGCCTCGCGTGAACAGCCGATCGGTTTGGCAATCGCAGGCACCGCTTTCGCGGAGGCTGGCACGCCTGCTATCGCACCGCAGAAGACAATTGCTATTTCCACGGGTGCGCCGATGCCGACGGGCGCCGATGCGGTGATTCCGATCGAAAACGTGGAACACTCTTGCAGCAGTATTCGCGTCTTCGCAGCTGTGAATGCAGGAGATTGTGTTTTTCCTCCTGCGGAAGATGCGCGTCGCGGCGATGTACTGGCGCGAAAAGGTGAACGAATCAGGACGCGCGATGTAGCGCTGTTAGCGATGGCAGGTCATGCAAACCTGCCGGTGTTCCACCGTCCGCGAGTGAGCATTTTGGCGACGGGCAACGAGTTGGTCGACGTGGCTGCGACTCCGAAGCACGGCCAGATTCGCAACAGCAATGCGCCGGCACTCGCAGCGCTTGTGGAGGAGTGCGGCGCGGAATCGCGAGTGATCGCCGTCGCGAGCAGATGAGCGAACGAATTTGCGGGAATCGCTCGAATCTGCGCGGCGAGACGCCGATCTGGTAATCACAACGGGCGGGGCGTCGCGCGGTCAGCGCGATCTTGTGAAAAGCACGCTCGCCGAGCTGGGCGCAGAAATAAAATTCAGCGAAGTTTCGATGCGGCCGGGCCGTCCGATGGGTCTTGCAATTTGGGACGGAATTCCAATCTTTGTGGTGCCCGGAAATCCCGCGGCGGTTTTCGTGTGCTTCCATTTATTTGTAGCGCCAGCGATCCGCAGGCTCGCGGGTGCGAGCGATTTCACGCCGAGGCGATTTCGCGCGACTGTCCGCGGAAATATTCATGGTCGGCCCGGAATGGATTACATCGTGTACTCACGCGCGAAGATGGGAGCAGCCGGGTTTGAAGTCGGTGCGTTGCCCAACCAGTGTTCGGCGCTGGTACGAACCGCATCCGATGCCAATGCGTTGCTGTTTGTGCCGAAGACGGGTGGCTTGGCACCCGGAGATGTCGCTGAGATTGAGATTTTGGATTGGGAAAGCGTCGCAATCGGCTAAGTTGAATTCAGGAATTCTCAAGTGGCCGGAATCGTTCCGATTTCAGCTCGCGTCTGAATCACGCGCAATATTGTTTCGCGGCTAATCATGCCAACCACTTGCGGCGAGGGTTCGCGCTGCAGCACCGGCATTTGATTCAGATCCTCCGCTTGCATGCGGTCGAGAACTTTTAAAACCGGCTCATCTGGCGAGGCCCAACGCATTTTATCGACCGGCAAAAGCGCAGCTTGCACAGAAGTGGAATTCCACTCGTCGCGCGGAACTCTCGCCAGTGCATGCACGCTCATCAGTCCGTTGAGCGTTCCGTTCGTAACGACAAGATGCACGCGCCGGCCAGTGCGCAGAACTTCGTGCCCGTAATCTTCCAGAGAAATATCACGCTGTACTGAGGGCATATCGAGAGACATAACATCTGCGGCGCGCAAGCCCGCGAGAGCTTGCCGTATCGCGATTTGCGCGTTGCTCTCTTGCGCGGCGCTCAGGACAAACCATCCAATAAACGCTAACCAAATTCCTCCGACCCAATCGCCGTAGAGAGCTTCACCCGCGCCGACAAGAATCATGGCATAGGCGGCGATGCGTCCACCTGTGGTGGCGATGCGCGTCGCGCGGGCGTAATTGCCGGTGACGCTCCACGCGGCGGCGCGCAAGACTCGTCCGCCATCCAGCGGAAAACCGGGGACCAGATTAAATGTTGCGAGGTAGAAATTGATCAGCGCGAGCCAGCCTGCCAGCGCCGCGATCATTTCGTTTCCCGGTACGAAATGTTTCAGCGACCAGAAAACGCCCGCGAGAAAATAGCTTGAGAGCGGCCCAGCGATTGCGATGTTGAATTCCTGCGAGGCTTTTTCAGGTTCCTTGGTAATGCGGGCGAGCCCGCCGAAAACGAAAAGCGTAATGCTCGACACCGGAATCTTGTAATGCCGCGCGACCATGCTGTGCGACAGCTCGTGGAAAATCACGGAGCCGAAAAATAAAAGGCTCGTCAAAAGCCCGAGAGTCCAATGCTGCGCAGTTGTCCAGCCGGGATGCACTTCTTTGAATTGCTCCACGAGCGTCATCGTGATCAGGACGAAAATGATGAACCAGCTTGGATGGAGAAAAATATCGATACCGAGAATGCGCAGAACGCGGATTCCCGATCGGGGAGAAGGTTGAAGCGTTCTTCGAAATCCGGCGGGTTGTTGGGTCGAATCGGGCACGTGAAACCTACGCAATTCCCACGAAATCATTATACGCGCTTCGCTCGAATGCTTCGGTAGACCACCGCAATACGAGGCGCGTCCCGCGGCCCACGGCGTGTTTGCCACGCCACGTTGATATAGCAGAAGCATCCGTCTAAGTGCCGTGTTTTCAATACAAAGACGATTGGTCGCGCTCATGCAATCTCGTACCCGCGTAACGCAGCGAATGCGCGAGAGGAGAACGGCGATGGAAGCTTTGATGGCAGCAGCGGCGGCAGCGGAAATCTTCCTGGTTTCACTTGGCCTCGCGGCAATGTTTGCGGCGCTCGCATTGCGAGGTGCGTTCTGGATGATGCGCGGAACGGCTCGGCAGATGAAATTTGCGCGGGCGGCGAGCGCGCAGTCTGTGATTGCAGAAAGTGCGCGCGCGGGATTAATCCCCGTGCGAGTTCATCGGGCGGCACGCGCTCACTAACGGAACGATGGGGGTGTGAAATGGCGATTTTCAAATACATGTTAGTGATTGGAGCGTTCGCGATGTTTGGCACGACAGTCGGAGTTGTGGGCTACGACGTCTGGCTTTCAACGCGGCTGCAGCACTTGCTCGGCCGGCGAATTCCGCACATTCGCTTGGAAGGATTCTCGGTACGCCCTCGATGAACGCCCCAGGCCCTCGGGGCGTTCCGGCAAGATTGCGCATTAGCGATGAAGGAATTGCAGTTCTGCGCGGAAAGCGAAAACGCGCGGATATCGATTTGAAGTGAGAACGAGTTCCGCCGGCAAATACCCTTGCAAGCGGCTCGCAGCCGAATCGTCAGGTCGCGAACTACGGTTCATGTGATCGGCGAGGCGAGCCGTCTGCCGGCGGTTCGGCAACAACTAAAAACATCCCGCGGCCGTCTGCATGCGGCCGCGGGATGCTAAAAATCAAACGCGAACAGAAAACTTTTCTCATGCGATTTGCTCACTCAGCGGAATTATTCGTAACGCAGCGCGATGAGCGGATCAACTTTCGTCGCGCGCCGCGCGGGAACGTAGCAGGCGATCATCGCAATGGCGACGAGACTCAGCGAGACTCCACCAAACGTTACAGGATCCATCGCGCCGATCTGAAAAAGCAGATCACGCATGAATCGCGTTACGGCAAGCGAAGCGCCGAGCCCAAGTACAAGTCCGATACTCACGAGGACCAGCCCCTGGAGCATCACCATTCGCAAGACATTTCCACGCTGCGCGCCGAGCGCCATGCGAACTCCGATTTCGTGAGTGCGCTGATTCGCAGCATAAGAAATCACGCCGTAAACGCCAATCACTGCGAGGAACAAACAAAGCGCGCCAATGAATCCCGCAAAAATAGCGCCTGTGCGAATCAGAAAAAATCCATTCGGCCCGCCAAGCGATTCTTCCATTGTTGTAACGGCAAACGGCGGAACATTTGGATCCGCTTCGCGAGCAGCAGATTCGATTGCCGGCGCAAGCTCCAAAGGGGGCGTCGCGGTACGCACTTGCAGAACGGAGACTGAGTGGTAAGCAGCCTGTGCCATCGGCACATAGAAAAATGGAGTCTGATCTTCGAAGAGCCAATTATATTTTCCATTTGCGGTTACGCCCACCACGTCCACAGTGCGCGCGTCGGCGCCATATCGGAAATGGTGGCCCAGAGCATCCTGTCCTGGCCATAAACGCTTTGCCATCTCTTGATTCACGATCGCGACCGGAGTCGATTCTTTTGAATCCTGTGCCGTGAATGCGCGGCCCTCAACAATCGTAACCTTCATCGTGCGGAAGAAATCTTCATCTACGCGATTGAAACCATTATCGGCGGGCCGCTCTGTCGTTGATTGTCCTTCCTTCCACACTTTTGCCGATTCATTGTCAAACCCCATCGGTACCGAAGATGCGAAGGAAGCGCTTTCCACTCCCGGCAGAGCAGATACGCGCTGCTTCAGCGATTGATAGAACGCAGTCGTGCGAGCGGCGTCGTAACCCATCAATCCGGGATTGAATGTAAGGTTCAACAATCCCTGCGCGCGAAAACCGAGGTTCATTTTTTGTGCGACTTGCAAACTTCGCACAAACAATCCTGCAGCGATCAGCACAACAATCGAGCCCGCAACTTGCACCACGACAAGCGCGTGGCGCAGACGGTGGCGAAATCCTCCAGCCGAATCGGATTTGCCGCTTTCTCGCAGCGTGGCGTTCAAATCCAGTCGCGTCGCACGCAAGGCTGGCAACAATCCAACGAGCACAGTGCACAGCGCGACGATTCCACCGGTACCCAGAAACACGCGCCAATCAAAATCAAATTCGAAATAAAATGGCAGCCCGCCCGGCATGCGAATTGAAGTAGCAAGCCTCGCGAGCAATGCGCCGACCGCGCCACCGCCGATTCCGCCAAGCGCAGCGAGCATCAGGCTTTCCGTCAACAACTGCCGCACGATTCGAAATCTGCCCTGCGCCCAGCGCTGATCGTAATGCCAGTTCTTTTGCGCGGCCAGACGCTCGCACCAAAACAAGATTCGCCACATTGATGCACGTAACCATCAACGCCAGCGCAACCATCGCCAGAAATACTCCGATCACCAGGACATTTCCGGCAACCGCTCCCGGTTCAGGACGCGCAAGACGCTCGGGATAAACTCCCACGCGCGTATCCTTATTCGTAAGCGGATATTTGCGGCTAAGTCGTTCGGCAACCAGTTGCAGCGACACCCGCGCTTGTTCGCGAGTCACTCCCGCTTCGGCCGCGCAAGTGTATGAACCATGTAGCTATCGCGCGCCATGAGCAATTGAGGTCCGGGCTCGGCAAGCCGCTCCGCCATTCCAATCGGAACGTACATTTGCGTTTCGATGAGTTTGTACGGGCCCATGAAACCTTTCGGCGCTACGCCGATAATCGTGAACGGGGTCCCGTCGATAGTTACTGCATGTCCGACGATCGATGGATTTGCGGCGAATCGTTCCTGCCAGAAATCGTAATTGAGCACGATGTACGGCGCCGTCGCCGCTCGATCGCCCTCGCCAGCCAGAAAAAATCGGCCGAGTGCCGGCTGCAAGCCCAGCGTCTCAAAAAAATTACTGGTAACAAAATGAGTCAGCACCAAGTCGCTGCGGCCGTCAGCCTTCAAGTCGGTTACGGAATTCACATAGCCGGCCATCGCGCTGAATGCGTCCGAATTCGCTTGGTAGTCCAGAAAATCTGGATAAGAAAGCGGGCTTTCGAAATTCCGATGACTTTGCCGCACAGCCACCACGACAAGATTTTCGTTATTCTTGCCGGGTAGCGGCCGCAGGAAAAAACCGTCCATGATGCTAAAGATCGCAACGCTTGCGCTGATGCCGAGTGTAAGCGTGAGCACCGCGAGCATCGTGAACGCAGGCTTCTTCAGCAACATTCGGACTGCGTAGCGCAGATCCTGGCGGAACGAATTCATGCAAGCCCCCGAATTGTGTGACCGTAATTATTCGTAGCGTAGCGCGATCAATGGATCCACTTTTGTCGCCCGGCGCGCAGGAATGTAGCAGGCGATCATCGCGACGCCTACAAGCACCGCCGAAACGGAAATGAACGTAACCGGGTCCACTACGCCGATTTGAAATAAGAGGTTGCGCATGAACCGCGTGAGCGCCATCGACATTCCGAGCCCGACCACGAGCCCGATTCCGACCAGCATGAGCCCTTGTCCCAATACCATTTTCAAAACATCGCGATGCTGCGCGCCAAGCGCCATGCGAACTCCGATTTCATGCGTTCGCAGATTGGCGGCATACGAAATTACTCCGTACACGCCGATGACGGCGAGCAAAAGGCAAAGTGCGCCAAGCGATCCCGCGAAAAGCGCGCCCATCCGGAACAGGAAGTATCCGTTGCCGCCGTTGAGTGATTCTTCCATCGTTTGCACGCCATACACCGGAATGCTGGGATCGATCTCGCGCGCGGCAGCCTCGATCGATTGCGCGAGGCTCGTCGGAGGCACGGTCGTCCGCACCTGCAAAATGTGAAGGCTCGAAAAGTTTTGCGCGAATGGCAAATAGAAATATGGCGAAGGATCTTCGGTCAAAGAATCGTTTTTACCGGTGCGCGAAACTCCCACCACTTCCACCGGTCGCGCGTTGGGCTTACCGTAACGGAAATGATGGCCGATCGGATCTTGATTTGGCCACAACCGGTCCGCCATTTCCTGATTGACGATCGCTACCAGCAATGAATCTTTCGAATCTTGCTGTGTGAATCCGCGGCCGCGAACCAGCGTGACGCCGACCGCTTTGAAATAATCCTCGTCGATTCGATTGAGTTCCGCGCCGAACACTGCTCGATCGGTTTCTGCTTGTCCTTCTTTCCAGATCCGCGCACTCTCGTGGTCGTATCCCATCGGAACGGTGTACGCATAACTGGCGCTTTGCACGCCGGGCATCGCAACAACCTTTTCTTTCAGCGCCTGCGTGAATTCATCGCTGCGGCTTTGCTGGTAGCCGATCAGCCCAGGGTCCACCGTTACATTCAGCAAATTCTTTGGATTGAATCCGATGTCAATCTTCTGCGAGGCTTGCAGGCTTCGAATAAAGAGTCCGGCCGCGACTAACACGACAAGCGACCCGGCGACCTGCGCCACAACCATCACACTTCGGATACGAGTGCGCGTCCCTCCGCCCGCATCAGAGCGGCCGCCCTCGCGCAATGTTGCATTTAGATCGAGCCGCGACGAGCGCAGCGCGGGCAACAAGCCAACGACCAGCGCGCAGAAAACTACGACTCCTCCGATACACGCGAAAACTCGCCAATCAAATGAAAATTCCCAGTAGATCGGGAGCCCGCCCGGGACTCGAATCGCAGCCACAAGGCGTGCAAGAAAAGCGCCAAACAGTGCGCCCGCTACCCCTCCCAATAAAGAGAGCAGCAAACTTTCCGTGAGCAGCTGGCGTATCAGTCGCCCGCGCCTCGCGCCGAGCGACGCTCGAACGGCCATTTCCTTCGCGCGACCCGATGCGCGCACCAGCACAAGATTCGCGACGTTCACGCAAGTGACTAGCAGCGCCAGCGTCACCAGCCCAAGAAACACAGCGCTAATCAGAATATTCGCCGACGCCGCTCCCTCTTCCGGCCGCGCCAGTCGTTCTGAAGCGATCACGATTCTGGTATCATGATTCGATTGCGGATAAGTGCGGTCCAACCGTTGGGCGATTATTTGCAGCGCCGCCCGCGCTTGTTCGCGGCTCACCCCCTCTTTCGGCTGTGCCAGCGTATGTACCTGGTGGCTCTCCCTGCGCTCTACGAATCCCATTTGGTCGTTCGTGCTTATCGCGGACGACATTCCAATCGGAATGTAAAACGGAGTATCGATCAGCGTGTACGGCCCGTGGAATTCTTCCGGCGCAACTCCAATCACGGAAAAAGGTTTGCCGTTTACATCTACCGCTCGCCCAATCACACGTTGGTATCCCCGCCGAATCGTTGTTGCCAGTATCGGTATCCCAGCACGATCACCGGAGCGTTCGGCGTTCGCTCGCCCTCGCCGGGCAGGAAAAAGCGTCCCAATGCTGGTTGCACTCCGAGCAGCGTGAAAAAATTGGGCGTCACGTAGTGAGCGATAGACATGTCGCTGCGCCCGTTCGCCCGCAGCCCCACTTGAGAATTTACATAGCCGGCCATTCCTGAAAACACGCTCGAGTTGTCGCGGTAATCCAGAAAATCGGGATACGAGAGTGGCGCCGCGCCATCCATATTTGGCCGCGTGAATCCCACCACTTCCAGCCGGCTATTGTCGCGGCCCGCCATCGGTTTCAGCAGATAACTATCCAAGACGCTAAAGATCGCCGCGCTAGCCCCAATACCAATCGCAAGAGTCAACACCGCCAGCAGCGTAAAGCTCGGTTTTTTCGCCAGCATTCGGATTGCGTAGCGCACGTCTTGAAAAAAGGAGTCCATCGGCACCCTCCACGTCTTCTGTTCGTAATGGAAGGTACGGAGGGCGTCTCTTCAATGTTCCGTAGGTTGTTGCACAGTGCGAAGCGCGCCGTCGCGCGCGAAAAGTACACGAGCGAACGCTGTGCTAACATTGCGTTTTACAACGCCGTGGACTTCTCATCCTGGTCATTTTCTCGACGCCGCACTCTCGCAACTCTTCTGATATTCATCTTCGGTATTACGGCGTTGCCGTCTCGCGCTGACAGCTTAGCCACAACCGCCGCTCGCGAACTGGCGCGAAAAATCGCCTCGCAACTCGATCCCAAACAATCTGCGCGTGTCGAATTTCGCGATCTTACCAATGGGATGGGCGCGGCAGAAATCAGCGACGCTCAGCACGCTTTCGAGAATGAACTTACATCTCGCGGTTTCCACTTCGCTGCCGCGGCATCCGCACAGATCACCGTGAAAGTAACTCTCTCCGCCGATTCGGATTCGCGCCTCTGGATTGCTGAGTACACGCAAGACGCGCACGCCTCAGTCGCGATTGTAAGTTTTGCGCCCCAACCTGCGAACTCCCGCCGCAACGCAAGGAGCAATTCTCATTCAGCGGCAGCTCATTCTCAGCCCAGCCCGAACCGATTCTTGATTTCGCCTTCGCTGGCCAAAGTTCCGATACCAATACTCCGCTCCTCGTGCTGACCCCGGCGTCCATCAGCGTCATGCGTTTTCGCGACAAATCCTGGGAACTTCATTCGATGGATTATCTCCAGTTATCCGCCGCAATTTCGCGCGACCTCCAGGGCAAAATCGCGATCTCGGGCTTAACGTTTGAGGCGCGACTCGCAAACATTGTCTGCTCCGGAACAATTTCAGATGTGGGCACCACTCGTTGTGCCTCCTCATCGGGAAGTCCGTGGGATTTCCCCGGCGCCAGCGGCAAATCGCAATTCGCCATCGCGGCTGCCGGACGCAATTGGTTTGATTGGAGCGAAGCATCCTCCGCGAATTCGCCGCGCCCCTCATTTTTCGGAATCGCCGGATTCGCCGCCGCAGATCAATCGTTGTGGGCAACAACAAATACGGATGGTGAAATCCGCATCTACGGCGAGTCCAGCGCAGAACCGATCGCCACGTGCATCCAGTTTCGGCTCACAGATCGCCAGTGTGCAAACCGGCTGCGGCACCGGCTGGCAAATTCTCACCACAAGCGCCGCAGACTACTCCAAGCCAGACTCTATTCAAGCGCAGGAATGGACCGGCCGTGAATTTCGTGCCGTAAGCGCCGCGATGGAATTTGATGGCCCAGTTCTCGCGCTGCGCCGCGGCACAGAAACGAATTCCGTTCGCGCAATCGTTCACAATTTAAAAACCGGAATGTATGAAGCCTACTCTCTCAACGTTTTCTGCAATCGCTAGCGTGCTGCTCGCGCTTCTCGTCGTGGCTGCGGCGCATGCATCGCTGCGCCCGCGCTACGGCGGCACGCTTCGTGTCGAGATGCGCGCTCGCGTAAATTCCATGGATCCGCGCGATTGGTATTCCGGCACTCCCGATTCCGCAGCCACAGAGCGCCTTCTCGAATTGGTTTTCGATCGCCTCGTCAAGCTTGATGAGACCGGCCGCATCCAGCCCGCCCTAGCTCTCGCATGGCAGCACGACGCAAATTTCACGCACTGGCAATTTCTCATGCGCGAAGGCGTGAAATTTCATGACGGCACGCGCCTCACCGCCGAATCCGCCGCCGCGGCTCTCGCTCTCGAAGGCGCCGATCTCTGGCAGGCGAAATCTTCCAGTAATTTCGTCACATTTACGTTTGCGCAGCCGCGCCCGGAACTCCTCGCCGAACTTGTCCACGGCCGCAGCTTTATTTTTCATCTCGCCGACCAAACCGTAATCGGCAGCGGCGCATTTCGCATCACAGAATGGAACCCGCAAAAAAATCTCGCGCTCACCGCCAGCGAAGATAATTGGAGCGGCCGCCCTTTCGTCGATCGTGTCGAATTTCAATTCGGAATCCAGCCTCAGCAACAAGCCACGGATCTCGAAGTCGGCAAAACAGATGTCGCCGAACTTCTCCCCGCTCTCGCCCGCACAGCTCTCCGCAGCGGCGCGCGTGCATCCGCATCTTCTCCAGTAGAACTCCTCGCGCTCGCAGTAGCCCCGCACAGCTCGCCCGCCGCCGCAGATCCAAATCTCCGTCGCGCGCTTTCTCTCGCGATCGATCGCGCCTCCATCGTCAATGTTTTGCTGCAGCGCGAAGGCGAGCCCGCCGGCAGCCTGCTCCCTCAATGGCTCTCCGGTTACGCATTCACTTTTTCCACGTCCGCTCGGGTAGAGCAGGCCAGGCAACTCCGAGCACAGCTTTCGGTGAGCCCCGTGCTATCCCTGGTCTATGATGGATCTGATTCCGTCGCGGCGCAGATTGCGGAGCGCATCGCCGTAAACGCGCGCGACGCCGGAATCATCATTAATGTATCGCCCGAGAATTCCAGCAAACCGATTCGCGCGGACTTGCGCTTCGTGAGAGAGCGCCTCGTCCCTTCCGATGCTCGCGAGTCGCTCGACAATTTGCTCTCGCAGATCGAGCCGGATCAAGCCGCGTCGCAAAAGCCCGCGCTCGATACGCCCGAGCAGCGTTACGCCGCGGAACGCGCCACCGTCGATTCAGGCGCGATCATTCCGCTCGCATTTGTGCCGGAACTTTACGGTGTAAGCAGCGCGGTGCACGATTGGATTTCGCCTCGCTGGGGCGGCTGGCAACTTGCTGACGTCTGGCTCGAACAACCAGCGCGCGCCGCGGCAGCAGCAACGCAAAATAATAAGCCATGAGCTTTCGCCTAAAACTCGCGCTGATTTTTTCGCTCACCATCATCGTCGCCGTCACTCTCGTCTCGTGGGGCGTCTCCACCTACACGCGCGCAAAATTCGAAGAGCTCGAAAAGCAGCACACCGATGATCTCGTCGAGCAATTCAGCCGCGAAATGGCGCAGCGCGGCGATGAAATCGTAAATCGCGTGCAGGGAATCGCCGAAAGCGAAGGCACTCTCGGCATGGCCATCCAGCTTTCTCGCGGCGCCGATCCCGCAACCTACGTTAGCGACGCCACCGGCCTCGCGAATTCTCATCACCTCGATTTTCTCGATCTTGCATCCGATGACGGCACTCGCATCTCTTCCAAAGAATCCTACGAGCGCTTCGGTTACAAAATCGATTGGCTCGCCGCGCCCGGTGTGGATTGGAATCAGGAAGGCGCGTTTCTCCAGCGCATGGAGCTGGCCAATGGCTACGAACTCGCGCTCATTGCCGTGCGTGTCGTTCCCGTCGGCGACAAAAAGTTTTACATCGTTGGCGGCAGCCGCATCGATAGCGGTTTTCTTTCGTCACTCGTTTTGCCGCCCGGTACGCGCGCCATGTTTTATAGCAATCTTCAGCCGGATTTCGATTCGAACGCGCTCATGGTTTCGGAAAAGACGTTGCCACAGCCCGATCGCCTGCGCCCGTTGATCGAACAAGTGTGCAGGCAGGGCGCGCCCGCCGAACAAACAATTTCCTGGACCTCGGATCTCGCCAGCGCCGAAAGTTTTCACGCCATTCCTCGCAAGGGCCGCGAAGGTCAGGTCCTCGGAGTTCTATTAGTCGGAAGTTCGCGCAGCGAACAGGTAATGCTCACAAATTTTGTTCGTACTCTCGGCGTGCTCGTCGGCGGCGCGGGAATAGTTCTCGGAGTCTTGCTCAGCCTCTGGGTTTCCGCCCGCATCTCGCGTCCCATCGCGAAACTTGCCGAAGGCGCGCGCCAGGTTGCCGCAGGGAAGTGGGATATGCGCGTTGATGTTCGTTCACGCGACGAAGTCGGCCAGCTTGCCTCAAATTTCAACGAGATGACGCGCCAACTCGCCGAGCAGCGCGATCGCCTCGTGCAAACAGAACGCGTCGCCGCGTGGCGCGAACTCGCCCGACGCCTCGCTCACGAACTCAAGAATCCTCTATTTCCGCTGCAACTCACCATCGAAAATATGCAGCGCGCCCGTGTGCAAATGCCAGCGCAGTTCGACGAAATATTCAACGAATCCACAGCCACGTTGCGCGCCGAAATCGAAAATCTAAAAACAGTCGTCGGCCGCTTCAGCGATTTTTCGAAAATGCCGGTGCCGCAATTGCAGGACGTAAACTTAAACGAATCCGTCCGCAGCGCCGTGAAACTTTACGACGCGCAATTTCACGCCATCAACCGCCCGCCGATTACGCCCGAGCTTTATCTCGATGAAAGCCTGCCCACCATTCAGGCCGATCCCGATTTGCTCCATCGCGCGCTCAGCAATCTCGTTCTAAATTCTCTCGACGCTATGCCCGGCGGCGGCACTCTCACCATTCGCACCGCGCAGCGCGATGGTTCCGCGCGCGTGGAAATTTCCGATACCGGCACGGGACTCACTCCAGAAGAATGCGGCCGCCTCTTCACTCCGTATTACACCACCAAGCGTCACGGCACTGGGCTCGGTCTCGCCGTTGTGCAATCCATCGTCAGCGATCATCATGGCAAAATTACTGTCGAGAGCGCAGCCGGCGCGGGCGCGACATTTCGTATCGATTTGCCAATCCGTCCGCCAGAATTGAGCGGATTGCCGCGAGGCACGGCTCCGCTGCAGAGATGGATCGCTAAATTGAAAGCGCGAACTAAAATAAAACTGTGACCTTCAAAGCCAATCTATTAATTGTTGACGACGATGCAAATACTCTCGCATCCGTCTCTCGCGCATTTCGCCTTGCAGGCCATGAAGCTACCGTCTGCGATAACGCCAAGACCGCTCTCGACCTGGCGAAAGCCGAACATTTCGATTTAATTTTTTCGGATGTCGTCATGCCCGGCCGCGATGGCCTCGCTCTTCTCGAAGATTTGAAAAATGCCGGCGTCGCATCGCCGGTCGTGATGGTTTCCGGTCAGGCCAATATCGAAATGGCAGTGCGCGCCACGCGCCTCGGCGCCGTGGATTTTCTCGAGAAACCGCTCTCCACCGAAAAGCTTCTCGTCACGGTCGAGAACATCGTCAAGCTCACTCGCCTCGAACGCGAAAATCGCGAGCTCCGCGGCCGTCTCGGCAAACATGAAATTATTTGGAAATCCCCGCTGATGGAAAACTTGATGGCGCAGATTCGCCGCGTCGCCGCCAGCGAAACGCGCGTCTGCATCCTCGGCGAAACCGGAACCGGCAAAGAACTTGTTGCGCGCACGCTTCACGAACACAGCGCTCGCCGCGCCGGCCCATTCGTCACGCTGAATTGCGCCGCAGTTCCCGCCGAACTGATCGAATCCGAATTATTCGGCCACGAAAAAGGCGCGTTTACCGGCGCCGCCGCGCGCCACACCGGAAAATTTGAGCAGGCGCAGGGCGGCACACTTTTCCTCGACGAAATTGGCGACATGCCCCTCACCATGCAGGCAAAACTTTTGCGCGTGCTCGAAGAAAACGAAATCGAGCGCGTTGGCGGTGAGAAACCCATTCGCGTCGACGCGCGAGTCGTCGTCGCAACCCATCGCCGCCTCGAAGAGTTGGTGAAGCAGGGAACATTCCGCCAGGATCTCTTTCACCGCATCTATGTTTTTCCCATTGTGCTGCCGCCGCTCCGCGATCGTCTCGACGACATTCACATCCTCGCCGAACATTTCGCGAAACAAATCGCCGCGCAAAATGGCTGGAAGGTCCGCGCATTTTCCGCGGCGGCAATCGAGGAATTAAAACGTTATGCGTGGCCGGGTAACGTCCGCGAATTGCGAAACGTGATCGAAAGATTGCTGCTTCTCGCCACCGGAGATGAAATCACTGCCGAAGACGTTGTAGCCGCGCTACCGCAACTTGCATCGCCTGGTATCACCGGCGAAAGCGGAGCAGCAGCCACGGGCACTCTCGCCAATCGTGTAGAAGCTTACGAAAAAGAAGTTTTGCTCGCGGAACTCAAGCGCCACAACCATCACATGACCAACGTAGCCAAAGCCCTCGGCCTCGAACGCAGCCATCTCTACAAAAAATGCCAGCAACTTGGCATCGACGTTCGCGATCTTCGCAAACCTGATTAATTTTCTTACTGTTGCCCCGAAGGGCTCGTCCCCGCCGCCGGAGCCGCTGCTGCCGGCTTCCTCAGCGCGAAATAATTCCGCGAAAACGCCGCTTGCGTTCCGCCCGCTTCGATCACCACCGCTTCCACCGTATAGCCGCCGGTGGAAAGTTTGCTCAACGGCAAACTAATTCGGAACGAAGCCGTGTGCGTCTTCTCATCGACCTCGGCGGGCTCAACCATCGGCGTATCATTCAATCGCCGCCCATTTCTAAAAAAGATCAAGCCCGCACGAAGATTCGCCGTCGAGCTTTTCGCAGGCATGTACGCCTGGAAAAAAACGTACAGCGTTTGCTGGTCGGTGAAAACGCGCGTCACACTCGGAACGATTCGCTCGCCGTTCACATCCAGCGGAGACTCTTTCACTTTCAAATCTCCGCCGATAACCTTGCGTTCCACTTCGTTGTTTTTTTGCAGCGTCATCACCTGGCTCGAAAGCACCACGCTCGAAAGCGCCATGTGATTCGCATCCAGCGCCGTCAAGTTCAGCGGCTCTTCGAATGTGCCGATGCGGCCTGATTCGTTCTCGCGCACCAGAAATTTCAAGGTGTACTTGCCCGGATTCAGCAGCATGTTGCCCTGATACACGATCGATTGCTGCTGCACCTCCTGAAACCGCGCCTGATCCAGATGCACCGTGACCGTATCGCGCAGCGGAGGTCCCGCCACGCGCTTCGTTCCCGCGTCCATCACTTCCACCAGAAAATCGAATTGCGTTTGTTGTTTGCCGTGGCTCTGCGCCCACTTCAATGCGCCGGGAGCCAGCTTTGCCGAAATCGGAACGAAGAAAGAATTATTCGGCAGCCGGAATTCGTTCGTCTCCAGCGCAATCGGCAATTCCACGCGCGGCACATCCGATGCCATCGCGTCGTCCAATTGCTTTTCGCGATCCTCGGTGGTGTAAATCTTCCAGGTGCGCGCCGCGTTGTATCCTTCGCGGTACCGCAGATGCGATCCCGGATAGCTGCCCGCCAGCTTCACGTGTACGCGGCGGAAGCGTCCGTCCTCTTTTACGTCCGTGCTGTAGTAGCTCAGCAAATAGTAGCCGGTGTTGTCGGCTTCCACTTTCGCGAACGTCGCGCCCAAATCTCCTTCATCGAAAAATGCCTTGCCGCCCGTATCTTCCGCCAGCGTCGAAAGCGTGTCGCGCGAATCCTGCCGCGCTTGCGTCCTCTGATAAGTTTGCCCGCCAGTGAATCCTGAGTTTCCCGCCGTTGCGCCGGTCGTGGCGTCCGCGGTGTCTGACATCAATCCCCGCGAATCCACCGTATAAAACGAAACATTGTTTTTGTTCGCCGCGTTTGTTGCTGCGATCAATTCAGCGCGGTTGTCTTCGCCGGATTGCGTGATTCCTCCCGTAAATTGCATCACGGATTTCTTGCCGGGAATTCCGCCCAGCATCCCCGAAAGCGTTTCCATCGCGTACAGCTTTCGATCGGTGTTGTAGATATTGAATTCCGTATCGTCAGCGGAAAAAGCAGATTCGTCATCGGCTGTCACCGTGTCGCTCGCTGACGTTGCCTGCCCGGAAAGATTCGCATCCTTGCCCGGAATCAGTCTTGCCACCGCTTGGTACAGCACGTTGCGATCGTTTGTGAAATCCGTGTTCAGCGTCAGCACGCTGCCAAACGACACGATCGCCACCAGATCCGCCGGACTCATTTTGTCGTGAAGGAATTTCTTCGCCGAATCCGTTGCCCGCAGCAAATCTTCCGGCTGCATCGAAGTCATATCAAAAAATAAAACGATCATGCGGTGATCGCGCACTTGATTCCGCACCACTTCAGGATCGGGAGCGTTTTTCAAACTCACCACGATCGGAGCTGTAGTGTCGTCGCTTTTCGCCGCTTTCTCGATCCCTTCGATGTCGTAATAATCCACAGCCGTCAGCGCTTGCCGCTTGCCGTCCTCATCCAGCTGAAAGTTTTCTTTCTTCAATCCCTTGATGGGCTTGCCGTCTTTGTCGGTGACAAACGTATCGATCTGCACCAGGTTCGTGTGAACGGTGATCCCCCCTCCGCCTTTGTGCTGCGGCGGAGGCGGTGGCGGACCCTGCCCTAGATTCACAGGAGACTGTGGCGATTGCTGCCCGCCCGTCGATGGCGGCTGCGTCTGTTGCGCGGGCGGTGTCGTTTGTTGTGACGGCGGCGCCGCTTGCTGTTGTGTCTGCTGCTGGTTTTGTTGTTGCGTTTGTTGTTGCGCGGGCAACGCCGGCAGCAGCAGCGCATACACGGCGATCGCTGCGAGACTGCGTTTCAGGAATGAATGCTGTTGACTGTACATTTCCATCTCTCTCTTAAAAGTTATATCGCAATGTCATGCTCATCGAGCGCATCGGTCCCGCGCCGGTAATCTGTCCGAATGTTTGCGAGCCGAGAATCGTTCCCAGAGAAGTAAAGCTCGGCGTATTCGTCAGGTTCACCATGTCCCACCGGAAATCCACGCGGTGGTTTCCGTCGTGCCCCACTTGAATCGAGCGCGACACCGAAGCGTTCAGCACGAAATAATCCGGACCGGTGATGGTGTTCCGTCCAGCATCGCCAAACACACCGTTCGCCGGCGCCGCAAATGCCGCAGTGTTGAAAAATTCCGTCAGCGTTTGCTGGCCGCTCGGAAGATTCGGATTCATCAATTGGTCTGGCCGGTATGAAAAGCTTGCGCCCGATCCGCTGAAGTCCGCAGTGCCTGGATTGTATTGCGCGGTAAACGGCGTCCCCGTGTGGAAGCTCACCGTTCCGTTAATGCGCCACCCGCCAAAAACCGCCGATTCCCAACGGCTACGCAGCCATTTTTTCCGTTCGCCAAAAGGCAATTCGTAATAATAATTTCCGGTAATAACATGCCGCTCGTCAAACGCCGATAGTCCGCGCTCGAGATCGAACAGAGGAAATTGCTGCACCACAGTAGTGCCGCCGGCTCCGCCGATGTTGCTCGAATCGTCGATCGATTTGCTGTACGTATAGATCAGCTGAAACATCATGCCGTTGTGCATGCGCCGTTGCAGGCGCGCTTGCAGCGCATTCAAAATCGAAGACGCACCGCTCGATTCATACGTAAATCCGCCGGTGACATTGCTCACCAGCAGCGGCGCGCCCGTCACACCGGGCGCCAATTGATTCGGCGCCGAAAGCAATTCCAGGTGCGTCCCCTTCGTCCCCGTATATGTCACCGTCACCAGCCACGACGGGCTGATCTGCGTTTCAATTCCCAGATTCCAGATCTGCGCGTACGCGTTCGTGTAATTCGGATCGATTGCAATCGTGTTTGTAATCCCGCCCGAAACAGTGGAAGCCGGGAAACCATTTTGCAGCGTCAACAATTGTCCCGTTTCGCTCGCCGCTGTTTGCGCCGTGCCGAATGGCGGTTGATTCAGCAAATCGTTCGCCAGCGTGTTGTAAATCGTGGGACTGTAAAAAATCCCGTAGCCCGAGCGCACCACCATCGTGTGCTTTCCTTCGAAGAATTTTCCCGGCACTCGCCATGCAAGTCCGATGCGCGGAGAAAAATCCTTGTAATCGCCGTGCAGCAGTCCCTGCGGCAGAGTTCCGCCGAACGGTGATGTTCCTCCCGCAGCCACCACAGCTCCCTCAGTGAATGTGGGATTCAGCACCAGGTCTGCCATGCTTCCGTGCAATTCCGATGGCGGCGTAATTCCTTCGTACCGCAATCCGTACGTCAGCGTCAGGTGCTGGTTCACGTGCCAATCATCAGTTGCGTATCCTACCCAGCCCCAACTGTGCAAATAAGTTGGCTGTCCGCTGAAACGCACGTTCGCGTTTTCCGGAAATCCCAGAAGAAAATCCGCGAATTGGTATGCCGAGCACTGTTGCGATGTCAGCGTCGTGGTTCCTGGCGCATTGCATAGCGGCACCCAGTTTCCACCCTCGTTGTAAAGTTGTTCGCTCAGCGCGCCCGTGAACGTGTACGTGCCCTCGGGAGTCGGATCGGCGAAATTATTAAAATCCACGCTCCGTAATTCGCCTCCTACTTTGATCGTGTGTTTTGGCAGCGCGTACGTCACGCCATCGCTCAGCCGCGTCGTCTGGTTTCTTCGCAGCGAAGCGTTCGGATCGCTCAGCGACGAAAAGCTTGCGAACGCTATCCCTGGAAGATTCCAATCGAATGGCGCCGTCGACACGCCATCGATTCCCAGAGTCGCGGCGATGTCGGTGTCGTCCGTGAATTGATTCAATCCCTGCGTTCGCTGCCGTGTAAATTGCAGCGTAGTGTTGTTGTTCAATCGCGGCGAAATATTTTCTGTTGCGCCCAGCGTTAGCCCCTGCCCGCGTCCGCTGGAATTTCCAGTCAATTCCGGAAATCCATTCACCGATGTCGAACTCGTCTGGCTGATGTTGTACGTGGCCTGCACATTTAATTTCGAATTGATCGTGTGCAGCACGTGAACGTTTACGTTAAACGCATTGCTCGGTGTGGTCGTCTGCAGGTGAAAATTTTGCGCGCCGTTGATCGTGTTCGCCACATTCGGCGCGGGGAAAAAACTCAGCAACCCCGCCGCTGCCGGATTGATCATGCTCGAAATATTGCAAGGCAGCGCGGTGCGCGGCCCCGAAAAATTTGACGTCGGATCAAAAAGCGGAATCCCGATGTTGCAGAAATTTCCGCTTGCTTCATCGGCTGTCGGCACCGTGCCAAAACTATCCACCGCATTTTCATTTCGCGTGCCGGTCACATTCAAAAACACAAATGTTTTGTCGCGGCCGTCATACAAATGTGGAATGCGCAGCGGCCCACCGATGTTGCCGCCAAAATTTTCCTTGAAAAAAGATTCCTTCGTTGGATTCACTTGCGTCAGCGAATACGGCCGCGCGTCAAACGCCGAGTCTTCAAATTTGTCGAACACGCTGAAGTGATACGAATTTATTCTCTGCCGCATCACGCGCTGCAATCCCCACGGCGGTTCCGATCCGTTCTGCGCGCCCCGCGCTTGCCCGCCTCTAGCCACCGCGCCCACCACCCGCCCCGCCGCGTCCGCCTCCCCCCGCCGCCCGGACCGCGTCCGCCACCGGGTCCACCGCCACCCGGCCCAACCATCATCGATTCCCGGGCCCTGCGCCGCCGCCGCGCGTCTTGCCCCGGTTGCGCGCCGCTCGCGCCTTGCGACGCGTTTGCCACGCCGCCGCCGGTCTGCGACATATTTCCAAAATCGCCAAACGATCCAAATCCAAAATTGCTCTGCGCTTGCCCAGTGGAACCTTGAATCACAACTCCCGCATCCGCGCTCGCTGCTTGCCCAAGTCCGCTCGCATCCTGACTATCGGCGGCGGATTGGTCGCCTGCGGCGGCACCCTGGCCCTGTACATTTACGCTCTGGAAACCGCGGCCGCGGCCTTGCTGTCCAGTGCCTCCGCGCGCGCCGCGATTCTGCGCTTGCGTGCTTGGCGTTGCGGCAGCATTTGGACGGAGTAGTCGCGGGCGCTCCGGGTGTTGTCGGCTGCGTGGGCGGCTGATTCGCGCCGGTCGCCGGAGTTTGTGACGGATTCGCAGGCGCGCCGCTGCTGGCGGCTGGTTTGCAGCGTTGATCGCTTCGAGCGTGGCGATCTTCATCGCGACCGGCACAACGGTCGCTTTATCTGTGGAGAGATCAAACTCCGCCTTCGCATCCTCGAATCCCAGCTGGCTCGCTTCGATTCGGTAGTGGCCTACTGGAATGCTGCGCAGATCGAAGTTACCCTTCTCGTCGGACCACGTGATGTAAGTTTGTCCGGTGTCGGGCTGAATAATCTTCAGCGTCGCGCCGGGAATCGGAGTGCCATCAGGAGTCTTCGTGGTTCCGGAAATCGTTACGCGGGAGACAGCCTGCGCATCTTGAGCGTAAGCTCGCGGCTGGCTTGCCAGCCGCACGCAAATCACCGGCGAAGACACAAGCGCTAACACCGCTAGAAATCTCTTAAGGTGCTTCCAGCACATTTTCCCGATCCCCTTATTCGCTGTCGCCAGGTTGCGCCACCCGGCTAAGATAACTGCGGCCCCTTTGTTGCTCGCCAATGTTGCTTGGCAGTGTTGCTTGCCAGCTTCGGCTGGCTCTTCGTCTCTCGCCCGGTTGTCGCCGCGGCAGGTTGCGGTTTTCCGTCGTGGGTTCTTAGACGCATCGTTCTGCATTCGGGTTACTCAGTAAACATCCCATTGGTAATGGCCGGGTTTCAGCTATTGGATGTTGCGATGGAGCGATGCGAGGCTGGGATTTGTTACAATGCCAGCAGGCGATGCTAAGTTCGCATCCGACCGAACGCACATGGATGAACGCGCCTTTTATTCGGAACGCGAAGAGACGAAGAAGATCAAGCTCGTCTGTCCGCACTGCCGCAAAGATTTTGAATTTCCTGTTCGCTGGAAAGTTTGCATGAAGCGGAAGGAACTGCCGCGCGGCGCGGGCGAAGAAGATAAGAAGCGCTTTGCGAATGCGCGCAGTTACATGGTGCGGCTCGACGATCTAGCCGTTTGCTATAAGTGCCGCAAGCGTTTCGAACTTACCGGGCAATCCACCGTGCTGGTTTCCGATTCGGTGGGCGATCCCAACGCCGATCCCGAAAATTTCGGCAATCGCTGAGCGAATTTTCGTTCGCTAAATTTCCGGATACATTTCAAAAAACGCATCCACCGATTGCTGCAGAGTCTTTTCGATTTCCTCTTTGCTTCCTTCGATCAAATGCATTGAAACGCGCGCGGTGCGGCCATTTTTCAGTTTCACGATCGCTTCTTCCACTTCGCCCAATTCGTCCGAAGGAAAAAGTCTCATTCCGTAAATCAATGCCAGCTTTGCCATCAAGGCCTCATTTCGTTTTCGTGCGATTTGCGATCGATTCGCGTCGCGCGCCAATTTGATGTTCTGTTTACGGATGCGTTTTCTTTTTTCCCAAGAAGACCGCCGAGCGTCCCCACCGCGGTCGCGGCGCCTGCTGCTCCCTTAATCGGCGATTTCAATTCGGGAGTCACCACCGGTTTGGAGGTTGTGCCCTCCACGCGAAACGGAATCGCTCCATTTTGCGTTCCAGCGATTTGCGCTATTCCCGGAATTTTCGTGAGCGCGCCCAACGGACTCGACGCATTTAATTTTGCCGCCAGTTCGAAATGCAGCGCGTTGTCTGGCGCCACGGTTCCGGATCCGGTGACGCTTCCGATCGAAGGAATTTCCACGTCGAGATCGTCCGCGCGCAAACCATCTGGAGCGTAGCGCGCTTTCGCCGCCGCTTTTTGGATCACAGTTTCGTTCGCTCCAGTATCTCCGCCGGAGCCGAGCCCGCCCGCGAGTTTCGAAGTCAGGCTAAATCCTGCGAGCTTCACTCCATCGAGTTCCACCGGCCCCGCGATCACCATGCGCGCCAGCGGACCGGTAATCGAAACGTCCGCTTTCAGCGTGCCGCCTTGCAGCGAAGATCCATCGGGCAGCGAGTAGCCCAGAACGCTCAGCATATTTTCGATGTCTGTTGCCGGAACTGCGTCAGCGTTTAACTTTCCGTCGAAGGGCATGTGCTCGGCATCGGCATTTCCAATCGGGCCGAGCTGCGCGTTCACATTCATTTTCCCGCCGCCGGGAGTTTTTGCGTCGAAGGTAAACGGAAATTTTTCCGTCTCCGAAAAATTCTTAACGGAGATGTTCACGCTCTGGTAGGCCACGCGTTTGGGTCCGCTGCTTGCTGCTGCCCCCACGCGGCCAATCGAAATTTCAGCGTTCTTGATTTTCAATTCTTCCACGCTAAAACTTTTCACAGGCGAGCTGCCGCTCGCATCCGCCGGCGCCTGCGGCCGCGCCTGCATTCGCGCCGAGCGAAGAAAAATTCCAGCGGCCTTCCGCCGTGCGCAGCAATTGCAATTCCGGCGCGTCGATCGTGATGGTATGCACGCGCACTTCGCGCGAAAAAATCAGCGGCTTCATTTCCACTCCCACGGAAAGCGATTTCGCGGTGAGGAATGGATCGTGGCTGAATGCCGCATCGTCGCCAATCGTGATTTGATCTGCCTCCAGGCTTCCGCTGAAAAGCGAGGCCTTCAGATTTCCGATCTGCACTTTGCGGCCGATTTTTTCGCCGATGGCCTGCTCAATTTCGGGGCGGAATCGGTTCACGTCAATCAAAAATGGAGTGATGATCACAATCAAAATCAGCGCCACCACCACAATTCCCACGATCAGCGGCCATCTGGATTTTCCGTCTGTCTTCAATCTCATTTCTCCACTCGCAGTTCCAGCCATGGGATCCCTCCGGCGTTGCCGGAACTCTACCGCAGATGGATTCGCTGCGCCACGCCCCCGCGATCCGCCCCTGTGACACAGGCTCTCAGCCTGTGCGCCACATCTCTTTTCGCCTCTCCTCCCCCGAAAAACTCAACCCGAAATCCTTCGGCTATCCTGATCGGATAGCTCTCAGGATGACGACGCTTTCCAAGGCCCCCAGTGGCACCGGCTCTCAGCCGGTGAGCGTCATCTCTTTTCGCTTCCCCGTCTGCGCCGTATCCGGGATGCCCCATGTTTGTCCCACGGTTTAAGGGCGAACGTGGGTTCTCTATTCTTTCCGCCTTTGCCTTCCCCATCTTCGGGCGGCCTGTAGGGCCGCCTGCTAAACATTAGCCCAGGCCCCGCAGGGCCTGGGTAATCTAATAAAAGAACCAGGTTTTAAGGGAGCGCCGTCAGCGCGGCACCAAACACACCGATCGACGCCGCCTCCTCCGGTCACCTCAAAAAAAATATAATTTAATGCCACGGCACCCCCCCTCCCCCTGTTTTTTCGTAAGTGCGGATTCTAAAGGGGTTGCGGCAAACGGAGACACGTTTTGAGCGCGTTTGAGCACAGTTCGGCGCATCTTCAGTCTCTCCTCAAACAGGCTCGCGGCAACGAACACGCGCCGCCATGCCGCAATACCGTCACATTCCCGATTCGGGACGGAATCGTGGCGTACGGACTCAGGCACAGGGGTTGTGACGGGGAATTACGATAAAACTGAGCGGATTATAACCGATAAGGTAGCTACTGTCAAGAAGAATATTGATGGAATCGGACGGGCTAAATCTGAGCTGCAGAAGTGCACTCTGGCCCGGCCGGACAATGGAACGAAGGGAGCGATATGAAATCTGGAAAGCCCTGAGCATGAACTCGGCGTGCGCCTTTCGCCTTCGTCCCGAAATCTCACTACGCTATTTCAAGCCGTCCCAAATTTAACTCGAAGTATCTTGCGCGCCTTGTCTACTTCCGCGACAACGCAGTTCGATGGCAATTTTCGTCCGAGTTTCTTGATCGTTTCGGGAGACAACGTCCAACTTTCGTTTGATTGTGAAACAATAAAAACCCAGTAGCTTTGAAACCGGAACTTATGGTGGGCCTGTTATAGCGCGAAGGTCCGATTTCTCTTATAGCGAGGGGTTGCTTCCGACCGAGACATCAAAGGATAGAGGCGAGGTGCCGCATACCTTAAATAATTGGCTGGCACTAATTCTGCATCCTCTTTACCGTCCGTCTTCGCCCTCGGCATTACAAATCTCTCTTTCTCGAAAGTTCGGCTGAAAGAGTGCATCATACGGAGCATCTCGTCCAAATTGCAAGATGATGGCAGGCCATTTGCTTGCTTATCGACTGAGAGCCAGTTACGGTGCTTAACTGCCCCACAGTGCGGTCAAGACGAAGGCTGCTTCAAGATCGTTATTTGATGATATTGATTCGAAGACGGCCCCAATCCCCTCGAACGATTCCCATAGGCTTGTAGATAACGGATTCTCAGCGAGCGAAGCGTCGGCGGCAGGGCTAGCAGAAAGATACGGGCGTGGCGAAACCTCACACACAGTCCACGTGTGGTGGGCAAGGAGACCTTCACCACAATGCGATCTCTCGTGTTCGCATCTCTCTCCAAGGACCTATCGTCAAAGTCGAAGGATCTTTTAGCGCGCCTCGGATCGACATCGATCGGTTCAAATGGTTTTTTCTCGCGGAGGCGAGGCTGTCGATTGCAAAATCCTACGTTCCACGTCCAAAAGTCTTGGATATGTTCGGCGGCGGTGGCCATTGCATTTGAAGCGTTGAACCTGGGTGCGGAGACCTATTCAATCGACTCAAATGAGCTTTCCGTTTTCATTCAGAAGTGCAACCTCGTGTATCCGCAATATGCTGAGCCCGAGCAGAGCATTCAGCTAATCGAGTCGGCGGGGCGGCGCGTTCTTACGCGGTTGCAACTCAGACTAAGGCTCTCTTTCCTTACGCAAATTGTCTCCGGACGGTCACGCAACGGAAGGACCAAGCACATACCTATGGACCTATAGTCGCAAATGCCAAAGCTGCGGATTTCGCTTTCTCCTTTCAAAGCGACCGTGGCTATCTAAGAAACGAGGAAGGCACCTCGCGCTTCTCATTCAAGACCAACCCGATGCACAGACGATTTCGATCGATGAAGTCGCGCAAGAATTTGAGCCCCCGACAGTCTGGAGCGGAAAAACTCGCAGAGTAAATATGTCCGAAGTGCAGAAGTGATGGTCCGGTCGATATCACCGGCTGTAGGGAAGAAATCGTCGCGTTGGTGAGGACAAAGTCGGGGTCTAAGAAGCAATTCAGTGCGGTGGCAACCGATGCTTTCCCTCCAGACGATGTGCTGCGGCTAATGGAGTCTGGCGTCTTGGCCGAGCTCCAAATGTCGCTTCCTTCATCAGAGATTCCAAAGTGGTCGGGCATTGCCAACCCTGCGCTGTATGGAATTAGCACGCACTCTGACTTCTTGAATCCGAGGCAGCGGGTAGTTCTTTTATTTCTAATCAAATTGTTGCGCGATGAATATGTTGCTATCAAGAAGTCGCACTCGTCACAAATGGCGAGATTCTCGAGGGATGTCTCGAGCCTCGTAGATCAATTGGTTGATTGGAATTGCCGGCTTTTTGATGTGGATTCCAAGACGAATAGGTAATGGGCGAGCGTTTTGTGGACCAGCTATTTCAATAATGTGGGATTACGAGACTGATCGAGTCTTGTTCGGACCGTCTAACCTCTGGAGCAAGCTCAGGCGAATAATTCAAGGCGCGAAATCTACTGGCAAATTTGCGAGCATACCGCACGTTCTTCACGCGCATGCACAATCGTTACCCTTCGAAAGCGATTTTTTCGACGCGATCGTTGACGGATCCACCGTACTACGATAATATTTACTATAGCCTTCTGGCTGATTTCTTCTATTCATGGAAACGGATGCTACTTTCTTGCATAGAGCCTGAGCTCTTCAAACAAGCCACCACCGACAGCAGCGTTGAACTGGTCGCCTCGACGTTTCGGAGCGGTTCGCCACAGAAGGCGCACAGTGATTATTGCCGTCAGTTCGGCTTAGCCATATCCGAAGCCTGCCGTGTCTTGAAGCCAGAGGCTACATTCTGGCTCGTCTGTATAGCCACAGTTCGCTGAACGGGTGGGAGGCGCTGGTGCTCGCGTATCGCCCACTAAACTTCACATATCTGGAGTTTTACCTTTGAAGGTTGAGCGTTGAGCGCGACCCAGGGCCATGAATTCTGCTGCGATCAACACATGTATTAGTTTTGTTGCGCGGAAGTCTGATCAGTCCAAACAGAAGATCACACTCTAGTCTCGAAGAGCAATTCCGTCAACTTTGTGCCAGCGAGCTAATCGGAGGAGTCGGAGCAGCAGGGTGGCAGGAAGATGACCTCGCCTTGGCGCTGTTTGCCCAGGTGCTGCACTCCTAGCGAACGTCGAATCTGTCTCGGGTTGTCAGAGCGTCGCGGATTGCCTAATCGTGATTGAAAAAATTGTGCAGGAGCGCTATGGCCAGTTTCGTGTGCAAAAACGCCGTTCGCTCTAGTTTAGATTCTCGCTGTCCTTTGAATGGCCTTGATTCTCGAGTTTATCCGTAGTGCCTCAATCAATCGTGCAACGGCTGCATCGCGGGGAAGTTTGCTATTTCGGCTTTCTCATGTTCCAGAAACGCGATCTGCTCAGTCGCTTGGAGCGGCAATAAGTCAAGCGAATCCTTTTTCGCCTTCAGCCATTCTACTCTTGCTGTCCCCTTGATCTCTGCTAGCAACTCCTCGACTGCGGCCCAGTAAATGTTGACGTCGTTCGAATCCTTCAATCCTTTTCCAACATTCCACAGCTTCTCCAACACCGCTTTGTTTTTGGGAAGATTACGAATCATAAAAGCTAGGTGGGCGTAGGAGAGCAATGTCACGTTGTAACGTATGGCCTGGAATAAATCTGACTACTCGTATTCGGGTACTGGTACAACGGTGCAATCAAGAAACGTAGTCGGATGTCTTCCTCCACTTGTTCAAGATTCGACCTTGAAATCTTTCTGGTTCTTTGCTGTTCGGCTTAACCGAAACGCCTTCGATCGCCAACGAGCGTGTGCCCCTCCGCTCTGGCGAACACATCTGCCGCGTCAGATCGCTCTGCGATCATCTCGGGCTTGAGATTTAATTCCCTCAAAGACCCAGTCAATAGAGCATCGCAGTATTTGGCGAAGAGTTTTTTTCCGTCAATCGGAATTGAAGCACTCAGGAATGATGCCCGCATGGTCGAGGTGTTCGATGATTTCTTGGCGAGAGCACGTATCAAGCACCAGCTTCGATTTCTCGTGCCCGTTTTGGGAAAGTTAGGGTGGTATCCTTGGAAAGTGCCACAATCTTCGAAGTGACCTCGCGAAATTTCATTTCGATGCAGGCACATCCTTTGCTTGGGACCTACTCTTCACGAATTCAGGCGGCGATGATACCACTGACACCCGTAATCGTGAAGTAATGCAGCGAAAAAAACGGAGGGTGGCGCATCCTTTGCGGACTTTTACGCAAACGGTGGGAAGCTATTGACCTTTCCTCTCTTCTTCTCTTCACTCGTCTCTCTGCCTTAGCTCTTCCGCCTTGCGAATCAGCCGGCGTGGCGCACGCGCGCGCTAGACCACCGTACGCGGCTGCCGCCAATCCCACGTTCGTCCGAATTTTTGGCGGGCCAACCCTGGGGCACGCGGCGAGTCGAAAGAACGCAGAAAACCCACACGCAACTGCGGCGTGATGCGGCACCCGGCAGTCCCACGTTCGCCCGAATTGTTGGGACGAACATCGTGCACCCTGCCGTTTCTGAAAGGCGAGTCCCGTGATAATGTTTGCCAAGACGGATAACATTTTGTCGCGCACCGCTTGTCGTGCACCGTTGAAGGATGCTTATGAAGCGCTCCATTTTTTCTCACGTGTTCTTTCCGGCCGCTTTTGCTATAGCGCTCATCTGCTCGCCGGCCGCGCCTCAGGGTACTACGATGGATCCCAACGCGAAGACGGCGACGATCGAGGGCGCCGTTCGGGACCTCGCCTGTCCTGTCCAAAACCCGGCTGGGACCGCGACCAGCTTTAGTTTGAAGTGCACCATGGATTGCGTTATGCACGGCTCACCGATCATCATTCTCACCAAGGCCGGACTGATCTATTTCCCAATCTCTGCGGAAATGCCAGATTCCAGTCAGCGTGAAAAGATGATGCCGTTTGTCGGAAAGTACGTGCAGGCCACCGGCCCTGTATTCGAGCGCAAAGGAACTCGCGCGATCGCCATCACGCAAATCAAGGAACTGAAGAACGTCCACATAGACACCAGCGGCACAGACGAACATTGATTTGTTATGGGGCACCCGGCGGAAAGACAATTCACAATCGCAAGTTAAGGCTGGCCCACTCACCACAAGCGGCGTGGAACCAAATACGTGAAGCCTATGAATACTTCCCACTTTGTTGAAGTGCTCGTTAAACCACGGTCGAATCCGGCGTCGAGTACGAGAGTCTTCCTCGCGTTGTATCCAATCGCCCAAAGATTCCCAACGGCGTTCCCGCGAAGAAACGGTTGTGTGAAATGCCAGATTTCGCCTGACAATGAAAACTTTCCGCCCAGATGATGCGAGATCGAAAGCGTTTGTCCGAATTGCCCTCTGCGTATCGGCCCTTCGCTCTGTTCATTGAAGAGTGCGTTCGCGTCGTAATGAAACCCTTTCACATCGGCGCTCGCTAGTATGAGGGCAGAATTGGTCGGGCTTCCGATGTCAAGTTCAGGCGCGCCGCCATCATAAAAACGGTGAAAGTAACTCACGGCCACGGTAGGTGTGGTGCCCTCTCCGTGATAGAGAACCGCTTGCGCGCCGAGAAATACGTCCGCTACGCTATTCGCCGTGATTCCGCCTGCGTTGTAATGCGCTATCGGCTCTGCGGACGCGAGTAGTTCAAGGCGCGGCGCAACCGAAAGTTTAGTCACCTCGTTAAAGCCGTACCGCGATGAAAATTCGGGCGACTGGCTTGCACCGAGGAATCCCGTCTCGAATTGCAAATACCCTATAGGCGTCAAAGTTGCGGGAGTCGAAACTGTGGGACGACCGGGATTCGCTTCCGGCCCGTCCACTTGCGCTGACTGTCCGGCCGCGACTGCAACAAATCCTAAGAGAACAAAGAACAGGCACAAGATTGACTTCAATGACCCACCTCATTCGGTTCAGCCAAGCACAGCCAAGACTTGTCGAAGCTCCGATTTAACCGCGTGCGTTCACCGCCTGTAAAGCATTTCCGCCGACTTTCAGCGAACTCAGTGGGGATTTCTCAGGTCACATCCGCCGTTCAATTCACTGTCGCCCTTTTTGCATCGTTGTTCAGACGCAGAGTTGTGAGAACATCTCCTCTTTCAGAACGGTCGGGTCTCGTCGTGATTCGCGTTTCTGAATCAAATCTGATCGGATAATGAATCCGGTTCCATTGGTCAGCACTGGAGAATTTATGGCAAGAGACATCATTCGAACGCCTAACGCCCCGTCTCCACCGTCGGCGTACAGCCAAGCGGTGCGAGCGGCAGGTCTTGTATTCGTCTCAGGCACTGGGCCGCACAATCCCGAAACCGGCAAGATTGTTGGAGATACGATCCAGGAGCAGACCAGACAGTGCTTGAAGAATGTGTCCGCTATCCTCGAAGCCGCGGGGACTTCACTGGAACGCGTGGTGAGCGCCACTGTGATCATTCTTGAAGATACAGACTTCGCCGGGATGAATGAAGAGTGGATTAAGTGGTTTCCGGCGAACCCGCCTGCGCGACAAGGCGCGAAATTGCCCGTTCGAATCCCCGGCATGAGAGTGTCAATCGCGGTGATTGCCGAGGCTTGAGCCTCACGTCCGGCTGCAGACAATCCCACGTTCGCCCGAAATCTTGGGACGGACATGCGGTAGCCTCCTATCGGCCGCGGACGGAAAAATCGGGGGAACTGAGCCCAGCCTGGAGAGGCTGGGCCAGTTCGCCCGAGCCGAACCCCACAGTGAGGACCTAGTTTTAGTACTACCCCCAAAACAGCCCAAAAAATACCCCCGAAAACGGACCTAACTCCTTTAGAATGAACAACTTTTTAGTAATAGTACTAGATAAGTCTATTAGAATCATCATTTTACAAAAACAATGGGGTGGGGGTGTTGGGGGCGTGTTTGGAGCGTAAAATGTTAATAATAAAAGACTTAGACACGGAAAAGGCCACTGCCGCTGGACTAAAGTCCACCTCTACACGGGCAAAAGAAAACCCGGATTCGGCGCTCGAAGTGTAACCAAAAGTAGATTCGCCGAGCGTGCGCGTTGTGCGAAGACGATTACAGTTTTCGCGGGATCACGGATGTATTTCGAGTGGCGACGGTTGGTTACTCGATAAGGTAAATCCGTTCAATGATTTGGAGACGGAGGTCGAACGAGAAGCGGTGGCTTCGTACGTGCGAGCGGTTTACCTGGTGATGTACGTCCCGATCACCAATCTCAGTGCTGAGGGTCAACAAATGAAGAGTCAGTTGAAGAAGCTATGGTACGGGACAGAAGGGCAGGACCTCACGGAATACGCGCTGCTCGTGGTGCTGATCGCTCTCGCAGCGATCGCCGCCATGACCAGCTTGGGCTCCGCGATTAGCAACGTGTTTTCAAACGCAGCCGGAAACTTGGCGGCGACGTAATAGTGAAGGCCGATTCTGGCCGTTGGATACGGGGCGAAGATCCAACGGCCAGGATGGGCTTGTTTTTGATTCCCACCCAAGTGAATCTCCAGAGAAATTTATTGGGGGAAATTCATGCGCTTTAGTAGGTCTTGGTAGCGCGGGTCGGAGCGCAGCGGATCGAATCTGGGCCAGACTTTTAGGAGCGCTAGCCAGAGGTCGCGCTCTTTGTAGGCGCGCTCGAGCCACTGCATGGCGGCGTCTTTGTCGCCGAGCCCGACGTAGACTTCCGCTACCCAGCCGGGTCGCAGATAAGCTTTCGCGTCTTTCACTTTTTTGGTGGCTTCATCGAGACGGCGGCGGGCTTCGATGGGATTTCCGGATTCGGCGTAGACGGTGGCGACGTCGAAGCCTTGTTGAAGATTTTGTTTTTCGAGAAAGAAAATTGCGGAACTAAATTTTCCTTCGGCTTCGTAGACCATACCCTGGCCGTAAAGTCCCAGCGGATCGCTGACATCTAATTCCAAAATTCGGCGGAAGAGTTTTTCGGCTTCGGGATAGTGGCGCGCTTGGAATTGCACGCGGCCGGCGCGATACAAAACAATTGGAGAAAGTGGATCGAGGTCGAGCGCTTTTTGTGCGAGCGCGATCGCTTCGTCGTGCCTGCCCAATACCGAGAGATAAAGCGCGTATTGATAAAGGCCGATCACGAAGCCGGGATCGAGTTCGAGAGCGCGCTGAAATTCTTTTTGGGATGCGACCCAATCGAAATCTTCGGCCATGGCATAGCCCAGAGCGGTGTGAGGTTCGGCGAGCGAATCGTCAAGCTCAATCGCTTTCTGCGCGGCAGCTTTCGCTTTGGGAATTCCTTCGGCGGAAGTCATGTTGCCGAAGCCGACGAGCTCCACATAGCTATCGGCGAGGCCGGCGTAGGCGAGGGGATCGTTGGGATCTTTTTCGCTGGCCTGGCGGAAATAATCGACGGCTTTATAGAGGCTATCGCGGGTGCGTCGATTCCAAAAATAGCGGCCGCGAAGATCGAGGTCGCGAGCTTCGGGGTTTACGGCGGCGGAACTTCGGAGCTGCTTCGCTTCCGTGGGACTCACGGTGATTTTAATTTCGTCGGCGATTCTGCGCGCGAGTTCCTTTTGAAGATTCATCATGTCGCCGAGATCGCGTTCGTAACTATCGGCCCAGAGATTGGTATCGGCGGGCGCGTAAATTAATTGCGCGGTGATGCGAATGCGATTGCCGGAGCGGAAAACGGCGCCTTCGACGACGGCGTCTACGTTTAATTCGTGAGCAAGTTTCGGAAGGCTTCTCTGCGCGCCTTTGTACTGCATCATCGTGGTGCGAGAGATGACTTTCAGCGCGCGAATTTTCGAGAGTTCGGTGATCAATTCTTCCGTCATTCCATCGGCAAGATATTCCTGCGAAGGATCGCCGGTGAGATTCACCAGTGGGATTACGGCGATGGAAGAAATCGCGTTGGGCGGGACGGTTTGCTTCGACGGCCAAATTATTTTCCGCTCGTAAATTCCGAGAGAAATCAAGATGAGCAACAAAATAGCGGAAGCGGTCCAGAGAAGAATGGGGCGCTCGCGCTTTTGCTGCGCCCTCGGAGGCTGTGGCGTGCGAGGCGCGTTGTGCGCGTCGACGTTGTGCGGATCGGCGCTGGCGGGCCTGACACGCACGGGAACTCCAAGCCGGTAGCCGACGCGGGGAACCGTGAGCAATATCGAGGAATCTTCATCGCCCAAAGCCTTGCGCAACTTTGAGACGGCGGTGGCGAGCGAACCGTCGACCACCATCGTTCCGGGCCACACCCAATCGAGCAACTGCTCTTTCGTGACGACTTGGCCGGTGTGAAGCAGCAACTGGAAGAGGACTTCGAGGGGCTTCGGCTCAAGTTCGATTACATGGCCTTTGATGCGAAGCTCGCGGCGGAGCTCGTCAAATTCGCAATCGGCAAACGCCCAGACGCGCGGCTGTATTTCGTCTCCGTGGGTCGCTTGGGCGTTGGAATCCATAGACTTAGCGTTTCTTCAGGATTCTTTAGAGTTCCGTCAGGACTTCCGATTCGCGAAAGTGAAGAATCCGCGCTCAAACCTGCCGTAGTCGTAGGCGGAAACTGTAGCACCGCGAAGCAGTTGCAGCAACGCCCTTGGAGCCGCGTTTTTGGGGGAAGGGGCGAGCAGCCGGATCGGCAGTGATTCACGCAGCGAAAACTGTTGACCTCAAGAGGGAGCGAAAAAAATGAGCGAACCTAGCCCGCGCATTAAAGCAACGATCATTAAAGTACCGGATGCGACTCCGGGGTTGCTGTTTGTAAATGGCCAGCAGAAGCAATTTCTGGTGGATAGCACCTGGAAATCTCCCGTGGCACCGGCGGCAAACATGGCGGTGGATGTGGAACTTGATGCGACGGGGACGATCACCGGAATTACCGCGGTGGACCCAAACCAAGCGAATAAAGAGCGCATGGCGCAGATGAGCAAGGAGGCGCAGGAAAAAGGGAAGGAAGCGGCGAAGCTGGCGCAGCAGGGAATCGGCGCGCTGGCGGCGAAGATGGGACTGTGCCGCTGGGCGCGGCGGTGCTGGTGTGGATTGCTTGGTTTTTCCTGCCAGCGGCGGGAGTATCGGGCGGATTTGTGGGATCGATTTCGTTTACGTTCTGGAATTTGCTGGGGATAGACACGAGCAACCCAGTGACGATGACTCCGGGCGGCAGCAGCCACGGATTGTTCGCGATGCTGGGAATTCTCGCGATCGCCGCGCCGTTTGCCGCCCCGTTCATCAAGGCAGCGTGGTCGAAGTATTTGAACGCGGCGCCGTTGGCGTTTGTGGTGATCGGATTCGTGATGATCTACATGGAGATCAACAAAGCGTTTGGCGATATGGAAAAAGAGGGGCGTGCCAAGTCCATTCTCATGGGCCTGGGGAATTTTTGTACTGGGAATCGCGGCGCTGGTGCTGGCAGCGGGGGCGATGAAGAAGACCGCGACGGCGTAACCGCGCAGATCGAATTTATGCGCGCAGACAGCGAAGACGGTTTGTGGACACTTTTCAATTTGCAAAAATTTAAAAATCTTCACCGAGGAGATCGTGATGAAAAATCAGTGGTTTCGCAGGGCGCTTCTTATTTCAGTTTTGGCTGGTGCAGGACTTGCGGTCGCGTGTGGCGTAAATCCTGACGGAAAATATCAGGATGCCGATGGCGCGGTGACACTTGAATTGAAAGACGGCAAAGCCACGCTGAATTTCGGCGGAATACGCATCGACGGTACCTACAAAGTTGACGGCAGCAAAGTTGTGATTTCGCCGGCCGCGGGCGATACGAGCCAGTCGATGGCGTTCACCATCAATGGCGATGGCTCGCTGGCTGGGCCGGCGGGCAGCCAGATACCGAAACTGGTGAAAGCGAAGTAAGCGATACGCGTGATTCAATTGCGGTGCGGCGGAAACGGCTGCAGATCGCGTCGCGTCGCGATTGCAGCAATCGGGGGACATACAGTGAAAATCAAGCCAGCGATTTACGTTGCCGCCGCATTGCTCATCACTCTGTTCGTTGCAGGAGTCGCGTCCGCTGAAACTTTTCAGACCGGCGTGATTTATGTTTGCGGCGGAGAGCGCCTGGAAATTGAAAGCTGCAACATGCAGAATCAGACGGACACGGGATCGTGCCTGGTGGCGCATCCCGATCGCCCGCTGCACAACGGATTCATGGCGTACACGAATGAGACTCGCGCCAATCTGAAGAAATTGATTCCCACTTGCACGCAGCCCTCCCCGGCGGATATTGCCAAAGCGCAAGCCTTCCAGAAGAAACAGCAAGACACGCAGGATGCGGCGCGGGCCAAGGCGATCGCGCAAATGGATGGGCCGCCGGTCGTGCTGGGTCCTGGAGGAGCCGCGAAGCCCGCCGAGTCGTCCGGCGATCAAAAGTTGATTCGCTGCATCGAATCGGGCCGAAGCGAATCGCAGTGCGCGTCAAACGGTTTGCTCGATCCGGTGATGAGCATGGTTGGCGCGCTGTTACCAGGTGCCACGCCGGCGCCGCATTCGGGGCTTGATGTGGTGGGCACATTTCGAGACGCGGGCATCTCCATAAGTTTCGCGGATGATTCGCTGCAACTTTCCGGCTGCGCCGATCTCATTACAGACACGATCGAATACTCGATCGTGATGAAAGGCGGCCAGCCGGTATTGAATGTAAAAAATTTGCCGCAACCATTCACTTTAGGTTTTCGTCCGGACGGAAAAATTGCCGGCCCCGGCGCCGTCGATGTGAGGGGAAGCATCGTGATCGGTCACAACGATTATTGGGTAACGCCCGCGGCGACTGCTTCAAATCCGAATCCTGTGGGACATCGCGAGAGCGTGCCGATACTGCAAGCGAAGACTGCGAGATGCTCGGTGGGAGTTCTTACGTCGGCTGGACCGTTCACTCCCGACACCGGCAATTTTCTGGGCGGGTTTGGGCAAATCATGTCGGGTTCGCCCGCATCGGCGCCAGCGGTAAAGAAAATAACGCCGGGATTTCGGGTGGCCGGAGATTTTTCCGGTGCGCCGGGATTTTATGTCGAGTTTTCGATGGAGTGGGCGGTGCTGAATTGCGGAGATTCAGGCGACACGGTTGATTACACCGTGGAAACCACCGCCTCGCAAACTCAAGTAAAAATTCAGGATGGCAACACGCCGATTGTTCTCAAAGTGAACCCCGACGGCACTCTTTCTGGCTCTGGAACTGTGCCGGTGAATGGCCGCAGAATCGTTGGGAAGAATGCGAATGGCGATCTTACGTTCGCGCCGCGCCCCGCGACCTGCAATCTCGGGGTGCTGACTCCCGGCGCGCCTTCGCAGACAAATGGAGGAGCGACCACGGCTGTAGTGAGCGCATCGAGCGCGTCCGCGCCTGCCGCGGGAGCGATTGCTCCGGTTGCGGCTCCAACCAATGCCAGTGCGCCTGGAAATGCGGTGCTCTCGGTTGCGTCCGGATTTCCAAACAAAGCGGGCGCGGCTAATCCGCTGGCAGGGCAAGACCTTGGTTTTGCTGAAGGATAGTTTTGAAATCGTGTTGACGAAAGGCGGTTTCTCAATTCCGGCTGGAGTGATGCCATTCACGGCGATGATCACAGCTTGCAGAAATCAGGCTCCGAGTTGCCAGGCAGCCATCGCCGCGATTAATTCGGAGACGGTTACCGGCGCGAAGATTGATGCCACGGGCAAAGCCACATTTTCCGGAGTAAAACCGGGAACGTATTACGTGATGGGTTCTGGAGGAGCGCCGGCGGCTGCTGGCGCCGCCGCTCAACAATTCATGTGGAATGTGAAAGTGGATTTGAAAGCCGGCGCGAATTCCATCACGATTGATCAGCGCAATGGCGCACCGGTGAAATAGCGCGAACCCTGCGCGAATTGATAGCCCGCTTCGCTTTTGCGGCCGATTATTCCTGCCGCAGCACGCCGATCGGATCGGTGTGTGACGCGCGCCTCGCCGGAATATATGCCGCGGCGAAAGCGACAACCGTCAGCACTCCCGCAGCGAATGCCATCGTAACGAAATCGTGCGGCGGTAAATTGAAAAGCATTTTTTGCACGAAGCGCGAGCAGAACGCCGCGATTGACGAGTCCCGCGGGAATTCCAGCGAGCAGCAATACGGCCACATCTCTAAATACCAGACGCAGAATCGAATTCGCTTCCGCGCCCAGCGCCATGCGAATTCCAATTTCTCTTTGGCGCTGCGTCACCACGTACGCAAGAACTCCGTAGAGACCGATCATCGCCAGCAACAGCGCCAGCCCGCCGAAAAATCCGGAAAGAGTGGCGAGCAGCCGCTCCTGCGTCATCGATTCATCTACTTGCCGCTCCAGCGTATTGAACTCCAGCGAAATGGATTTGTTCATGCCCGTCACTGCGTCTTGCACGGCGCTTGCGAGTTGCTCTGGCTTCATCGCAGTGCGAATTTCGAAATCGGGCGCTTCGAAAATCGGCGGCGCGTCTTCCGAAATTTGATAAATCGGCATCGTCGCTTGCGAAAGCGTATTTTCGCGCATGGATATATATTTCGTGTCGCGCATCAACCCCACGATTTCGATCGGCGCCGTCATCCCGGGTGGTCTGTTCGGGAGATATTCTTCCATTCGAAATGTTTTGCCGATGGGATTCGCGTTGCCGAAAAATTTTCGCGCCATGGTTTGATTCACCAGGGCTACGCGCGGCGAACCTTTGCGATCGTGATCGTCAAGGTTGCGCCCCGCGAGCAATTGGGTGCGCATCGTCGCGAGATATCCGGGCGTGACGAAATTCAGATAGACGCTGGCGTCATCGCCCGTCGGCGCATTCGGCCCGTCAATGAATACATCATTATTCCAACTTGACCCGCTGATAGGCGTCACCGTGGATTGGCTCGCCGCAATCACGCCGGGAATCGCTTGCAGCCGGTTAAGGATCTGCTCGCAATATGCGCCTTGCTGTTCGGGCGCGATGTGAGCGTTGCGCAAATCCATTTGCGCGAGCAAGACATTGCTGCGATCGAAACCTGCGTCGAGCGTTAATAAATTCCGGAAGCTGCGCACGAATAATCCCGCGCTCACCAACAACACAAGCGACAGAGCGATTTGCGACGCAACGATCCAGCGTCCCGGACGAAATCGCGAGCGGCCCGCGGATTCATCCTTTGCGCCGCCTTTCATCGCGGAGGCCAGCGAAACGCGCGTCGAGCGAAACGCGGGCAACACGCCAAATAACAATCCGGTAAGCACCGCGATGCCCGCGGTGAACGCCATCACTCGTGTGTCAATCGTCAAATCCAGAAAAACTTTTTCGTGCGTGGTAGTGATAAACCGCACCATCAGCGATGCGCCCCACCGCGCGAACAACACTCCCAGCGCGGCGCCCATCGCCGAAAGCAAAATCGATTCCGTCAGCAACTGCCGAATCAACCGCCACCGCGACGCGCCCACCGCCAGCCGCACCGCGATTTCTTTGTGCCGCGCCGCCGAACGCGCCAGCATCAGGCTTGCGATATTCGCGCACGCGATCAGCAGCACGAGGCCCACCACACCCATCAAAACTTTCAGCGGACTTTCGTATTGCCGCCGCACGTAAGAAAGTCCCGTGCCCCCGGGCTGCGTCACAAAAAAGCGCGACGCAAATTCTTTTTGCTCGTCGGCCTTCCAGTTTTGTCGGCATCGCGCCGGTCATCACCTGTGGCGACAATACCTTCAACCGCGCCGCAAGATTGTCAGTAGTGAGGCCCGGTTTCGGACGCCCCATTACGCGCAGCCACCAGCTCGAACGGTGATCTAGCATGGAATTTTTTCCGTCCATGATCGCTTCGGCGCAAATCGGCACGGCCACATCGAAGTGCTGGCCCACGTCCATTCCAAAAAATCCCGCCGCGGTGACGCCCGCGATTTGAAACGCGTGTCCATCCAGCGTGATCATGCTGCCCACGGCGCTCGGCGAACCGCCGAAATGATCCTGCCAGAATCCATAGCTCAGTACGGCAGCTCCCGTGCAACCGCGTTTGTCGTCTTCGAGCTGTGAGCAATCGCCCCGCCGCCGTGTGTATGCCAAGCGTCCGGAAATAATCTCCGCTCACATACAAGGATTGCGCGTAGTGCGCTTCGCCGCCCTGCGCCAAATCGAATTGATTTGGAGACCACGCAAATATTCCCGAAAAAACATCCTGCTGGTCGCGCAGTTCTTCCCACAACTTGTTTGTGAACGCCGTGTTTGGCTGCGAGCCGTGTTGCGATCGCACATCACATGCTGCAGCTCTTCCGGTTTTTCAACCGGAAGCATTTTCAACATCACCGTATCAATCAGGCTGAAAATTGCTGTGTTCGCGCCAATTCCCAGCGCCAATGAAAGTACTGCGACGATCGTGATGATGGGAGTTTTTGTAAAAATGCGGAAGGCATACTTGGTGTCCTGCAAAATCGTCTCAAACGGATTCTTCATTCCCAGCCTCCGCGCATCCTGGCCCGCCGATAAGCTTGCTCTTCGCGATCTCAATCCGGACGCAGCTGTCACAACTAGCGAATTAAGACCTGGCTGTTTGACGCGCGGTTCGCGCAAAGGTCACCAACGAATTCGCGGGATCAACGCCCGCTGTCGCGCAAATCCATTTCCAGAATCGCGTGAGATCGCGTGGGTCAACGAACAGGACGTATGCCGACAAAATATCCCACTGGAATAGCGGCAAGTTCAGCGAGTATTCGATGCTCAAGTGAAAAAGCACGCCAAGCGCCAGCAGGTAATATCGAATTTCCTTAAACCAAATCAGGATTCCCAGACTGAATTCCAGCGCCAGCGCGAACCAGCTCCCCAGTTTTAAAACCATTGGCTGCATCAGCCATCGCGGCACGTAAAATCGCCGGATCTCGTCGAGGTGATATACGTAATACAGCGCCGTGCCCTGCACCCACATCACTCCCTTTGCCTTCCAGCAAAACGTCGCGAAGTAGACGAGGGCAAGTTCGAGTTGAATCATGCGCTGCGCCCAGGGCGCGCGCGGCTGCGCTTCCGCGCTTTCTTTTCCGCGGCGCATGCGCAGCAACCGATCCACCGAAATTGCCGCGCCAGCGGGCGCGAACATCAGAAAAAATCCGGCCACGCGCAGGAAAGTGTCGCCGCCGTGGTGATGAAAAGATTTCGCTGGTCGATGGATGTCAAGCAGAGAAACACGATCACGCTGTTCACGCGGGTGAAGAATCCGATCGTCAACAGTCATCGCCGAAAGCAGAAAAACCCAGAACAATCCTTCGATCCACGCGTTGCTCGCCGGAAGAATCGCGAACAAATTGAGTCGCGTCCCGGGTTCCAGCACTCGCATCGTATGCAAACTTACCCACGCATCGGGGCCGTACCAGGTGAGCCAATCGCCGCGCAGCAGCACGAGTGTGGCGATCACCAAAAATCCAAAAATAATTCTGAATAAAGCGATCGGAGTTGGAGATTGCGGCGCGAAGAAAAATCGGCTCCACGATTCGCGAAACGATTTGAAATTCACTTCAAATCCCCGGGCTGCACCTGATAGGTGAAGAAAACATTTGCGTCATGCGCGATTTTCACCGCGTCGCTATTGAATGCGGGAGGGATCCTCGCCCACCAATCCACGAGCATCACCGTCACCACGGGATTCGCGCCGCTGCTTTTCATTCGCGCGACATATCGCGCAGCATCGGGCCACAGGAGCGAATAATTTTCATCGGGCAGGTTCTCTTCGAATTTTCTGTACCGCTCCTTGAAGTAGCGCTGCGTGTAGCTGAGCTGTTCCATTCTCGGGAACGTCCACGTTTCGGAAGAATCATCCTTATAAATGACCACCGCCTCGATATAGCTGTTCACCGATTTGGGCGAAGGCGAAAACATGTCCCAGGTTTGAAAAAGCCCGCTCCAGCGCAAATACGGGCGCACAAAATCCCGGCAATCCGTAAACAAAGCTCCGCCGAACGGAATCGCCCAAATGGAAATCACCACGATGTGAAAAATCAGGAACGTATTAATCGCAATGCGCTTGGCGCGCCCCATTTCCGGGACGGGATTCGGCTCGATTCTCTTTTGCGGAGCCTTAGAGGGCTTACCCATCCCCGACATTCTGCCACATCACCAACTGTATGGCAGGAGTATGATACGAGCATCCGGCATCTTGATTTACCGCATCGTATTGCAGCAAAGGTGGTCACAATGAATTCTAAACGCCACAGCAATTTCTTTATTTTTGGATTTGTCGCATTTTTCGTTGCGCTGTCCGCCGCATCGTTTGCCTCTGCGCAAGATAAACAGGGACCCATCACGCCGAAGCAAGCCGATCCAGCCACTCAGCAGCAGTCAGCCGCGCCCGCTGGCGCCGCTTCGGATTCGTCCGACGGCTGCGAAGCCCGCGATGCTCGAAGTACCCACTGGCACAAAACTTCCGCTGATTCTTCACAACGCCATCACCACACGTAACGCGAGTCCCGGCGATCCGATTTATCTCGAGACACTTTTTCCCATTGTGCTGCACAACAAAATTATGGTTCCCGCCGGCTCCTACGTGCAGGGAGAAATCGTGGAAGCCAAACGCCCCGGAAAAGTGAAGGGCCGCGGCGAAATGAAAATCAAACTCAACACCATGATTCTGCCGAACGGTTACACCGTGAATTTCAACGCAGTGCCCACCAACGCGGGAACCGGCGGAAATGAGTCCACCGATAAAGAGGGAACGATTCAGGGAGACACGGATAAATCCACAGACGCGGGAACCGTAATCAAAGGCACCGCGATCGGCGCTGGAATTGGTGGAATCGCTTCACGCACCGGCACCGGCGCCGGCATTGGCGCAGGAATCGGAGCGGTCGCTGGCGCTCACTGCGGTTCTGCTCACGCGCGGACCGGAACTGGAATTGCCGCGCGGCACCACTTTCGATATCGAACTTACGCGCCCACTATTACTCGACGCGACGTACATTACTTTCACTGATCCCGGCAAAGCATCCACTATGCCCGGCCCGGCAAATCGCGAGCCTACGCGCAGCCGCTCGCCTTTTTGAAATATTTCTCGTTGCTCTTTCGCGATTTGTTTTGTCGGTTTGCTTTTGCTGTCATCCCGAATCCCGGTTCGGCGGGTGAGGGATCTGCAGTTTTTTTGTGGTTTTGATTTTTTCTGGGAACTTATTTCCGCGCATTAGCGAATCGCATCGGACTGAATGCATCGCAAGCAATCGCGATTCGCTCGCCCGTAATCCACGCTGCCACCAGCCGCGCCGTAATCGGCGTCAGCAGAATTCCATTTCGATAGTGTCCCGTCGCGATGATCAACCCATCGATGTCCGTTGTTCCAAGCGATGGCAAATGATCGGGAGTAGCCGGCCGCAATCCGCTCCACGTCTCGATCACTTCCGCATCCGCCAAACCAGGAACCATCTCGAGCACCGCGTTCAATATTTTCGCGATTCCATCCGGCGTGACTCGCTTCACGAATCCCACATCTTCGAGCGTGCTGCCGGCGATGCAGATTCCGTTTCCACGCGGCACGATGTAGCACTTCTCGCTGCGCAACACATGTTTCAGATCCACGTGATCCGAGCGCATCGCCACCATCTGCCCGCGAACGGGACGCACCGGCGCGTATCGTGCCACTCCATCAATCTGAGCCGAATAGCATCCCGCGGCGATCACCACATTTCGCGCCGGAATTTTCTCGCCGCCCGCGATCACTCCAGCGCACCGATCATTCGTCAACAACAATTTCTTCCACCGGCGAATCCGTGCGAAATTCCGCGTCGCTGGCGGTCGCCGCGCGCAACACCGCCGAAGTGAACGCGCGATTATCCACGCACGCTTCGGAATCGCGCAGCGCCACTGCGCGCGCGTTCGGCTCAACGATGGTTCCAACTCGAACGCCTGCGCGAGCGGCAACGGTCGGTTTGCAATCCCAATCCGTGATGCAAACGCGAGCAAAGTGTTCATCTCGCGCTCCGCATCAGTTGCGAACAATGCTTCCATCGCGCCGATTTGCTGGAAGCACGCATGCTCGCCACTTGTGGATTCCACTGCCGCGACGAATTCCGGATAAATCGCAGCGCTCGCCGCCATCAATGGAAGCAACGGAATATCGTGCGCGCTATGCGGCGTCGGCGAAAGCATTCCTGCTGCGGCCCACGAGGCTTCATTTCCGGGCGACTGTTTATCCAGCACGATGACGTTTACGCCGCGCCGCGCAAGTTCGAACGCGATCGCGCCGCCAATGATTCCGCCTCCAGCGATGGCGACATCCCAAGTCTTTGTCATAGTTGTGACGCGGATTACACGCGTAAGAAAAATATCTCAGAAGGAATGGATCAGATCGATGCTCAGCACGCGAGCTTTCTCCGCGAGGTTGCGCGCACTCTTCCAATCTCCAGCAGTCATTGCATCGCGCGCCTGCTGCATGAAGCCGCGGATCTTATCGGCCAGATCTTGCTGCGTCGCGTTCATGCGCCGTCCAGAAACGGAGGCGAGATTTTGCCGCGCCGTCTGAAGATCGGTGTTTGTGTCGCCTTGCGCACGCTGCTGGTCCTGCGGCGAAATCTGTGGCGCGATCTGCGGCGTACCGGGCACTTTCTCGGGTTCCGGCTCTACGGCTGGAGCAGTGTGATGTGGGGCGGGTGGTTTTTCCGGCGGCACGTCGAATACGACGGGCAATGGATTCTCTATGGAGTATTCAGTAGCTTCCAATTGCACATCGGGAGGATCGGATTGTGGAGCGACCGAAGGGGGACTTGGAGGGATCACAATCCCGGCGTGGGTCATTTTCGGCGTGATCGGACCCTTCGGGCATCCCGCAAGCATTGCGCCGAAAAAAAGGATCGCTGCGAATGCGATTGTCCGATGCCGCGCGAATCCGAATTGGTTTCTCGATGTCGTCAATTGAATCATCAATTGGCCGCAGCCGGTTCCGATTTTACTTCATCGATGCGATTGATCGGTGCACTCTGGCCGCGCACCAGCGGCAGCTCCACGCGAAATGTAGTACCGCGTCCGACTTCTGAATCGAAGTCTATCGAACCGTTGTGGAGTTGCACAATGCGAAACGCGGTTGCGAGACCGAGCCCGCTGCCGCCTTTGCGTGTAGTGAAAAATAGTTGGAATACGCGCGAACGCTGCTCCGGCGGAATTCCGTTGCCTGTGTCGCTGATCAGAATTACGGCGTTTTCATTTCTCCGATCGAGTGAGATGGTCAAATCTCCGCCGTTGGTCATTGCTTCCACTGCGTTCAGAACTATATTCAGCACGGCCTGCCGCAGCAATTCGCGATCACCGCGAACGGAAGGCAAATCCGCAAGCTTCGAATGTAGTTTCACATTGGCGCGCTCCGCTTGCGGACGCGCAAGCGTGAGCACTCCGTTGATCACTTGTGCGAGCGAAGTATCTTCCACGTGCATCTCGACGGGACGTGTGAAATCGAGGAAGCGTTTGACGACGCGATCGAGGCGATCGATTTCATTATCGAGAATGCGCACCGCTTCGCGAGACACCGTGCTATCCGGCGGCAGACTCTCCTTCAAATTTTCGAGCCACAGCCGCATGGAGTTAAGTGGATTCTTCACTTCGTGCGCGACGCCAGCGGTAATCCGTCCAATTGCGGAGAGGCGTTCGGATACTTCGAGTTCGCTGCCGATGCGTTCGCGCGATTCCAGATCGCGAAGCGTAACGAGTGCGCCCCAATCGTCGGGCGAGTCCGATTCGTTTTCCGGCACGGGCTGCACGGTGACGCCCACTCGGCGCGGCCCGCCGGGCGTTGACCCTTCGGCGAGCTCGAGATCGGCGTCATCAATTGGTTGCAGACGATCGCCTTCGAAACGGAGTGCGTGGCGAAGCGGATGTCCGGCAGGAAATATTTCGGTGGCGCGGCGGCCGAGAAATTGATTTGCAGGAGCGCCGAGAAATTTTTCTACGGCAGGACTAACGAGTACTGCACGGCCATCTTGAGTGAAACAGAATTAAGCCGTCTTCGAGTCCGCCCATGACTTGATTCATGTTTTCGCGCAGCGTGCTGAAGATTTCGCGCACCCCGCGCAACTGCTGGCCGAGGCGAGTAATTTTCGAACTGACTTGGCCGAGTTCATCGGTGGCGGGCTCGTCTCGTTCGGAAGACGCTGAATCGAAATGGCCGGCGGAATAACTATCGAGTTGCCGATTGATCGCAGTGAGAGGGGAAAGCATGGCGCGGCTGACGATGCTGACGAGCAATGTAGACAGCAGCACGGCACCCAGCGCGAGCAGGCCCGCGGAACGGAGGCCGGGAATAATTTGAGTGCGCAGAAGTCCCGTTTCAACCGTGACGCGTACCTCGCCATATGGTTGGACTTTGTCGCCGAGACGCAGCGAAAACGGAGCGCGCACTTCATAGAGTTGCGTAGCGCCGAAGATGACGCGGAGCTGTTCATAGATACTGCTGCGCGTGAGATCGGAGAATGGCGCGTGCAAAGGAAGTTGGCGGGAGACCATCGCTGGATCGCTCGACACAAGCGCGCGGCCGTTGCTGTCGGCGATGCTGACTTCATAGACGGCGGGATAGTTGGCGAGCACTGCGTCCATTTCAGACGAGAGGCCCTGGCTATCTTCAAGGCCGCGCTGAAGATAATCGCGCAAATCTTCCGAGGAGCCGGATGCAGGAGCGTTTCCGCTGGTGGCCGATTCGGTGACGGCGTGCTGCGCCTGTAGGAGAACCTGGTCGGCGGCAACGATGTCATCCAGTTCGGTGCGGCGAATTGCGAGACGCGAAATTTGCGCGATGTATGCGATCGAGATGGCGACGGCGACGCCCAGGACCAGCAGCGCGCTCACCAGCGTGAATTTCGTCGTGAGGCGAAGAGGCATGCTCGTGAATTAGATGAAGAGCAAGATGGAATCAGTTTAAGAGCGGAGAGGGTGGGAAGCAAGAATGCGGCAAGAAACGGACAGTCTGGGAAGGAATGGCGCCATGAGGCAATAATCGAGCAACCCGCCGAAATTACTCTTCGGCTTGAGCTGCGCCGTATTCCTTTAATTTGTTGTGGAGAGTTTTCAGGCTGATGCCCAACAATTCCGCGGCGCGCGTTTTGTTGTTCGTAGCCGCGAGGGTTTGTTGAATGAGTTCGCGTTCGGCTGCTTCGACAGTTGTGCCGATCGGAAATCGCAAGCCTGAAAGCTGCGATGCTGCGATCGACGCGCCAGTGTTACCGAAATCGGGAGGAAGATGAGCTCGGGTGATGACGTCACGATCGCAGACGATCATCGCGCGTTCGAGAACGTTTCGAAGTTCGCGGACGTTGCCAGGCCAAGAATGACCTTGAAAAAGATTCAGCACGTCGGGAGTCACGCTGCGAACGGATTTGCCGTGTTTGACGCTGAGATCGGTGAGCAACTGAGTTGTGAGAGCCGGCAAATCCTCTTTGTGTTCGCGGAGTGGTGGAAGTTCGATGCGAAAAACATTCAAGCGGAAGAAAAGATCCTGGCGAAGATCGCCTTTGGTAACGGCTTGTTCAGGTTCTCGGTTCGTGGCAGCGAGAACGCGAACATTGACGGAGGTTTCTGTTTTGCTGCCCAGGCGGCGAAATTTTCCGTCCTCCAGCACGCGCAGAAGTTTGGCTTGTGTAGGTGCAGGCATTTCGCCAATTTCGTCCAGCAACAGAGTGCCCCCGTCCGCAAGTTCGAAGCAGCCGAGGCGCCGTTCAGCCGCGCCTGTGAATGCGCCACGTTCGTGACCGAAGATTTCGCTTTCCATTAGCGACTCGGGAATTGCGGAGCAATTTATCGCGACGAAAGGCCGCGCAGCGCGCGGCGAAAGCTCATGAATCGTGCGCGCAACAATTTCTTTTCCAGCGCCGGTTTCACCGGTGATCAAAACGGAAGCGGACGAAGGCGCGGCAAGCTCGACGACGCGGATGACATCGCGCATCGATTTCGATTCGCCGACGAGACTGCCGAGCCTTCCAGAATCGCGAAGCTGGCGTGTGAGCGAGGTGACTTGTTTACGATCTCGAGCGCGGCCGAGGGCACGTTCAAGAAGCGCACGGAGGACGGGCGCCTTCAGCGGCTTTTCGATGTACCAGAACGCTCCGGACTCGATGGCGGCGATAGCGCGTTCGTCGCTGCCACGGCCCGTGATAATGATGGCGGGAATACTCTGAAGCTCATCTCCAAGGCGAGTAAGAAGTTCGAGACCATCCATGCCGGGAAGCTCGACATCTGCGATGAGGAGAGATGGTTGAAAATCCGCGAACTGGCTGAGAGCGTCTTCGCCACTGGCGACACCAAGAACAACGTATCCCCATTTTCTAAGGAGTGCTTCGTAACCCGCGCGGGCATTCTCTTCGTCTTCAACGATCAGAATGCGCGGGGCGTCGGTATTTTCTTCGGGCATGGGCGTGATCCAGTGCTGTTTGGCAATTTAGCAGCAGCGGGAAGGCAAAGCAAAGCGCGGTTATTGTGTGACCAGAAACATATGCGCGAAATGAAAAATCCTAATTGGACCGCATTCAACATGTGTACTTCGGAAATAGAAAATATTGCGTACGCGCGTCGCACGGAATACAATCTTGCCGTGCTTCGGGGAGGAATTGTGAGCCTGTTGCCTCCTGTAAACACGTCCGGTGATCGGGGGATTGCCGGAGTCGTGGACCTTAACCGACTGATGACCCAGCGGACTCAGATGACGCGCCCGAATGGCGGGCGTTCGCATCTCATAGGCATCTTGGGGAATAACTTAAGTGGAGGAGGAAGAATGGCGAAGTGGTTGAAGGTGGCGGGGATCGCAGTATTGGGTCTCGCGCTTGTTCCCGCAGTGATGGCGCAAGCTCAGAATGCAACTCAGAATTCGACGGGTGCGGTAAATGCGACCGCGAATACTGCGGCAGAACCACCGGCACCGGCGCCGGCGGCAACGATGGATAATCCGCACATCAAGCCGGGGACGGACTATAACCACTGGGATGCTTCAGTTGGATACGCGTATACCGTTTACCGTCCCGAATTCAGTTCAAACGGACAAACATTTAGCATGAATGGCGGAGCTGCGTCGATAACATATTACGTAAACCGATGGTTCGGACTGACGGGTGATTTCGGCGGATCGGCACACGGACAATTGCGTGAACGGTCCATTTTGCATCGGCGGACCAACGAAGTCCTCATACAATACGATTTTGACGACATACATGGGTGGCGCGCGATTCCGCTGGATGAATAGTTCGACGGGTCACGCCATTTTTTGACGTTTTGGCGGGAGGCGTTCACGGGACAGATTTTTACAGACTATTCAGGCGGAACGACGACGATTTCCAGACATCTCGTCGAACGCGTTTGGGATGCTGGCTGGCGCAGGATTCGACGTGAAGTTTACGCCGAGATTTTCCTGGCGTGCAATCGAAACCGATTATTTCATGACCAAGTTCAATCAGCCAAGCGGTGCGGCTTCGAGTTACGCAAAATAATATTCGAGTTTCGAGCAGTTTGCTATTTACGTGGGGCCGGCATCCAGTGATGGTGAACCGTCCGCCGACGGTAGTCGCTCTCTGCCGATAAGAATTCAATCATCCAGGGCTCGGGCGACGCGATTCATCTGCACGCAGCAGCAAGCGATCCCGATGGAGATTCGCTGACATACGCCTGGACTACATCTTGCGGCAGCGTGCAAGGTTCCGGAGCGGATGCACAGTGGACGGGTGCGAACGCAGCGGTGGGGAATTGCACGACGACGGTGCGCGTTGATGATGCTCACGGCGGAAACGCTTCAGCCTCACTCGATTCGCGCGTTGATCCCAAGCCGCAGCCGAAGCCGCCGACAATGAGTTGCTCGGTGGACCGCGGCAGCGTAATGACGGGCGAGCGCGTTACGGTTACTGCAAATGCCAACAGCCCCGATAGCTTCAATTTGAATTACACGTGGCGCGCAAACGCTGGGCAGGTATCCGGCACTGGCGCATCCGTGCAATACGACACGACGGGACTGGCACCGGGAACTTACACGATCACCGGGACGAGTGGAAGACGGACATGGCGGCGCAGCCGATTGCCAGGCGAGCGTCACCGTGGCACAACCACCACCGCCGCCACAAGCGAGCAAGCTGGGCGAATGCAACTTCAAGTTGATGAACAGCTCTCGCGTGGATAACGTGTGCAAGCGCATGCTGGATGATGCGGCGCTGCGTTTGCAAAACGATCCTAAGGGCACGCTGGTGATTGTGGCTTACGCCGATCCAAAGGAACACCGCGCGGACAAGTTGTCCGCGGCTCGCGGTGCCGCGTCGGTGAAATATTTAACCGACAAGGGAATCGATGCGAGCAGGATTTCAGTGCGTCCGGGAACGGGCCAGGCAGGTGCTGGTGCCGCGAACCGCCGGATTGAAATCATCTGGGTTCCAGCGGGCGCGACGTACTAGTCGTTTTCGCAGGGAATGACTTCAGCTGGGCCCGGTGCGAGGCATGCGCCGGGCCCGCTTTTATTTTGGGTACTAGTATCTTCGTACGGAGCGTTTGGTATTGATGGATAGTATCGGCTGCGCGCTATCTGACTTAGAATTGCTGCAACTCGTGAAGAAAATGATCGCGCATCGCAACTGTAACGTTTTTCGCTGCCGCGCTGGCAATTGGAGTTTGCGCGCAGGAATGGCGTCCGATGGGTCCGCCCGGAGGCGATGTCCGGACGCTCGCGAGCGACCCTTCCAATCCGAAACGGATTTTCCTGGGAACAAGCGACGGTCATGTTTTTGGATCGACGGACGGCGGCGAGCATTGGACGCTTCTGGGCAGGGCTGGAACCCGTCAGGATAGCGTGATCACCGCGATTGTAGTGGATCCGCGAGATCCTCAGATTGTGTGGGCTTCGGCGTGGACACAAGATCCGAGCGCTGGTGGTGCGATCTATCGAAGTGAAGACGGTGGCGTTCATTGGAACGTAAGCGGCCTTGAGGGACATGCGGTGCGGGCGCTGGCTGAAGCGCCGTCAAATCCAAACTTGCTGGTTGCGGGTGCGGTGGATGGCGCGTTTCGCTCGCGAAATGGCGGCCGAAGCTGGGACCGAATCTCGCCTGAAAACAACGACGAACTGCGAAATCTTGATTCGATCGCGATCGATCCCAATGAAGAGGACATGATCTACGTAGGAACGTATCACCTGCCATGGAAGACTTCAGATGGCGGCCGGAATTGGGCGCCCATTCATGAAGGCATGATTGACGATTCCGATGTCATGAGTATTGCGGTAGATCGGTCGAATCCGAGCCGCGTATATGCGAGCGCATGTTCCGGAATCTATCTAAGCCAAGACGGCGCAGATGTCTGGCGAAAGATTCAGGGGATTCCGTATTCGGCGCGGCGCACGCAAGTTATTTTACAGGATCGGGCCGCGCCGTCGGTGGTGTATGCGGCGACGACCGAAGGGTTATGGAGGACGAGCGCTTCTGGCGCAGCGTGGGCGCGGATCTCTCCCGCGAACTGGGTGATCAATGCTGTGACTTTGGTTCCAAATAGCGAGGGTTCACATCGGCGCATCGTGATTGGTACTGAGCGACTCGGCGTCTTGATCAGCGACGACGATGGACAAACATTTCATGAGTCGAATAGTGGTTTCTACCACCGGCAGATCGTGGCGCTGGCTCTCGATCACGAACGACCGGGGCGTGTGCTGGCAGTGGTGACGAATACACCGGAGCCGATCCTGGCTACAGAAAATGGAGGGCGTACTTGGGAGGCGCTGGGACCCGGGCTGGGGCTAGAGGGCATGCGGCACGTATTCGCCTCGCCGACGGGATGGTGGGCAACGCTAGAACATGGCGGATGGATGCGGTATGACGCCGATAAATCAGCATGGAGGCAGGGAGGGTGGCTTACTCCCGAAACTGCGAGCGAAATCGCTGCGGCGGAAAAAGAGCAGGGGAGTGATAAACCCTCGGCAAGACACGAGCGCATTCAGATCACATCGAATTCAGAGATGCACGAATCTGTAAATGACATGGCCTTCAGCCACGCCGCTTGGTATGCCGCGACGGATCACGGGCTTCTGCGCTCGGTGAATCTCGGAGTCACGTGGTCGCTGCAACCGCTGGGACCGATGGCGACTTTGCCCGTACGCGCAGTCCGAGTTTCGGCGGACGGAAAAAACTTATGGGTCGTTTCACTCCGAGGATTAGTATTTTCGCGCGACGCGGGAAAGACCTGGGCATGGCATGATTTGCCGCTTTCCTCAGGAGGTGCCTTGTGGCTGGATGTTGCCGAAGGCGGAACTTCAGCTGCGGACTTAAGTGACGAGACAATTGTTGCGGGCACGGAGAAAGGTTTGTATATCTCTCGCGATTCTGGAGATACTTGGCGCGCAGTGGGCGCTGGACTTCCGCAAGCGGAACTGCAGGATCTCGCGATTGAAGGCTCGACATTTCTGGCGTCGATGCGAGCGGGAGGGCTTTATCTTTCGCGAGATCGCGGCGAGAATTGGACGCGAGTGACCGGACTGCTCGCGGAGGGGTTTTTTCCGGTGGTCACTACAGAAGAGCAAGCCACCACGCTGTTCGCCGCCTCGGCGACAGAAGGGCTTTATGCCGTGCTGATCGCTCCAGCGGCGCACCCTGGCATTGCATCGACTGCTGCGAGTGGCGGCGTGCTGCACTGATCGCCGTCGAATAATTCGACGAGGAATGGACGTTTGTAGTGGCGGAAGCAACGCGACGTTGTGTAGTTGAGCGCAGCCGCGATCGATAGCACAATACCTGCAATGGACATCCGCATGAAGCCGAATGGACTTTCGACAACCGGATGGGAGCTTACGTCCACTCAAAGAGTTTCTAGAAATATACTTCTCTGGGGAACGATCGCGCTCGCATCCGTGTTGCCCTTTGGTTGTTCGCACAAGTCGAAGTCTGATAATCAAACGGGACCGGGATTCTTATCGAACGTGCAAGGAAGCGCGAATCCATCGAATGGCGGCACGAACGGCGGTGCAAATTCGGGAACTGGTTCCACTTCGAGTGCGCAGCCGGCAAAAGTCATATCCGTTGCGTTGCCGCAGGGCACCGTGCTGGATGTCACGCTCGACGAAGAGATGTCCACGAAAGACGCGCAGCGCGGAGAAGCATTCGGCGGAAAAGTTAGTCGAGCGGTGGAAGCGAATGGCGGCGTGGTGATTCCGGCAGGGACGCACATACATGGCTCGGTGGTCAAAGCGCACGCCGGCGGTCAAGCCGACGCACCGGCATCCTTAGTGCTGGAGCTAAGCGACATCGAGATAAGTGGCACGACGGTTCCATTGAAGACAAGCACGATCACGAGAAAAGGTCAGGTCGATGCGAAGCGCACGGCGGCAGGGTCGGGTGCAGGTGCGGCTGCGGGAGGATTCTTCGGAGGGCTCGCTGCCAAAAGCAAAGGGGCGATCAAGGGCGCGAAGACGGGGGCGAGCACCGGCGCTGCCGTAACCGCTTCAGTGACGAATAAAGATATTTCGATTGGTACCGAATCGGTACTCGCATTTCGGTTGGAACAGCCAGTGAGTATCGTTGTGAAACAATAGAAGCAATCTCGCTTCCACACAAACTTATCTTCTTTCTGCAGTTTCTCCTAAATTCTGCGCCTCAGTCGGAGACATTCGTAGTATACTGACTTATTAATCCAGATTGACATATTTCCCGATTTGGAATTAAATGATGTTCTATCATTAGCATATCAGATTGTCGGTAAGCCGCTGAACAGTAAGAACTTGCCGAAGATTTGCCAGATTGGCACCGGGAATGCTTGCAGAGGAACGGGAGACGAACATGGAACGATTAGCGGTGGAGCGTGCATACGAACCGAAGAGTTCCGCAGCAATGGTGCTAGTGGTGGACGACGAAGTGTCAACACGGGATATCTGCCGAAGCACTGCCGAAGAGATTGGTCTGCAAGTAAGAACGGCGGAGACAACCGAAGAAGCGATCGCCATTCTCGACGAGCTGCCGATAGATATTGTCATCACCGATTTGAAGGTGCCCCAAATCGGAGGACAACAGTTGCTCCAGCGGCTGCGAGCCACGATGCCGCATATTGCCGTCATTGTCTTGACGCAATACGGATCGATCGAATCGGCGATCGAGCTGACGCGGATGGGCGCAGCGGATTACGTCACCAAGCCGTTCAACATTGGCGACTTGAAGATCAAGCTTGAACGGGCGGTGCGCGCGCTACAGATCGACCAAGAAAATCGGGTGCTGCGCGAGCAACTGAAGACGCGGCCTGGATTCGGTGGTTTGCTTGGTACCTCCGCAAAGATGCAGCGCGTCTACAAGCTCATTGAAAAGGTGTCCGGCCACAACTATCCGGTGCTGATTCTGGGCGAGAGCGGCACGGGAAAAGAGTTGGTGGCGCGGTCCATTCATTTTCTTGGTTCCCGGCAAAACAAACCATTCGTGCCCGTGGATTGCTCCGCGCTCGTGGCCACGTTGATCGAATCGGAGTTGTTCGGGTACGTAAAAGGTGCGTTTACTGGCGCGCAGCATAACAAACAGGGACTGCTCGAGACTGCTGGCGAAGGGACGCTTTTTCTCGACGAAATTGGCGATCTTCCCGTGGACTTGCAGGCCAAATTGTTGCGCGCTCTTCAAGAACGTGAGATACGCCCAGTAGGTGGCAACGAGCGCCTGCCTTTGCACGCTCGGATCATCGCCGCAACCAACCGCGACCTGGAATCAGCGATTCGCACGGGTGGTTTTCGCCAGGATCTCTACTTCCGGCTCAACGTGGTAACGATCAAGCTTCCTCCCCTGCGCGAACGGCGCAGTGACATTCCGCTGCTGGTGAGCGCATTTCTCGAAAAGTTTTCGGATCCGGATAAGCCCACGCTCACGATTTCCGAAGATGCGATGCGGCGCCTTATTGCGTACGACTGGCCAGGCAATGTGCGAGAACTCGAGAATGCCGTCGAGCGCTCGGTGGCTCTGTCATCAGGGCCAACTCTTAGCCAGACGGACCTACCGACTAATGTTCAGTACGGGCGGCAATCTCATCCGGCAGACGAAGGCGAACTCTTGCCGCTCGATGTACTCGAAAAGCGGGCGATTATTCGCGCGTTGAAGGAGACCGGTGGCGACAAATTGGCCGCGGCGAGGATTCTCCGCATTGGGAAAACCACCTTGTATCGGAAGTTGAAGGAATACGACGAACAGCGGGAACAGTGATTTCCATTGGCGCGGCGCAGCCCGTCTTTCAAGCCGGCGCAGCCGGCCGTTCCACCCACTGCTTCTCCGAAGATTTTCTATCATTGCGCTGCTGGCGGCCAGGGAACTCTGAATGATTCTACGGCAACAGAATTGGACCGAAGAGTGGCAACCGCATCGCGATCACGAAATGCATGCAATCCGCCCGATTTGGGAGCAGAACACGGGTTCCCAGTTCCAAATCGGAGCGCCTAATTCCAATCGCCACCTGAACCGTCCGTAGGTCGCTGATTCTAAATGAAGTTGTAAGAGTGGCGAATGGCTCGTGCTGTGCAAGGGTATTTCGCGGAGGTATTTCAGTGGGCTCGCGAAATTCACATCTTGTAATAGTAGTGCCGAGGACATCAATCGCGCACGCGATTCGTGTCGCAGCTGAATATGCCGTGACAATTGGGATCGCAGTTTTGCTTAGCTATTTAATTCTCGGCGGCCGCTGGTAGCCCCACTACGTCCGATGATCGATCCTGACCGTAAATTCGAAAGCGGCGAAGGCACGCAAAGTGGAATTGCCGCACACGCCCCAAACGAATTCCTAAGGCGCGCAGAGCTTGCGGAAGCGCAGCTCGCGGGCGTAGCGGACCTCGCGGATGTGGGGGTGCTTCTGTTCGATCGAAGCGGCGCCCTCCAGCTAATGAATGATCGATTTCTGAGCCTTCTTCGCGCAGAGCGTACAACTCTTGCTGGCGCAAGAAATTGGACTGAACTGGCGGCGAAGATTGCAAAACGAGTTCGCGAACCTGATGTGTTCTTAGAGCGTTGGCGTGATCGCACGCAGCGCAATGAAGGCGTGAGTTGGGATGAATTGGAACTGGCAAAACCGAACCGAGGAACGATCGAGAGATTTAGCCGGCCCATATTCAGTCCAAATGGGGAGTCGCTAGGTCGCGTGGAAATCTATCGAGATGTTTCCACGAGACGGCTCCTCGAAGGGAAACTTCTTCAAACGAATAAGCTGGCTGGGTTGGGTCAACTTACTAGCGGTACGGTGCATGAGTTAAACAATCCGCTGACCGGCATCATGGGATACGCGCAGCTTCTCCTGCGCCGGGGGCTGGCTCCGAAAGCAACGGCCGAAGCGCGGCAGATTTTCCAGGAGGCCGAAAGAGCGTCGCGAATCATCAGGAATCTTCTTCATTTTGCGCGGGATACCCGGGGCGAACGGGCGCCCGTAAACTTGAACGACATCGCCGAACACACGGCTGCACTGCGGAGCCATCAACTGAAGCTTGAAAACATCCGGATGGATCTCGATTTCGATCCGAGACTACCTTTCGTAATTGCGGACGCCGGTCAGTTGCAGCAAGTTGCCCTAAACTTGGTAATCAACGCGGAACAAGCGATAGGACGAGATAGCTCGGGCGGTGTGATTCGATTGCGCACGGAGCTGTTGAAACATGACCGGGTGATACTCGAAGTTAGCGATACCGGACCGGGCATCGATCCAGACATTCTTCCCAATATTTTTGATCCGTTTTTCACAACGAAGCCGCCGGGAATGGGAACCGGATTAGGCTTGTCTGTCGCGTTCGGAATTATCCACGACCACGGAGGTGTCCTGTCAGCAAGAAGTGAGCCTGGCCGGGGCGCATCGTTTACGATTGAGCTTGCTGTAGTAGCGGCATCGCGACCAAGTCCCTCCCCAGCCTCTACTAAGCTAGTGCACCGCATTCCGCGTTCGTCAGACTCACGTCCGGAGCGCGTTCTGGTAATCGAGGACGAGCCTACTGTGGTGCGTCTGATTGCGGACGTGCTTGAAGAGGACGGTCATGTCGTGGACACCGCTTTGGATAGCCGCGATGGCCTGGCCAGAGCGCTCGAATTCAGCTATGACCTCTTGATTTGTGATTTGAAGATGCCTTTTCCGGATGGCCGTGCCATCTATGAAGAGCTCTTGCGGCGTCAGAGTCCGGTTACGCGACGGATGATTTTCATAACGGGTGACACACTCGCCGTCCGCACGATGGATTTTCTGGAGTTTGCTGGGTTGCCGTACCTGGCTAAGCCGTTTCGTGTCGAGGATCTAAAGAACTCCGTAGCGGAATTACTGGCACGAACGCGCAGAGATACGGGGGCTAACCCTTCTGCCGTCGAGCGGCGCCGCGGGACACGAGAAAACCAATGAACGATTTCGCAGCCGTTGTTCTCATGATTTGCGCGGATTCGAATTTGGCGAAAGGCTATCTCGCAGCGCTGAGCGCGCCGCTCAAGAATGTGCAGCTGACCTTGGTCACCAACATTCCACAAGCGCGCCACATGTTGGAGCGCCTTTCGCCTGGCGTAATTCTGCTTGATGAGTCTGCGTTCGACCTGCAAGGGGTGGACACGTGGAAGCAGGTTGTCGTCTCCTTCAGTGACCACGCCCCGGTTGTAGTCGCCGCAACTGCACGGCATCAAGCGACATTTACATGCCTGATTGGGACTGGCGAAGTAGAAATCGTGATTCGAGAAGGCAATTTCGCGCCGCAAGTTTGGAGAGCTGTTGTCCACAGCCTACGGGGCGATGCCCGGAGCGGCGTGAACGAAGTGTCGTCACTGGATTGCGAGAGTTTCGGCGAACTCCTGCGTCACGAAATGAATAACCCACTCACCGGAATTCTAGGTAACGCCGAACTGTTGTTGGAGAAACGCCACCGCCTGCCACCGACGGCGGTCACCCAAATCGAAACGATTGCACAGCTTGCGATGCGGTTGCGCGAAACGGTTCAGCGACTTAGCGCCATGTGGGAATCCGCGCGCGATAGCCAGTACACAAGCTGAACTGCAACACAGACTTGCCATCATCTAGTCTGTGCCTCTCAACACGGACTTGCACTGATTCGCCGCAAGTATCCGACCTAGATAGGTGTTTTGGCGCGGCCAAGTAAAATGGAACCGATTGGCACTAGGATCCCGTCGAGGAATAGTGGCGCACGCCGATCCGCCAGGCAAACCCCGCGACGCACATGCAAATCACCGCGACAATCGGCACGATGAGTGCAAACCGGTGAAATTCCCAGTGATTCAGCAGCCGCGCACCGGGATAAAACGTCGCGAAGCCAAACGGAACGATCCAGCTCAGAAAAAATTGTATCGAGCCCGAATAAATCGAAAGCGGACACCGGCCAAACGCGATCAGATTCCAAAATGGCGGATGAATTCCGATGCGATCCTCAAACCAAAATGAAAATGTGGTCAGCGTCAGGAAAAAGGAAACGTAGATTGCGCCGCCGCACACCGCGTAGAGGATCAAAAGAAAAGTGTCGGTTACTGTCCAGTGCAGATGCAGTTTCAGCGCCATCCATATCACGATCACTACACCCACCAGGGCTTCGTGAGAACGATTCGATGCGGAAATTTTCGAACAAGATTTGGAACAAGGAACTTACCGGCCGCAGCAACACACGATCGAACTTGCCCTCCATGATGTACGCGTTGCCGAATTCGTATAAATTCAGGCTCAGTATATTGAACAGCCCGTACGGAATCATCGCGAACCCATACAGAAAAATAATTTCCTGAATCGACCATCCTCCCAGCGACGGGATGCGCGTGATCAGAATCAGCACGAAACCCAACGCGAAGAGCGAAGCCGCAAGGCTCGTCGCGACGCTGATCAGAAAATCGCCGCGATAGCTCACGCGCATTTTCAAATATTGCAGGAAATATTCCCACAGCAGCGAACCGAGCAGCCGGAATTCTGCGAGACGCCGCTTCATCTTCTATCCGCCATGGATCGTGATTTTCTGGGTTGCGCGACGCCACCACAGCGCGCCGAGCCACAAAAGCGCCGCGATCCACAACCACTGAATGGCCAGTGCGCGCCCCGCTGCGATTCCGGAAATCTTGCCCAGATAGATTTGTAACGGCGTGAAAGCGATGTGTTGGAAGGGGAGCCAGGGACATCACGCGCTGCAATCCCTTCGGAAACATCGTCACCGGGACCAGCAGCCCGATAGCAGTTCGATCAGCCAGTATTTTGCGCGAATCAGCGCGAGAATCGACTTCAGCGGAATCGCACATGTGCCGATCATGAAATTGATCGCACCCATCAACAGGAAACTTCCGATCGCGCCAAGTAGAAACATCCCGAATCCGCCCACGACGCCGGCCGCAGCACAGGAAAAATCAGCACGATGATCACGCAGTTGGCGCTGTGAGCATCACCAGCCGAAACGCGGTTTCGCCCATCGCGCGCCACATCCACATCCATTGCATCGACACCGGCTTGATCAAATCCATCGCGATCTTGCCTTCGATCACTTCGTAAGCCATTTCCTGATCGATTGTGTTCCAATAAAACGAACGAATAATCCATCCCACCGAAACGTAGGTCAGCATTTGCGGCAGGTTGTACCCGCCGATGTTGGCACTGGCCGCTCGCGCAGGTGAGCACCTTGCGCGCTTGTACACCGCGCACCAAATAAAATAGTAAACGGTGACGTTGATCAGGTACGTGAAAATGCCGGTGTAGTAGCGCAGCCGAAACGCCAGGATATTGACGAACCCGATGCGCGAAAATTCCAGATAGGGCGCGAGCGCACTCGGTCGCGCGCTCATGAAACTCTTTCTGCGCCAACCGGAGTTTCAAGCCCAGCTTCGCCCGCATAAATGCGCTTTATGATTTCTTCAATCGGCTCGTCTTCGATCAAAAGATCGCGCACTTCCGCGCCCGCGAGAATTTTGCGAATCAATTCCGCGGTTGATACGCTGCGTGCGGTCGAAACGCACCCGGTAGTTCATTTCGTCCATGCGATCGAACGCGAGTCCTTCCGCCTCTAGCGTGCGCGCCAATCCGGTGGCCGCATCGCTGTCGCGCAGCGCGAACTTGATCTGCTTGATGCGCAGCAGTTTCTTTCAGCTTGAAAGCGGCCCGTCATAAAGCAATTGCCCATGATCGATGATCATGATTCGCCGGCAAAGCTCCTCGATGTCGTCAAGATCGTGCGTCGTCAGCAGCACCGTGGTTTGATATTTCTCATTTATCGTGCGCAAAAACTTGACGGATATGATCTTTTGCAACCACATCAAGCCCGATCGTCGGCTCATCCAAAAAAAGAATTGGCGGATTGTGCAGCAACGCCGCAGCCAGATCGCAACGCATGCGCTCGCCCAGCGAAAGTTTCCGCACGGGAGTGTGCAGATAGTCGCTGATTCCCAGCACGTGATTAAACAACTCCATCCGTTCGTCGAAATCGCGCTGCGACACTTCGTAAATCCGCCGGAGCAACTTGAACGATTCCACCACGGCGATATCCCACCACAGTTGTGTGCGCTGGCCGAAGACAACGCCGATGTGTCTTCACATACTCTGTGCGCTGCCGCCACGGCACGTAACCGTTCGATATCATCTCACCCGACGTCGGCACCAAGAATCCCCGTCAGCATCTTGATCGTTGTGGATTTTCCGGCGCCATTCGGGCCGATGTAGCCGACCATCTCGCCGGGCTCAATGTCAAACGAAATTCGTCCACGGCGCTTACTGTGGAATATTCGCGGAAAAATAAATTCTGAATGCCGCCCCACAATCCCTTCGCGGCGGCGAAACGTGCTGAAGTATTTACAGAGGTCTTTGAACCGAAATCAGCGGAGACGATCCATCAAGACGCGAATTTTATCACGGCGGATTAGCGTATCTACGCGGAATCTCGGGGATGAAAACGATCAGCGCTATGTGCGGAACAACACGTCTTCGCGCTGGAATAATTTCACCGCAATCGTCAGCGCAATCGCCGCATATACTGTGGTTGAAACAAAAATCATCGCAATCTAATGCCAGTGATACGTCCCGGTCACGATTTCCTTGCACACCAAGCTCGTATTCAAAATTGGAATCAGCGAAAGCCGCGTTCAAGTCCAGTGCCCGGCAGTATCGCGATGATCGCGGGAATGATCACTACCATCATCAGCGGAGAAATATAGCTCTGCGCTTCCTTGTAGCTCTTCGCGAAAAGCGAAACCGCCAGCAATCCCGACGCGAACAGCACCGCCAGCGGCAGCACCATAAAGAAATATTGCCGCCACAGCTTTCAGTCCAATGGTCAACTCCATCGTCTTCGCCATTCGAAAGCATCGTCGCCAGCATTGCTTTTGCGAAATGGAATGACACTCCCATCGAAATCAGCGCCAGTATCGCCGTGCAAACTGAAGCGGTGAATACCATCAGAAATTTTCCCAGCACCAGATGCACGCGCGATACGGGGCTGCAAAGAATAGTCTCGATCGTGCCGCGTTCTTTCTCGCCTGCAGTCAGATCCATTGCCGGATACATCGCTCCGGTCAGACACAAAATAATGATGAAGTACGGCAGGAATCCGCCCACGATCGCCCCCGCAACTTTTTCGGGCGAGCACAACATTCTCCTCATCAATCGCGAATGGTTCAATCAAGCTTCCCGGCAAATTGTGTGCTTCGAGACGCTGCCGCACAGTGTCGTCGCGCATACCGTTGAATATCTTCTGCACCTTCTCCATCGCGATTCCCGATTTCAGGTCGCCTTTGTAGTCGTACACCTTTACCGAAACTTTCTCGCCTCGCGCCACGCGCGCGTCGAAGTCCGCCGGAATCTCCACTGCTGCGCGAAGTTTCTTGTCCGAAATCAAGTCCGCGTAATTCGGAGCCGCGGGCACCACCGAGATTTCTTGCGACGTCTCCAGCGCCGACATCACCTTCGGCGAATTCGCGCCGCCAAGAATCATCACCCTTGATTTTTCTTTCAGCGCGCTTCCCACCATCTGCGACGAAACCACTCCGATTCCGATCGTTAGCAGCGGCATAATCAAAATCGGCACCACCACCATGGAGATCAGCGTCCGTCGATCCCTCAGCGAATCCTTCAATTCCTTCCGGTACACGATGCCGATATTTCGCAGGCTCATTGCGCCACCGCCGCTGTGTGGAAAGATTCCACGATCTGGACAAAAATGTCCTCGAGATCTTCGATTCCGTACTGTTTTCGCAATTCCGGCAGCGTGCCCTCAGCGAGCAACTTTCCTCCGTGAATAATTCCGATGCGGTCGCAAATTTTCTCCACTTCGCTCATCACGTGCGTGGAAAAAATCACGGTCTTGCCGTGCGCTCGGCATTCGCGGATGAACTGCACAATCGTTCGCGCCGCCATCACGTCGAGCCCCAGCGTCGGCTCGTCGAAAATCATCACCGGAGGATCGTGCATCAGCGTTCGCGCGATAGACACCTTCTGCTTCATGCCTGTCGAAAGTTTGTCGCATCGACGATCCCGGAACTCATTCATTTCCAGTCGCGTGAAAAGTTCATCCTCGCGCCTCTTGATCGTCGGCTCGTCCAATCCGTACAGCCGCGCGAAATATTCCACCATCTCGCTCGCGCACAGCCGTCCGTACAATGCCGTCGCCGTCGAAAGGAATCCCATATTCGCGCGAACCTTCTGCGCGTCTTTCACCACGTCGAATCCCGCTACCCGAGCCTCGCCATCCGTGGGCTCCAGAATCGTAGCCAGCATTCGCAACGTCGTCGTCTTTCCCGCGCCGTTCGCTCCCAGCAATCCATAAATCTGCCCCGGCTCGCAGCGAAAACTCACGCCGCTCACCGCGTGGATTTCTCCGCGCTTTTTGTCGCGGAATATTTTCGAAAGATTTTGCGCTTCAATCATGCGGCGCGAGCCTCCCGCCTTTCACGGCATTTGAGACGCTGCTGAATTCGATATAAGTTGATGGCAACCGTACTTTCGTCGAACCGTCTGCCGTATATTACGCGGGATTTCAGGAAAAATATCGGTTCCGGCTAAACTCTATTCTCCGATAACTTTCAGGATGATTTTCTTCGGCCGCGTGCCATCCAGCTCGGCATACATCACGTGTTGCCACGGACCAAACTCCAGTTTTCCTTCATTCACGGAAAGCGTCACTTGCGCGCCCAGAGCAATACTTTGCAGGTGAATTCCCGAATTGCTCTCGAATTTCTTCGCGTGTTCATAGTCGTCGCGTTCCGGCGCCACCGTTTGCAGCCACTTCGTCAAATCGTTCAGCAGTCCTGGTTCGTCATCGCCCAGAAATATTCCGGAATTTGAGTGCAGCACCATCACCAGCATCAATCCGTTATGAATTCCGCTTTTTTCCACCGCCGCGCGGCAATTCGCCGTGATGTTTATGTACTCCCGCCTCAGCTGCGTTTGCAGCGTCAGATAGTCGATGTAAACTTTCATTCCGGATTCCTCGCCCTGTGTTTTTCAATAATCGATTGATTAAACGAAATGCTAGGAAAAATCGTTACAGCGCAAACGGGATTCCTGCCATCAAGCCGATCCAAAATATTAGCCCTTATGGCAGTTCGCGCACTGTTTGGCGTCATACCGGTCCGGCGTGACGCGAAACATGTTGTTGCACTGGATGCACACGCGATGCAGTACAGGCTGTGTGTGTTCGCCCGGCTTCGGAGCCGCGGGCGGATGTTCGTGGCTTTCGGCGCTCATCCGCGGATTTTACCATGATGACGTGCCGTCTGCGCCACGCTCGGATTCGCTTTAGCTTTGGACCAGGGCCCGCGCTCGCTTCGACACAGTTCGGTTCTGCCCTTAGGTATAATCATTTTCACGCAAGTCCGATTGGGGAGGCAAAATGTCAGAACCCACCTACGATGATTTGAAAGCGCGCGTCGCCGAACTGGAAAAGCAGACCACAGGCCGCCGCGCGGGCCAGCTCGAATTCAGAGTCGGCGAAAAAGGCGGCGTCAGCGTTTACGGCCTCGGCCGTTTTCCCGTCACGCTCTATTACGAGCAGTGGATTCGCCTCCTCGATTCCGGCGAAGGCCTGCGTTCTTTCCTCGAAGAAAACAAATCAAGGGGCGCTCTCAAGCTCAAGGAAAAATAAACCGTGAAAAATGCAAAACAAGGCGCGCGCGAGCGCGTCAGCCAACTTCGCGATCCACTCATAGATCTGAGCCACCGCATCCACGCGCATCCAGAGCTGGGTTTCGAAGAGGAAAAAGCTTCTCTTTGGATCGAAGAAATTCTTGCCGGCGCCGGCATGCAAGTCGAAGCCAACGCCTGCGATTTGCCCACCGCATTCATCGCGCGCGCCGGCAGTGGTCCTCTTCACATCGCTATCTGCGCCGAATACGACGCGCTCCCTGGCATCGGCCACGCTTGCGGCCACAACATCATTGCGGCGATGGCGGCGGGCGCTGGCGCTGCACTCGCGAAAGTGGCCGATGAAATTGGAATCACTGTCAGGGTAATCGGCACGCCCGCCGAAGAAACTGGCGATGCCAGCGGAAAAATTCTTTTGCTTGAGCGTGGCGGCTTCAGCGGCGTTCACGCCGCGATGATGGTTCACCCCGCCCCGTTCGACCTGATCAAAATGAAGATCATCGCCGCGTCGATGTTCGAAGTGAAGTACACCGGTAAAGAGGCGCACGCCTCCGCATTTCCTGAGATGGGTATCAACGCTGCTGACGCTCTCACCGTCGCGCAAGTCTCGCTCGGCTTACTTCGCCAGCACATCCGCCAAACCGACCGCATCCACGGAATAACAACTCATGCTGGCGAGGCGCCCAACATCATTCCCGCTCACACTTCTGCGCGCTACATCATTCGAGGAGAAAACGTCGCGGAACTCGAGGAGCTGCGCCCAAAAGTTTTGCGCTGCTTTGAAGCTGGCGCGCTTGCCACGGGCTCAAAACTCGAGGTCATCGGCGGCACAAAACCATACGCGGAAATGCACGATGACATCGAACTCGCCGAAATCTACGGGAAAAACGCCAGCGAACTCGGCCGCGAATTTCCGGATCTCGGCCCGATGGTCAAACGCCTTGCGGTTTCCACGGATATGGGAAATGTTTCACTCAAAATTCCGTCGATTCATCCCATGATCGGCTTGAATTGTTTTCCGGTGGGAAATCATCAGCCGGAGTTCACGGAGTTTTGCGCTACGGAAATTGCGGATAAAGCGATCTATGATGGCGCTCTCGCTATGGCTTGGACTTCAATCGACATCGCCGCGAACGAATCGATTCGCGCCCGGCTCATGTCTCGCGCTTAAATGGCGCGGCGCTATTCGCCAGTTAGACTAAAAATCTTTTCCATCAGCATCCATTTTTCGCCGGGCTTCGCCTGCGGCAGCGATTGCTGATACTTCCACATCAGCCGCTCCCACTCCTGCACTTTGGGATTCGCCAGGTCTGCCGCAGATTTCGCCTCAAAAGAAAATTTCTCCGATGTCTCCATGATCATGAAAAGCCGGTTCCCGAGCAGATAAATTTCCATGTTCTCGATTCCGGCTTCGCGAATGCTTTTCTCAATCTCAGGCCATATTTTCTCGTGATATCGCTTGTACTCCGCGATCAGTGCAGGATCATCTTTCAAATCGAGCGCAAGACAATATCGGCGCGAATTCTTCATGCGCCCTCCACACCAAGCGCACTCGTCCGTGCGGCAGAATCGCCGGAAGGTTTGTATCCGGAAATCGCGAAATAAAGAATGTACAAATAACAAAGCAGCGGCACGATGAACGCTTTCTGAATGCTCGACGCGTCTGAAATCTTCCCCATAATCGCTGGGAACACTGCGCCGCCAATAATCGCCATCACTAGAAACGACGATCCGCGTTTCGTAAGCGGGCCGAGCTTTGCAATGCTCAAGGCAAAAATCGTGGGAAACATGATCGAATGGAAAAAGCCGATCAATACCACGGCGAAAATCGGAATGAATCCCGTCGCGGTCAGTGCGATGGCGGCGCACACGATCGATCCTCCCGCAAAAATTGCCAGTAATCGCGCCGGAGCAATCGCCTTCATTGCAGCCGAACCGCCGAACCGGCCAATCATGAAACCCAGAACGTGATACAGCAGATAGCTGGACGCCGCTTTGTTCGTCAGCGAAGGCTCAAGCTGCTCCGCGAATCGAATCACAAAACTCGCAACGCCAACCTGCGCTCCTACGTAAAAAAACTGAGCCAGCACGCCCTTGACCAGGTGTCCGTGCGCAAGCAATCCCCGAGCGCCGCCGCTCTGCTCCGCCGGCGTCAGCGGAATCCGCACCAACACCTTCAGAGACTTCCGGTAGGTTCGTGAAATAAATCGCAGCCATCATCGCCAGAAAAACTCCTGCGATGATCAAGTAAGGTCCGCGGGCGCTGCTCGCCACCGCTTGCCGGTATGCGGCCAGTTGCGTCGCGCCCATCGCAGCAATCTGCTCGGGAGGAAGTTCAATACTCGAAAGAATCAAAGCGCGGCCCAGCAGCGGCGCAACAAATGCTCCCACCGCGTTAAACGATTGCGCGAAATTAATTCGCAGCGCTGCGGTCTCCGGCGGCCCCAGCACTGTCACATACGGATTTGCTCCAACTTCCAGAAAACTTTGGCCGCACGCCATGATAAAGAGCGCGACCAGAAAATATCCGTAGATTCCCGCCGTCGATGCGGGAAGAAAAAGCAGCGCGCCGCAAACGCAAAGCAAAAGCCCTGTAAGCAATCCGCGCTTGTACCCGATGCGCTCCATCAGCTTTCCCGCCGGAAACGCTGCGAGAAAATAGCCGCCAAAAAACGCAACTTGAATGAACGACGATTGAAAATCGGTGAGGCCGAACGCCCGCTTAAAATGAGGAATTAAAATGTCGTTGAGATTTACGCCAAACGCCCACAGAAAAAATAATCCGGTGATCAGAATAAATGGAAATACGAATCGGCGTTCCGTCAGTGCCGGCCTTGGATTCGGCAAGGAAGTGCCTGATGAAGCTTTTGTTTTTTCGGCCATCGGTAGTGCGCTCCGCTATGCGAGAGCGCGATCCAGATGCACATATCCCCCATCCACAAAAATATGCTGGCCCGTAATGTGCGACGCGCGATCCGAAATTAGAAATAGAACAGCGTCAGCAATTTCTTCCGCGCTCGTCATTCTTTTCCCGAGCGGAATTCTTGAAACAATCGCCGCCTGTTTTTCCGCCGGATTCGGAAACGTGTCCAGCCACTGCCGGTAAAGCGGCGTCATCACTTCCGCGGGCACTACTGCATTCACTCGCACGCCCGCAGGCGCGAGATCGGCAGCCCACTCCCGCGTGAGCGCGAGTATCGCACCTTTCGCCGCGGCATAACCCGACGTTCCAGTTTGCCCGGTCACTGCGACCTTGGAAGCGATATTCAAAATGTTTCCGCGGGATTTTTTCAGCGCAGGAAGCGCGTAATGTGCGAGGTTAAAATAGTGAAATAAATTCCGTTCAAGCGATCCAATAAATTCTTTCGGCTCGCCTTTTTCCAAACTCACTCGGTCGTTAATGCCAGCGTTGTTTACCAGCGCATCCAACCGCTCGAATTTATCGACGATTGCATCCACCGATTTTCTGCAATTTTCGGCGTCCGCAAGATCGGCGGCGATAAAAGCAAACTTCGCATTTTGCGAAACCAACTCCGCTTTCAATTTCTCGCAGGCGTTCTGATCGCGATCCACTACAGCCGGAATCGCTCCCTCTCGCACCACCGCCCGCACGATCGCCGCGCCAATTCCTTTTGCTCCGCCGGAAATCAGGATCACCTTGCCGGTCAATCCCAATTCCACGGTTCACTCCTCCAGTCTGTAAAACCGGATCGCGTTCTTTCCAAAAATTCTTTCGTGCGCGGAAAGCGGCATCGCCTTCACATATTCCTGAATTAATTCCAGCACTTGCTTGTAGCTCGCTGCCACCAAACAAGTTGGCCAGTCCGAGCCAAACATAAGCCGCGCCGTGCCAAACGCGTCGAACACTACATCCAGATAGGGTTTGAAGTCATCTGCTTTCCAATTCTTCCAGTCGCCCTCATTCACCAGCCCGGAAAGCTTGCAATACACGTTCGCATTTGTCGCCAAAGTGCGCATCAGCCGCGACCATGTTCCATACGACCGCGTTTTCACCGCCGGCTTTGCCAGATGATCGATCGCGAATCGTTGTACCGGAAATTTATCCGCGAGCTTCAGCATCCACGGCAATTGTTTTTCGTAAATCAGCACGTCGTATGTCAGCCGTGATCCCGACATCGCCGCGATTCCGCGAACGAAATCTTCTCGCATCAGGAAATCGTCGGACTCCGCCTGCACGATGTGGCGCAACCCGCGCATCTTTGGAGCTTTCGCATATTTGTCGATTCGCTCCTTTGCGTTCGGCGCGCACAGGTCCACCCATCCAACCACTCCGCGAATTTGTGGATTTCGCGCGGCAAGATCGAGCAGGAAATCTGTGTCCGCTTCGGACTGCACCGTTTGCACCGCGACCGTGCCCGACACTCCATTCGCCTGCAACTCGGGCTGTAGATCCTCCGGCATGAAATCGCGTTTCAACACCGCCATTTCATCCGTAATCCACGAATCGCGTGCGGGGTCGTAGCGCCAAAAATGTTGATGGCAATCGATTTTCAAAATACCGTCGTTTACGCTCAGAGGGAAACTCCTCGCTTCCATGGGATGAAATCGTCCTGATGTAAAAGTTCAGCCTTCGTTTGCATCTCTCCGCTCGCCACTTTCACAATTGTAGCGAGAAGTTCTTCGCCCACGCCTGAAATTGTCGCATCGCCCGCCACAATACTTCCTGCGTCCGCATCAATAATGTCGGGCATTCGCCGCGCTAGCGGAGTGTTCGTTGAAATTTTCACCACCGGCGCGATTGCATTTCCTGTGGGAGTTCCAAGTCCCGTTGTAAATAAAACTACGTTCGCTCCCGCGCCAACTTGCGCCGACACGCATTCGACGTCACTTCCGGGAGTACATTGCAAATTCAGGCCCGGCTCCGCGCAATATTCCGCATACTCCAGCACTCCGGTTACCGGTGATGTGCCGCCCTTCTTCGCCGCTCCCGCGGATTTCATCGCATCGGTGATTAATCCGTCGCGAATATTTCCCGGTGAAGGATTCATCGCAAACGTCGCCAGCACTGCCCGCGCCCGGTTCGAATATTCCGTCATCAGTCGCATGAATTTCTCTGCGACTTCAGGCGTCGTCGCGCGATCGATCAAATTCTGCTCCACCCCGCACAGCTCCGGAAATTCTGAAAGTATCGTCCGGCCGCCCAGCGCTGCGATCATGTCCGACACATACCCCACCGCTGGATTTGCGGTAATCCCCGAAAATCCATCCGACCCGCCGCACTTGAGTCCGATACATAGACTACGCAGCGGCACCGCTTTTCGTTGCGCCCGATTTGCTTCCGCCAGCCCCAAAAAAGTTTGCCGGATGGCATCTGACATCAACTCGAATTCCGTACCGCTTTTCTGTTGGTCGAATATCAGAAGGGGTTTCTTGAAATCTGGATCGCGCCGCGCAATTTCTTCGCGCAGCATTGACACTTCCGCGTGCTGGCATCCCAGGCTCAGCACCGTCGCGCCCGCTACGTTCGGATGGTGCGCGTATCCCGCCAGCAACGAGCAAAGATTTCGCGAATCTTCCAGCGTGCCTCCGCAACCCATTTCGTGCGTCAAAAATTTAATTCCATCAATATTCGGAAACAGACGCGAAGCTTCGGCATGACCTGCGCCGATTCCAGCAGCATTTGGCGCAGCGCGAATCGCATCCAAATCTCCGTCGCGATATTTTCTCGCCAATTCCGCAACCTGCCGCCGATAAATTTGCGGCGCGGCGAATCCCAATTCTTCTTCGAACGCCTGCTTCATCACCGCGAGATTTCTGTTCTCGCAAAATACCAGCGGAATCACGATCCAATAATTTCGCGTGCCCACTTGTCCATCGGCACGCACGAAGCCATTAAATGTTGCGTTCTTCCACTTCGAAGTATCAGGCGCGTGCCATTCTATTTTCGAAGTCGCTGCGTGATAGGGCGCAGCTTCATGCCGCATATTTCGCGTGGTCAGGATTTCTCCCGCGCGTATCGGCACCACAGCTTTTCCAGTGAGCACGCCGTACATGACCACCGGATCGCCCACGCAAAATTCCTGCGCCGCGAATTTCTGCTTCGCCGGAACATCCGTCACCAGCAAATATTTCTTCCCGCTGGCTTCCACAGTGCTTCCGCTCGCCAGATCGCTGAGCGCGATCACCACATTGTCCCGCGGATCGAGTTGAAGAGTTGTTCGCTGCACGTTTCGGTCGTTTGCTCTGAGGACGATCTAGCGCCGCGCCTGCTTCGCCGCTGCGCCGCGCCAAGTAACTTACTGCGCGGCGCGCTATCAGCGCAACTCTGCCAACACCTTACTTACGAAATCTCAAGCCCGCTTTCGCACACGCGGCCCTGGCGCCCGTTTTGCCTTCGAGGAAGTCTCAATCAATTTCAGCGATGCGAAGAGTTCCTCAATTGTTTTCGGCGCATCCTCGTCATAAGGCAGTCGCGGATTCTGTTCATTTATATCTTTCCACGACGGCATGTAATCCTCCGGCAGCCCCTGCGCTACAAGCCAGTTCCGGTGTACGCTCTCGATTCCGTCGCAAAATATTCCCACCATCTGCGGAGTCAAGTCCGTTGGTTCTTCGGGAAGAGCCTGCTCCTCGGAAGCAACTTCTGTTTCATCGGGCTGAAGCACGGTTGCGGGCGGATCGGCCAATTTCGCCTTTTCGGACTTCTTCTTGCCAGCGATCCCTTGCGGCTTCCTGGAAACTGCTTTCGATTTTGGAAGTTTCCTGGTCATGTGCGAACACACTCCTCCACGCAACGCACTGCTTGAAAGTTTTCAAGCAGACATCGCAAAAGTTTTCGCTGCGCTGCGTTTCCTCAGGCTGGGACAAGGCGATGTAGTGCAATTTCATCGCCAGCCGCAGCCTGTCGCCACGCCGCGAAAGCAATTCGCACCGGCTGAACGCTCGCGCGGCTCGCAGGCTCCATGTCTCCCGCGCCAGAAGTATCCGAGAATCAGCAAGATACAGCTTTCGGCCGTCGCGCACGTCGAGCGAAGTCTCAGCACTCCGCAATTCGTAGAGCAAATGAAAAGAGGGAATTCAGCGAGAGGGGAAACGCGCCAGAGGAAAAGAATAGCCAAACTATGGAATATTAGTAATAGTTATGCTAAAGTATACTACGGTTCGAGCGTTCTGAATTGGCGCAATGCGCGCCCGCGCACTCGTGCGCCTACTTCAACTTCGCGTACTCGGCCTGCGCCTGTTTCAGTACCGGCAAATCAGGGTCGGCATTTTTCCACTGTGCAAAGAAATCCTGATACGCCGTCCGCGCCTTTGCTTTATCCGGATCAAGCGCGTACGCGCGCGCCAGCCCCAGTTGCGCGTACCCCACAAACAGATCCTGCGGTACTGCATTTTTCAAATTTAGAATTCTCTGAAATTCTTGTGCCGCATCCGCGCCGCGGCCCGCCATCAAGAATGCGCTCCCGCGTGTGTACATCGCTTCCGTATTGAATCCGTCATATGGCAGCGCGACCTTCATCATTTCAATTGCCTTCTGCGCATCATGGTGATTCATGGCGATCACAGCACGAATCATCGGTGCGTAAAGATTCTGAATATTTTCATCCAACGGACGTTCACTCACGGCCCTTTCCACAAGTTTCTCCGCTTGAGCATCTTCGCCCGCGCGTGCGTAGTTATCGGCGACACTGAGAAGGATGGTCGGCGCTTGCGATTGCTTCAACGCTGCGTCGCTTTCGCTAATGGCTCCCGCACGATCGCCAGCCATGACCTTCACCGTTCCCACTTGAATCACATTGTTCAGGACGCTATCGCCCAGACCCAGCGGTCCAGCTTTCTCGTTTGCCTGTTTGAACAGATCAGCGGAATGCCGGACTTGTCCATGAGCCCCGGCGAGATTGGCGTCACGCTGGAGCAAATCGTAGACGCCCTCGCGGCGTTGCCCTCGCCAGCGCATCTTCTTTCTCAAGTGTCGCGGAGTCGCCCTCCGCGAGCGCAATTGCCGCGAGCGATTCGTGAAGCTGAATGCTTCCAAGTTTGCGTTGTTGCGCTGTTTGTAAAATTGCCTTGGCGTCGTCCATTCGATTCGTCGCGGCATACGCAAAACTAGCCAGCGAGTAGCAATTGATATTGATCAGGATCGAGCCGGATCCCTTCCTGAGCGTATTGCAGAGACTTGTCCCACTGGCCAAGCAGAAAGTACACCACCGACAAATTATTCACCGGCCGCAAATCGCGCGGATACGCATTCTTATACTGTTCGTAGGATTCGAGTCGATTTTTCAATTTGGCCTGTATACTGGTAGAAGTCACTTTCGATCGCGTATTTTTCCCGTTCGCTCGCACGATCCTTTAGATCGAACGCTTTCTTTATGTATCGCCAGCGCAATCTCGAGCTGACTGAGATTGAAATACTCCACGGCCAACCCGCGATAGCCCATCGCGAAATTCGGGTCCAATTCGACAGAGCGCTTTGAGGGCGCAATCGCGCCCTGAAAATCGCCGTTATTGTTCAGCGCGGCAGCCTCGGTATCGAATTTTAGCGCCTCAAGAGAAGACGTCGTCGCTTCCGTAAGAGGCTTGTCGAACGATTTAATCGAGCTGAGCGATTCGCCCATCTTGCTTCGTAAATCTGTGCTCGCCTTGCCAAGTGCATCGAGAACTTTTTCCTTGCTCGCGGCTTGTACTTGCTCCTCGCCGATCGTTTCTCCATTCGCTGCGTTGATCGCCGCGACGCGTGATGACATACTCGCTGCCGAGGCTGGCGATCGAGCCGTGCACCATCGCTTTTATTCCTCGGCGCTGGCAGATTTCGCGCACGATATCGGGAGTGAGTTTTGAGTCTGCAGGCTTTCCCATCAGCTGCAATGTGCTGCGCGCGGCCTCATCCGACACGAGACTCAGAAACGGAGACTGCGCGAGGCTCACCTGCAGCGCCGTTTTTAGCGTTCCATCGAACACCGCATCGCCAGTAGTGTTTGTAAAATCAGCGAGCAGAATCGAATCTTTTTCGGTCAGGCGATTTGCATGCGTGCGCCAAAACAAAAGTCCCGATACAACAATCGCCGCAACTGCTACGAGAACCGGAACAACGATCTTGAGCATCAAGCCGCGACTTTTAACTTCAAGTGGCTCAGTTGCGGTGGCGGCGCTCTGCGCGGAAATCGCGGGACTCGAATCTGCTTTGCGCTGCTTCGATGAACTCGCTGGCACTTGAGCAGCGCTTGTGGCTGCTGCAGAAACCGGAATATTTTCGTCTTCTGCTTCAGTGACCGCCGAACGTCCTGATTCCGTTTCGCGCTTCAGCCGTTTCAAATCCGCGCGCATATCGGCAGCGGATTGGTAACGCAGCTCGCGATCTTTCTCGAGCGATTTATTGATGATGCGTTCAAGTTCTTGCGGCACATCTGGATTCACGCGAACGGGCGCGACTGGCGCGCGGCTCAAAATCGCCTGGAAAATCAGCGCGGAAGTATCGCCGCGAAACGGCAAAACTCCCGTGGCCATTTCGTAGAGCACCACGCCAAAAGAAAAAAGATCGGTGCGCGCGTCGAGATCTTTTCCCTTCGCTTGTTCGGGAGACATGTAAGCAACAGTGCCGAGCGTGGAGCCGGGACTCGTCAAATGATCTTCCGTTACGAGTGTTGCTTGCGGCGAGCCATCGCCTTTTGTCGCGTCGCTTCCGCCGCGCGCTGTTACTTTTGCCAAACCAAAATCCAAAATTTTCGCGTGCCCGCGTTTCGTTACGAAAATATTTGCGGGTTTGATATCGCGATGAACGATTCCTTCCGCGTGCGCGGCATCGAGCGCGTCGGCAATTTCAATCGCCACGCCCAGCAACATTTCCAGTTCGAGAGGATGCCCGGAAATAATGTGCTTCAGTGTTTGGCCGTCAAGAAATTCCATGGCGATAAACGCGCGGCCATCCTGCTCGCCAATATCGTGAATCGTGCAAATGTTCGGATGATTCAGCGCAGAGGCTGCCTGTGCTTCGCGCTCAAATCGCGCCATGGATTGCGGATCGCGCGCAACATCGTCCGGCAAAAATTTCAGCGCGACAAATCTGCGGAGGCGGGTGTCTTCGGCTTTGTAGACAACGCCCATGCCGCCACCACCCAATTTTTCCAGAATGCGGTAGTGAGAAATGGTCTCGCCGATCATTTTTTCGAGGGGAAACTCCTGGCGCATGTTATCCAGCACTGCTTGAAAAATCAAAGAATCTCTCGATCCGTGGCGATGCTTTTGAGACTTATTGGATCAAGACGAGAGGCTCGAAAATGGGTGCGAGATTTGCTCCTATCGGTGAACTAAGGAGGGAAAATTTGGATTGCGAAGTGAGGTAAATAACGCGTCCGGAAGGTGCGTTAAGGAGATGAAAATGGAGCTAACATGTGTATTTTGTGCGAGATAGGCATGGATCGAGCGACCCCCTCCCCCACCCCCATTGTTTTTGGATAGTGATGATTCTAAAAGACTTATCTAGTACTATTACTAAAAAGTTGTTCATTCTAAAGGAGTTAGGCTTGTTTTTGAGCGGTTTTTTCGACTGTTTTTGGGGTAGTACTAAAACTAGGTGCTTACAGGGGAGCTCTGCCAGGTTTCAGACGCATGTGGGATGAAAGAGAAGCTCTATTCGTGGTATGGTTTTTCGACATGAAAATACAGGACATCACACCGATATTGAATGTGAGTGATATTGCGGCGAGTATCGCCTGGTTTGAAAAGTGGGGATGGCGGAAGCTTTGGGATTGGGGGACGCCGCCTACATTTGGAGCGGTTGCGGCCGTCAACGGCGAGGGCGAAATATTCCTATGCCTGGGGGCGCAGGGCGGGCGCGGGAAAGGGAAGAATACGGCGACATTCGGTCCGGATGGAGATGAGGCGGGGGATAAGGGCGTTTGGATGAGCGTGTTTGTGGATGACGCTGACGCGGTTTACAAGGATTGTTTGGCCGCGGGGCTCGACGTGACTTTTCCTCCGACCGATATGCCGTGGCACGTGCGCGAGATGCATGTGCGGCATCCGGATGGGCATGTGTTTCGAGTGGGAAATGGGATTGAGAGCGCGGCAGAATAGCCACGGATTTGAGAATTGTTTGCAGTGAGATTGGGAAAGAGATGCCTACGAAGACCGCCGCGTTTATATGAGGTCTGGTGTATTCGTAACAGGCAAAGATGACGGCGATGCTCCCGATCAAAACCATCGGGACGCAAAAACCGCGCTTCGGCTATCCTGATCGGATAGCTCTCAGGATGACGGATTATCGGAAGTAGCGCGGGTCGTGTTCTAACAGAGAATTCGTTACTTATCTGCCGGAGAATTCAGTGCCGCAATTCCGGCTTTGATGTAGACTCCACGCCAAGCGGAATAGTCGGGTTCAAACCTTGTAGATTTCGGGACATTTTTTGTGCTGAAGGCGAATGCTTCGCGCGAGCGCAGCTTTGTGCGCGGCTGGGATGAACCGCGAGCGAGCGCTGGAAGACAGCGCATTATTCGAAAGGGAGAAAAATGATGAAAAAGTTCGGTATGGCGGTTGGCGTAATTTCGTTGATGTGTATGGGAGCTGCGGGAGTATCGGCGCAAGGGAGTATGGCGGCACCGGGGATGAACGCGCCTCCCAAAGTGCTGGAGATCGATCGCGAAATGGTGAAGTTCGGGAAGGGCCAAGGCCACGAAAAGAACGAAGCGATGTACGCGCACGCCGCGATGGAGGGGAAGGATCCGGGGAACTACTTTGCGTTGCAATCCACTACCGGACCGGAAGAGGCATGGTTCCTGGAATTGTACGATTCGTTTGACGCGGTGGAACAGCAGCAAAAATATCAGGATGCGCACGCCGCGATGCAGGCGAAGTACAACCAGGTGATGGATCAGGACGCACAGTTTGTAAACGAAGCGGGCCACATGACGGGAATCTGGAACGAAACGATGAGCTACAACGCCCCGGTAAATTTGGCCGAGATGCGCTACTTCGAGGTGGAGACGATTCGATGGCGCGCAGGGCACGACAAAGAATGGGCCGAACTGGCGAAACTATATATCGATGCGGCCGCGAAATCGAAGGTGGATGTGCACGTGGCGTTGTACGACATCGTGTACGGCGCGCCGCAAGGGACGGTGATAATTTTCACTCCGCACAAGTCAATGGCTGAGATTGATTCGGTTCAAGGGAAGGACCTGAAGGCGATTATGGATGCCATGGGCGCGGACGGACAGAAACGGTTTCAAGAGCTGATCGCCTCAATCATCATTTCGGATACGACAAATATTTTCGCGATCAATCCGAAAATGAGCTACATGCCGATGGAATTCATGAAAGGCGATCCGAAGTTCTGGATGCCGAAGCCGATGATGGCTCCGAAGGCTGCTGCTCCTGCTGCGGCGAAAAAGCAATAGTTAGTAGAAGCGGTTGGGATGGGCGATGGCTGAAGCCATCGCCTATCGCGGCGGCTAAAGACCTCACTCACATTTGTCGTTTCGGATGACCAGCGGTCGTGCCCTGACACAAGATTTGTCGTGTAGGTTGAGGTGGTGCGCGCGAATAGAAACGTAGAGACACTCACTCAGGCGAAGTCCCACGGCAACATTCACGGCGAGATGCTTCGGCTATCCTGAGCGGGTAGCTCTCCGGATGACGTCAAGCTCCAACTCGACAAATTTCCTCTCAAACTTAAGTTCCGCATTTCGCTTTCGGGATATTCGATGTAATTTCATAACAGGCTGCCGAGGCATAGCTGCGCGACATTCGTGCTTCGGCCGAACTAATTCGTGATGATCCCTAACAAAAAACGAATTCTGACGATGAACCGAGGTTCGGCGACGCTGAAGTGCGCGCTGTACGAGGCGGGCGCGCGCGAGGAGTTGCTTGTCTCGATTTCTGTGGAGCAGGAGGGTGGTGCGGGCGGGCGGTTGAAGATTGCGGATGCGAAGGGCGCAGTGATGCTCGATGCGGCGGTTGATGCGGGGAAATCGAACGCGCCGATTGAAGAGATGTTTCGATGGCTTGGCGAACATGATTTTCTTTCCGAGCTGGCGGCGGTGGGGCACCGCCTGGTGCACGGAGGGACGCGTTATCGTGAGCCGGTGCGCGTGACTGCGGAGTTCTTGCGCGAGATTGAAAAAATAGTGCCGCTTGATCCTGATCACTTGCCGGCGGCGATTCGCGGAATTCAATTTGTGGCTGGAAAATTTCCTGAACTGCCTCAGGTGGCATGTTTCGATACGGCGTTTCATCGTGCGCTGCCTGAAGTGGCGCGCATGTATGCGCTGCCGCGACGGCTGTACGAGAAAGGAATTCAGCGGTACGGATTTCACGGGCTTTCGTACGAATTTGTGATGAGCGAATTGCAAACGCTTGAGCCGGGGCTCGCGAGCGGACGAGTGATCATCGCGCATCTTGGTAGCGGGGCGAGCATGGTTGCTGTGCGTGATGGAAAGAGCGTTGATACGTCAATGGGATTCACGCCGCTGGAAGGGCTGGTGATGGCTACGCGGTCGGGCGATGTTGATCCGGGGGCGCTGATTTATTTAATGAGGCACGAGAAAGTTTCTGTTGGAGCGATGGATAAACTCCTGAATAAAGAGTCGGGATTATTGGGGGTTTCTGGGACTTCCGGCGATATGAGGTTGTTGATTGAAAATTCCGGGAAAGATTCGCGAGCTGATGAGGCTGTGAATTTATTTTGCTATCGGGCGAAAAAATATATTGGGGCGTATGCCGCGGCGCTTGGTGGATTGGATGTGCTGGTTTTTACAGGCGGGATTGGCGAGCGGGCGGCGGTGGTTCGCGAACGGATTTGCGATGGGTTGGAGTTTCTGGGAATTGGATTGGATGTTGCGAGCAATGTTGCGAATGCTGAATTGATTTCAAGTGCCGAGAGCCGGGTGAGAGTGCGCGTTGTGAAGACGAATGAGGATTTGATGATCGCGCGGCATGTGCAGTCTCTTCTGGGATGGAAGACCATCTAACGATTTGTAATGCGATTCGGGAAATTTCGGCGAATTTCATTCATATTTCATCATTGTGAGTGGAGCGGTGGTACAAAATCTTATGTTGTTTGTCGCGGGAACTTTTGCAAGGCTGTGACGCTATTGGATTGGAGTGATGATGCTGGAATTTGATGCGGCTCTATCTACGGCTGTGGATGTGAAGGAAAACCCGGCGCGCGCGAAGATTCTGCAGCGGGCGTGAAAGTTGCGGGTCCGCTATCGGCTGAACTCTTGGACAAGATGAATCGGTATTGGTGCGCGGCGAATTATCTGGTGGTGGGGCAAATCTATCTGCTGGATAACGCGCTGCTGCGCGAGCCGCTGACGAAAGCGCACATCAAGCCGCGGTTGCTGGGGCATTGGGGAACTTCGGCGGGGCAAAATTTTATTTACGTTCATTTGAACCGGCTGATTCGCGAGACGCACGCAAATATTATTTATATTTCCGGCCCCGGCCATGGCGGGCCGACGCTGAACGCTTGCGCGTATCTCGAAGGAACCTACAGCGAAGTGCATCCGGAAATTACGCAGGATGCCGCGGGGATGCGGCTGCTGTTCCGATCGTTTTCCACTCCGGGAGGAATTCCGAGTCATTGTGGTCCGCACACGCCGAACTCGATGCACGAAGGCGGGGAACTGGGATATTCGCTGGTACACGCGTTTGGAGCGGCGTTCGACAATCCCGATTTAATTGTGGCGTGCGTGGTGGGCGATGGCGAGGCGGAGACGTGTCCGCTGGAAGGAAGCTGGAAGGGCGTGAAGTTTTTGAATCCGGCGCGCGATGGAGCGGTGCTGCCGATTTTGCATTTGAATGGATACAAAATTTCAGGGCCGACGGTGACAGGCCGCACGAGTGATGAGGAACTTGCGGCGCTATATAAGGGATTGGGATATACGGCGGAATTTGTGGAAGGGGATGATCCGGAAATCGTGCATCAGCTTCTCGCGGGGGCGCTGGATCGTTGCTATGCGCGGATCCGGGAGATTCAGAAAAAATTTCGAACGCGCGGCGCGGCAGAAGCGGGCGAGCGACGGTTGGAATCGTGGCCGATGATTATTTTTCGGACGCCGAAGGGATGGACGTGTCCGAAAGAAGTGGATGGAATTCCGGTGGAAGGAACGTTTCGCGCGCATCAGGTTCCGCTGGCGACCGTTTGCGAGAATCCGGAACATTTGAAGATGCTCGAAGAGTGGATGCGGAAGTATCAAGTCCTGAGGAATTATTCGACAAGGATGGAAAGTTGATCGCTGAACTTGCGGCGCTGGCTCCCGATGGAAATCGCCGGATGGGCGCGAATCCGCAGCGTGAATGGCGGACGATTGTTGAAGGCGCTGGATCTGCCGGATTTTGCGTCGTATGGATTGGAGATTCCCGGGCCGGGGGCCGTTGCGGCGGAGGCTCCGCGCAAGCTGGGCGAATATTTGCGCGATGTGATTAAGCTGAATCCGAATAATTTCCGGTTGTTTTGTCCGGATGAGACAAACTCGAATCGGCTGAATGCCGTGTTTGATGCAACGGACCGTTGCACGATGGAGCCGATCGTTTCGATTGACGATCATCTGGCTCCCGACGGACGCGTGATGGAAGTGTTGAGCGAACATCTTTGCGAAGGCTGGCTGGAAGGATATTTGCTGACGGGACGGCATGGGATTTGGTCTTCGTATGAGGCGTTTGCGCAAGTGGTGGATTCGATGGTGACGCAGCACGCGAAGTGGATGGAAGAGGCGCTGGAATTTCCGTGGCGCAGGCCGCTGGCGTCGTTGAATGTTTTTCTGACGAGCCATGCGTGGAGAAACGATCACAACGGATTTAGCCATCAGGCTCCGGGATTTGTGGATAACGCGCTGCAACGGCGCAGCGAAGTGATTCGAGTCTATTACCCGCCGGATTCGAATTGTTTGCTGAACGTGATGGATCACTGTTTGCGCAGCAAGAATTACGTGAACGTGGTCACTTGCGGAAAGCAGCCGGAGCTGCAATGGCTTTCGTGTGAAGAAGCGCTGGCGCATTGCTCGCAGGGAGCGTCTGTGTGGGATTTTGCGACGAACGATGGAGGCACTGAGCCGGATATTGTTCTGGCGTGCGCGGGGGATGTGCCGACGCTCGAGGCCTGCGCGACTTCGTGGCTGCTGCAAAAACATGTGCCGGGGATCAAAGTGCGCGTGGTGAATGTGGTGGATCTTGATGGTGCTGATGAGTCCGGACGATCATCCGCACGGCATGGACAATATTTCGTTCGACGAACTTTTTACGCCGAACATCGATGTGGTGTTTGCGTTTCACGGATATCGCTGGCTGATTCACAGCATGGTGCATGGCCGTTCGAATGAGGCGCGATTTCACGTGCGCGGATTTAATGATTTTGGGACGACGACCACTCCATTCGACATGGTGGTGCTGAATAAGATGAGCCGGTACCACCTGGCGATCGATGCGCTGAAACATGTGCCGCGATTGCGATCGCAGGCGTCGGATGCGATTGATATGTTCAACCGGAAATTGTACGAGCATCACGCTTATATCCGGCAGCATTTTCAGGACATGCCGGAAATTCGGAATTGGTATTGGACGAAGGATTTCAGCGAGCCGACGGAGCCGGCTCCGCTGGCGAAGGGGCATCCGCGAGGGGCGACGTTTACGGATTCGTAGAAGAAATTTGCCGGGGAATGGCTGCGTTAACGCATGAGTGGCGCGATGTTCGCCGGCTGATGAGAATGCTTCCACGAAAAAAAGTGCAGCATCGAACTGGGCGGATTGGATGGTTGCGCGCGTCTGTATTGGGCGCGAACGACGGGATACTTTCCACTTCGAGTTTGGTGATCGGCGTTGCGGCATGCGCATGCGGCGCATGGCAATGTGGTGATTGCGGGAGTGGCGGGGCTGGCGGCCGGAGCGATGTCGATGGCCGCTGGGGAATATGTGTCGGTGCATTCGCAGAAAGACACGGAAAGCGCAGAATTGGAACTTGAGCGCGAGGAGCTGCAGGCGGACAACAAAGGTGAACATCGAGAGCTGGCGGCGATATATGTGGAGCGCGGCGTGGAGCCTGCGCTTGCGAAAAAAGTGGCGGATCAGTTGATGGCGCATGACGCGCTGGGAGCGCACGCCCGGGACGAACTTGGGATTTCGGAGACGGTGCGCGCGCGACCCGTGCAGGCGGCGTTGACGTCCGCGGCGAGTTTTACAGTTGGGGCGGCACTGCCGCTTCTGGTGACGGTGGTGTCGCCTGAAAAGATGCTCCTGCCGGTGGTGGGTGCAAGTTCGCTGCTGTTTCTGGCGATTTTGGGAGGGTTTGCAGCCCGAGTGGGCGGGGCGCGGGTGGTGACTGGGGCGCTGCGAGTGACATTTTGGGGCGCGCTGGCGATGGCGGTGACGGCTGGGGTTGGGTGGATTTTTGGAACACTGGCGTAGAGGAAGGCGATCAGGTTCTGTCCCAGGGATCAGCAAGCTCAGTAAGCGAGAAAAACTTCCGATGAACCGATGCCCTGAGATGTCCCAACTTACCCTGACTTGTCTCTTGAGCTTTGGCGCGAGTTGTAGGATTATGCTCCGACCGGAAACGTACGAGGTCGCAGAATCCTCGGACACTCGTCAGTCCTAGGGTTGTAACCTGCCTGCAACGTCGGACATGGTAAGTTAAGCGCACGAGAGACCCCCCGCAGGCTCTCAAGTAGTAGACTTTCTAACCGAATTTTGAAAATTATTGTGTAGGAATAGTGTCGTCGAGGTGTGGTTCAAGTGTGATCTTAGTTTAGTAAGGCCTCTATATTCATGGATTTAGGGGCGGTTGCAGGCGGTGTTGTAAGAAGCTTGTATGCCTGAAACAGAATTGCGGGCTCGTCGGGGAGGATTATGATGTTCGGGAATTTGCCATCATTCTCAGTTTCATTGAAGCGGCGCGATTTGCGCGGACGAATTCGCGCGGGTTTCTACTGCCTGCTGCTGGTCTCGTTGGCTGCATTCGCTGCGCCTGCGCGTAGCCAAACTGTGAGGGCACAGGTCGCGTTGGGGCCGTTCACTCCCCATGGAATTGGTCTCAATCCCGTCACAAACAAGATCTATGTCGCGAACCTAAATGGAAATCTGGGGGTTGTAGACGGCGCGACGGGTGTACAGTCGCCGGCCAGTGGAGGAAGCACTACTTATTGGGATGTAGCGGTAGATTCGACGCACAACCTGGTATATGCGCTCGATCGAACTAATCAGAACGTGGATATATTTGCCGGGGCGACAGCGGGATCAGGGGCGGTTTTTCAGACATCCGTGAATCTCACAGGCACTCAGGGAAACTTCTTTGCGATCGCAGTAAATCCAGTGAACGGCAAAGTGTATGTGGCCAATGACGGTGGCGGAGTGGGGCTGTACATCGTCGACACGCAAAATAACAATAGCATTACGACCCTTGCGACAGGGGCCGCGACGGTAGCCGTAGCAGTGGACCCCTCCACCGGCATGGCATACACGATTGCCAATACCACTCCCACTGTCAACCAATTGTGCGTGATTTCTCCCACAGACACTATCGCCGCGACAGTCTCGATTCCGGGATCGGCACAAGCGCTCGCAGTGAACTCGTCCACGAATCGAGCGTATGTGGCGGTTTCGGGTTCGCCCGGATCGGTGTTCGCAATCGATTCGACGAACGCTATCGTGAATACGTTCTCTAACGCCAACATGGTGAATCCGAGTTCGCTGGCCGTGAATCCAGCGACAGATCAGATTTATGTCGCAGACAGCGGAAGCAATTTTACGTCGGTAATCCACGACACTGGTTCATCAAATTCGCTCACCGATGTGAGTCAAAGCTCGTCGGGCCTCGCGGTGGCGGTTGATGCCAGTTCAAACGTGGCGTATGTGGCAAACGGGTCAGGCAGCACGGTCACAGTGGTCAACGGAACATCCCTTACCGCGCAGGTGGTGCCTTTGGGGGGTGCTTCCTCAGCGCTGATTCAAGCGGCCGCAAATCCTGTGACACACCACGGTTACGTTTTGAATGATTCGGGTCAGGCTCTCTATGATATCGACGGAGCAACTTATTCGCAGGCTTCTGTATCCACGTCGAACACTCCCTACGCCATCGCAGTAAATCCAGCAACGAATAAGATTTACGTTGCCAACATCACACAGAACAATGTGGATGTGCTTGACGACAATGTGGCTGACTGCGTCGCGATCTCCGAACCGACTCCGTGCAACGTCGCGACCGTAACGGTGGGGAATTCACCGAAGGCGCTAGTTGTGGATGCCATAAATAACCTGGTCTACGTCGCGGATGAGGGAGACAGCACCGTGACGATTATCAACGGCGCGGATAATTCGACACAGACAGTGATGATTCTTGATGACAGTAACAATCCGACGGTGGCACCGGACTCAATCGCGTACAACCCGGTTTTAAACCTGGTAGTCGGCGCGAGTAGTGCGGGCAATTGGGGTTTTGCGTTCCCGGGAGGCTTTCCTGGATCACCGGAGACGATCAATGCGAATAATTTCGACGAGGAGTTTGGCTCGCAAGATCCGGTCGCGGTGGCCGTAAATCCGGCGAACGGATTGTTTTACACGCTATTCCATGTGAACCAGAGTCTGTTCATTAGCCAGGGAGTCACACCTTTTAGCGGGAACCTGGTGTTTCCATGTAACGGCGCGAATGCGATGGACGTGAACGTCGCGACGGATACCGTTTACATGGCGTGCTATGACGGAACTACCGGCTCAGTGACAGCCGATGTAGGGTCGAATGGCTTCAACGGCGGAAGTCTGCCTAGCATTATCAACATAGGGGGAGCAATTCCGGTCGCTGTCGCGGTGAATCCGGTCACCAACCTGATTTATGTGATTGATCATGCGAATGCGAGCGTGTACGTAATCGACGGCAGTTCCAATACTAAAATCAAAACAATCACAGTGGGAACGAGTCCTATCGCGGTTGCGGTAAACCCCGTATCCAACAAAATTTATGTATTAAATCAGGGCACGGCGGGGGATGCGACCGTCTCGGTGATTGATGGCGTGATGAATACCGTACTCTATACGAGTCCCGTGACGACTTCTTCCGGTTCGGAGGACAGCGGAATCAGCCAATTGGCGGTGAATCCTGCGACGAGCAACATTTTTGCCATCAATTTGGCGCCGGGCTCAAATATCGACCTGGTGGAAAATGTCACGCAGCCAGTGGCAATCCAGACTACGATCGCGCCGCTGCCCGTGATTGCAGGGCTGCCGGCAAATGCGACGAATACTGTTTCGCCGGCGTTCTCATTTTCGGCGGTAAACACGTTGACGCCAGCGCACAACATCGCCTGGCTGTTTTATCAGGTGGATACTCAAACCGGCGAGTGGACGCGGGCCACGCAGGCAAGTCCGGGATTCAGCGGTGTGCTAACGAATCTCACTCCCGGATTCCACACTTTGTACGCGTTTGCGACGGATGGCGAGGACTCGTCTGCGGATTCGGCGCCACTTGCCGGGCAGGCGTCACCCGTGGTGGGCTCGGTGGCTGCTTATACGTTTCTGGTGGATCCGCCGCTGGCCGTGACGAATGTGTTTCCCGGGCCTGGAGGAAATACCGCAATTGGTTCTACGAGCTTGTTCAATCCCGTGCTGATCAATCCCGGCGGCTCGCCATTGAACTACTCGTACCAGATCACCGGTCCGAACGCGGCTGACTTCGTCGCGAACCCAACGTATGGGAATTCCGCGTTCACAAATTGCGCGGCTCCCAGCGGCACCCTTGCTCCGGATTCGATCTGCGCGGTGAACATTTTCTTCTCGCCATCCGGTGTGGGAGCAGAAACTGCAACGTTGACATTTACAGACAATGCTTTTGGCGCGGGCAATGTTGTTCAGACTGTGGGTCTTGTGGGCAATGGAGTGCCTGCGACTTTCTTTAGCGGTCTCACGAATTCACAGTCGATCTCGGCTGGGACGGCTACGATCAGTCTTAGCGGAACGATTGAAAATGCGCCGGCTAATTTCCCGCCCAACGGCGAAACCGTTTCGATCACAATAAATGGAGTCCCGCAAAACGCTAGCATCGGTGCCAATGGAAGTTTCTCCGCGACATTTCCTACGGCGACGATTCCGGCTTCAGGAACTCCATATCCCATTACATATTCGTATGCTGGCGATCCAAATTTTGGAAGCGCCAGCGACAGCAGCACGACGCTCACCGTTACTTCCACGGGGACTCCAGAGCCAGCCACCGTATCGCTGCTAGGTACAGGATCGGGCGGCGTGGCGGCGACCATCGGAATTATAAACAACTGTCATGAGATGAATGGAATAAGCACCGGCACATGCTCCGATACATATTTCAGCAATGGGCCTGGCGTAACTTTTACGGAAACGGCTGACGGCACTACTACATTCGGCGGGTGGGGAGGCGATTGCGTTAGCTTCGGAACGAACACACAATGCATGCTTCCAACGACCTCGCCGATTAATGTGACGGCGAATTTCGTCGCGCCCGCTGTGACTACTACCTTGAATTTCCCAACGGGAACAAACGTTTCGAATATGGCCACGTTCGATTGTCCGTCGAATCCGAATCCGTCACCAACATCCCCTTGTTTGGATCCGAATGCTCACTCGTTCGCGCTGGCGATCGACCAGGTAACCCAGCCGTTCACCCTCACTTTGTTGGCCACTGAATTTTCGCCAACGAATGGAAACGCGGACGGAATCTGCCCGGCTAGTTCGTCGTTGATTAACCCGATGGATTTTGATTGCCGGTTCGCGGAATTCTTCACTGGCGCGACACAGGGGAATGGCGATCGGGTCGTTCCGCTTTGCGATCCGTACGCGAACGGAAATTGCGTCCACTACACGGTGTATCTCGGATCAAAAGGGAATGAGCCTGATTCGACCATGTTTAGTGGCGACGTCAATTGGACGGTCAGCTGGAACAACGATCTGTTCATCCCGCCGGCGCCATATACCGGAACGAACCCGAGGTTGTACGAGGATCCGGACGGTGTGACCGGCTCGCCTACTCCCTACGGAACGGACTGCACACAGCAAATGTTGGTGGGGAGTGGAACACAAGAGCCCTATTCGTGTCAGTTTGAGTTCGACATTACAACCACGTTCGATCCCACGAAGAAAGTGGACGCGACGATTGGCGGCAAGACGAAACAATTCTCAGACGTGATTGTGGCGTTCCCACCTGCGGAGTTCACGAATCTCACGGCGTCCCAAACGATCACAGCTGGAACAACATCGGTTACGCTTGGTGGTTTCGTTGGGCTCGAATCGAAATTCCCGCTGGCGGGAGAATCGGTTTCGATCACGATAGACGGATTTACGCAGCTCGCGACGATTACGGGAAACAATGGAGCGTTTAGTACTTCGTTCAACACAGCGGGCATCGCGACGTCTGGGACTCCCTATATGATCACCTACAGCTATTTGGGCGATTCAAATCTGGGTGTCGCGACGGACACAAGCACAACCTTGACGGTGAATCCGGGAAGCTTGACCGACACCACGATGACGCTTGCTTCATCGCCCGCGTCGCCTGTTCCGTACGGTGATCCAATTACGATCACAGCAACAGTGGATCCGAGCGGGGCGGTGCCAACGGGATCGGTGCAGTTCGTAGTTGATGGAGTAAATCTTGGGACGCCAGTCGTGATCGTCGCAGGCGGCAGCACAGGCGCCTGCGCGCAGGGTGCTGCTTGCGCGACGAGCAGCCCGATCACCGCTCTGGGCACTGGCCTTCATACAATCACTGCTAGCTACCTCCCGACGAATAACTTCGCTGGCAGCGTTGCAACTCTCGGTGGGGGGCTGAGCGTGCTCCGAACGACGACCACTGCCGTGGGATTGTCTCCAACTGCAGTGACGGTGGGTGGCGGTAGTACCGTGACCGTGACGGTCACAGACACGAATGGGCCACCGGTATTTAATCCAGCAGGAACGATCGCGCTCACCTCCTCCGATACTGGCGGCAGCGGCGACACGTTCTCGGCTTGCACACTTTCCACGGGCACAAATCCAGTAACGTGCACGGCAACTGTCACGACCCACGAAATCGGCACAAGTCCGCACACGATCACAGCAACGTACTCGCCGACAGACGGCATTCACAGCGGTGGAAACGGAAGTTCGCCGCTAACTGTCAATGCTGCCGCGAAAGCCGCAACGGTGGTCACAGTTTCTTCGTCGCTGACTCCGTCGGTCTTCGGCCAATCCGTCGCACTCACGGCAACGATCACGGTGCCGGCTCCTGGCACAGGTCTTCCCGCACCGGGTGAAAGCGTCACGTTCAAAGACGGCAGCAGTACTTTAGGTGTTGCGACTACTTTGGCTAACGGAACCGCGACGCTCAACACGTCTTCGCTCAGCGTCGCCGGGCACAGCATTACAGCGGTTTATCCGGGCGACACGCTTTATCTCGGAAACACGTCTGCGCCGTTTATGCAGACGGTGAACAAAGCGAGTACGACGACCAAGATCACCTCGTCGCTCGCGACCGCGACGACAGTTGGCCAGGCATATTCCGTCGCCTACTCCGTCACCGTGAACGCTCCCGGCGGCGGCTCCATTGCCGGGACCGACAGCGTCACCGTCAGCGACGGCAGCGCAATTTGCACGGCAACCGTCACGGCTGGTACCTGCCAGCTCACGTCCACAACTCCGGGCGTGAAAACGGTCACCGCGACATTTGCCGGAGACTCCAGCTACGTCAGCAGCGCATCCACTGGCGTTTCGCACACGGTGAATCAAGCGCCAACAATTACGAGCGCGAATTCAACTACGTTTACGCAAGGCACGCTCGGAAATTTCCCGGTCACCGCCACCGGATTTCCGTCTACGTTCACATTTAGCTTCAGCGGCACGCTGCCGACCGGAGTCACGCTAAGTTCCGCTGGTGTTCTTAGCGGCGCGCCAACTGCTTCCGGAAGCTTCCCAATCACGATTACTGCGAGCAATGGAATTTCGCCCAGCGGAACGCAGAGCTTTACGCTCAAGGTGAATCCAAGCGCGACATCGGCGCTGAAGTTCTCGCCACCCACTCTCGCGTTCGGCACTGTTTACGCGGGATCCTTCACACTGCGGACCACCACTATCACGAATACGGGCAACGCGATGGTCACATTCACGAACTTCAGCGTGGCGTCTATCTCTGGCAACGATTCCACCGGATTTATCGGCGTGGATTTCTGCCCGAAGACGCTGAGCGCCGGCAAGAGCTGCACGGTCATCATGAGCTTCACCGCGGATTCAAATGTCACTAAGACGCACGCGGCGAATCTCGTCGTCGCGGACAACGCATCAGGCAGCCCGCAAATCGTTCCGATGACGGCTACGGTGATAAATCCTGGCGCATCGGTGAGCCCGTCGAGCATCAGCTTCGGTACTGAAAAAGTGAACAGCACCACCACAAAACCGGTGACGCTCACAAACTCAGGAACTACCACGCTGAATATTTCGAAGATCGCGATCACCGGTTCAAATATTGCGGATTTCTCGCAAACAAATAACTGCGGAACTTCGCTCACCGCCGGTTCGCACTGCACGATTACGGTGACGTTCAAGCCGGTCTCGAAGAGTTCGTTTAGCGCGAACCTGACGATTTCGGATAACACTGCGTCGGGCACGCAAAACGTCTCTCTGTCGGGTAAGGGCAACTGATAGAATCGGTTCGCGAATCCAGCGTAGGAAAATATCTGTGCCCGGGCGGCGTATGCTTGGTGAATTCTCACGCATTGGTGGTTCACGCATGAAAAGGTACTTGGTTGTCCTCGCCGCTTTAGCCGCGCCGGCGTGCTTCGCCGCGCAACCGCAAAAAAATCCCGAGGCCGCACGCTGGGAGCAGGAAGCAAGCCGCGTCACCATCGTTCGCGACGATTGGGGCATCGCGCACATCTATGGTAAGTCCGACGCCGATGCTGTTTTTGGAATGGAATACGCTCAGGCAGAAGACGATTTCAATCGCGTCGAAACAAATTACATCAATGCGATGGGCCGGCTTGCGGAAGCCGAAGGCGAGTCCAAAATTTATCAGGATCTGCGCATGAAACTTTTGATCGATCCTGAGCAGTTGAAGTCGGAATACGCATCGAGCCCCGATTGGCTGAAGAAGCTAATGAATGCCTTCGCTGATGGCCTAAACTTTTATCTCTACAAACATCCCGAAGTAAAGCCGAGAGTGATTAAACATTTTGAACCTTGGATGGCGCTTTCTTTCACGGAAGGCAGCATCGGCGGCGACATCGAGAAAGTCAATCTAGGCCAGCTTGCCGCCTTCTACGGAAAAACTCCCGTACCTGCCGTCGCAATGGTCGACGATTTCGAACCGGCGGAGCCCGGCGGCTCGAACGGAATGGCGATTGCGCCGTCGAATACTTCTTCGCATCACGCTCTTCTGCTGATCAATCCGCACACGTCGTTTTATTTTCGGTCCGAATTACAGATGGTCAGCGAAGAGGGTCTCGACGTGTACGGCGCCGCAACCTGGGGACAATTTTTCATCTATCAGGGTTTCAACGAGCGCGCGGGTTGGATGCATACCACCAGCGGCGTGAATGCGACCACCGAGTATCTCGAAACAGTCGAAAATAAGGGCGGCCGCTTTTTCTACAAGTACGGCAACGAGGAACGCCCGCTCGTCGCGACAGAAATCACCGTGCCGTACGTCACCGATCACGGAATGGCGGAAAAGAAATTCACGATATTTCGCACGCAGCATGGTCCGATCGTCCGCGAGTCAAACGGCAAGTGGGTGAGCATCAAAATTATGCAAGAGCCTGTGAAGGCGCTCACGCAGTCTTTTACGCGCACGAAAGCGAAGGATTACAAATCGTACCGGCAGACGATGGAGCTGAAAGCGAATTCGTCGAACAACACAATTTTCGCCGACGCCGATGGCGACATCGCATATTTCCACGGAAATTTTATTCCGCGGCGCGATACTAATTTCGATTGGACAAAACCAGTCGATGGCAGCAATCCCGCGACAGATTGGCAAGGTCTGCTGAACGTGGACGAAACGCCGCATCTGCTGAATCCAAAGAGCGGATGGCTCTACAATTCGAATAATTGGCCGTGGTCTGCGGCGGGCGAGAGCAGCCCGAAGAAAGAGGACTATCCAGTTTATGTGGAGACCGGCGGCGAATCCGCGCGTGGCTTGCACGCGGTACGAGTCCTGCACGACAAAAAAGATTTCACGCTCGATTCGCTGATGGGCGCTGCGTACGATAGTTATCAAACGTGGTTTGAGAAACCGATGCCCGTGCTAATCAAAGCTTGGGATTCCGCCGCGGCTGAAGATCCGCTAAAAATAAAATTGACCGAGCAAATGTCGCTGTTGCGCAAATGGGATCTGCGTTGGGGAGCGGATTCCGTACCAACTTCGCTCGCCGTTTTCTGGGGCGAAGAAATCGAACGCCGCGTCGGCCCCGATGCGCGGAAAGCAGGCATCGCCGCCGACGACTACATCGCTACGCGTGCGTCGGCCCAACAATTACTCGAAGCGCTCTCCGCTGCGTGCGATCGTCTGTCAAATGATTTTGGAAGCTGGCGCACTCCGTGGGGTGAGATCAATCGTTTCGAGCGCGTCAACGACGATATTTATCCGTCGTTTGATGATAAAGCGCCCAGCATTCCTGTTGAGTTCACCACCGCGCGATGGGGTTCGCTGGCATCGTTTGCCGCGCACGCCTATCCCGGAACGAAAAAATGGTATGGCACTAGCGGAAATAGTTTTGTCGCAGTCGTCGAATTCGGCGACAAAGTTCGCGCGCGCGCCGTCACTGCCGGCGGCGAGAGCGGCAATCCCACATCTCCGCATTTCAATGATGAAGCCACGCGTTACGCCAACGGAAATCTGCGCGATGTTTACTTCTATCGTTCACAGCTCGATGGGCACACGCAACGAACGTATCATCCGGGGAATTGATCCGCGCGCGTCGCTTGCGGCATGAAGACGCCGAGTCTTAATTGCGAAATCCGATTAGAATCCGATCCGCTATCGCTGATTCGAAAGCTCTTGTTCGCGTTGCTCGCGTTGCTGATTGGCAGAGCAACTCACGCCGCCGCTTCCGATCACACCTATCAGTACTTTCGCATCGGCAATTCCGCTGATGCGCACCCCGCATCCGTGCAAGCGGGTTTCGCGCTGATGGGTGGTGGCGAAGATTTAGACGAAGCTTTTCGCTGGATGTGCCAGCGTTCGGGCGGCGGTGATTTCCTGATCGTCCGCGCGCGCGGAAACGACGATTACAATCCCTACATCCAAAAACTGTGCCACGAAAATTCTGTCGCGACTCTCGTAATTCCAGACCGTGACGCCGCTTCCGATCCATTCGTCGAGAAAACAATTCGTACTGCCGCAGCTATCTTCATCGCCGGCGGCGACCAATCCAACTACATAAAGTTTTGGACGGGCACACCAGCTCAATCTGCAATCGACGACGCGATTAGCCGCGGCGTGCCCGTCGGGGGGACCAGTGCGGGCCTCGCTGTCTTGGGAGAATTCGCCTACACCGCTCAAGCGGATGCGCCGGGCATGCCAAATCTAAAATCCAGCGCTGCGCTGGCGAATCCATTTCATCCGCAGGTGACAATTGCCCGCAACTTTCTGAGAACTCCAATCCTTCACGGCGTCATCACCGATTCGCATTTCGTAGCGCGCGATCGCCTCGGCCGCCTGCTTGTCTTCATGGCACGGATTCTCGAATCGGGCGACGCAAAGGCGATTCACGCGTTGGGCATCGACCAACAAACCGCGATTCTTCTCGATGCCGATGGGAAGGGAACAGTCATTGGAATCGGCGCAGTGTACATGCTTAGCGCGAGCGGAAGGCCCAGAGTCTGTAAACCAGACACGCCTCTCACCTTCAGCCCTCTCGCGGTTCTAAAGGTTCCAGCCGGCGGGAAGCTAGACATCGCAAAATGGAGCGGCGCAGGAATTTCCTACACCCTTTCCGTCGAAGCCGCAAAAATAAACTCCACACAGGCCGGCGGCACAATTTACTGAGCACGTCTGAAACACTGTTTCGCGATTGCGAAATACAAGCGCCCATCCAGCCGGATCGATTCCTTCCTCGTGGTACGATGCACCGTTTTCCAACTACTATCGGAGGTAGGTGTAATGCTGCGTCGTCAGCCCTTCTTATTTCTCGCGCTCTCCCTGGTTCTTCTGTTGCCGCTCGCGACCATCGCCAAAGCTCAGCAGGTCGATCCCAAGACCTACAGCGGCATGATCTGGCGCCTCATCGGCCCATTTCGTGGCGGCCGCGTTATCGCCGTCACTGGAGTCCCCAGCCAGCCCAATACTTTTTATTTCGGCGCGGTCGCGGGAGGCGTTTGGAAAACAATTGATGCAGGCAACTCGTGGGATCCGATGTTCGATAAAGAAACCATTTCTTCGATCGGCGGCATCGCCGTTTCGGATTCCGATCCAAACGTGATTTATGTCGGCACAGGAGAAGCGTGCATCCGCGGCAATATTTCCTTTGGCGATGGCGTCTACAAATCCACGGATGCGGGAAAGACCTGGAACAACATCGGCCTCAAAGACACGCGCCACATCGGCGCGGTAATCGTTCATCCCACTAATCCCGACATCGCGTTCGTTGCAGCGCAGGGCCACGCCTACGGACCAAACGTCGATCGCGGAGTGTTTCGCACTCGCGATGGCGGCAAAACCTGGGACAAGGTTCTCTACCTGAATGACCGCACCGGCGCGATCGACGTAGTTTTCGATCCGCACAATCCGCATATTTTATTTGCTGCGATGTGGGAGGGCTCTCGCACACCATGGTCGCTGACAAGCGGCGGCGAAAAAGATGGTCTGTATAAATCTACGGACGACGGCTCCACTTGGAAGCGTGTGGAAGGCAACGGCATTCCCGAGGGTACGCTCGGAAAAATCGGCATCGCTATCTCCGGCGCGGATTCAAATATTGTTTACGCTCTCATCGAATCCGAAAAGGGCGGCCTCTTTCGCAGCGACGATGGCGGCACGAACTGGACGCTTGTAAACGACGATCGCCGCTTTCGCCAGCGCGCCTGGTATTTCACGCACGTATGGGCCGATCCGAAAAATCCCGGCGGCGTCTACATTGCAAACACCGGACTTTTCCATTCGATCGATGGCGGTAAAACATTCGATCGATTGAATTCGCCGCACGGAGATAATCACGCGCTGTGGATCGATCCCAACGATCCGAATCGCATGATCAATGGCAACGATGGCGGCGCCACAATTTCTCTCGATGGCGGCAGAGACTGGACCACGCAAAATAATCAGCCCACCGCGCAGTTTTATCACATCGTCGCCGACAACGATTTTCAGTATCGCGTCTACGGCTCGCAGCAGGATAATTCTAGCGTTGGCATTCGCACGCGCAGCGATCACGGATTTATTGATCGCCCCGACTGGGATTCTGTTGGCGGCGGCGAAAGCGGCTACATCGCCGTCGATCCGCGCGATTCAAATATTGTCTACGGTGATGACGAAGGCCCGGTTCTCACGCGCTTCGACAGGCGCACCAATCAAACGCAAAGCATTCAGGAATGGCCCGAAGATGCGAACGGTTTCTCCGCCGCAGATCGCAAGTATCGCTACACGTGGACAATGCCGCTGCTGATTTCTCCAAACAATCCCGACGTGATCTATCACACGTCGCAATACGTTTTTCGTTCAAACGATTCCGGCCGCTCATGGACGACGATCAGCCCCGATCTCACGCGCAATGATAAATCCAAGCAGCAAGATTCCGGCGGCCCGATCACGAAAGATCAGTACACCGTCGAGTATTACGATGTGATCTTTGCCCTCGCGGAATCGCCGAAGCAGGAAGGCCTGCTCTGGGCGGGCACCGATGATGGCCTCGTGCAATTGACGCGCGACGGCGGCAAATCTTGGAGCGCCGTCACTCCCAAAGAAACGCCCGAGTGGGCGATGGTGAGCCTCATCGAAGCCTCGCCGTTTGATGCGGGCACCGCGTACGTCGCGGTCGATGCGCACAAGCTCGATAATTTCAAGCCGTACATTTTCAAAACGAATGACTTCGGCAAATCGTGGACGAAAATCATCACCGGTCTGCCCGACAATTCCTACGTGCACGCCGTGCGCGAAGATCCCAAACGCAAAGGACTTTTGTACGCCGGAACGGAAACTGGAATTTGGGTTTCATTTGATGATGGCGCGCACTGGCAAGCGCTTCAGCTCAATCTTCCCGTCACGCCGATTCACGACATGGTGATTCACGATGATGATCTCGCGGTCGCCACGCATGGCCGTTCGTTCTGGGTGCTCGATGATCTAACTCCGCTGCGCGAAGCTGCTGCATCGATCGCTTCTGACGATGCTCATCTTTTCACGCCGAGAATCGCAACGCGCACAGAGCAGGGTCACGTGGATCCGCGCCGCAACCCCATCGGAGAAAATCCGCCGGCGGGTGCAATCCTTTATTACTACCTGAAGGAAGAGCCAAAGGATCCGGCAAAGCTGGAAATTCTCGATGCCGATGGAAAAGTAATTCGCGCGTTCACCAGCGAGAAAAAGAAAACCGAACTCGCCGCGGAAGAAGGCGAACGCGATGAAGCAGTGGAAAATATTCCCGGCAAAGCGGGGCTAAATCGTTTTACGTGGGATTTGCGATACGAGCAGCCTGTGAAAATTCCGCTCGCGATTTACGACGCGGGCGAGCCGTCAGGTCCACTCGCGGTGCCTGGAAAGTACCAGGTGCGGCTCACCGTGGGCGGAAAAACGTTGATGCAGCCTCTGGAGTTGCGCATGGATCCGCGCGTGCGAACTTCAGCGGAAGATTTGCGGAATCAATTCGATCTGATGCTCAAGTTGCGCGATCGCCAGGATGAAATGAACAAGACCATCCTTGCGATTCGCGATCTGCGAGCGCAACTGCAATCACTCGAGAAGCGGCTTGGTTCCGGTTATTCTGCCGCTCTCAGCGATCCGATAAAATCGATCGCGGCTTCTTCGGTAGACATTCGCAAGAACATCAGCACGATCGAAGCCGCGCTGATTCAAGTGAATTCAAAAGCCAGCGAAGACGAGGCCAATTTCCCCACCATGCTCAACAGCAAACTCGGCTACCTGCAATCGGTTGTAGATAGCGCCGACGCTGCCCCCACAGCGGCGGAACTCGCTGTGTTCGCCGAGCTCGATCAAAAACTGGAAACGCAATTGACGAAGTGGCGCGACGTAGTCTCAAAAGATATTCCCGCGCTCAACGACGCGATGCGCAAAAATAATATTCCATTCGTCGCGCCTTCCACTGCACGATCGAAATAAATTTCGCAAAACGCAAGACAGGAAGGCCCGGCCGCGAATCGCGGCCGGGCCTTCCTGCTTGAAGAGAGATGGCGTCGATTCATCGCGACTGCTACTGCGTATTATTTGGGATCAGCCGGGCATTTGTGAAATCGCCCGCGATGGCCGCGAAGATGGTGTTGAGGTCGGTGATTGGCCGAGCTGCCGAAACGCAGCCTGGATCAGCTCCCTGGGTCGTGGTGTCGGAGAAAAACTTTGTTGGATCGGAAGCAATCTGCTGCATCGCCGAGCATGCGGCGATTGCACCCGTGCCTCCCGGCCCGCCGAATCTACTTGGCCGGTCGGTACTACAACTTCCTGCCGAAGACGTCGATGCGCCGTAAGCAATTGCATATACCCACGTTCCCGCGGCTTTTGCGGCCGCTGCCGCAGCAATCGCTTGTTTGCATTGATCGTACGCAGTCGGCACACCGGTCGGTTGGTTCCCCGCCGGCATTTGGCTCGAGGGTGCGTTCGCGTCGCCATCGCTGAGGAGGATGATTACGTTGGTCGAATCCGCTCTGCTGGGGCTAGCGCTACTCTGAAAATTTACAAGTTGCGCTTGGGCAGCGTTGATTGCAGCGGCGTAGTATGTATCGATGCCTTGAGAGTTAGGTTCGACCGACAGTGGCGCGCAACCAGAGACGCCGCCACCAACGCTTTTCGACAAATTAGAGCCTGTATTTAACCCCTGAGTGTCACTATTACGGAAATCCGCGGTAAACGGAATGACCTGATAAGTGCCGCCTAAGTTCGCGTAATTTACGAATTGCGTGACCGGAGCCCCAGTGGTCGGAGGCGCAACGCAATCGGTATCCGTTGCGAGATTTGCCGAATTGTTTGCAAGTTGCGGGAATACGTCGAGGCCGATTTCGTCGACAGGAACGAATCCAGAGTTGCAAATAGTGAGCGTCGGCGAGCACGGCGAAAGCGTTTGAGCAAGGGTGCGAAGTCCCGCCAATGCGCATCCGATCTTGGTGTTATTCGGAGCCGCGAGAGTACACCCTGTATCGTTCTGGCTCATCGACGGGGTGTTGTCCGCGATCATCATGACGTTGAATGGGCCAAAGTTGCCGCTCTTTGCGCTTGCGGTTGCCGTCGCTGAAACGGTGATCGAGTTCACGCCAAACAATTTGGCGAAGAATGTATTCACAACCGCAGTTTCCGTGACTTGGATGGCGTTCATATTTGCGGGAGGCAGACACGGAACTTTGGTGGTTGTGAGGCATTCCAGAGTTGCCGATTCGGTTACGTTGTGAAGATTAAATTGGGCATTCTTTTGCCCGGTCTTGGAGCTATAGGTCTGCGCAGTAGCTGTTGCGGTAGCATTCGGAAGATCCTGGGCGCCGGCGAGCGCCGCGGCATCCGATGACGCCTGGAGTTCACGGTAGGAAAAATACACATTGCCCAGATCGATTACCAGGGCGGCCATCGAGAGCAGACCGACGAGCAAAGCGGCCATCAAGATAAGCGACTGCCCGCGCTCCCCATGGCGCACCGGGCTGACAAACGATTCGTTCTTGCGATTCATTGGACACGCTCCGTAGTTTGCGCTGTCAGATTACAGGTTGGCGCAAAATTGATCCCCATGACGATGAGTTTGCAAGGATAAGTAACGATAATTTGAGCAGGTGCGCTCTGGACGAGATTAGCCGCGCCCGCCGTACAGGATAACGTGTTGTTGCCGGGCCCGTAAGTAGTGCCGTTCAGAACAAGCTTGAAGGTTAGACTCGTTGCAGTGAGGTTTGTTGCGCCCGCCACCACCGTATTGACAGTGTCCACGCATGGATCGGTGGTTTGTCCTCGCAGAGTTGAGAGGTAACGCGCGCCAGTACTTGTGGCTTCCGTGAGCTGCAGATAATTATTCAACGCCGTTCCGAAGACGATGATGCCCATCACGATCACCAGCAGCACCGGCACGACGAAAGCGAACTCGAGCAGCGCCGTGCCTTTTTGGCCGCGACCGCGGACTCGGGATTGGATTGAATTGTTTGCTGCGCTCATTTGCTTTCGCCTCCGTAATTACGCGTCCGTTCGATCGAAACTGCGGTGAAAGAATCTCTTTTTGCCGCTATTTCACGCATGTATCTCAATAGCGACGTGCGAGAGTTTTCGCAGTCCACAAGCGGAGACGCACCACGAAATCGGCGCCTCGAACAGCGCTAGCCCGCGTCATCGCCGCAAAGCCTGTAACCTCTCTATCCTACGAGAGTTACAAACAGATGAACTTTGCCAGCGCAGAAAAGCAGGCCTGCGCTTCTGTTATGTGGGGACGCGAAACTATACTCTCAGCAATAACTACATGCAAGTACTTTTCCGAAGTGGGCCGGTTTACCTAGTTTGGCTTACGGCGACCGTGGGGGGGGAGTCACGGCCGAATACGCTGTAACAGAAACAATGCTCAAAACAGTTTCTAAGCCATTTAGAATCAGATCGTTGCGTGTTTCGCGCAGGAGAAAATTCTCACCCTCTCGAAAGCAGCTATCTTGCTGATTCTAAATGGTTTAACGAAACGCGCATCCTTCAAGAGTACGTAAGACGTTGTAAATAGGATAGTTAGCCATTTTTGACCCTCCTCGGACCCGGTTAGCAGCGGTCGCCGTGTGGGCCGCCAGAGCCCTCTCAAATATTCGGCGGCGATCGCTTGAACTGGTGTTCATTTCTCCGAGCATACAACCACGACCCGTCCAATAAGATATGCTAACATGAATTTATCTATTCATGCAACTACGAGTACCGCTGAGGAAAGGCAAAAGCGGCCACCACAGAGACACGGAGCACACGGAGAATTTTTCGTGGTGGCGGCGAGTTGCGTTGACGGTAGAAAGGCAACGGCGACAGCAGAGGCAAAAAAAAGAGCGCCAATGCGGAGATTGGCGCTCCCAGGGACTTAGCTACTTTGTGGCGTCGGGGATTAGCCGGGCCAGCGTTAGGTCTCCGCCGATGGTTTGGAAGATTTGGTTGAGGCCGGTGATTGGGTGAGCGGCTGAAGTACACGCGTTGTTGCTGCCGGTCTGATCGGAGAAAAACTTCGTAGAATCCGAGGCCATTTGCTGCAGAGCTGCACAGGGTGAAATGGTTGGATTCGTGTCGGAACTGCATCCCGATAATGGCGCTCCGTAAGCGATCGTGTAGACCCAGGTGCCGGCTCTCGCCGCTGTTTGCGCCGCAGTGATGGCTTCGTGGCATTGCTGATTTACCATTCCCGCCGGCATTTCGTTCTTCGCTGCGCCTGCGTCACCGTCGCTCAACACGATAATCACGTTGGTAGTGCTGGGCCGCGCTGCAGCCACGAGCGCAGTTTGAGCGTTTGTAATTGCATCGGCGTAATAGGTGCCGACGCCGCCCACAGCGTCTAGGCCCTCACTGCAGCTTGTATTTCCTCCGCGTGAAGCAATCACTAGATTTGAGCTGGTGTTCAGCGCAGTTATCGAATCGGACGTGCGGAAATCGCTCGACAGTGGAACTATGGAATAAATCGGCGAAGCTGCGTAGCTCGCAATCTTCGGAGCGGGCGTATTGCTGCAATCGTATTCGTACTGCACCTGCGAAGTATTTGTGAGTCCCGGAAAAACAAATAGCCCGACTTCGTCCACTGGCTGATTCACGTTTCCCTTCGTCACCGAGCCGCAGCTTGTGAGCGAAGAAGCGCAGGGCGAGAGAGTGCTCATCAGCGTGCGCACGCCGGCCATGGCGCAATCGAGACGCGAGGCGCCTTTGATGTCGCAGCTGGTGTCGGCGGTGTTCATCGAGTCCGTAGTATCGAGTACGAGCATCACGTTAAAGGGCGCAGCCGAGCCGCCGCGGGCAGTCGCTGTGGCAGTTGCGCCAATCGTTAGCGATTTCACCCCCAATATCCGGGCGAAAAATGTAGGCACAGTGGCCTGTTGCCTTACCGTGATGGCGTTCATGTTTGCGGGCGGAAGGCACGGAACTCCGACGCTGGTGAGACACTTCAGCTGGGGATAGCCGGTGACCATCGACACGTTGGTGAGCGTGGAATGCGCATTCAAATTTCCGGAGACGGCACTGTATTTTGTCGCAGTGCTTACCGCCGTGGAATTCGGCAAGTCTTCAGCACCAGCCAACGCCGCTGCATCGGTTGCAGCCTGCAGTTGGCGCGACGAAAAATAGGCGTTGCCAAGATCGACTACGAACGCCGCCATCCCAAGAAGGACAACGAGCAAACCTGCCATCAGCAGAAGTGATTGCCCGCGTTCGCTGTGGCGCTGACGAGAAATACCATTCTGTCTCTTTTTCATTGGACTCGCTCCGTTGTTTGCGCCGTAAGGTTGCAACTGGGAGCGGGATTAAAACTAAAGAACTTGAGGTTGCAGGGGTAGGTGACGGTCACTTGAGCGTTTTGAGCTTCCACGAGATTTGTCTGGGCCCCGCTGCATGTCGCTCCGCTGTAGGCAGTTCCATTCAGCACAAATGAAAATTTGAAATTCGCGGCTTTAAGATTTGGCGCTGCGCCTTCGACCGCAATTGCAGTTGCCGAGCATGGGTCAGTCGTCTGGCCGCGGCTGATTGAAAGCACGCGTGCGCCGACGGCGGTCGCATCCGTCAGAACCAAATAATTATTGAGTGCGCTACCGAAGACGACTATGCCCATCACTAGAGTGAGGAGCACGGGGACGACGTAGGCGAATTCCAGGAGGGCTTGGCCCTCTTCGTCGCGAGCGCGCAAGCATGCGCGTTTCCACGCGGCGCTAGGCGTTTTGCATGAATCCGACGCGGTGTTCCACTTGCGAAGATCCCTCAATTTACTTGCCTCCCCGCCAGGTAATTACTGGTGGCAGATAGGCAATTGTGGGGTGGGGCCGGATTAGCGGATATGAACCACTAGCACCAATTTGGGATAGGCCGGTGGTACTGGTACGGGAACACGAGTTGCGCTAAGTCCTTTGCATCGTTGGCTTAGCAGGAGGGTAATAGATAGATTTCGTGCGGGATCGGCTGCGGCGTTTGCATTTTCCGAAACAGAGTGATTGTCTTTCTATTTAGAGGAGCCTGCCAGGATACAGATTTGGAATTTGAGAAGGTGAACGCGCGACGCGCGATTACAGCTCTCATGCCTGGCGCGCTGAGGTTATTCAGATACGCGAACGGGATTTGGATCCTGAAGAAAAATAGAAAGCGGCTAGCCGGATTTCCCCCCGAGTAGCCGCTCTGCACGTCCGCTAACTAATTGCTGGTTGAACCCCGCACTGAAACCGCGGAGATGAGAGCGCAATCCCGGCCGGCCCTACCAGGCATGGAGCCGTGTGATGAATATGCACGACGCTCCAGGGGCGATAGTGTGCCCGGAAAGTGGATGGACGTAAAGCGGAAAATGGATTTGGAAAATGCCCCGGGGCGAAGCGAAAGTCCTGCGCGACCTACTGTTATTCGATGTTCGGTAAGTCTCAGGCCGCACGTGTGGAAGTCAAAGGGTGCGGCACCCTGAAATTGATGACTATGTACGGTACCGCACAAAAGTGATAATGTGCGTTTCAGGCGTTACCCCCGTTGGTCCCCATTCGACGCGGCTGCTCATACCTGCGAACAGGCGTCATTGTGGGAGGTGCGAGAAATGCGCGTGGCGTACATCAAATCAGAATCATTCGAAATTAAGGATATCGCGCTGGAAGATACGGGGCTTCCGATGTTGCCGATCGCGCTGTACTCGGACGCGCTGGCGATTCTTGGACGAGCGATGCACGATGAGCCGGATGTGGAATGGGAGATTGTGGGCAGCGGGCCTTATGGCGTGTTTGAAAAAGTTCGCGCGCGCTGAAAGAGATTATGGCATCGCGAATTCCGGACGAAACCAAAGTTTAGGCGTAGGAAGCTGATGCGCCGGTATTTTTTTCTCCGCGTTCTTTTGTAATTCGCTCGAGATATCCGCTGCCGCGGAAAGCTGACAGGGGATCTTCGGGCAGGTTGCGTGACTTTCTCCAGTCGCGGATTGCGGGCCGAACGTCGAGCCAGAAGGCGCCGCGAAGAGTTTCTTCGGCGTCAACCAACGAGCAATCCTGCTGAAGTTTCGCGAGTCGAGCGTGATCGACGAGAACTGCGCGAGCGTAGAGTTCTTGCGCGGTGCAGACGGTTTGGATCATCGCCTCGATTTTTCCTTTTAGGTTATGACTCTGATCAACCATGTAGGCAATGTCGGCGGTAGCGTGGGTTTCCCACTCGAACATTCTGATTTCGTGAAAAATCCGGAAAACCTGATAGGGATCGATGGAGCCAAGGGTGAGGTCGTCGTCGGCGTAGCGGCGGTCGTTGAAATGGAAGCCGCCGATTCGTTTCTGGTAGAGAAGCCAAGCGACGATCTGCTCGATATTTTGCGCCTGGTAGTGATGGCCGGTATCAACTAGCACAAACGCTTGCGGGCCGGAATGTTTTGCAAGGAGCAGCGCCATGCCCCAGTCTGCGATGTCTGTGTGATAGAAGGCGGGTTCGAAAGGCTTGTATTCGATGAGCAGGCGCTGGCCGGGTTTTAGCGCGGCGTGGATTTTGCTGAGGCCCTCTTCGAAGTAGGGGATGCGCGTGCGAATATTTTGCGTTCCGGGATAATTGGAACCATCGGCGAACCACGGAGAGATATCACGGGACTTCAGGGATTCGGCGATGACAACGCAATCGAGGATGTGGCGAATCGCTTGTTGGCGAATGCCTGCATCGGGATTACCCATTGAGCCGAATTTGTATTCCTGATTTTGAAAAATTTTGGGTTGATCGAGCCGGAGCGAATGGCGAAGCGCTGTTCGAGTTTCTGAACTTCGGAAACATCTTTCAATCCGTTGGGGAGATCCCACTGAACGTGGAGTGCTAGTGTGGGAGCGGCCCCTGTTGCTGCGTTCACTTGCGCGGCGTCGCTAAATTTTTCCTCGATGGTGGTGGCGGCTGCGGCCTGGATGAACTTTCCGAAGCGCGTGCCGGTATTGGCGAAACCCCAGGAGGGGAGCTCGATTTTGAATTTGTCGAGAGCGTTCCAGATTAGTTCCGCTGATTTGTCGTTGATCACGAGGTCTCCCATCGAGCGAACGGCGCGCTGATTCAAGGATGATGCTAATCCGTTTCGCGATCAGTAAACGGTGCGAGCGGGATCGCGGACAAATGTTCAGCCCACTTTACGACGGATGCAAGATTAATTGCTGACTGTGCGGTTTTATTTTGTTCAAGTGCGGCCAACTGAACCGAAAAATTGCCGATGGTGGAACTTTCCGTAGAGCCAAGAATAATTTCAAGACCCGTGCGTTGCGCGGTGAGGCCATTTAGCAGAGTGTTTTGATTTCCGCCACCCACGATGAAGAGGCGTTTTAGTTTTTTTCCAGTGATTTTGCCGATCGCGGCGAGGACTTCGGCATAGCGGGCTGCCATGCTGTGAAAGATGACGTTCGCTACAGACGGAATTGATTTTTCGTCTGGAGGGAAAGCCGGTTGGCCGAGGCCTACGAGTTGGGAGTTGATTTTTTCCGGCATGCGTCCGGGGAACATTAGCTGCGGATCGTCGATGTTGATCAGAGCGGCGGGGGCTGGCATAGAGGCGCAGCGAGAAATTAATTCTTTCAGCGGCAAGTGAAATCCGCATGCGTTCCATTCTTCCATGCATTGCTGGAGCAGCCACATTCCGTTGACATTTTTGAGGAAGCAGATTTTTCCGCCGATGCCGCCGAGATTTGTGAAGTTCCACGATTGCGCTTCGGGAGTGACGCAAGGCGCATCGAGGACGGCGCCGACGAGGGACCAAGTTCCGGAACTGATGAATGCCCAGTCGTCGCCGGTGGCGGGAATCGCTGCGATAGCGGAGGCGGTGTCATGACATGCGGGGACGATCATTTTTGTGTCGCTGAAATACGGGAAGGCTTGCGAGATCGGCGCTGATGGGTCCGAGGACGGTGCCGCTAGGAACGATTTCCGGCGCGGCAGAAATTTCTAAACCGAGTTTTGTGAAAATTTCATCGCACCAGTTTTTTGTTCTCGCGGCAACGAGGCCTGTATGAGTGGCGTTGGTAAATTCGCTGACGCGTTTGCCGCAGAGGAGATAGGTGATGTACTCGGGAAGATTCAGCCACGGCGAGCGGGAGTCGAGGCCCGCAAGCTTATCGGCGTAGAGCTGGTAGAGAGTATTCAGGCGGAGGATTTGAATTCCAGTGAGTTCGTATAGGCGAGGGGGAGAGATTAGAGAGTGGACTTCGGCTTCCGCTTTTTCCGTTCGTGGATCGCGATAGCAGAAGGGAAGCGCGATGGGAGTGCCGATTTTGCGAAGGCGAACGTAATCGACGGCCCAGCCATCGACGGCTACTGATGCGATTCCTTCGAGAGCTTGATTGGCGCATTGATGGAGGCCCGCCAGTACGCCATCGAAAATTTTGTGGATATCCCAGTGGAGTCCGTCAGAGGTTGCTAGCGGCTCGTTTGGGAAGCGGTGGATGATATTTATTTTTGGTTTGTCGTGGTGAAAGCGGAGGAGAGAGACTGGCAACTTTGGGCGCCTAGATCGATGGCGACTACAGCCTTCTGGATTGGTGCGGGACTTATCGACATTCTTCGCGGCCCAGGTTCTGAAGAAAGCCTGCACAGGCTGGAGAGCCTGTGCCACTTGAGGGTTTATTTGAAGGTACGCGCATCTCGAATCCAAATTGGCGGCTAGCGAAGAAAGGCTTCGGGAAGGCCGCCGTCTACTGGAAATAAATGCCCGGTGGTGCAACGCGATTGAGGGCCTGCTAGAAACAAAATTGCGGCGGCGCAATCTTCGGGGTCGATGGGCTGGTGAGTGAGAGTGCGTTGAGCGTAGAAATTAGCGAGAGCGGCGCGAAGATTGTCGTCGGAGGCAGCGGGATCGAACGGAATTGAATATTTGTTGAGTGAGGCGATTACGCGATCGCGAGGAAACATCGTCGAGCCCTTTACGACGGTTGCGGGGCTGATTCCGTTGACACGGATTTTCGGAGCGAGCGAGATCGCGAATTCGCGAACGAGATGGCTGAGCGCGGCTTTGCTGACGTCATAGGCTTCGCTGCCGCGTTTTGGGACTACCGCATTCGCGGAGCTGACGAGGACGATGCTGGCAGTGAGATCTTGCTCGTGCAGGATTTTCGAAGCTTCGTCGATTAGGCGGTGATTTGCGATGACGTTGATATCGAGAGTTGCGGCCCACTGGGAATCAGTGATTGTGGCGATTGTTCCGCTGCCTTGAGCCGCGGCCGCGGTGGGAAAAATTGCGGCCGTGTTGACGATGATGTCGAGACCGCCGAATGCGGCGATGGTTTCTCGGATTGCCTGGAGGATGGAATCGCGATCGCGAACGTCGACGGTGGTGGAGACGACTGCTTCCTTGCTTGCGATTTCTGCGCCTCGGCTGCGGCCGAGTTTGCGGCGTCGATGTCTTTATCGGCGACGACAACGTGTGCTCCGCGCTGTGCGGCGAGTAGCGCGGTGGCGCGGCCGATGCCGTGCGCGCCGCCAACGATGAGACAAATTTGGCGGCTGAGTTCTTTTTCTGCGGGCTGGCGGCGAATTTTTGCGTCTTCGAGTTGCCAGTACTCGATGCGAAATGCTTCGGAAGGCGGCAACGCGACATAATTTGAGAAGACGGCGAAAGCTTCTGTTTTTGCGGCGGCGCCGGCTTGAGGAAGCTCGGCCGGAGTTGTTCCGGTGCCGAGAGCGCTTGCGCCTTCCATTACGTGAATCGCGTTTGTGTAGAATTCGCCAGTGATGCGGGCTTCGGTTTTATTTTTGCCGAAGCTGAACATGCCGATGCCGGGGATCAGGACCACCGCTGGGTTCGCGTCGCGCATTTTGGGAGAGTCGGGCTGCGCGAAGCGTTTGTAATAGGCGGCGTAGTCTTCGCGATATTTGTCGAGAGCGGAATCGATTGCTTCGCGCAACCCTTGCAAGTTTGGTTCAGGCTTCCACGGAACGAACAGTGGCCGAATTTTTGTGCGGATGAAATGGTCCGGGCAACTTGTGCCGAGGTGCGCGAGTTGCTGCGCGTCCGCTGAATTCACGAAGCGCAGAACTTCCGGAAGATCGTTGAAATGTCCGATTAGGCGCTGATTGGAAGAAACGCGGCCGCGCAAAAACGGAAAAATATCAGCGGCGAGTGACTCCTGATTTTCGAGAATCCGGTGCTGGCTGCCGCCGAATAGTTTTTCTCCGCGCTTTGCCACGTGATCCGAAATAAATTGGCCGAGCTGATCGATGATCGTGATCGTGTTGACGTAGCATTCGCGCTGAGTATTTCCCCAGGTGAAAATTCCGTGGCCACCGAGAACGACTCCATCGCAATCGGGCGCTTGATTCGACCGCGTCGCGCAGCATCATCGCCAGTTCGAAGCCGGGCCGCTGCCAGGGCAGCCAGATCAATTTGTGAGAATACGCGCGATTGAATTCCTCCATTTTTTCGCGGCCGTTCGCAGCGGCCGCGAGAGCAATGCCCCAGTCTGGATGCAGATGATCGATGTGCTTGAAAGGAAGAAACGCGTGCAAGGGAGTATCGATCGAGGCGGCGACGGCGTTGTTGCCGAAAGCGCAGAGCGGATACATCGCTACCATTTCATCTTCGGAGTCAACGCCGCGATAGCGCGCGGTGAGCGAGAGTAATTTGTCCAGATAAAGTGTGGCGAATCCGGTGCGCTGAATGCTGCCGATATCGCCGCCGCTGCCTTTGATCCACAGAACATTTTTTGGCGAACCATCGAACGGATCTGATGCGGCGATTTTTGAGCTGGTATTTCCGCCGCCGAAATTTGTGATGCGAAGATCGGAACCGAGAAGATTCGAGCGGTAGCGCAGGAGTTCGGCTTCATCGAGTGCACTTGCGACGCGCTCGTCCCATCGATCTTCCAGATAGCGCAATTTTTCCTGGATCTTCATGGCGGCCCCTGAAACTAGGGGAGTATATCGCACGCGGGAAGATTGCTCGAAATTTTGGGAGGGAAATGGCTTTTGTGTTGACGGTGCGGCGGTACGAAGTATAGTCAGCGCGCGTGATGGCGCGCTTCGCCATTTCAGTTTTGCGTGAAAGGAAGTTTCTTGGGACCGAATCCATTGCTGGGAGTTTGCTTTCACTGGTTGGGCGGACTGGCGTCGGGAAGTTTTTATGTGCCATTCCGGCGCGTGAAAGTGTGGGCGTGGGAAACGTATTGGCTGGTCGGCGGATTTTTCAGCTGGATTATCGCGCCGTGGATTCTCGCGGCGTTTATGACGAGCGATCTGTTTCAGGTGCTGCGAGAGGCGCCGGCGCGAAGTTTATTTTGGGCGTTCACTTTCGGCGTGCTGTGGGGATTGGGCGGACTCACGTTTGGGCTGACCATGCGCTATCTGGGAATGTCGCTCGGGATGGCGGTAGCGCTGGGGTACACGGCGGCATTCGGCACGTTGATGCCGCCGATTTTTCGCGGGTATTCGCCAGGGAAGTGCTGGGGACGCGATCGGGATTGACGATTCTGGTGGGTGTGGGAATTTGTCTGCTGGGAATTGTGTTTGCGGGCGCGGCGGGAATGTCGAAAGAAAAAGAAATGACGGAGGAGCAGAAGCGCGCGTCCATTAAGGAATTCAATCTGAAGAAGGGATTGGTGGTGGCGACATTTTCGGGCGTGATGAGCGCTTGTTTTGCTTATGGCTTGGCGGCCGGCGATCCGATCAAAGAAATTACGCTGCGGCATGGAACGCCCGTGTTGTGGCAGGGGCTGCCGGTGCTGGTGGTGGTGTTGCTCGGCGGATTCACTACAAATTTCATTTGGTGCGTGATTCTGAATGTGCGGAATCGCACCGGGTCACAATATTTTAAGGCGGACAACGCGCGGCCACTGTCGCGGGGCGCGATGTGCGAGATTCTTGAAAATGTGACGGATGCGCCGGCGGAGGAAATGGCTCAGCACGCACGACTAAATGATCCGGACGGTTGCGAGAGCGCCGATGCTCTCGAATTATTTTTTCTCCGCGCTTGCCGGGACCACCTGGTATTTCCAGTTTTTCTTTTACACGATGGGCGAAACGCAGATGGGCCGCTACAAATTTTCCAGCTGGACGCTGCACATGGCCAGCATCATTATTTTCAGCACGCTATGGGGAATCGCGCTGAAGGAATGGCGCGGAGTCGGCGTGCGAACGAAAGTGCTGGTGGGGCTGAGTCTCTTTGTTCTGGTCGCGTCGACAGTTGATCGTCGGCTACGGAAATTATTTGGGCACGCGGCCGGGGCCGGCCGCGGCAAATTCTCGGAGATTGATCGAACGCATTTGCAGTACGGCGCCTACGGCAACGCGATTTCGAATTGATAGGTACCCGATGGAAGTGAGTATTCGTGAGCGTCACTGCCCCTATTCGACCGCGGTTCGAACCTTGTTGCTCTGCGCGATATTTGCCCATCGAGTTTAAATGCATGCTCTTGTTCGCTTGTAAGCGACAACTGTCCGGTTGAATTCGGCGGAATCGTCAATTTCCACGTCGCGATGTTTCCTGAAATCGTCCACGAGGAATGAGTGGTTCCATAAGAAGATTCGTAGGAAAAATCGAGGCTGCCGAGCTTCTTGTCAAAATTCGGATGCAGCAAGATCGTGTGAAATCCGGGATCGGCAGGCACAGTATCGATTCCCGCCGCGTAGCGATAAATCCAGTCTGCCACTGCGCCGTATGCATAGTGATTGTAAGAATTCATTGCTGGATCGCCGCGCATCTTGTCGCCATTCCAGCGTTCCCACATGGTGGTAGCGCCATGCTCCACGAGATATCCCCATGATGGATATTCGCGTGCTTTGCAAAAGACGATAGGCGACATCGGCGTGGCCGGTATCGGTGAGCACTCCGAGCAAATACGGAGTTCCGAGAAATCCGGTGCCGAGCCGCCAATGATTTGCTTCGAGGCGATCCACCAGACGTTTTGCGGCGAGATTGCGCAGCGAATCGGGCAGCAAATTCATGTGCAGCGCGAGCACGTAACCTGTTTGCGTTTCGACGGGCTTGTCGCTGAGTGTCGTGGGCGTATCGGAAGCAAATACTGGCGGAGGCGGCACGGCGCCACGAATCCGTCGGGCTGAACGATATTGCTTTGTCGAAAGCGGCCTTGATTTTTTCGAATAGTTCGCGCGTATTTTCTTTCGTCATCCGAGCTTTCCGATGGAATGAGCCATTTGGCTCATCAGCGTGACGTCGTACGCCCAGTAGGCAGTGGCAATTAAATCCTCGGGCGTGACACCTTCCGGCGCGAGCCAGTCGCCGAACGCGATGCCGTAATTTTTCTTCCACAGATAATCTGGATTCGCGGCTTGAATCGCGGCGAGATATTTCTCCATTCCCTCCCAATTTTCTTCGACGATTTGTTTGTCGCCGGTTTGAATCCATGAGGTCCACGGAATCACGACGCCCGCGTCGCTCCAGCCAGTTCCGTAGCCGGGATTCGGAATCGATGTGCCCGGCGCATATATTCCGTACATGTCCGTGCCTACTTGCGTGCCGCGCAAATCAGCTCCGAATTTTCGCGAAAAATTCGTCAAGTCCATGTTGTAGGTGGCTGTGCGCCAGAACACTTGGGCATCGGCGGTCCAGCCGAGGCGTTCGTCGCGTTGCGGGCAGTCGGTGGGAACTCCTACGAAATTTGAGCGCTGGCCCCAGAGAATATTTCTCCAAAGCTGATTGAGCATGGCGCTGCCAGTTTTTAGCGTGGTGGTGAACGGAGCGTCGGTGTGAAACACCACCGCTTTCACATCTCTGTAGAGACGGCTGAGTTTTCAGCCCGGAAATCTCCACATATCGGAAACCGTGGAATGTAAAATTCGGCTGGAATTCTTCGACGCCGTTGCCCGCCAGAATGAAATGATCGGTCGCCTTTGCGGTACGCAGATTGTCTGTGTACACCGAGCCGTCTGGATTCAAGACTTCCGCGAATCTCATTTTGACATCTGTGCCCGCCGCGCCTTGAGCGCGGATTCGCGCGACTCCCGAAAGATTTTGCTCGAAATCGAAAATGTACACGCCGGGGGAAGGGTTCGTTACTTTTTTTGCGGCGAGCGTCTTTTCGGCGCGTATCGGGGGAAAGTATTGCCACACGATTGGCGCTTCTTTCGGCTGAATCAGCTCAACATTTTTCCAGCGTGCGTCGTCGAATGTGGCAGTGTCCCAGTCGGCTTGCACTTTGCGAGCATCGTAAGTTTCGCCATCGTAAATTTCGGCGCGAAGGGTCGGCGAGATATCCGCTTTCCACTTTTCGTCCGTGAGAACCCAATCGACCGATCCGTCCGTGTATTCGATTCTTAGTTGCGCTCGCAGTGCGGGCGGAGTGCTTCCATAATTATTCGCCTGCTGAAACCACAGCAACGGCGTGGAATACCAGCCAGGGGCTAGCAGCGCGGCAATCGCGTTTTTCCCGGATTTCAGATTCGCAGTGACGTCGTATGCCTGGTACACCACGCGTTGCCGGAAGTCCGTCCATCCCGGCGAGAGGATTTCGTCGCCCACGGGCTGCCCGTTGATGGAAAGTTTGTATGCACCCATTGCAGTTGCGTAGATTCGCGCGGAGGCGACGGTTTGTGTAATTTCGAATGTGCGGCGCAAAGATTTGACAGGGCCCGTCGGCCACGGATTTCCCAGTTCGCTGGGCTCGTCCGCTGGGCTGGACGGAGTTACTGAACGGCATCGCTCCACGCCGCATCACTAAATTCGGGCTTGCCAATTCCCGCTCGCGTTTAACGTTGCTCGCCAACCACTCGCAGAGCTTTTGAAAACTTCTACGCTGCCATCGGCTGCTTCTACGTACAGGACGGCGTTCATCGGAGTTTGACTTGGAATTGGCTTCCCGCCGTAGCGTACGATCTCGACTGCTAATGTGTTCGGCCCGCTTTGCAAAGCGCTGGAGACGTTGCGGACGGTGTAGGTCTTCCACGGAAATTGTCCCCATGGCGGAGGCGGTTCCGATTGCAACACCTGCTTTCCATTTATCCACGCGCCTGCGGAATCCTCTCCTGTCACATACAAGGCGCCGCGCCGAACCGGTTTCGCCAAATCGAAACGAAATCGGAAATCGTGTTCGGCTTTGTCTCCCTGTTTTGGCACTATCAACTTTCACGTTCGTGATCCACTCAGCGCCAGCTTCTCGGACGCTGCGCTCTTCGGGCACTTCGTACCCGATCCACTGTGCTTTCCAGTTTTCTTGGCGAGAAGTCCCGGTCTCCCACCAACTCGGTTCACTCGGAGCCAACTCCTTTCCGTTCTCATCCCACGCCAAAACTCGCCAGTAGTAGCGCTTACTGGGCTCGAGCGCTGGGCCGCCGTATTGCGCCGCGATGGAGTTGTCGGACTCCACGCGTCCACTGTCCCAGATATCGCTCTTTCCACTCGCCAGGATTTTCTCGGTCGACGCAACCTGTATCTCGTACGCAGTTTGCCGCGCACCTTGATGCGAATCCTGAATTTTCCAAGAGAGCAGCGGTTTCGTAGTATCCATTCCAAGAGGAGTGGAGAGCGCCTCGCATTCGAGCTGCGCGGGCTTCGACGATTGCGCAAACACATCCGGCGTGAGCAGAACTACGCACCCTGCCACAACAGCCAAAAATCCGCGCATAAAACTTCCGCGATTCTCAATAACCGTCACTAGATTCCCTCCGGAATTCGAGCAATTCATGATCAATCATATGCAAATTCTTCAGCAGACCTGCACGCAATCCATCCCGAGAAGCACAGCCAGTTTTTTCAATTTGCTCGCGATGTGGCCGATTCCAATCGCGCAGTGGTGCGCAGGCCCCTGCTCATTCCACGCTTCGATGAAGCGCCGCGCGCCGATTGAAAAACGGTAGCGGCTATTCGTATTGCCGATTTCTAAAATCGGCCCCGCGACAGATTCGGCTTCTGCGGCCAATAAAAATAGTTTGTCCGCGCTTTGCACAACAGAAAGCAACGTCACCGGGCCATGCTTCACAGACATTTCGACCGAAAGCCCGCGCCCAACTTTGCCGTGATACACACCAAGCGGACGCACTTTGATTTTTCCTTCCGCGATCGCAAGATGGCCGGGCCCGTCATGCCCCATCAGCACGACGTCATCCCTGTAATCTGTCGCGTAAAACTCGCTAAATGATCCGCCCGCGCCAAACGAATCCATTATTTTCATCGCCTGCGCGTTCTTTATTTCGTATTCGCCGGCAACGGGCACTCCTCGCGCCGTGAGCAAGCTCGTCCCCAGAATGATCGAGCTGATTGCATCTTCGTTTTCGGAATTCCCTGTTCCCTGATAGTAGTACGCCAGCGAGCCCAGCCGGTGCCGCTCCACCAATTGATCCAGCGCGACAGAAGTGCGTGCCGCTCGCTCCAATTCCTGCGGCGAACAATCGGATTGGACGTCGAAATATTTTCGGAATTCTTCCACTCGTCTGAGCGATCGCCGGCGCCCCAACCTCTCGCCGCAAACTCGGCAAGTTCGTCCACTTCCAGCAATTCAATGTGGCCGCCAAAGTATGCGCATTGCTGTGTCAAATCCGAATACATATCGAGCATGCCACCGTAGTAATGGCCCATCGCTCCCAGGCGGTTATGCTCCATCGTGTGAGCCACTCGTCCGGCCTGAACCCATTCGTCGATTTCCTGCCACGCGACCGGATCGTTTTCCAGCATTCCCGTAACTTGGAAAAATGGAATTCGGCATCGGCGAAACACATTCGCGATTTCCGGTACGGGGCACGCCTGGCAGTAGGCTAGCCATTCGCCCGTCATTTTCGTCCGGTCGCCAATCCGGTTAAACGCCGCATAATCAATCGCGGCACTGGGTGAAAGACTCAAAAGAATCACGGGGACTTTCGCTCTGCGCACAACCGGAAGCACAGTGGAGGAAAGCGCGTACGTGGTGACGTACAGAAAAATCAGGTCCACATCTTGCCGCCGGAATTCGTGACCAGCGGCTTCGGCTTTTTCCGGAGTATCCACCAGTCCTAGATTGACGATCCTAACGCCGGGCTTTCGCGATCTGCCGCGCTACTTGTTCAACATATCCCTCCAAGCGATCGTGAAGTCCTGCGAATTGCGGCCAATACGCATCGAGCCCAATCCCGAACAGCCCAACGGTGAATTCATGACTCCCCGACATCTCTTTCATCTCGTCATCCACTCCGTCAACGCCGCGTGCGAGGCCATTTCTACACAGTCGGCGCCTAAGTTTCTATAAAGAATAGGATTTATCTATTGAAAAGCGAATATGCACTAGCGTACGTTCCGCCTCACGAAAGTTTCGTCATGCCGCAAAGCTGGCGCGCGTTTCCGACTGGAGGATTTCGATGAAGTCTATGCGTTCCGCTCAATGGCTGGTCATTCTTGGTCGTGTCGCCGCGCTCCCATCATTTTCGCATCGCGCAAGACGACCGTCTCGCGCTCACCGTGAAATGGGATCACGCCACCAGGGAATCGAAGACCACTCCCACTCTGCAAGTGGTCGTGAATCCTCCGCTGCGCCGCGGAACTCCCGTGCATGATAACGCTTTCCAGACGCTTCACGACTCGGCGCCGATTACGTTCGCTATGTTCCCTGGCTGCCGTATCCGCGCCTGGCGTCGCGGAATTGCAGCCGCCGTCCGAGTGGCAAGACTTTCTGGGATTTTTCGCTGATCGATCCGATGACTATCGATTTTCTCGAAGCCACCAAAGGGCATTCGGTCGTTCTCAACTTCAGCACCATTCCGCAGTGGATGTACAAAACCGAAAAGCCCGTCGCCTATCCCGATGATCCCGAACAAACCCGTGTGGGACTACGAGCAGGGAACCGAGCTTCGCGATCCCAGCGTGTAAAGAAGTCGCCGACTATTATGCGCGGCTACTTTCCTGGTACACGAAAGGCGGATTCACCGACGAATTCGGAAAGCGCCACGAATCCGGCTATCACTATTCCATTCCGTACTGGGAAGTTCTGAATGAAGTGGATTTCGAGCATTCCATGACGCCGCAAACCTACACGCGAATTTACGACGCGATGGTGACCGCGATGCGTCAAGTCCAGCCCGACATCAAATTTGTCGGCGTGTCTCTCGCGATGCCCTGGCTCAATCCCGAATTTTTCGAGTACTTTCTCGAATCACAAGAATCACCAGTCCGGACGTGCCGCTCGATTACATCTCCTATCATTTCTACGGCTCGCCTGCGCCGGACGAGACGCTCGACATTCAACAGCACACGGTTTTCGCGCAGGCCGATGGTTTTCTGAATTCGGTGCGGTACATCGAATCGATTCGCAAAAGGCTCTCGCCCGAAACCGGCACGACTATCAACGAAATCGGAATTATCTCCGCGGATGACGATGGCCAAAGCGATCCCAATCACGTTACAAAACCGATCCCAGACGCATATTGGAATCTTGCCGGCACCGAGTACGCTTATCTTTTTGCCCAGCTCACGCGCTTGGGAATCGACGTCGCGGGCGAATCGCAATTCGTCGGCTATCCCACGCAATTTCCCAGCGTATCCATGGTGGATTGGACCAACGGAAAACCAAACGCGCGAGTGCGGGTGTTGAAACTTCTGCGCGATAATTTTGGTCCAGGCGACAAGATCGTTGACATAGACACAACCGCCGGCTCCGCTCTCGCTCGTAATTACGTTTACGGCCTCGCGGTTGTCACAAAGCAGGGTAAACGCAAAATGCTGCTCATTAACAAAACGAATCGCAATTTCGATGTGTCCGTTGACGGCGCTGCGGGCGGCCAACTCGGCTTTGCCGACGTCACCACTTCATCCAATCCGCCGTCTGTTTCCAAACTGAGTTCGAATAATTTCGAACTTCACGGCCTTTCAGTCGCGGTAGTCACGCTGCCGTAGGCGCAAGAACGTTCTGCGAGAAATTTCACCGGGGGATCGCACATGCCAGAGTCGCCTTTCGCTTGCGTATAAAAGCCGGTAAAGAAGAAGCGTACGACGTGGCCCACAAAAACGTGTGGCCCGCACTGCTGGCTAAATTGAAAGAAGTTGGCGTTTCGAAGTATTCGATCTTCAGGCGCGAACAGGATTTGTTTTTATTCATGCACGTCGTCGATTTCGATGCTGCCTGGCGTGCGCTCGATCAAGACGCCACAAATCTCAAATGGCAGCAGGAAATGTCAGCGCTTTTCGAGCCAGTTCCGGGACTGAAGCCCGGCGAGAAATTTGCGATGATGAACGAAGTTTTCTATCTGGACTAGCGCCAGCGCAAACGCGCGACGCTGCCGGGCTCGACATCCACACTTCGATCCCGGTGAAATTTATTCCGTCCGGGAAAACGTACAGTTCCTAGCGCAACGAAGCCAAATCGAGGTGAATTTGCGGAAATGTGATGTCATTTGTAGTGTTTGCCGGAGACAGCGGTAGCGATATCCCGCCGGCCCGTACGCGCAAAACTCCAAACCTGTCTCTACGACATGGAAAACGCCGTGGAGCTACGAAGGAGCAAGAGGTCCCGAGCATTGGGGCGATCTGGATCCGGAATATGCCGCGTGCAAAAACGGCAGAGAACAATCTCCGATTGATATTCAAAGCGCAGAAAAATCCGAGCTTCCGGCCATTCGATTTGAATATAAAAATGGCCCGCTGAAAATTATTCAATAATGGATACACCGCCGTTCGGGTGAACTATCCTTCCGGAAATGGAAATTTTCTGATTGTAGGAGGCAATCGCTACGAACTAACGCAATTCCATTTTCATCATCCCAGCGAAGAACAAATTCACGGCAAACCTTCGACATGGTGATGCATTTGATGCATCAATCCGCTGACGGAAAAGTTGCAGGCGTGGCAATTCTATTGAAAACGGGCAGCTGCGAACTCCACAATTCAGGAGCTTTGGAAATACATGCCGCAAACCGCGGGCAGACGGATGCACGAAATTCCCGGAGTCGAAGTAAATCCCGCCGAAGTCTCTTCCGCACAACACCGGCTATTACACTTACATGGGATCGCAAACTGCGCCGCCATGCACCGAAGGCGTCACCTGGTTTGTGCTGAAAACTCCGATGGAAATTTCCGCGGAAGAGATCGCCGCGTTCGCAAAACTCTATCCTCACGATGTTTGCGTCCGCTTCAGCCGCTGAACGGACGCGTCGTCAAAGAAAGCCAGTAGCGTGAATATACTTGTCGCCGGATGCGAGCCGGAGGCGAAACGAGCGGAGATGTTGAGCGGAAACTCGCTCGAGAATAGCGATTTGACCGCGCGCTTACGCCAGGCCTTCCACGCACTGGCGCAGGATTCCAATGCCCGCGCGAATCGAAGGTTCCGGCATCGCGGCGTAGCCCAGCATCAGCTCGGCACGGGGCGGAGTGCGCAGATAATTTACCGCGGTGGAATAAATTCCCACACCGGCTGCCGCCGCTTTGTGAATCAATTCGTCGACAGTCTTCAGCGATACTTTGGCCATGCAGACCATCACGTGAATTCCGGCTTCCGACCCAAACACAATCGCGCCGTTCCCAAAATTTTCCTTCAGAGCATCCAGCAACGCGGCCCGGCGGCGTTCGTTTCTCGCGCGCACTCGCCGCAGATAATGATCGAAATGCCTGTCCTTCAGAAAATCCGCGAGCACGTCCTGCACCAGCGAAACTGAGTGCCGGTCGGCGAGCCATTTCGCATCGCGGAATATTTTCACCAGGCTCTTCGGCACGACGATGTAGCCCATCCGCAACGCCGGAAAAATCGCCCGCGAAAACGAGCCGACATAAATCACCGATTCCGAGCGATCCATTCCTTGCAGCGATTCGGTGGGCGAATCCACGTAGCGATATTCGCCGTCGACGTCGTCCTCAATAATGTATGCGCCAGTGCGCTCCGCCCATGCCAGAAGTTGTGTGCGGCGCTCGAGCGAGAGCGTCGCACCAGTGGGGAACTGATGCGATGGAGTCACGTACACAGCTTTCGCGCCGTGACCCCGCTCCGGCAGCTCGCCAACTTGCATTCCTTCGCCGTCCACGGGAATCGGGACGAGTTTCACGCCCGCGCTCAACATCACTTCGCGCGCGCTAACCGGATGCGGCTCTTCGATCGCGATCGAATCGCCGGGATCCATCAGCACTCGTACGGCGAGATCGATTCCTTGCTGCGCTCCGTTAACGATGATCACCTGATCCGGCTCGCACACCACCCCGCGCGACCTCAGCAGAAGATCGACGATGGCGTTTCGCAACTCGCGTGAGCCCGCAGGGGTGTTGTAATCCGGTGTGGCGTTCCGGATACGGCGCATCACCAGACTGCTCCACATGCGAAACGGAAAATTTTCCACGGACATGTGCGCGTACTGAAAGTTGTACGCCAGCGGACGCGCCATGCTCGCGGAGATCGCGGAAGAAGAGGGTGCGATATCGAGAATTCTTTTCGCGTAATTGGAAAGTTTTCGCGGTTTCGATGGACGCCGCACGATGTCGCCGTTGCGCGGCATGGGCATCGCGATTAGCTGGTCCGGAATTGCGGGGCTCACGTAGGTGCCCGAACCCGGGCGGCCCGTCAGATAGCCTTCCGAAACGAGCTGTTCATAGGCATTCAGAATTGTGGTGCGCGAAATCCCGAGCTGGCGTCCAAGAGAGCGAGTGGATGGCAGCCTTACGCCTTTTCGCATCTTGCCCGACAAAATGGACGTTCGAACCGCGCGGTAAACCTGCTGATGCAACAACCCATTCCCGTCTAACGTCTGCAGCACTTGGCCCCACTTCCCCGGACGATGAATCAACTTTGGCTAAACTTCTGCGCGCGTATGAGTGTGCAATTTGTGGACCGGACTCGTGAGCCGTCGCACGGCCGATCCAATTTGATATCGTCTGTCTTTCTTCGAATACCCAACTTTCTCGATGAGATCTACTGCCCCGGTTAGTAGCGCGGGCAAGACTCACCCATCAGTTATATAGACGTTTGAAATCGAATTCTGGTCTCCTCATCATCGCTTTTTTTTGCTGTCTGATAGGGCAGAAGTGGCCTTCTAAAAATCATACGTAGTGGTATGCACCGTTGCGGCGGGCGAAACGCCCCCTCGATCACACTTTTTCGCGTCCCGAATCGGCACGCCGGCGCTACCTTGAATGTGGAATCCCGGCGTAGATTCCGAAATTGCGGATTTTTCACCGGAAAATGGAAGGAATGCGCCGATAGGCTTCCGCAGGGCTCGTCAAATCCCAGCCGCAACAATCTTTCTATCTACGATTAGAAGTTGAGCGCAACAGGTTAGGGGGCGGGAGGTCATCTCGACCACGGAGGCGGTCCCACCCCCAATTCGGTGGTGAATAAAAAATAATTGAGCCGCCAACTCCAGGCCAGAGCCACAACCGCGAAATCTTCACATAGCCAATTCCAATTCAGGCCGCAAAGTGGCCTTTTGTTATTTGTCCCCCGTGGCTCTTGGCGATCATTCAAGCAAACCTCAAACTCTTGGCACAACGGGTGCTCGGCAGAACGTTAGTTCAGTTCAACAACTCTATGGGGAGTAACTTGTCTGAAAGGTGGAGAGAATGACAAATTGTTTTGAGGTGTTGAAAGATGCCGAGAAAGGGAACGCACGCAGTCGCAGTATGTTCTCTTTGATCGCGCGGCTGGGAATGCTCTGTGCTGCGTTAATGTTCGCGTTCAGCGTACATGCGCAGGTCGGCGCAACCAGCAGCGTTTCAGGCCAGGTCTTGGATGCAAGTCATGCGGCAGTCGTCGGCGCGACAGTTACGCTGACGGATTTGTCCGTGAAAACTTCCAAGACGACGGTCACCAACGATGTCGGGCGGTATTCGTTTAACGACGTGCAGCCCGGCAGCTACGAAATCGCGGTCACCAAAGACGGCTTCCAAACTTCGAGGGTCTCGAACCAGGACGTTATCGTAAACGTGCCCGTGACTTTGGATTTCTCACTGCAAGTCGGTGCAACCAGCTTGACGGTCGAAGTAGTTTCGACGTCCGGCGCACAGTTGCAAACGACCAACGCGACAACGGGAGATTCACTGGGTGGAGACACACTACTGACTCTGCCGGCAATCTCGCGCGACGCTTCTTCCATGGTGGTTTTCCAACCTGGCGTTACCAGCACCGGTCAGGTTGCGGGACAAGAAAACGACCAGAACACCTTCATGATTGATGGCGCCAACAACTCGCAAGATATGGATGGCGGCAACAACGTGTACCTGGTTGGATTCGGAGCATCAACGAACGGAACAGTACCGACTCCCGCGGAAAGCGTGGAAGAATTCAAAGTGAATACCAGCGGCCAGACGGCGGATTTCTATTCCTCCGGCGGCGCGCAGGTACAGCTGGTAACCAAGCACGGAACCAATAATTGGCACGGTTCGGCCTATGACTTTTTCCAGGCAAACTGGCTCAACGCTCAGGATTTTGCTGACAACCAGTTGGGGAACCAGCTAATTAAGGAACATCAGAATCGGTTCGGTGGTGCGCTCGGCGGGCCGCTACTTCCGAAATTCTGGGGCGGAAAAACCTACTTCTACGCTAACTACGAAGGACGCCGCTTCCCGGGCGCTTCGTTCATCACAAAGAATATCCCACCGCGCTGATGCGCGCCGGAGTGCTTGAATTTCCAGACAACACTGGCACCCCGATTTTCTATAACTTGAACCCAACTCCGACCACTGTTGGCGGCACGACCTATCCGGTCACCAACTCCGTCGGCGGCCCCTGGGATCCACGCGGAATCGGCATCAACACGCTGATTCAATCGATGTGGAACCAGTACATGCCCCTCCCCAACGTAGTCAAGGGTGGCACAGCCGTTGACCAAATCAACATTCAGGGTTACGACGGGCCGCTCAGCTTCCCGATCTCAGACGATACGGGCGTTATTCGTATCGATCATGACTTGGGATCAAAATGGCACCTCTTCAGCAGCTACCGAATCTACAAGCTCGAGACTCCGTCTACCGTTCAAACGGATATCGGCGGATTCGCGCCTGGTGATACGTTTGGCACAATTGCAGCCACCGCCAATCGGCCGTCGGAACCATCATTGCTCGTAGCTGGATTGTCACGGCCAGATCACTCCCAACCTGACGAACGATTTGCACGTCAACTATACGAGAAACGACTGGCAATGGGGCGACATCTCGGGCAATTCGAATATCGATCAGATTCCCGGCGTTCCAGGCAGCTGTGGAGCCGGGCGGAGAAACTTCAAACGCGCTGATCCCGATGAACGTCAATACCCAGAGCACCCGCCAGCGCATTTGGGATGGCCACGATTATTACTACCGCGATGACTTGAGCTTGCTGCACGGGAATCACTTCTCTCTCGTTCGGCGGCCAGGTAAACCGCAACTTCCTCTTCCATACACGAAACGACAACGGCTCAACCACAGACGTGAACACGACGTACGTGATGAGCAAGACGAACATCAACTTCTCCGGGCTTCCTGCCCACATTTGCGCCACGGCCACTTCGGCAAATTGCCTGCCGAGCGGCCAAGTCGGGAACTACGAGAGGAGTATGTGGATGACCTCGGCATCGTAAGCTTGCCGCAGGTTCTTCTAACCCGCGCGGGATCAAACCTGGCCATTCAGCCCGCAGGAACTCCGGCGTTTGATCAAGTTACGATCATGACGTACGACACGTACTTCAGCGACAGCTGGCACATCAAGCCAAGCATCACCCTGACCTATGGCTTGAATTACGGAATCCAGATGCCGCCATCACGAAGCGAACGGCAAGCAAGTTTTGCTGGTCGATTCAAATGGAAACCCAATCAGCGCCGCGTCCTACCTGAGCAATCGGTATAACGCGGCGATCAACGGCAACTTCTCCGCGCCGACGTACACTCCCGAGCTTGGTTATGAGCTTGTGGGCAACGTGGGGTCTGGAGAAAATATCCCTATAATCCGTTCTACGGCGGTTTCGGACCACGCGTTGCACTGGCTTGGAGCCCGAGCTTCAATGGCGGATTGAAAGAGAAGCTGTTCGGCCACAATTCAACCGTAATTCGCGGCGGCTACTCGCGAATCTTTACCCGTGAAAACGGCGTCGACCTCGTGCTCGTGCCGCTTCTCGGCGTTGGCTTGTTCCAGGGCAACTCCTGCACAGACCCGACGAGTTTGGGCACGTGCGCGGGCCCCAATGGAGCGTCACCAGCGAACGCATTTCCGCCTTGGAACCGACGGACTTGTTGCACCGCTTCCGGCTCCGGCAGCCACGCTACCACAGCCCGTATATCCGGGCGTGAATGGCGCGGCAAAGGCAACCGACACCCTGATGCTTGATTCCGCACTCCGCCCGGGTTCGACTGACCAGTACAATTTGTCGTTGCAACGGTCATTCGCCAAGGGCTTCATCCTTGAGGCGGGATACATCGGCATCTGGCGAACCACCTTTATATGGGCGTCGACCTGGATCAGGTTCCGTTCATGTCCACTTTGGGTGGGCAGTCGTTTGCGCAAGCATATTCAACTATCGCGCAAGCGGAGTTGGCCGGCAACCCAGTGCAGCCTCAGGCCGTTCATCGAGGCAGCAATGGCGGGCAGCAGCGCGTGCGTTGGATTCACCAGCTGCACGGCTGCGGTTCTTGCCCCAACCGGACTGAACCAGGGCAGCAACTTCCAGCTGCAAAACGTCTACAACATCTGGCAAGCCATTTCGGCTCACTTCAATCCGACCATTTTCCCGCCGTTCAATCCGGCGACGGGCTTTGGCGGAACGGAAACCAGCTTGAATGGACAAGCCTCCAGCGAATACATGGCAAGCTCGCTGGGAATCTCAAACTACAACGCCGGATATGTTTCGTTGAAGAAGCAAACCTCCTTTGGTTTGACCTTTAACGCGAACCTGACTTATTCGCATGAATTGGGTTCGATCAACGGCGGCCAGGCGTTCAACGGGACAAGCCCAACGAATTCGTGGGATCCCGCGCACTCCGACTACACGACTGGTGGATTCGATCATCGGTTCATCTTCAACATGCTTGGCGCATACGCGCTTCCATTCGGAAAGGGTCAGCACGGATTCGTAGGCCACGTAATCGGTGGCTGGACGATCGCCCCAATTCTGACTTGGCAGACGGGTGCACCGATCCTTGTGGAAGATGGCTCCTGCCAGGAATTCGGACAGGAACCAACCGAAAGCAATTGTTCGCAAGCTGTGCTGGTCGGTGGACAAGCCGCGTTGAATAAGATCCCGCATGGGTACTTTGCCAACGTGACCGCCGGAAGTGATGGAGTTGGAGTGAACGGGAACCAAGCGGGGCCGGGAGTTTCGCCGCAAGCAGGCTACGGCGTTAACTACTTCCAGAATCCATCGCAGGGTTTTGCCGCGTTCCGTCCCATCATCCTGGGCCTCGATCAAGACGGCAATGGCAACGGCGGACCAATCACGAATCCAAACAACTGGAACCTTGACTTCACGATTTCGAAAGACATCACCATTCGCGAATCGATGGGGATAACGTTCACAGGCTCATTCTTTAACGCGTTGAACCACACGAACTGGTCATCCACCGGCTGGTCGCTCCAAGACTCCGCAGACTTTGGTCTGTTGAGCCCGAGCAACAGCCCACGCGTAATCGAACTGGGATTGCGTTTCCACTTCTAACCCGGGAAATCCGGAATGTGAAAAGGGCCGGGGCGCGAAAGCGCTCCGGCCCTTTTTTATTTGACGCGCCGCCTATTTTGCACAGACGGCCGAAGGGTAAGTCTGCTGAACAAAATGTGGAAGCCCGGGCTTTCGCTCGAGGCGGCGGGCCTTCGGCCCAGCGGAAAACAAACGCCACTACGCAAATCGGGCTTTAGCCCCAGCCGCCCGGAAACTGGATATCGGGTGATTTCTTTTCGTTCACAATGGCTGCGGCTCGTTGTGTTTTTCTTTCTTCTCACTGCCCAAATATCTTTCCAGAGATTTCCGAGCGAGATCTTGTCCACCTAATCCAAATGCGATAGCCAGCCCAAGCATCACGGCTCCAAGAAGAATCGAAAATGCGGAGATCACTGTCTGTCTCGCGACGCCGAGCTCGTCCAGCGTCATTGAGATCGCGAGAATTAGAATAATAAATCGAACAGACCAACTAAGGATTCGCGGCGACGGAAGCCCCGCGTTTACCGAGGCAAGCAGCACGGTGCGGGACAAAAAGTTCGCCGTCATCAATCCCAGAAATAAAATCAGGATGCCGATGAACACCTCAGGCAGAAACTGAAACAACCGCGCAATTTGCTCCTGCAACCCAGCGACATTCAACACGCTGAGGCCGATCAAAATAAATCCGAACCAGGTGATCCAAAACAGCGAGCGGTCCAAAAGGATCGACATCGGAGGGAGATGTGCGATGCGGAGAATGCGAGACGCTCCAGCCTCTTCGGAAACGCGATCGAGTTTCGTCAACCGCAAAATTGCCCGCAAAACGAACTTCAGCAGCAGCGCGATCAGCGGGGAAGGCCGCCCCGGGCGGTAAGAAACTGCCCACCGAAGCCGAGGCGCAGGCCAAAATCGAGGATCTGGAAAAGCAGCTTAAGGGCGGGACTGATTTCGGCAAGCTGGCGCGCGAAAATTCCGACGATCAGGCGTCGGCTGCCAAAGATGGCGACTTCGGAGTGGTGAAGCTAGACAGCTCCTATCCCCAACCCATCAAATCCGCTGTATTCGCTCTGAAACAAGGAGAAGTAAGCGCGCCGATCAAGCAGCCCAATGGCTTTTATCTGATTCGAGCCGACGAGGTGAACCAGCAGCCTTTCAACGAGGCCGCCATGCAAGTGATTCAAGCGGTGAAGCAGGCGAAATTTCAGGAATGGCTGAAGGGTCTGCAGGCCCAATACAGCGTGAAAATTGAAAACCACGACTATTTTGCTCCACGGGTACCCGCGCAACTAG
>CAWAVH010000001.1:0-237820 GCA_963785395.1 uncultured Acidobacteriota bacterium | reverse complement strand
GAGCATGAAGAGCAGGGCCTTCATCGAAGCACTGGCTAGAGCGTCCCGATAGATCGGGAAGGTCGGTAGTTCAAGTCTACCCAGGCCCACCATTTCTCCTACGAATACCCATGGCATTCCACGTATACATTCTGAAAGGCGAGACAACGGGGCGCTATTATGTCGGTCATTCCGAAAATCTCGTCAAGCGCATCTTCGAACACAACAACAATCGCACGTTTTCCATCAAGAATCGCGGCCCGTGGAAACTTTTTCATGCGGAAGACTTGGCCACTCGCAGCGAGGCGGCGCGACGAGAGCGCGAGATCAAGAGCATGAAGAGCAGGGCCTTCATCGAAGCACTGGCTAGAGCGTCCCGATAGATCGGGAAGGTCGGTAGTTCAAGTCTACCCAGGCCCACCATTTCTCCTGCGAGCATCTCAGCGCGTTCCACGAGTATGTCTTGAAGAGTGAGACTACTTCGAATCCCGTCCAACAACCCAAAACGCAATTTACCAGATCGTTTGGATTCCGGCAGCTTGGAGACGGCGGTCGCGGGTTACCAGTGGCAGATTGAGGTGGAGTGCAGTCGCGGCGATGATACGGTCGGGCATGTCAGGAACAACATCGCGGGGGATGGATCTTAAGGCGCTAGCGACGTTGTAATCGAGCGGAAAGACTTTGAATGCGGGATTGTCTTGGCCGAGTTCGCGGACAATCCTCTCGAATGCATCGGCGGCGATGCGTCCGCGTTCGGCCAAGTAAACAACCTCAACGAGTGAGACCGCAGAAATGTAGGTCGCCGTGCCGCTGGCCGCTGCGCCATCAATCAGCGAAAACACCCTCTCTGAAAGATTTTTCGTGTCGAGCAGGTACCAGATGGCAGCGTGCGTATCCAGCACCGCGCTCATAGCTTAATGTCGCGAGGAAAATTGCCCCACATTTCACGGCGCGCTTCAGCGATATCTTCTTCCGTGATGTGGATGTTCAAGTCCGCCCATAGCCCGCGCAAACTGCGCAGCGGCTTCTTAGGGCCGCCGTTCTTCTCCTTCAGGAAGTCCACAAAGTCCAACACTTCTTTCTGTTTCTCGGGAGGCAAATCGCGGAGTTTTTCGACAACCTGTTGTTCAATCGTCATGGCAACCCTCGGGCGACCTCCGTTTATTATAAGCCTGCTGGGAACAATTTGGTGCTGCTGCCTTTCCGTTGATCTCAAAAGGGTCTCAGATCATCTGCGCAGGCGCACAAAATAAAAACAAAAAGGGCCGGAGCGCTTTCGCGCCCCGGCCCTTTTCAGGTTCCGGATTTCCCGGGTTAGAAGTGGAAACGCAATCCGAGTTCGATCGTGCGCGGGTTGTTGCTCGGGCCCAAGAGACCGAAGTCTGCGGAGTCTTGAAGCGACCATCCACCCGCACTCCAGTTGGTGTGGTTCAGCGCGTTGAAGAATGCAGCTGTAAACGTTAGCCCCATCGATTCGCGAATATTGATGTCTTTCGCGATCGTGAAGTTAAGGTTCCAGTCGTTTGGATTTGTTACCGGTCCGCCGTTACCCAAGCCGTTTTGATCAACGCCGAGGATAAAGGGACGGAACATCGAAAACGCTGTTGCTGCGTTCTGGAAGTAGTTGACGCCGTAGCCTGCTTGCGGCTGTACTCCAGGTCCTGCTTGGTCTCCATTCGAACCGATGCCGCCAGAAGACGTCACGTTCGAATAGTAACCGTGCGGAAGCTTGTTCATGGCAGCTTGCCCGCCAACGAACACTGCTTGTGAGCAGTTGCTTTCCGTCGGTTCCTGTCCGCCTTCTTCGCAGGAACCATCTTCCACAAGGATCGGTGCACCCGTCTCCCAAGTCAGAATTGGGGCGATCGTCCAGCCACCGATTACGTGGCCTACGAATCCGTGTTGACCCTTTCCGAATGGAAGCGCGTAGGAACCAAGCATGTTGAAGATGAACCGATGATCGAATCCACCAGACGTGTAATCGGAATGCGCGGGATCCCACGAATTCGTTGGGCTCTCGCCGTTGAACGCCTGGCCGCCGTTTACCGAACCCAACTCGTGCGAATACGTCAGGTTTGCGTTAAACGTCAAGCCAAAGGAGGTCTGTTTCTTCAGCGAAACATACCCGGCGTTGTAGGATGAAATTCCCAGCGAGCTTGCCATGTATTCGCTGGAGGCCTGTCCATTCAAGCTGGTTTCCGTTCCACCAAAACCCGTCGCCGGATTGAACGGCGGGAAAATGGTGGTATTGAACTTGGCCGAAATGGCTTGCCAGATGTTGTAGACGTTTTGCAGTTGGAAATCAGTTTTCTCACCAAGCCCACCCGATGCGGCCGGGGCAAGCACCGCAGCCGTGCAGCTGCTGAATCCACCGCAGTTGCCTGCCATCGCTGCTTCGATAAACGGCTGAGGCTGCACTACGTTGCCGGCTAACGTCGCTTGCTCGATGTTTGCATACGCTTGCGCAAACGATTGTCCGCCCAGCGTGGACATGAACGGTACCTGATCAAGGTTGACGCCCATATACAGGTGCTTGGCAATGATGCCGATGTAACCCGCCTCCAGGATGAAACCCTTGGCGAATGACCGTTGAATCGACAAATTGAACTGGTCAGTCGAACCCGGGCGGAGTTGGGAATCAAGCATCAGCGTGTTGGTTGCCGATGCCGCGCCGTTCACACCCGGATATACGGGTTGTGGCAGCGTGGCTGCGGGAGATGGAAGTGGTGCTGTCAGTCCGTCGGTTCCAAGCCGGAACGCGTTCGAGGCTGTTGCTCCGTTGGGTCCTGCGCAGGGGTTGCCTGCGTTTACACCCATGGTTGGAACTGCTGACGCAATCAACGGATCTGTACAGGAGCTGCCTTGGAACAAGCCAACGCCGAGGAGCGGTACGAGCACGAGATCAACGCCGTTTTCACGGGTAAATACTCGCGAGTAACCTCCACGAACCACCGTCGAGTTGTGTCCGAACATCTTCTCTTTCAATCCGCCGCTGAACGTCGGGCTCCAGGCCAAAGCAATGCGTGGTCCGAAACCGCCGTAGTACGGATTGTAAGGATACTTCGAACCGCCATCGACGTTGCCGACGAGCTCGTAACCAAGCTCGGGGGTATACGCCGGGGAGGAGAAGTCGCCGTTGATGGCAGCGTTGTACCGATTGCTCAAATAGCCGGAAGCGCTAACTTTGTTTCCGTTCGAGTCAACCAGCAAAACCTGCTTGCCGTTTGCTTCATTTGGCGGCATCTGGATTCCATAATTCAAGCCGTAGGTCAAAGTGATGCTCGGCTTGATGTGCCAGCTGTCGCTGAAATACATGTCGTACGTCAGGATCGTAACCTGATCAAACGCCGGAGTTCCAGCAGGTTGAAGAGCCAGATTAGAACCTGCGCGGGTCAGTAGAACCTGCGGCAGGCTTACGATGCCCAGGTCATCTACATACTCCGTCTCGAAATTGCCGATTTGGCCGTTCGGCAGGCAGTTTGGAGTTTGGTCGCCCGGTGTAGTTGGACAAATCGTGGGCAGAATTGATGTGAGGTTGAGGTTCGACTTGCTCATCACGTACGTCGTGTTGACGTCTGTGGTTGAGCCGTTGTCGTTACGCGTATGGAAGAGCCAGTTGCGGTTTACCTGGCCGCCGAACGAGAAGAAATGATTCCCGTGCAGCAAGCTCAAGTCATCGCGGTAATAATAATCGTGGCCATCCCAAATGCGCTGGCGAGTATCCTGAGTATCCACGTTCATCGGAATCAGCGCGTTTGAAGTTTCGCCACCGGGTTCCACTGCTGCCGGTACGCCCGGAATCTGATTGATGTTCGAGTTACCCGAGATGTCGCCCCACTGCCAGTCGTTTCTCGTGTAGTTGACGTGCAAATCGTTCGTCAAGTTGGTGGTTAGCTGGCCGGTCAATCCCGCCACGAGCAATGAAGGCTCAGATGGCCGACTGGCGGTGGCTGCGATGGTGCCAAGCGAATCGCCCGGCGCGAATCCGCCGATATCGATCTGCGCTGTCGAAGGAGTTTCCAGCTTGTAGATACGGTAGCTGCCGAACAAGTGCCACTTTGATCCCAAGTCATGATCGATGCGGATAACGCCCGTGTCGTCTGAGATTGGGAAGCTAAGCGGCCCTTGGTATCCCTGAATGTTGATTTGGTCAGTGGCCGTGCCGCCCTTCACAACGTTAGGAAGCGGCATGTACTGGTTCCACATCGATTGAATCAGCGTGTTGATGCCGATTCCGCGTGGATCGTATGGTCCGCCGGCCGCGTTCACTGACGGGTAAGCTACCCCGCCCACCGTAGTTGTAGTGGGGTTCAAGTTGTAGAAGATTGGATTGCCGAGGTCGTCCTTAAATTCAAGGACTCCGGCGCGCATTAACGCAGTGGGGTCATTCCTGGTTACGAACGAAGCGCCAGGGAAACGGCGTCCTTCGTAGTTTGCGTAGAAGTAGGTCTTCCCGCCCAAGAGTTTCGGGAGCAACGGCCCGCCAAGTGAACCACCAAAGCGATTCTGGTGTTCCTTAATGAGTTGGTTCCCCACCTGGTTGTCCGCAAAATCCTGAGCGTTCAGCCAGTTTGCCTGGAAGAAGTCGTACGCCGAACCGTGCCAATTATTGGTGCCGTGCTTGGTTACCAACTGTACCTGCGCGCCGCCGGAAGAATAGAAATCCGCCGTCTGGCCGCTGGTATTAACCTTGAACTCCTCAACGCTCTCTGCTGGGGTCGGCACTGTTCCGTTCGTTGCTCCGCCGAATCCCGCCAGATAAACGTTGTTGCCGCCGTCCATGTCTTGCGAGTTGTTCGCACCATCGACCATGAACGTATTTTGATCGGCTTCCATTCCCAGCAACTTGTCCGCCTGCAGTAACGCCAGGTTGAAATACAACCAGGGCGGAAGCGTCACGAGCTATAGAAGGCAGGTTCAGCAGGGTGTCTCCACCCAGCGAATCTCCCGTTGTTGCGTTCGTCGTCTGCAACTGCGCTCCGGCGGTCGAAACTACTTCAACCGTTAAGCTAGTCGCACCGACTTGAAGTGAGAAATCCAACGTCACGGGCACATTGACGATGACTTCCTGATTCGCAATTCGCGAAGTTTGGAAGCCGTCTTTCGTGACCGAGACTTCATAGTTGCCGGGCTGCACGTCGTTAAACGAATACCGCCCGACATCGTTTGACATTGCTGTCTTGGAGCTCTTCAACGACAAATCAGTCAGCGTAACTGTCGCGCCGACCACTGCCGCATGACTTGCATCCAAGACCTGGCCTGAAACGCTGCTGGTTGCGCCGATCTGCGCATGTACGCTGAACGCGAACATTAACGCAGCGCAGAGCATCCCCAGCCGTGTTACAAGCGAGGACACACCACTATTTCTACGACCGAGCTTCGTCATTAACGCCTCCGTATTTGCGGGTACTTGCAGACGAATCACCCCACCGAAACGATAACCACTCTTCCACTTGGTGCCTCTTTGCGCTTTCCCCTAAAACTTGGCAAGAGAGCCCCGGTGGATCTCAGCTGTTGTCGTCGATCTGTTGCGATTTGAACTTCAGCCGATAACAATTCAGCGCGTACAGCATCGAAAAGCTACGCCGCACTACGTTGAAATTTCTAAATGGCCGGAATCCACTCAACAGGGCAACGCCAACACCTGAGCAACTGGAGCAGATACTTGCACGAATACTGCCAGAATGGAACGATTCTGTAGCGGAATAAGCGTCTTATTTTCTGTAATATACAGGATGTCTCGGGCGTGAATTTTGCTGATTTCCGCGGATTCTACTCGTTCTTGGATAATCTATGAAATCTGGTATTTTGGAGCCAGTTGTACCCTATTCCAAGGTACCAGTGGCCTGTATAGGGTCTTTCTCGCGGTTCTTTCCGTGTTACGCTCGGGGCTGGCTGCGCGACGTTTTTCAGGCATTTCCACGTCCTCAAAACTCTCGCGATGGAGCCGTCTGCTCCGACCCCACTCGACCACCCACGATCTCAGCCTTCGCGTAATTTTCCGCTCGAATCGGCGCTCCCGCAATTCGCCGCAGCAGCGTGAGTTGCCCAATATGTGTCAGCGAATCCGCCACCGGCCCCTGAAATAGTTCCTCGGCGGAAGTTGCCACCGGTTCGCCGCTAGCAAGATACGCGTCGAATGCCGATAACGTCGCGTGAAATCTCGCGACTTCCTGTTCCCACGGGAGCGGTTTCGAATCCTTCCACGCTTGCTTCCCGCGCGCAAGACTCAACGCCCAGTCGTACAAATCTCCAATGTGCGCAACGATCGAAACAGGAGTCCGCGCCGAATTCGGCGCCGCAAATTCCGCGAATTCTGGCGGCGCTCCGCGCATCGCTTTCGCGCCGCGATACGCTACCGTCGCCAACGCGTGTCTCAGAAATTCAATTTTCGGATCCAAATTTTTCGCCATCGTATTTCTCCATTTCTCCAGCTGTCACCGGCACACTCGCTGTAATTATCATCGCAATCGCGAAAGTGTATTAGCCCCAAATATCCGCGTCAATCCGTTCACCGCGCTTGAGACCCAGCCTTTCAAAGCGTATTATTCACCTCGCTCACGATGACCATCACAGGCGCGATTGGCAAAGGAAGCCGCTGGCTGCTCGACAGAATTGTCGGCGCACTCGCCGCCACCGGAATTAATCCCAACGCGCTCACTCTCGTCGGACTCGTCGTAAATTTCGCGGCCGCAGTAATGTTCGCCACCGGCCGCTTCAAAACCGCCGCGTTCATAATTTTTTTCGCTGGCTTCCTCGACATGCTCGATGGCCAGGTGGCCCGCCGCACAAACAAAGTCACGGCGTTCGGCGCCTTCTACGATTCCACTCTCGATCGCTACTCGGATATGGCGCTGTACATGGGACTGCTGGTGAATTACGCCGTCAACGGCCGCTCGTCCTACGTCGTCCTCGCCGCTGTCGCCACCGCAGGCTCCGTGATGGTCAGCTACGCCCGCGCCCGCGCCGAATCGCTCATCCCGCTCTGCAAAGTCGGCTTCATGGAGCGCCCCGAGCGCATCGTCCTCCTCATCATGGGAGGATTATTCGACCGCATGGCGCCCGCGCTCTGGGTAATCGCCGTAGTTTCCACGCTCACCGTTATTTACCGTATAGTATATACTTGGCAGGAAACCCGCGCCGGACGCACCCTCCCCGGCCTCCATCTCCCAAGCTAAATCCATTTCTATTTACGATTTGTTTTCTGCATTCCGCGCCGCGTAATACTCATCCAGCGGAGCCGCCACTATCGCCCGCACCCGCTCCCGCAGCGCAGGCACATCCTCTTTCCGCAGCCCCGTCGTCTCGATCGTATCGTGTAAAAACACCGTAATCGTCGAAGGCCGCAGCGACCAGTGATCCTTATCGTTGAACTCAAACGAACCCACAATGCTCACCGGCACGATCGGATATCCAAACTGTTGCGCCATCCGGAATCCGCCATCTTCAAACTCTCCTACGCGCCCATTGATCGTCCGCTTTCCTTCCGAGAACACGATCAAACTCGTGCCGCGCTCCAGCGCCTCCCGCGTCATCTTGTACATCCGCTTCAAATCCGAAGGCCGCCGCACATCCGGCACCGGAATATTTCCGAATCGCTTCATCAGCATGCCGTAGATCGGAATTCGAAAGTGCGATTCCAGTTCCAGCCCGCGCGCAAATTGCGGAATCACGCTGTACAAAACAAAGGGATCAAACAGGTTCACGTGATTCGACACCAAAAAACTCGTCCGCGCCGGATCGAATCCCGCCGAGCGCCGCACCCGCAGTTTCGCGCCCGCCAACCGGATAACATTCCTGCAAAAAAATCGCTGCGGCCAATCGTTTTTCTTGGGATCAATAAAAATTGCCATCACGATAAGAATGAAGCAGGCCGCGGCGAAATGAATGCCGCTCACCGCCCACAGCGCCGTGCTGCGCGCGCCCAGCCACACCTTCCTCATACCATTACATCCAGCGCGCTCGGCAATACGTCCAGCTCCACAGGCCGCAGCGTCAGCACCTCGCCATCCACCATCACGTCCACCGGCCCTTGCAAATTCAAATTGCACCCGCTTCACATCGCGTTGCGACGCCAACGGATGCTCCACGTGCGAGCCATCAAAAAGCGTGTGCAAATTTGCCAGCAATCCAATCCGCCCGATCGGTCCCCACCGCACGTAAGTAATCAACCCGCTGCTGATGTTCGCCCCGGGAGCGATCATCATGTTGCCGCCGGTAAATCGGCTGTTGTTGAACGTAAGAAACAGGGTGCGGCTATTTTCCGCGCCGCCTTCCTCCGTCTCCAGCGGAAAAGTTTCGCGCCGCAGCCGCGTCACGCACGTCAGCACTCCCAGCAAATATCCAAACGGCCCCAGCTTCTTAAATCGCCGGTTCGAAAGCACCGCAACATCCGCCGTAAATCCGATGCTCAGCAAATTAATAAAATAAAGTTCGCCGCCTTCGTAGCGAAGCCGCATCACATCGCAAACGCGCCGCCTGCCCTGCAAAATCGATTCCGTCGCGTAAGCGATTCCATCCTTCGAAAAATCGCGCAGAAAAGAATTCCCCGTCCCCAGCGGCAGAAATCCCAGCGAAATTCGCCCGCCCGCGCCGGCCCCAGCCGCCTCCGGAAACACTCCATTTACTATTTCATAACTCGTCCCATCGCCGCCCACCGCGATGAAATCTCGTATTCCATCGCGATAGGCGTCCCGCGCCATCGAAGTTCCGCCGCCGGCAAACGCCGTGTATTCCGCCTCAATTTTCAGTCCCTGCGCGCGCAATTTATCCAGCGCCGCGGGAGCCAGCTTCCCGCATTTCCCGCCGCCCGCCGCGGGATTCACGATCGCGAGTATCGGTCTCGCTCCGGATTTTGCGTCTTCACTCACAGGTTTCGCATTCACCTAAATTGCGCCGCTAAATCGCCACCACAGCAGCATCGCGTTCCAGCGCACCAATCTCTTTCGCCAGATCCACGCGCTTAATTTTCATCGAAGCAGTCCGCGGAAAATCCTTCTCCCACACCACATATCCGCTCACGCGCTTGTAATTCAGCAACGCCGAATTCCGCAGAGTAAGTTCGCGCCGCACATTCTCGTCAATTTCCGCGCCTGCCTCGGGATGCAGCACAATCACCAGTTGCTCGCCCACCATCGTCCGCGCCGGCCAAATGTAATTTGCCGCGAACACGCAAAATTCCTTCACCGGCAGCCCTTCAAACGCCTTCTCGATATCTTCCGGATAAATATTTTTTCCTTCGGCCGTCACGATCATATTTTTCTTGCGGCCCATCAGTTGCAAATGTCCGCTCGAGTCAATCCGGCCCAGGTCGCCCGTCATCAGCCAACCATCCACAATCGTTTCGGCCGTCAGCGCGGGATCGTCCAGATATTCCCGCATCACGCTCTTGCTCCGCACCGTCACTTCGCCGATTCCATCGTCGCCCGCGCCGGTAATTTTCACTTCCGTCCCCGGCAGCGGACGCCCCACCGTATCCGCGCGAAACGGTTTGAAATCGTTCAGCGTGATCGCCGTCCCCGCCTCCGTCAGCCCATAGCCGTTCGAAACCTGTATCCCCAGATCGTAGAAAAATTGCAGCGTCGCGGGCTCCGTAAACGCGCCGCCCACAAACAGCGCCCGCAATCCGCCGCCAAACGCGCTGTGTACCTGCCCCAGCAATCGCCGGCTCAGCCACAATTTTGGGCGCCGCCGCGTCAGCGCCCGGTTTATCGCCACCAGCGAGTTCAGCGCGGCCCGCTTGCCTTTTGGCAGCGCCTCAAATCGAGCCTGCAATCCCGCGCGCAAATTTTTCAGCACCAGCGGCACCAGCGCCATGTAAGTGATTTTGTACCGCGTAAACGCTTCGCGCACATATTCCGGCCGCAGCGTCCGCAAATGCACCACCGTCGCGCCGCACGTAAACGGACCGAAAAATCCCACCATGAAATCAATCGCATGATTCGTCGGCAAAATGCTCAGGTACCGCACGCCCGGCCAAAACGGATACAGCGAAGTCAGCGCCACGCACTGCTCCAGATAATTTTCGTGCGTCATCACGCAGCCCTTCGGCCGCCCGCCGGTTCCAGAGGAATACACAATGCAGGCCCAGTCGCCACGTTTCCGCGCCACAAATTCAGCTTTTGTGCCGGATGTCGACGTGATTGACGCCGCCTGAAATTCTTCCCACCGCTGCGCCCCATACAGCTCCGCATTTTTCGGAGCCTCGGTCACCAGCACAGTTTTCAATTTGCGTGAATTGTTGACGCGAAAATGTCGCGAGCGCCTGAGAAATCGCGCGCCAAAGAGGATATTCCACCACCAGCACCGAAGCCCGCGAATGCGCCAGCAACGCCAGATGCTCCGTAGGAGTAAGCTTGTAATCCAGCGGCACCAAAACCCCGCCGCAAAAGAAAATCGCATACGCCGAAATCAACCATTTCGATTGATTCGTCATAATGATCGCAGCGCGATCGTTTTCCCCAAATCCCGCGCCCTGCAATCCCGCCGCCAGCGGCTCCGCCATCTCCTTAAACTGGCGATACGTAAGCCGGCAATTCTCCCGCTCCCGGTCCGCCTCAATCAAACAAACTTCATCCCCCCATTTCTCCAGCGCATCCCGCAGCGCCGCCCCAATCGACGAATATTTTGCAAGATCAAGCATGACGTTCGCGCCCCGTGACATATTCTCTTGCGACCCGCGCGAACACGATTTATCTCACAAATCCCAACGCCCCTGCCACCTGCCATCCCACCCCCGCGCAACATTCAATTTGGATCGTAGGGGCGAGGCTGCCCGCTTTGTGGGCAGTCCTCGCCCAGCCTTACACCAAGCCGTTCAAGATTTCTGAAATCCAAACAACACCGGCCCCTCGCATACCGCCGAATTTCCATCCGGATGCGACTTGTCCGGGCCTTTCTTAGGACATATACTAACTATTAATGTCTCTAATGTACTTTGATCGCCAATCCGTCCGCCTCCGCGGCTACGACTACGCAACCTCCGGCGTCTATTTCATCACCGTCTGCACCCACGATCGCGCACCGCGCCTAGCCTCAATCAATGCATCCCAAATCCACCTCACCACCGAAGGCGAAATCGTCAATCAAATCTGGTCCGAACTACCCAAACATTTCCCCACCATCGAACTCGACCAATTCATCGTAATGCCCAATCACATCCACGGAATCCGTAATCCTCAACAAGCTGGCCGGCGACCTGTCCGCAAATGCAGCCGAGCCCTGCCACTACAAAATTTGCGTCCCAATCGACGAAGAATCTTCATCCGACGCTTGGCGTCGTCATCGGCACATTCAAATCCTTCTCATCCACCCGCATAAATCGCGAACAAAAAACCCGCGTCCCATTCTGGCAAAGAAACTTCTACGAACACATCATCCGCTCCGCCGAATCACTAGACGAAATCCGCCGCTACATCCACAACAACCCGCAACGTTGGTCCTTCGACCGCGAAAACCCCAACCGTCTCGCGCCGGCTAACGTTTCAAATCCGTAGGGGCGAGGCTGCCCGCAAAGCGGGCAGTCCTCGCCCAGTTTTACACCCAAGCCTTTCAAAGATTTCTGCACTCCGCCCGTGCATGCATCACACAAAAAAAGATCTTAGAACCCCAATCGTTCCGCCGCGCACAACGCGCAACGCCACCGCGCGTCAACGTCGTCCACGATTCCGTAGGGGCAAGGCTGCCCGCGAAGCGGGCAGTCCTCGCCCAGCCTTTCTGTCGAGTCTTACCTGCCTCCCGGAACGGTCTTACTGGTAGCGGTACTCTAACCGGCGCTACATAATGCCAATAGCATTTAGAATATCGGTATCGGCAGTTCGATTGACGGACTGCTTCTCAATTGCCAAAATTCGAACAGTTATTTCTCAAAGACTATTACGCGAATTTCGGAACAATCATGTAGTTCGCGAGAGGTAGATCGTCTCAATGGAAACAGCGACACAGGCCTTAGAGCGTTGGTTCCTAGATAGACCGACCTGGCTGCAAGAGGCCGCTCGAATCTTGCTGGAGAAAGGAAGTCTGCAGGACAATGATCTTAAGGAACTGCTCCATTTCTGCAAGATTCAGGCGAAATGTCCAAGCACCCACGTGCCAGCGACGCAACCTCGGACTATCGCGGCACCTTCCCTTAATCTGTCCAGGTTTCAGAAAAAACTTCGTCTCGTCTCAATTTCAAATCCAAAGGGGATCAACGCTCTGGCCCCACGTAAGCCTTTCAACTTCCAGCTGCCCGGACTCTCTCTTGTGTTCGGGCCAAACGGATCTGGAAAGTCAGGCTATGTAAGGCTACTTAAACACGTTTGCGGCGCTCGAAATCCGGGGCCACTTCTTTCAAATGTGTTTGTCTCGGGCTCATCCTTGCAAGAGTGCGAGATCACGTACGAATTAGACGGAAGCAACACGACGAAACTTTGGACGAGGCAATCAGGTCCGCTATCCGAGATCGCGTCAATCCAGGTCTATGACACTGCCAACGGATTTGTCTACATCGACGAGGAGAACGAAGTCGCGTACGAGCCACCAATCCTCGTACTCTTTTCAAATTTGACCACCGCATGTATAACCTTGGCATCGAGGCTTGACCAAGAAATCGGTCAAAAACCTTCTAGAAAACCAATCATTCCGTTCGAACTCAATTCGACCAAGGCATCCATTTGGTACAGCTCTCTTCAGTATTCGACCACGCCTGCGGATGTCTCGCGCAATTGCGCATGGACGAACGAGCTTGAACTTCAGTTGATAACTCTGACCACTCGCCTGGCGGAGACCAGTGCCGCCAGGAAAGCTTCCGACATCACCCATCGAATTGCACGGATCGTGAGATTGGTGAGCGATCTGGCAAATTGGAAGGGGGAATTATCGAGTGAGAAGTGTTTGGATTATCTCGAGGGTCGAACAGATGCGGTCAGCAAGCGTCGCGCTGCATCAGAGGATGCTAGCAAAATATTCGAAAACGCCCCTTTAGATGGGGTTGGCTCAGAGAGTTGGAAACTTCTTTGGAAGCACGCCGAAGCCTATTCGGCAAGGGTTGCATATCCGTCTGCTGAATTTCCGAACCTGGCGGCGGATGCGAGATGTCTGCTTTGCCAGCAGCCGCTCGATTTACCTGCGAAGGAAAGACTCGCATCCTTTGAACGCTTCGTCAAAGGCAGTCTTGAAAAAGAAGCGACTCAATCTGAAACTCGTTGTTCAGAATTACTAAAGAGATTTGACGCCATTCTGCAACCTGAGATTGTCTCGAGAATGGATGCAGTTGTATCAAGCGACGAAAAGGAGCGGTCTGCTCTACTTGATTTCTGGCAGATGCTCGAATCGCGCCGACTCGCTATTCCGACGGCTCAGACTGTTTCGGAACTGCCGAATCTTCCGAACGAGGAAATCCTAGAGCCAGTCCTCGAACTAATTTCAAGCCTCAACAAGGAAGCTGAACTCGCCGAAGCAGACGCTAAGGGGGACAATCGCTCGCAACTCGAAGCAGAACGTTTGGAGTTAGTTGGGCGGAAATGGGTATCGCAGCAGCGCGCTGGCGTGGAAGCCGAAATCCAGCGGCTAGGGTCTATCCACCTGCTTGAGGCAGCAAAAAAATTGACTAGCACTCAGGCGCTGTCCTTGAAGAAATCCACCCTTTCCGAAGAACTGGTCACCGATGCTTACATCAATCGCTTTCAAGCGCAGCTTGACGCGCTCGGTGCTTCTACAATTCATGTCAAACTCCAAAAGACCAGAGCAGAAAAAGGTAGAGTTTTCCACCGGATTTCCCTGGACAAATCTACCTCCGGTTCAAAGACCTCGGAGATATTGAGCGAGGGCGAGTTCCGCATAATTTCGTTGGCCGCGTTTCTCGCGGACTCGGAAGGCCACGGAGACAGAGGCCCGCTAGTTTTCGACGACCCCATCTCGTCGCTAGATCAAAAGTTTGAAGAGCGAGTCGCTAAAGTCCTAATGCAATTCTCCGTTGCGCGCCAGATCATCGTGTTTACGCACCGACTTTCCCTTGTAGCTCTCCTCGAAATTGTTGCGAAGAAAGAGAATCTTCCCATCGATGTTATTTCCCTTACGAGTGAATCGTGGGGAAAGGGCGAACCAGGAGACATCCCCACCCGCTGCAAAAAGACCGAAGCAGCCCTCAACCACTTGCTAGCCAGAGTTCAAAGGGCGCGGAAACTTCGTGATGAATCCGGGACCTCTGCCTACGATGTAGAGGCCAAAGCAATCTGCACAGACTTCCGAATCACTTTGGAGCGAATAGTGGAGAAGGACCTCCTGCATGAAATAGTCCAGCGTTTTCGCTTCGACGTTCAGACCAAGAACAAGATCCACGAACTCGCTAAGATCACCACTGAAGACTGCAGACAAATCGACGACCTCATGACGAAGTACTCGTTTTTTGAACATTCGCAACCCGAAGAAACGCCCAAGGAACTTCCTCCACCAGACGAGCTACACAACGACCTTGAAAATACAAAAAAATGGCTGAACGAATTTTCTAAGCGTGAAGTATGAACAGGACGGCGTTCTCCCTGCTGCCGGTCAAATCACCGCTTCCCCTTCGCGTTGACCCTCCCCCACCCGCGAAGTAAAATCCGCCTTCATCTTCGCCACACACGCGTATGCCCGACCAACTCATCTCGCACTACCGCATCCTCGAAAAAGTAGGCGGTGGCGGCATGGGCGTCGTCTACAAAGCCGTAGACACGCGCCTCGATCGCAACGTCGCCCTGAAATTCCTCCCCGATCAAATGCTTTCCGATCCGCAGGCTCTCGCCAGATTCCAGCGCGAAGCCCGCGCAGCCTCCGCGCTGAATCATCCGCACATTTGCACCGTCTACGATGTCGGCGAGCACGACGGAAAACCCTTCCTCGTAATGGAATTTCTCGAAGGCCAAACGCTCAAGCATTCCATCAACGGTCACCCGATGGAGCTCGACCGCATCCTCGATCTCAGTATCGAAATCTGCGACGCCCTCGCCGCTGCCCACGCGCGCGGCATCATTCATCGCGACATCAAGCCCGCAAATATTTTCGTCACCGATCGCGGCCAGGCCAAAGTTCTCGATTTCGGCCTCGCGAAAATGTCGCCGGCAGGCGCACCTTTCGCCCGCGCAGTTGAAGTTTCTGCGCAAGCCACTGAAGTGGAAATGGATCACCTCACCAGCCCCGGAACCGCTCTCGGCACCATTGCATATATGTCGCCCGAGCAAGCGATGGGCAAAGATCTCGGCGCGGGCACCGATGTCTTTTCATTCGGCACGGTGCTGTACGAAATGGCCACTGGATCCCTCGCCTTCGGCGGCAATACCAGCGCGGCGATTTTTGATTCCATCCTCCACGGAGCACCCGCGGCTCTGCTGTCCGTGAACCCAGCTTTGCCCGGGGAAATGGATCGCATCATTACCAAGGCTCTCGAAAAAGATCCCGACTTGCGATATCAAACCGCAGCCGAGATCAGAACAGATTTGAAACGCCTGAAACGCGATCTCGATTCCGGCGGACGCTCGTCATCCGCGAAAGAACCCGCGCAACCGCAAGCTCAGCCGAAAGCCGAAAAATCCGTCGCCGTCCTCTACTTCGAAAATCTCAGCAGCGCCAAAGAAGACGAATATTTCCGCGACGGCATCACCGAAGATCTAATCACCGACCTTTTGAAGATCAAGGAGCTGCGAATTTTTCCGCGCTCCGCCATGACCGCTTTCCGCGACAAGCCCATCACCGCGCAACAAGTGGGCCGCGAACTCGAAGCTTCTTACGTATTAGAAGGCAGTCTGCGTCGCGCCGGAAATCGTCTTCGCGTCAACGCGCAACTCGTAGACGCCCGCACCGGTCACGGCGTCTGGGCCGAACGTTACGACCGTCTGCTTGAAGATGTCTTCGCCATTCAGGATCAAATCGTGCAAAGCATCGCCAAAGCCTTGCAGGTAATGCTCAGCGAAAAAGAAAAACGCGCCATCGAAAAGGCGCCCACGTCTGACGTTCAGGCCTACGATTTCTATTTGCGCGGCCGCCAGTTCATTCAGCAATTTCGAAGCAAGAGCTTTGACTACGCCCGGCAAATGTTTGCCCGCGCCATCGTCTTGGACCAGAATTTTTCGCGCGCTTATGCCGGCGTCGCTGATTGCTGCTCGTTCCTCTACCAGTATTGGGATTCCAGCGAAGCAAATTTAAAGGAAGCCGACGCCGCCAGCCGCAAGGCGCTGGAACTTGATCCCGATGCCGCCGAAGCCCACGCCTCACGCGGCATGGCTCTCTGCTTGAGCAAGCGCTACGCCGACGCGAAAACTGAATTCGAGACCGCCATTCGCCTCAATCCAGGATTGTTTGAGGCCTATTACTATTTTGCTCGCGCGCGATTCGCGGAAGGTGATCTGAAAGAAGCTGCTCGCCTCTACGAAGAAGCTTCGCGCGTGAATCCCGCCGATTATCAGGCGCCGGTTTTGGCCTCTGGTGTTTACAACGCTCTCGGGCGTAGCGCGGACGCGGATGCCGCCTGCAAGCGCGGGCTGGAGCTCATCGAAAAGCATTTGGTAATGAATCCCGACGATGCTCGCGCAATTTATCTCGGCGCCGGCTGCCACAGCCAACTTGGTAATCGCGAACTTGCGTTGCAATGGACTCGCCGTGCCCTCGCCGTCGACCCCGAAGACACCGGCGTCCTCTACAACGTCGCCTGCACCCTATCAAAACTCGGTGAGACCGACGAAGCCATTCGCTGCCTCGAAAGCGCAGTGAAATTCGGCTTCGGACACAAGGCCTGGCTCGACCACGACTCCGACCTCGATTCCATCCGGGCCAATCCGCGCTTCCAAGCCCTCCTTTCCGGCACCCATTGAACGCGCGAGCGCTCCGCGCCTCGCGCGGTCCGCCGCTTGCCCGCCGTAGCCTTCGCGAAAGCGAAGGCGGAGGAGGACCCATTTCGAACGCCGTCATTCTGAGACCTATCCGACCAGGATAGGCGAAGGATCTCGTTTTTGCCTGACGGAGGACCCCCTGTAAGCACCTAGTTTTAGTACCACCCCAAAAACATCGAAAAATACCCCCTAAAAACGCACCTAACTCCTTTAGAATGAACAACTTTTTGGTAATAGTACTAGATAACCCTATTAGAATCATCATTTTACAAAAACAATGGTATAGGGGAGGGAGTGCCAAAAACCAACAGAAATATCTACATAATATATTTAGAATCAATAAGTTACAGGTTTTCGAGATCCGCTAATGCGGCGTAACATGCAGCGACATTCGCGTAGCAAACGAAGGAGTTAAAACCAGATTCTCCGCCTCATCTCCACCATTTTCAACCGACGCTCGCGGAGCCGAAGTAGCTTCAGCAATCGCCGCATCCAAAGTCTCTCCAGTCGCGCGCCACAACTGTGTCTCCGCGCGGAACTTCGAAACTTCGATCATCTGTTTGTACCGATAAACCACCACTTCCACGCGGTATTCGGAATTCGCGCTGCTGCGATAAGTCATCTGCCGCTTTTCGGGATCTTCCACGAAAGTGGCGAAATCGAAATGGTAAACGCTCGACACAATCTGCAGCGGCTCGTCGCCATTTTCCTGCTTCAGAGTCCCGCTAAAAATCAGATCAAGCGGGAATCCAGCAAGCATAGGCGCATATTTTTCGTCCCAGCCCGGCTGCGTCTTTCGCGCCATCACAGACGTAATCAGAAACCAAAGCAAAATGCCGCCAACGCACGAAATCAATCCAAACAATATTCCGCCCGCAACATCGATCTGGCCAACGCGCCGCGCAGCGAACAGCAGAATCACGCTGAAAATAATTCCCAGCGCAGCGGGAACCAGCAGAAAGAAACCAATCACAATCAGCGGTTTCTTGATGCGCGATTCTTTTCCGGGCTGGCGCAACACGGCGTCGCGAATTCGATAGCGAATACTGGATTGCACTTCCGGCGAGGCATTTACCGAGGGATCTGCCGAACCCGCCACTGGGGCTCCGCATTCACTGCAAAACTTTACCGCTTCAGCCAACGCGCGAATTACAAACTACGCAGAATGCGTCCACACGTCACCCGCTTTGCATTCTTTGATGATGAAGACCGGTGTTTCGATGACGGGGACGGTTAATAAATAATATACAGCACCCTGGACGCCCCGACACTATGCCTGTGCGATTGTGGAAATCAAGAGTTTTTCTTTACGCATGCTGGAAAAACGTGAGAAAGTGCCGGCACTCTCTGTGGCTCCCGGAGGAAAATTGAATCCGCGAAACATCGCACGATTTTGTCTTGCTGCTGCATGTCTGGCTGGAATGTTCGCGTTCGCGTTTGAGGTGCGCGCGCAATCCGCGCCGGTCGCCGCCGGGAAAACGCGCACATACTTCGTCGCCGCTGACGAAGTGAATTGGAATTATGCTCCCACCGGCCGCGATGAAGCGATGGGCATGCCCTTCGACGAATTGCAAAAGGGATACACGCAATCGGGCCCGCATCAGATCGGCAGCGTTTATAAGAAAGCGATCTATCGCGAGTACACCGACGAAACTTTTTCGACGCCGAAAGTGCGCGCTCCCGAAGATCAATATCTCGGATTGGTCGGTCCGATTCTGCGCGGCGAAGTCGGCGACACGCATCAAAATCGTCTTCAAGAACAAGGCTTCGCATCCTTTCAGCATGCATCCTCACGGAGTTCTGTATCAGAAAGATTCCGAAGGCGCGGATTACAACGACGGCACCAGCGGCGCGGACAAAGCCGATGGCGCCGTTCCCCCCGGTGCGACGCACATTTATTTGTGGCAAGTGCCCGAACGCGCAGGACCGGGGCCAAATGATCCCAGTTCAGTATTTTGGCTCTACCACTCGCACGCCGACGAGTTGCAAGACATTGCGTCAGGATTATTTGGAGTGATCGTGATCACTCGGCGCGGCATGGCCTTACCGGATGGCCGTCCGAAAGATCTGGATCACGAATTCGTGAACATGTTTATCGCGCTCAACGAAAACGAAAGCTGGTATCTCGAGGACAACATCCGCGCGCACACTACCGATCCAAAGCACGTCGACCGGACGAAAACTTCTCTGATCACTCCCAAAGGAATGGCGGGAACAATCGCGGGTACGGGCTTTGTGGATACCAACATCAAATGGAGCATCAACGGATTTATCTACGGCGGTATGCCGCTGATGACGATGAAAGTGGGCGACCGCGTCCGCTGGTACACCGCGACGCTCGGCGATTTTAATAACGCACACACTCCGCATTGGCACGGAAACACCGTGCTGGTTGCAGGCCAACGAACGGATGTTGTGGTGGTGACCTCTGCGCAGATGGTCACGTCAGACATGACGCCCGATGCCGCTGGCATTTGGCTTTTTCACTGCCACATCAGCGATCACATGCTGGCGGGAATGGTGGGGCGCTACGAAGTGAAGCCGAAGTAGAAATTTTACAGACGCGATTGAATGCGCGCGGCGAGCGTGCGGAAATCGCTCACGCCCTGCACTTCGTAATCGGGTAGCTCCACGCCGAAATGCTGCTCCAGGCGCGTAAGCATTTCGAGCGCTTGCAGACTATCGATTTTAAATTTCTTGAAGAAGTCATCGTCGGGCGAGAGTTGTTCGCGCGAGACGTTGAAATGGCGCGCGGCGAGATCCAAAACTTCCGTCGTGGTTTGGTCGATGGTTCGTGTCATGGCCTGCAGTGATTTTAGCACGGGGCGAACGGCGACCCTTCGGCGAACTTGATCGTTTCGCTCTCAGCATGACGGTGGAAAAAGAATCGCGGTGCGAAAAGAGACGGAGTGCTACGGAAGGTAAGGCATTGCGTCGGTGCTCTCGACGAATTTACGCAGGCCTTCCATTACAGCCGGGCGAGCGAAGAGTTCGCAGAAGAGATCGATTTCGCGGCGAAGATCTTCGTGAGGAATGGGCTTGATGAATTTTTTCGCGGCGATGCTTGTACCGCGATCGAATTTTGAAATTTGAGCGGCGGTGGCGCGCGCGACGCGAAGCGATTCGCCTTCGCCCGCGACCTGGCTCACGAGTCCCACGGCCGCGCATTTTTGCGCGTTGAAACTTCGGCCAGTGAGAAGCAGATCGCGCACGATGGCGTTGCCGAGATCGCGTTTCAGTCGCGGAATTCCGCCGAAGCCGGGAACTAATCCGAGGCGCAATTCCGGAAAACAAAAGCGCGCCATTTTGTCGGCGACGATCAAATCGCAAACGAGAGCGAGTTCGAATCCGCCGCCGAAGCACACTCCGTGAACCGCTGCGATGGTGGTGAGCGGAGCTGCGTCGATTTTATTCAGCACCGCGTGAATGCGCTCGAGAAAATTCCGGACGCCCGCGATACGCGCGGGCGCATCGAGTTTCAACGCGGCGTTGTAAAGTTCGCGCAAATCCGCGCCCGCGGAAAAACCAATTTTTTCAGAGCTGTAAATGATGAGCGCGCTGGCGTGCTCTGAGAGTGACATCGAGATTCGCGGCGAATTGTTCGAGCTCGCCAAGCATTGCTGTGCCAATTTCATTTGCTGGTGTGTGATGCAATTCGAGTTCGATGCAACTTTCGCGCAGTGACCAGCTCAGTGATTTTCCGTTGAAGGAGTTCATGGCGCGGGCTTGTTGTAGAGCGCTTCAATTTGCGCGGCGAATGCGGAGGCGATCGCATCGCGCTTTATTTTTCCATTGGCGGTGAGCAGTCCGCTTTCGATCGTGAGGGCCTCGCGTTGCAAATGGAATCCGTGGATGCGTTTGTAGTGAGGCATTTGCGCGTTGAGCGCTTCGATCGCGGAGTTTATTTTTTCGTTTGCGAGTTCACCGGTCACGATCGCGACCATAAAACTTTTTCCATTCCCCACCAGAACAACTTGGTGCGCGCCGGGCAGAGAAGCGAGCAATTTTTCTTCGATCGGTTCAGGCGCAATGTTGTGGCCGGAATTCAAAATAATCAGATTCTTGATTCGTCCGGTGATGCGCCAGTTTCCGAGCGAGTTTACCTCGCCCTGATCGCCGGTGTGGAACCAACCATCGCGCAAAACCTGAGCGGTTTGCTCAGGACGATTCCAATAACCGGGAAAAACATTGGGACCTCGAACGACAATCTCTCCATTTTCCGCGACTTTCATTTCCACGCCGGGAATTGCCGGGCCAACCCAGCCGGGTTCAACACGGCGGGGATCATCCATCGTACAAATCGCGGTGGTCTCTGTGAGACCGTAAACCTGCAACACCGGAATCCCTAGCATCATGAAAAAAAGTTGAGTGTCCCGGGAGAGCGGCGCAGAACCGCAGATTAATGCTTTCAGGCTCACGCCGATTTTCTTGCGAATCGCGGGAAAGATGGCGATGCGTGCAAGGGATAGAGAAAATCCGCTTGAGCCGGCAAGAGCGGTAAAAGAATCTTTGGATTCAGCGTGACGCGCCATCCAGGTAGCTTCGGCGCGGCTGAAATGCTTGGCGATAAAACCGCCGCGCTTGGCGATGTTTTCTTCGATCCCGCGGCGAATACGCTCGAGAAGCGTGGGCACATTCAAAAAATAATGGGGATCGGACGCTTTCATTTCGATTTGCAGCCGATTCAAATCAAGCGAGAGCGTCAGCAGAGAGTGGCGCGAAAGAAATGACAGCATGGAAATCCACGAGCCAGCAAAACACAGCGGCAAGTAATGGAAAACGCGCTCGCTCTTGTTATGACCGTGCATAAGCTGATCCAGGCGCGCGCCCGTGCAGCCGAGCATGTGATTCAGATTCGCGACGGTGAGCACAACACCCTTCGGCTCGCCTGATGTGCCCGACGTGTAAATAATTGTGACGGGATCGGAATCGGCCAAATGAATTGGCGGTGACTTGCCGAACCCGGCGCCGGAGGTAACGAAAATATCGCCGAGGGTGATGATGCGTGGCGCGTCTGGCCATGCGGCGTGAATCGATGCGGCAAGCGCGGAATCGCCGACGCAAATCAGGCTCACTTGTGCATCGCGCATCATGCCGACGAGTTCCGCGGGAGCCTGCCGAGCGTACAGCGGCACGACAATGATGCCATCGGCCATGAGTGCGAGATCGAGAGCGATCCAGTGAATTGAATTGTTCGCGAGCAGCGCGCAGCGGCCGCCTTTGGCGATTCCCGTTTGCCGCAAAACGTAACGAGCGGCTGCGATCTGTGAACGCAGGTCTCCGCAAGTGGCGCTTACGAGGCCAGCTTCGGGAACTTCCTGAAGGACCGGGCGAGCAGCATCAATATCAAGCGATTCGAAGATGAGTTCGAGAAAGTTCACACGCGGCCAATTCTGAGGACGTTGAATTCATACCACAAAACGATGGCGATTCGAGGGGTTAAAACGCCTTCGCGTTTGCAAAAGTCTTTCCGCAAATCTTACGCGCGAACGGGCTGTGCGCCCGGATGTTGCGCGCTCGCTTGTTCAGCAATCGCGGCAGCCGTATCGGAACCGTCGTCGTACTGCTCGACCAGAGACTGCAACGCGGAGTTAAGCGGCGGCAGATACTCTTCCCAAGAATGCACTCCGCTGCGAATTTCGAACTCGGGATACACGAGATGAGTTTGGCGTTCGAAATAAACTCCCATGCGCGCCATTGTCTTCAAATTGCGGACGACGGTGCGAGCGATACCATCGCGAAGGCTTTCGCCATCGCGCCAAAGAGTTTCCATCGCGCCAACCAGTTTTTCGCCGAGGCCAGGCTCATCTACGGTGAATAGACAGATTTGTGTGGCCGCGTTCACGCATGAGATTGCGGATGCGTTCGTCGAAGGTGACGCCGGCGGATGCGACGAGACCCGGCATGCAGGTGACGATGCCGTGATAGCGAGAGGAAACCATCATATTGCCGCAGCGCAACAGGCTGACAAGCGTGTAGATGTCGAGATCGTCGCTGGTGAAAACGGGAGCGTTGCCGATTCCAGCGGAGATTCTGCGGGCGGCTTCAGCATCAAGGCGCTCGGTGCCGACAACCACGGGAAAAACTTTGTGGCGTTGGCGAAACGCGTTTACGGATTCAATCCACGCGTTGATATAGGTGGTAAATTTCTTGTCCACTTCGGGACCGGCGTTGTGGAAATAAGGGCCGCGATAGTGGCTCTCTTTGTAAGCGCCGAAAGTTTTGCGCGCAATAAGTTTTGCGACAGAAGCTTTCACTGGCCAGAAAAACGGATTGATCGGGCAGAGGATCAACACGGGCGTGGAGCCATCCCAACCGGCATCGGTGAGAATTTTGCGGCCAACTTCGGGCGGATGCGGAGTGAATGTCCATGCGGTGTCAGTGCCAAGTTCCGTGGGCACACCGAGGCTGCGCAACGTGGCTTGCGATTCGATGTTGCGAGGAATCACGAATGACGTGCGGCAGTAGCGGCGCGTCATTTTCTGAAGCTCGGGATCCATCTTGTCAGCGTCGCCGCCATAGCCGACGGAGAGCTTATTCTCCGCGGCGGCGATTCCCAGCGATTCGATCATCATCAGCGTGAGGGCGTTTGCGAATTTGCTCTTGAACATGGAGCCTTCGCACGCGACCACGCCGTGATGTTTGCGCGCGTGTTTGTAAACGAATGGCGGAAACGCATCGGGCAGGCGAATTTGCGTGGCGTCGCCGAAATAATTTTTCGTTCGCGAGGCTCCAGCGACATCACGGTGGTCTGTACGCGCTTTTCGCCAAGAACGCGGCGAATCTGGCGCAGCGATTTCTTCCACGCGAACATCGGAGCCCATATTTCCGGCGCCGGTGTATCCGACGAAAAGAAGTTTGAGCGGCTCGCCGGGTTTCCAGCGCACGCCGCGGCCCAGCATCCATTGCGTCTTCGTCCAATCGATCAGCGCGCTCACCCACGCGACGAGAAACTGATCGGTCATCAGGCGGCTCCCGATTCCGCCGCTGTCCATTCCACGTAGGGATACTGGAAATGATTTTCGCGGCTGAATTTCATCAAGGGAAAGCAATACTGCGAAAACGGAGCGGGAGCACATCCCATTTCGGCGACGACGCGCGAATTATCAAACACGGTGTTCCAGTAAATGTAGGGCAGAAAAACTTTTAGCAGCGACGGCGGCGCGTCCGATTCCGCCGCGGCGATTTGCGATTGACGTTGACCATCGAATTAAATGGGCGCGCCATCGAGGGAGCATACATCGGGCTGACCTGCTGCCGGACTCTTTCGCGATAGCGTCTGTAATTTGTGTGCAAGTTTCGGAGCCTGTGCCGGACGACAGGTGATAGGTGTCGAATGCGCGGGTTTTCTTTTTGGTGCAGCGTGGCGATCGCTTTTGCGACGTAATCCACGGGAATGATTTCGATGCGGTCGTCGGGGCGCAGCGGAAGCACGGGCAGGCCGGCGAGAAAAACGAACGCGCGGACCATATCGAATTGAGTGGTGGCGCCGTAGCGCGTGTCGCCCAGAACGATGCTGGGACGGAAAATTATTTTTTGCACGTCGGGCAACAATTCGCGAACCATGTGCTCGCAGAATTTTTTTGTGCGCGCGTAGGGATCGTAGTCGGAGCGCGTCCAATCGATGGAAGCCATCTTCGGTGACGACTTCATTTTCGCGTTTGCCGGCAACGGCCACGGTGCTGACGAAACTGAATCGCCGCAAGCCGCGTGCCAATCTTGAATGCGGCGCGCCATTTGAATCATTTCCAGTGTGCCGCGCAAATTCACATTGATGCAATTTTTTTCGGATTTGCGATTCAGCGAAGCGGCGCAGTGGATGCATGGAATCTGTGCTGGCGACGAGCGCGGGAATAATCGGACTCATCGAGGCCAAATTTCGAGTCAGTTAGATCGCCGCGGAAAATTGTGATGCGCGCGCTGAGGTAATCGCGAAATTCCGGAAATTCATATGCAACTGCATCGCGTGCCACAGACGCTCTTCGGCTTCGCGATGATCTTTCGCGCGGACCAGCAGTTGACGCTATCGTTGCTGTTGCGCGAGCAACTCGGAAAGAATGTGCGCGCCGATGTAGCCGGTTGAACCTGTGAGAAAAATGGCCATAGGGTCAGGTCTGCGGACGCCGGCTTCCACGGGCGTGATCTGCGTCGCCGCCATTGCACCGCAATCGCGTCAAATTGCACGGAGCGCTTGGGCTGCGCTTCGATGGCGCGGCCCTCAATCAACGGATAGCACCACTTGCGCAGCGCGGGAATGTGAATGTTGATCCAATATTCCCACCAGTCGACGATGTTGGCGTCAAACGCAAATGCGGCGCATTCATCTTCGGCGGCAGCGCTTCCGAAAGTTTTTGCACGTGTTCCGCTTCAAAAACCTGTTCGTTGTGCAGGATGAAAGGTTCGTACAGTTCGATCAATTTTTCGCATGCGGTCCCAGATCGCGTTCCTGCCGCACTAGCGGCTGCTTGAATTGCAGTATCGCCGCCGACGCGATTGATGCGCAGAGATCACCGCCTTCTGCGCGGGCACGCTCATTTTCTGGTAGCGGCTTTTCGAAACGGGAATCGTATCGAATCGCATGCGCAGCCAATGTTCCAGTCCTTGTTGCGCGCGATAGTGTTTGCGATGCGCCAGGCCAGTAAGCTCGATGCTGCGGCCCATGTTGCACGGATTGATCGCGGAAGTCGCAAGTTGATACACGCGCAGCATTGCGCCGCTGAATCAGCGCGGCGGCGATGAGCGTCATGCCGCGGCACACCATGTCCACCGGAATCATGTCGAGACATTTGCGCTCGTTCGTCGGCAACTGGCGAAAATATGTTCCCAGCAAATAAGAAAGCGGCGCGGAAGTATTGATGCCCTCGTTCCATCCGGAAAATGGCAAATCGCGTGGAAGTTTCCACGATCGATGGCCGCACGATCGCGACGGGCAAATCCGCCTTGCGCGAAAGGAGCATGCGATTCCGCCATGCTTTTTGTGAGCGTGTAAGTGTTCGGCCAGCCCAGCCGCTGCGCGCGTTTTTCGCCCACTTGCGTGAGGCGGTTGCGCATCCAGCGCTGACGATTGCGGCGCAAAACGTTATCCACTTCCGTCGGCGGGATATTTTGAGGGATCGCTGCGGCGCCCCAGCGCCTGACGGCGAAGCGCGGCCGTCATTTCCGGACATTCCGCGCGCGCCTCCACGTTGCGAATTGTTTCCTGCAGCGATTTCCATTCGTGCTCGGCATTGAAATCGGCCACGCACGCAGGCGTGTAATTCGGCTGCACGCTCTTCGCGCACGCGGCCATCGCGTTCGCCGACGACGTAGCAAGTGGAAAGATGCAGCAGCGCGGCGTGTTTGCTAGCCGCGCACAAATTCCAGCAGCGTTCATTGGCGCGGCCACATTGCCTTCGAAAGCGCGTCGCGCAAATCGGGATTGAAATCGGTGAGGCCGCGAACTGTTGACGACGAGATCCAATTGCGTCCGAAAGTTGTTTGCGAGTGTCGGGATCGAAGCCCAGATCGGCGCGCTTGAGATCGCCTTCCACGACCGCGACGCGCTCGGCAAAAAATTTGCAAAATCGTCGCCGTATTGTTTGTTCAGCGGCTCAAACACTGGCGATTCCTGCACAATTTTTTCAAAGCGGCGCGCGGAAGTGGTGGAGCGCTGCTTGCGAATCAGCAAATAAATTCGCCCGATTTCGGGAATCTGCATCAACATTTGCGCGAGCCAAACTTTGCCGATAAATCCGGTGACGCCGATCAGCATAATATGTTTTCCGCGCAGCGAATTTTTCACGGACAGCGTGGGCGTTGCGCGTCGCGCCTTGTTTCGCTGCGTCTGCCATCACGATTAATTCTGGAGCGCGGCTTTCCGGACGCACGGCGGGGCGCACAACCGACATGAGCTGTGCTTCAGCGGATACAGCGACAGATTGGCTGCTCTTTTCAGATCTGGGTCCAACGCTCGCCACAAGCTTCAGCCGGTCGCGCAATTTTCGCAGCGTCCACGCGCCCATCCGCCGCGCCGCCCAGTATCAGCGCAAACGCGCCGCGCGGCGGAATCACGGGATCGAGCAGACGTCCCGTCGCAACGCCATCGCGAAATTCCAGCCGATTCGCCAGCAAATCGTGCACGCCCAGATGCGCCGCCAGCGGAATCATCACGTGATCAAGCCCCTGGCTCACCAGCACCACGCGCGCGCCGCTTTCGAGAGTCTGCTTGAGTTTTGCGACGCCTTCCGGTTTCAGCTGCGGCTTCAGCACGTATTCGAAATATTCCTCGCCCAGCAGGTCCAGCCGGTCGCGCGTCACTCCGCGCAGCAGCGTGTGGAGCACGCGCGTGGCGAAACGCCGATTCGCCAAATACAAAAACGGACGCGCCAGGGCCAGCGCCGCCAAGCCGCCGCGCCGCGTCCAGCGCGCCGCAAATGTTTGCGAATTCCAGGTGAAATAGGCGACCGGGCGCACCGCAGTCAGGTCAACCAGGCTGCCTTCCACGCGCCAAAATATGATTGACGCGCGTTGAGGCTCCCGCGCATTGAATTCTTGCCGCTCGAGTTGGGGTTTCGTCGCGCCCAAAGGTTTCAGCGATGAGGTTGGCGGTGCGCCGGAAATCGCCGGCGAAAACCCGCCGGCTAGCAAGCCAGTCCCGTTTCAGGCCTGCCGGGGCGCACAAGGCTCCGTGACCCCAAAACTTAGCATTGTAAGGCTTTAACAGCAACCATTTGGGCGGGGTGTGAGCGCGCGACGTCGCCGATTCGTTAGTGGGTGCCAATCACGTCGTGCAGCGCGCGCTTGGTGAGGATTTTGATCATCTCGCGGCGATATTCGGGGGTGAGCGCGGACGTGGTCAGCGACGTGGCTGTGCGTGCCGCGAGATCGCCCGCTTCGATGGCGATTTCTTCGCTGAGCGGATTGGCGGAAATTAGCTTCGCGGCATCGCTCACCAATTCCGGAGCGGGATTCACAGCCGTGATCGCCACACGCGCATCGGCAGCGTGCCCATTGGCTGGGCGATAAGCGACGGCCACTCCGGCGAGCGGGTAATCGATTGAGCCGCGCACGCGCAGCTTGCGATACGCGCCGCGATATCCGGCCATGGCAGCGGGCAGAAAAACGCGCGTGAGCAATTCATTTGGCGCGAGCTTCATGCGCGCATCGCCTTCGCCCGTGTAGAAATCTTCGAGCCGCACGCGGCGCGTTCCCGCCGGGCCCACAATTTCAATTTCGGCGCCAAGGCAAAGCAGCGCTGGCGGAGTATCCGCCGAAAACGCGGCCCAGCATTTTTTGCCGCCGGGAGCGACGTGGCAAAGGTCGCCATCTTTCTTGATGCAGAATCCGCACGATTTTCGCCACGCGAGCGACTGGTTGTACCAGAGGCAGCGCGTGTCGAGGCAAATGTTGCCGCCGAGCGTGCCCATGTTGCGCAGTACCGGCGACGCGACCGCCGCGGCAGCTTCGGCGAGCACTGAGTAATCGCGGCAGATTGTGTCGCTGCGCTCGATGGCTGTGAGGGTGGTCATCGCGCCGATTTCGAGGCCGCCTTTTGATTGGCGAATGCCGCGCAATTCCGCGATGCCGCGAATATCCAGCAAATAATTCGGCGCGAAAAGGCGCTGCTGCATGCTCGGGAATCAAATCCGTGCCGCCGGCGACGATTTGAATCGAGCTGGCGTAGCGCGCGAGAAATTCCACAGCTTCAGCCACCGTGCGCGGACGCAGCAATTCGAAATCGGGCAGGCTCACGCGCGCTCCCCTGAATCGGAGTGCTTCGATGCCACCGCAGGATCAAGCGCGTGGCGCTTCGGACCTTTTCCCTTGAACCACAGCGAGCCGCCATGTTCGCGAAATGTCGCGGGATTCGTGGGATCTACGCCACCCGTCATATCGATTTTTTTCGCGCTCGGTGCGTTTTCGCGCGCAACGCGGATAGCACGCGTTCGGGAGTGAACGGCGATTCGCGCATGCGCACGCCCACCGCATCTTCAATCGCATTCGCAATCGCGGGAATCACCGCCGCCAGCGAACCTTCGCTCGCTTCCTTCGCGCCAAACGGGCCTTCGGGATCGACGCTCTCCACAATGATCGCTTCAATTTCGGGAGACTCGGTCGCGGATGGCGAGCGGTACTCCAGCATCCCCGGATTCATCAGCAGCCCATCTTTCCAAACCATTTCTTCCTGCAGCGCCTGGCCGAGACCCATCCACACCGAGCCGATTACCTGGCCTTCCACCGAAACCGGATTCAGCGCGCGGCCGCAATCGTGCGCCGCCCAAACTTTTAGCACTGTAACTTCGCCGGTTTCTTCGTCCACGCTCACTTCCGCAACTTGCGCCGAATACGAATATGCGGGTGATGGACCCACTCCCGCGCCTTTGTGTTTTCCGCCGCGCGCATCCTGCGGAGGCGCGTAGGAACCGGTGCCCGTCAGCGCGCCGTGAAAATTAATCGCGGCGACTACCGCTTCTTCGAAAGACATCTGATCCTTCGGGCCTTCCTCTTTTCGTTTTTGCTGCACAGAGCCGCGCAGAATTTGGCCTTCCACGTGGCCGCTCACCGTAGGCTCGCTTGCAGTGCAGCTTGCTGCGCTGGCGCGGCGCTCCCATTGCCATTTGCGCTTGCAGATTTCTTCCACACGCGATCGCCGCGCATCTCCACATCTTCTGGGGTGCACGCCATTTTCCCCGCGGCAGCGGACATAATTTGTTTTTTCACTGCTTCGGCTGCGCGTTTCGTGGCGTTGCCGTTCATGAAAGTCACGCGGCTCGAATACGAGCCAATATCAATCGGAGTGAGATCGGTGTCTGCGGCAATCACTTTCACGCGGCCCATCGTGCAACCCAGAACTTCAGCCGCGATTTGCGCCACCATCGTGTCGGAGCCCTGCCCGATATCCGACGCGCCCGTATAAATCACTACGCCGCCGTCGCGATCGATTTTGATATTCACCGTGGAATGCGGCATGTCGGAACGAATAATCGAATTCGCCGCGCCGCTTACGTAGTGGCTGCACGCGATGCCCAGCCCGCGCCCGCGCGGGAGCTTGCCTTTGCGCTCGCTCCATCGCGAACGCGTCACCACTTCGTCGATACATTCCGGCAAGCCGTAACTCTGCACGCGCAGCCCGTTCACAGTGATGCTTGGAGCGTGCAGCAAATTGCGCCGGCGAATTTCCGCGGGGTCCATGCCGATCTTTGCGGCGAGCTTCGTCGAATTGCGATTCGAACGCGAACCGCACATTCACCGTGCCGTGGCCGCGCATCGCTCCGCACGCGGGCTTATTCGTGAGCACGCGATAACCGTCGTAGCGAATATTCGGAATATCGTAGAGAGCGCCGAGCAGCGCGCCCGAATAAAGTATCGTGACGATTCCGTACGAGCAGTACGCGCCGCCATCTTGAATCACTTTCGCGGCCACCGCGCAAATCTTTCCGTCCTTCTTCACTCCAGTTTTCAGATCGATGATCGTGCGCGGCCGTCCGCGATGCGCCCAGAAAACTTCTTCGCGCGTGTAAGTAATTTTTACGGGAGCTTTTGCTTTTCGCGCGGCCACCGCGGCGATAATTTCAATCGGAATCACTTCGCTCTTGCCGCCGAATCCGCCGCCCACCAGAGGCTTGATCACGCGAATCTGCGACATCGGCATGTCGAGCACGATGCTCAGCTTGTGCTGCAAATAGTAGGGAACTTGCGTGGAAGACCAGATGATCAGCCGTCCTGGATTTCCGGTTTGCGGATCAGTCTCAAATGACGCGAGCGTGGAGTGCGGCTCCATCGCGGCGTGCGTCACTTCATTCGCGATGTAGCGGCCTTCCACCACCGCTTCCGCTTCCGCAAAGCCCTTATCGGGATCGCCGAAAACGTGGTGATAATCTTTTTCGAGATTGTGCGGCTTCTGCTCGTGAATCAGATTCTCTTCCGCAAGCATCGATTTTTCGGGATCGAACCACGCGGGCAGAATTTCGTACTCCACATCCACAAGCTCAATCGCCGCTTGCGCGATGCCTTCGGATTCCGCTACCACGCACGCGACGTTATCTCCCACGTAGCGGACTTTATCGACGGCGAGCGCAGTCTCATCGTGGCCAACCGGAAGAATTCCGTATTTATTCGGCGCGTCTGTGCCGACGACGACCGCAACCACTCCGGGCAGCGCGAGCGCCCTGCTGGTATCAATTTTCAGGATTCGCGCATGCGGATGCGGCGAATGCAGAATTTTGCCGATCAACATTCCGGGCAGCGAAAGATCGTCGGTGTATTTTCCCAGCGCCGGTTGATTTCCCCGCGGAATCTACCAATGCGATGGATTTCCCGATGATCGAAAAATTGCTCATCGGCTGGATTCCATCGCGGGCACGGCTTTTTGTTCCGCCTCAATCGCCGCGCGCACCGCTTGATACATCTGCGAGTATCCGGTGCACCGGCAAAGATTGCTCGAAAGCGCACAGCGAATTTCTTCTTCGGTGGGATTCGGATTCTGCGCCAGCAGCCAGTGTACCGTGACCATAAATCCCGGCGTGCAGAATCCGCACTGAGACCCGCCCCAATCGCCGTATGCTTTTTGGATCGCTGCAAGGCTGCCGCGTTCGGCGATGCCTTCCACAGTGACAATTTCCTGGCCTTCGCAGCTTCCCGCGAGCAGCGCGCACGCCAGCATCGGAGTGCCATCCACTTGCACGGTACACGCACCGCAAGACGAATCGTCGCAGCCGCGCTTTGAGCCGGTAAGGTTTAGATCTACGCGCAAGGCGTCAAGCAACAATTTATTTGGCTCGCACGCGAATTCATACGCGCGGCCATTGACGTTGAGCGTGACGAAGAGTTTTTTTCATCGTGCGGCCAGCAATCAGAAAAAAGTAGACCGGGACTGCTGGAAAAATTGATGCAGCAAAAATTACAGATTGATGGCGCTTCTTCGCGGCTCGCCAATCGTTTCCAGCGGATCGCGTGAGCCCAGCTTCGGCACAATCCATTCCTTTTCGTTGCCGATAATTTCCAGCAGAAGCTTTTTATCCGCTGCGGTCGGCATGAAATCGTCGAATTGTTCCGCGTACTCGCGCTCGGAAAGTTCGGCGCCAGTTCTCGGATTCACTTTCACGCCCGCCCACTTGCCGATATTGCGATTGAACTTGATGTGCGGCGCGTAAAGCGGCTCCGAACCTTCCGCCAGCACCACGTTCAGCCTGTGAATCAGCGCCGCTACTTCGTCATGATATAAATTGCGGTTGTAATCGTTCAAATCGTCCAGGTCGGCTTCCTTCTCGTTTTTCGGTTCGTCGTAGCGCCCCTTCACTCCCCAAACGTACGCCCAGTGCGCTGACGATGAATGATCCGTGCCAAAAAGATCGTGCGAAGTGGAAATCCACTTATTCAAATATTTTTGGATCAGCCATGCAGGAATTTTTCCGGCCTGCACGATGCGGCGAAGTCCGTCGTTTCCAGTACCCATGTGAAACGCTTCTTCGCGAAGCATGTAAGACATCGAGCGCCCCAGCGGAGCGAACGCCGAATACTTGAACATTTGCAGTTGGAATTTTCCGTCGCGATCCACGAAATCGGTGTACGTGAAAAAGTCGAGCCAGTTGTCCACGTCCACATTGAATGCGCCCAGCAATCGCTGATTATCAAACGCGCGCCGCTCCAGCATTTTCTGCGCTTCCACTTTGCCCGAGTAGCCGAAATGTTCCACCAGCAGCGAACACATCTGCCAGCCGTGGCGCATCTCTTCGATCATCACGCGCGAAAGCGACTTGCGATCCCAATCCGTAGGAGCAGTTTCGAAAAGATGCCGCTGCTGTTCCACGCTCGCGAATTCCGTGTCGCCCTGGTACACGATCATGTTCAGCAGCGCGTCACGAATCTGCTGCGTGGGAATCTGCCGCATGTTTTCCCATTTGCGATTGCTTTTGAAATGGCCGAATTGAATTTCTTCTGTTTCGATGGCGCCGTAAATCGTTTCGAACTTAAACGCGGCGATTTCGTCTCGATTCACGCCAACTTCTTTGCGCCATTCATCGAACAATCCCACCCAGTCGCTGAATTGTCCGATCCGCATTACCTTGCCTGGCATAAAACCCTCTTTTCGCCCAACACTTCTTTCAATTCGCATGCGGCGCCGCGCTCAGTTACTTCGCCTTGAAAACGGCCGGCCGCTTCTCCACGTAAGCTGCCAAACCTTCCTTCGCGTCTTCGCTCTGGAAGAGCAGTTGTTGGTTCTCGCGTTCCACAGCCAGCGCCGATTCCATCGGAATTTCCCAGCCGGTCTGCACTGCGCGCTTGATGCGGCCCACAGCCTTCGACGCTTTGTTCGGTGGGCAGAATTGCTTCGCGTACTCCATGATCTCTTCCATGAAATTTTCGCGCGAATAAATGTCGTTGATGATTCCAAATTCCAGCGCCTCTTCAAACGAAAACGTGTTTCCCGTGATCATCAGCTCGATGGCTTTCGATTTTCCCACCAGCCGCGAAAGCCGTTGCGTGCCGCCAGTGCCGGGCAGCACACCCAGATTTACTTCCGGCAGGCCAATCTTGCCGGCATCTTTGCGCGCGATGCGGATATCCGCCGCCATCGCGATTTCCAATCCGCCGCCTACGCAGTGACCATTGAGCGCCGCGATCACCAGCTTCGGCGTGTGTTCCAACCGCAGCAAAGTTTCGTTCGCGTGCAGGCAGAAATAATATTTGAACGTTGGGTCCACGCTCGTCAGCATCCGAATGTTCGCGCCAGCTGAGAAAAACTTGTCGCCCGCTCCTGTGAGCACGATCACATGGACGTCATTTTCCATGCGCGCTCGCAGAATCGCTTCATCCAGCTGGCGATTCATCTCGTAGGTGTAGGTATTCGCCGGTGGATCGTCGATCGTAATCACCGCTACTCCGCCATCGGTGCGGTACTGAATCAGGGTCTTCGTTTCTGCTGTTGTTGAAGAAGATGTCGTTGCCACGGAACCTCCGTAGATTTACAGGCTAAACTTGCGGGCTCGCTCCAAACACTTCACTTCAAAATTTGCCGCGGAAAACGCTTCCGCCGCGCGGCCTTAAAATTTGAACGCTCGTTCAAATTATTTTCCGGCGCGGCAAGCCGTTTGTCAAGGCTTGGCAACCAGTATAGTTCCGCTGGCCCGCGAAATGGACGAGTACCGCGATTCGCGTGCCGGAATTCAAACTGCTATCAGGAGACATTTAGAAAGGGAGAGGAAGGGGGCTGGCGGCCAAGGGTAGGGTCTAAAGCGGATAAGACTAAACACCCGCCAAGGCCTACCGTGTGCAGTCACTCCCAAGCGGGACGAGACCGCCAGCAGCGTCATGCAAGAGACTTGAGCTCAGGCTACGCGTTCCCCCAAAAGAGGGGAATAGAGTGAATCCTGTAGACCCAGAGAACATGTACCGAATCGACACAAATCGCCATCCCTCCTGTTCCGATGGCTGCCCGTCCGCGATTTCGCTTGACCGCCGTTCCTGACCATGCTATATTCGAGAATAGAGAATTCGAAGGCCCGGACCTAACGGTTCGGGCCTTTTCCATTTCCGGGGACCTTGCTTTCGTACACGTAAACGATAGGGAGGTGGGGGGGGGGCTCGAGCTCATTTCGAGGCGACAGACCTCTAAGCTCACAACCCTGGGTCGATCCAGTGAGTCGATCGACCACCGTGTCGAAATGCAAGAAACTCGAAAAAACACTCTAAAATGGACTTAACTCCTTTAGATTCAACAACTTTTTAGTAATAGTACTAGCTAACCCCATTATAATCATCATTTTACAAAAACAACCCCTAGGGGGTGTCAGGCTCGCACGTGCACATATGTCTTTAAGAATCATATAGATAGAGAAAAATCAGCTCGTTAGAGAGATATTGGAGCAGTGAGATTGGCAGCCCTGTGACTGAGTCTCGCGCTGCCCAGCAACTCCTCGTTGCCGGGTGGCCCCAAATTCCTCGGAAAGATTTCTCGTTGGGACACCTTGATGCGTCTTTCATCATCAGACACAAAGCGTGGGTGTTGGATTTGAAACGTCTGCTGCAGAACGTGCTAGACTCTAATTCGTACTAATATCGGCTAAATCATCAGCCGCAGGTTGCGGGGTATGGTGCGCATTCTTATCGTCGATGATCATGCGGTTGTGAGGCGGGGAGTTCGCGCTCTCCTGCAACCATCATCCGAATGGGATATCTGCGGCGAAGCTGAAAATGGTGAAGATGCCGTCCGCCAAGCCGAAAGTCTCAAGCCCGAAATCATCATCATGGATCTTTCAATGCCTGTTATGAATGGGCTGCAGGCCACGCGCGTAATCCGTGAATCGAACCCCGAAGTGAAAGTGGTTCTTTTTTCGCTGCACACGTCTTCGGAATTGGTGCGCAGCATTTTCATGGCGGGGGCACAAGGTTACGTTTTGAAGTCCGATGCGGAAACCGATTTGATCACCGCGCTCGAAGCGGTGCACCACAACAAAACTTATGTGAGCCCGGCAATTGATCCCAATCTTGTTACGCGTGTCCTCTCGCAAGTTGAAGCAGAGCGCAAATCCGCCAGCTGATCAGCTTTCCCGGTTATGAAGAGACGACAAATTGAAATCGCTTCCTGCGAAGCTGGTTCGCGGAGCTTTCTCGCTTTTCGGAAGGAAGTAGCGTGCCACGAGTTTCGCCAATCGGCTGCTGGCTTCGCGTTGCTCGTCGCAATCTTCGCGACATTTCTCGTTCCGTTCATTCCGCAGAGTTTCGCAGCCGGCGCGGACGAGCCTACCGCATCCGAGCGCGAGCTTCTGGAAAGTGTCAACCATGAGCGCGCTCTCGAACATCTTTCACCTTTGAAGTGGAATTCAGCGCTGGCCATCGCGGCGCGCGCGCATTCGGATCGCATGGCGCGCGAGGGCAATATTTCGCATCGATTTCCTGGAGAGCCTGAGCTTTCCGATCGCGCAATTCAGGCGGGAGTTCACTACAGCAAAATCGCTGAGAATGTTGCCGAAGGCCCTTCGCTCTTGGATATTCACGTTGGCTGGATGCATTCGCCCGGACATCGCGCGAATATTTTGGATCCGAATCTGGATTCGATTGGAATTGGAGTGAGCGAGCGTAGCGGCCAGTTCTACGCCACGCAGGATTTTGCGCGCGCGATTCAGAGCATGAGCTTTGCGGAACAGGAGCGGCGCTTTGGCGCGCTTCTGCAGGCAGAGGGTTTCCGGTTGGAGCGCAATCCGGCGGAAGCGCGTAAGGCGTGCGAGTCCGGCCATGCCGACCAGAGCACGATGCGCGCGCTCTATGAATTTCATTACGTCACGTCGGATCTGTCCGCGCTTCCCAAGCAACTCGAAAATGCGATTCGCCTGGGCGAGTATCACACCGCAGCGATTGGGGCTTGCGATGGCGGCGAACAGACTCGCAGCGGAATGTACCGGTTGGCTGTTCTGCTGTATTGATCACGGCGCGATTTTCTCCAATGAAAATCAGTGAAAATCGTGCGACTCCGTTTCCGCTTTCGTCACCGTGAGCGGCCGCACGGTTTGAACTTTCACGGAAATCACGCCGTCTTGATGTTGCAGCGGGCCTTCGAGAAATAAAAATGGCTGGTTCACCACCACCAAATGATTCTCCGCATAAATTTGCGGAGTAATGATGGCGTTGGCGATTCCTGTTTCGTCTTCGAGGCTTAAAAAAACAAAACCTTTTGCAGTGCCCGGCCGCTGCCGCGCGATCACCGCTCCGGCGATGCGCACCCAGATTCCATCTGGAAGATTTTGCAATTCGCCGGCGGAGCGCACGCCGTTTTTTCGCAAATATTCGCGATGAAATGCCATGGGGTGCGGCCCCGTGGTCATTCCGGTGCCGCGAAAATCGGCGACGAGCCGCTCTTCGATTGTCATTGGCAGCAACGGAGAATTTATTTCGATTTTTATTTTGGGTTCGGAGGTTGCTTGTGCATTCTCTCCAGTTTCGGAAGAATTCAAATCGTCCGGCGCAATTTCCGTTTCAATATTTTCCAGCAGGGGCCCCGGACGCCGCGCCGCGCGCTCCACTTGCCACAGCGCGTCTCTGCGATGCGTGCTCTTCGTCGCGGAAATAAAATTCAGCGCGCCGATTGCAGCCAGCGCCGTAAATTCGGATTTCTGTATCGCAGGCACGCGCAACTTCAATTCTTCAATCGAAGAAAATGCGCGCAGTTCGCGCTGGCCGCACGATTTCCCGAGCAATTTCCTCGCGCAATCCGCGCACGTACCGCAGCCCAAGCCGCACCGCGAATTGTTCCTTGTAATTTTCCAGCTTGCACAGCCATTCGGAACACGTCACATCAATCGGGCGGATTTTCAGCCCGTGCAACTGCGCATCTTTCACCAGCGTGGCCGGCGAATAAAATCCCATCGGCTGATTGTTGAGCATCGCCGCCGTGAACGCCGCCAGATAATGGCATTTCAAATACGCGCTGGAATAGGCCAGCAGCGCGAAACTCGCCGCATGCGATTCCGGAAATCCGTACAGCGCAAACGAAGTAATCGAGCGAATGATTTTTTCCTGCGCAGCGGCGGCAATTCCGTTTTTCTCCATGCCGCGGCGCAGCTTCACCTCGATGTCTTTCATCCGCGCTTCCGAGCGCTTGAAGCCGAACGCGCGCCGCAACTCTTCCGCTTCGCCGCCGGAAAATCCCGCGGCGATCATGGCCATGCGCAGCAACTGTTCCTGAAAAAGCGGAACGCCCAGCGTGCGCGCCAGCACCGGCTCAAGCGAAGGATGCAAACATTCCACGGCTTCGCGTCCCTGCCGCCGCTTCAAATAAGGATTCACCATCTGCCCCACGATCGGTCCCGGACGGATGATCGCCACTTGCACCACGATGTCGTAAAAACATTTCGGATGCAGACGCGGCAGGCAAGACATTTGCGCGCGGCTTTCGATTTGAAACATTCCCACCGTGTCCGCTTTTTGCAAGGCGCCATACACCGCGGGATCGTTTTGCGGCAGCCGCCCAAGATCGATTTCTTCGCCGTGATTCGCGCGAATAATTTTCAGCGATTCTTCCAGCACCGCCATCATTCCGAGTCCCAGCAAATCCACTTTTACGATTCCCATGTCGGCGCAATCTTCTTTGTCCCACTGCACCACCACGCGGCCGGGCATCGTAGCGGGCTCGAGCGGCACGATCGAATCCAATTCGTCCTGGCACACCACCATGCCGCCGGAATGCTGGCCGAGATGGCGCGGCAAATCCTGCACCATCACGCACAGCTCCAGAAATTTTCGGATTTGCGGATGCCGCAGATCGAGGCCGGCGTCGCGAAAATGATTTTCCAGCGTGTCCTTATCGTCTTTGTATTGCCATGCGCCAACGAGAGCGGAAACTCGCTCAAGTGTTTCGGGTTCGAAGGAAAGCGCTTTGCCGATTTCGCGCGCGGCCGAGCGTCCGCGATAAGTGATCACGTTCGCCGTCATCGCCGCGCCGAGTTTTCCGTAGCGCTGATACACATATTGAATCGCGCGTTCCCGCTGATCTCCGCTGGGCAAATCGAGATCGATGTCTGGCCACTCGCCGCGCTCGTCGGAAAGAAATCGCTCGAAGAGAAGATCCATGCCCACGGGATCCACCGCGGTAATTCCCAGCGCATAACAAACCGCGCTGTTTGCCGCCGAGCCGCGGCCCTGCACCAAAATATTTTGTTCGCCGCAAAACCGCACGATGTCCCATACGATCAGGAAATAACCTTCCAGCTTGAGTTTTTCGATCAGCGCCAACTCGCGATTGAGTTGCCGCTGCGCGCGTTCGTTGTTCGCGCCATAGCGCCACAACATTCCGTCGTGAGTGCGCTCGCGCAGAAATTGAATTTCAGAAGAACCTTCCGGCACGGGATATTTCGGGAAGCGGTAGCCCAGATCTTTCAGCGTGTATTGCAATCGCGAAGAAATAATTTCTGTATTCGCGATTGCTTCCGGCAAATCGGCAAACAATCGCGCCATTTCTTCCGGCGATTTCAAGTGGCGCTCAGCATTTCGCGTGAGCAATTTGCCCGCATTCATCAGCGTGCGGTGATGGCGAATGCAGGTGAACACATCGAGCGCTTCGCGCTGCGCAGGCTGCGCGTGGCATACGCCGTTGGTGGCGACCAGCGGCAGTTTCAGTTTGCGAGCGATTTCCACTGCGGCCTGGTTGCGCGTTTCTTCCGCGCGCGAAAAATGCCGCTGCAATTCGACATAAATATTTTCCCGGCCGAAAAGTTCGCACAGCCGCCGCATGCATTCTTCGCCGCACTCCATGCGATCGCCGGTTTTTGCGCTCTGATGCGAAAGCGCGTATGCCAGCGGACCTTCTTCTCCGCCCGTGAGACAAATCAATCCTGCGTGCAACTCCGCGATCTCTTCTTCGAAAACATGTCCTTCGCCTTTTTTCGCGCGCAATTTCATTCGCGTGATCAGCCGGCAAAGGTTTTGATAGCCCTTGCGCGATTCCACCAGCAGCGTGTAACGCCAGCCTTCCGGCGACGTAACTTCCGCGCCGATGTGCGCCCGCAGCGAAAGTTTTGTCGCGGCCAGATAAAAGCGCGGCGCGCCATAAACTCCATCGCGATCGAGCACCGCCATCGCTCGCATGCCCAACCGATGGCACGTCTGCGCCAATTCTTCAGGAGTGGAAGCGCCTTCGAGAAAACTGAAAGCAGATCGCGCGTGAAGTTCGGTGTACATCAATCGTAGATTCCCCGCACAAACCAGCTTTGCTGGATCGAGTCGTAAAAAAATCGGTAGATGCCGTGCGCTTTGTTTTTCTCTGCGCGGTCTGCGTCTCCGCGCTGAAATTTGTTTTGTACTTTTTCTGTGTACTGCGCATTCCGTGTCGCGCCGCGAAAACTAATTTCCAAATCCCATTCGTCCTGCTGCCACGCATTCGTCAGCCACCAATCGCCTGAAGTGCGCCACGGCCCCGATGCCGTCACCACGTCGCCGGCCATTCCGCGAAAAGAAACACGCACGGGACGCGCTTCGCGCAATTCCACTCGCGCGGGCACAACGGGGCGGAACAAGCGAAATGCGGCGAAACTTTTTTGTGAAATCGGTTTTGCGAGTTCCGTTTTCACGCGCGCGGGTTTTGTTCCGGCATTTTTCTTCTTCGCGCGGCGGCTCGAATCGCTTCATGCAAAATTCATCGGGACGATGCGTATCCGCAAGTTGCGGCGAGCCGATGTTTGCATCGCCCACCAGCTTCGCGAGGCGCGCAACCGTTAGTTCCAATTTCTCCGGATCGGGCGATGGCGGCAGAAAAAATCCACCTTGCGTTGAGCGCGGCCGCGCGGGCTCCGCCGCCATTCGCAGTTTTTGTATCGCCGCTGGCGGAGGATCTTTCTGCAGTTGCAGCCGCAGCAGATTCAGCAGCATTTTCGAATCGCGCATCGCCACCGGCAGCGTCAGGAGTTTTTCGTATGTTTTCGCGGTGGCTTTTGCGCGCTCTGCTTCGCCGGAAATCTGGAAATCATTTTCGAATGCGGGCTCCAATTCGCATTGCAGCCGGATGGCTTGAAATGCCAGCGAACGCGCCGCTAGCCGCGCGCTTAATTGCTCGATCAATCGCCCAAGCAAAAAGGAAAGCGGCTCGAGCTCCGCCACGTGATCATCAAGTTCCATTTCTTCTTCGAAGAAAAAATCGGTTTCGGCGATTACAAGCGAGCGCACGCTGGCTCCGCGCGCCAACATTTGCAGCCGTACGCCTTCCTGCCCAAGCCGCGTGGAAAGTTCCAGCGGAGGCAGCGCTGCCAGCGCCGCACAGGTGCGGATTCCCCAGCGCTCCAACGTTTCCAGAATTTCGGTGGAAGGTGAAAGCACGTTTACGGGCAGCGCGCCAAGCCGCCGCGCTTCTTCGCCCGCGGGAATCAGAGTGATTCCCGGAAATCCGCGCGAAGCTTGAATCGCAACCTCGGCGTTTTCCGCTACTCCAACATTTGCCGCGATCCCAATATCCGCCGCGCGTTCCGCCAGCTTGCGCGCGATATTTTCATTGCTGCCGAAAAGCGGCGCGAGCCCAGCAAGATCCAGCACGATTGTGCCAGGCGCTGTGTTTTCCAATCGTGGAGAAAATGACCAGCCCACATCAAGCAATGCCGCGTGCGCAGTTTTTTCCTGCGCCACAGAACGCTGCCGGATTTGCACGCCAAGAAATTGTTCCACCTGCTGGCCGCGCCATTCCAATCTCGATGCCCAGCGTGAGTGCCGCACGGTTTGCCGCCACCACTTTCCAGATGGGGGGAGTGCCGTCTACCAGCGCGATCGCGCAGCCGCGCAGTTCGCGTTCGGCGCGCAGCGTTAATTCGGAACGCAAAATCGCTTGCACCCAAAATTCCGGAACGTAGATAGAAGCAAATGCCATCGGTCGTCCAAAAGAAATGTTGTTCGCGAAAAACTTCTCACGCACATCCTTTTCATCGTTTGAATTTTTGCAGGCGCTCCATCTGTGCCCAGATCGGAATGCCGCTCAAATAACCCCACGCTGCGCACGCTGAAAAATTTCCCGCGCGCCCTGCCGCATCCGGCAAGAAAGAACTTCCCGGGAATCGCATCACATTTCCCGCAACCGAATCTTTCATTCGTGAACGCACAATTTCCGCGCGCGTTTCAAATCCATCCAGCAATCGTGTGGTGGGGCACGTACAAATTTCACCGGAGGGCGACCACTTTGCAGATTCCGCTTCCATTCGCAGCACCAGCGAGGCGCAGGTTTTCGCGTTCGATTCCTGCGCAAGCAAAAGAAAAATTGTAGGCGTATCTTCCACCGCGCGCCGAAAACGAAACCACGTATTCAGCGGCACGTGGCGCACCGTCTCGGCGGGAATGTCGCTCAAATCCAGCACGATCAATCCGAAGCCTCCGCTCTGCAGCAGCAAATCCGTGGCGCGCAGCGATTGATCGATATTGTGGCAGCGCACCCAGAGAAGATTCGCCAGATCCACTCCAGCGGTTTCCGCGGAATACGGATCGAAAGCGTCACGGCCATCCACCAGAGCGCAAACTTCCCCTTCCACCGTGCGCGAAGCCAGCGCCGCCAACAGCAAGCTTGTGCGGCCCGAACATGGGGGCCCGCAAATTTCCGTCAAGCCGCCGCGCGGCAACCCTCCAGTGAGATCGTCAATTTCGGCGATGCCGGCGGAAACGGTGTCTGCAATTTTGCGATCGCGATACTCAAATGGCGAGAGGTGGCGCCCGGCGAGGGCGCGTTCGACTTCAGTGCGGAGCGCGGAAATTTTTGCGGCCATGGGCGATTCATCAGAGGCGTAAAAAATAGCGACGCGTATTCCTTGCCCAGTTGGTGGCGGGGCAGAAGGTTTTGCGGCGGCAAAATGCTGCTTGGAGCCGCCAATTTAGTTTCGCTTTTTCTTCGCCTATGCCAAATTCTGGATGCGCGGGGGGAATTTGTCAAGCGGCGCCGGTACTACTCGCAAAAAGACTTGCAACTTCCGGGAGAAGAGAGCACTCTTCCCCTAACTGGTTTATGGGGGAAGCTATGGGAACCGGGCCGCTCAATCAATTGTTGCTGCGAATCAAATCGCTATTTCGAAGGAAGCAGCTGGATCGCGATCTCGATGATGAATTGCAATTTCATCTGGCCATGCGCGAAAAAAAATTGAAAGAGACGGGCGTGCCGCCTGACGACGCTCACTACGCGGCGCGGCGGACAATGGGGAATTCCACGCGCACAAAAGAATCGTCGCGCGATTTGTGGACATTCACTTCGCTGGAATCGTGGTGGCAGGATTTGCGATTCGCTGCGCGGATGTTGCGAAAAAATCCCGGGTTCACCGCCGTCGCGGTGCTTACTCTGGCGCTTGGCATTGGCGCGAACACCGCCATCTTCAGCCTGATCAATACTGTGATGTATCGCATGCTGCCGGTGCAAAATCCGCAAGAGCTTGGTCAGCTGAAGATGCAGACCAAAAATTTTGGAGATGGGCCTCGTCCGTATCTACACGAATCCGCTCTGGGAAGCTTTCGCGACCATCAAGATGTTTTCAGTGGTGTGTTCGCGTGGGGAGAGGCGGAATTCAATCTGGCATCAAGCGGTGTGGCGGAAGATATCAAAGGCTTTTATGTCAGTGGCGATTACTTCACCACGTTGGGAGTTCGCGCCTGCCGCTGGACGCCTCTTAACGGAAGCGGATGATAAACGCGGCTGCCCGGGTGTCGCCGTGTTGGGCAATGGGTTCTGGGATTCGCACTACGGGCGCGCGCCAGTAATTGGCAACACGATTCCGATTGAGGGCCATCCGTTTCAAATCGTTGGTGTTTCGGCACCAGGTTTTTTCGGAACTACGGTGGGGAGTTCGTTTGATGTTGCTGTGCCGATGTGCACCGAGGCGATTGTCACCGGCAAACGCTTCGTCGCTCGACCAAAGCAGTGCCTGGTGGTTGAGCATTATTGGAAGGCCTAAGCCGGGAATGAGCACGAGTCGAGTTGTCAACGCGGCTGAGCTGTGCTTTCTCCACAAATCTTTTCATCCGCGCGTGCCCACCAACTGGAAGCCGACCGATCGCGAAGAATTTTTTGGAGTGGAAATTCATTTCGCAGCCGGCGGGAACTGGAATTTCCTATCTGCGCATCTCAATACGAACGCCCGCTCCAGTCTCTGATGGCGACGGCTGGTCTGGTGCTGCTGATTGCTTGCGCGAATATTGCGAGTCTCATGCTGGCTCGCGGGCGGCACGCGTCGGCACGAAGTTGGTGTCCGGTTAGCTGTGGGTGCGTCGCGAACTCGTCTCGTACGGCAATTGCTCACGGAATGTGTTTTGCTTTCGCTTGGCGGCGCGGCGCTGGGAATTTTGTTCGCGGTATGGAGCAGCCGGCTGCTGGTTCGCTACATCTCCACCGAACACAACAAGATTTTTCTCGATGTGGCGCTGGATGGGCGCGTACTCGGATTTACTGCGCTCGCGGCGATTCTCACTGGCATTTTATTTGGTGTCCTGCCCGCATTCCGCTCGACCCGCGTGTCGCTTTCGGCTCGATGAGAGGCGAGACTCCGGGCGGCAGCGGGAAAGATGCTCGATTTCGTCGGGGCGTTGGACTGTCGCGGTGCAAATCGCAATTTGTCTGGTACTGGTTACGACGGCTGGCTTGCTGGTGCGCAGCTTTGCGAATCTGGCTTCGCTGGATGCGGGCTTCGATCGCAACAATGTTCTGATCGTGGATGCCAATCTGCACAATACCAATCTTCCGAATACGCAATTTTCCGTCATGGCTGCGGAAATTTTGCGTCGCGTGCGCGCGCTGCCAGGAGTGATTTCCGCGAGCGAATCGGCGATCACGCCCGTCTCGCACCGAACGTGGGACGACGACTTGATTGTGGATGGGCCGAACGCTCCAAAAGCCGGGGATACTGATGTGAACATGAATTCTGTGACGCCGGGATATTTTGCGACGCTTCGCTCTTCCTTATTGAGAGGTCGGGACTTTGATGAGCACGATGTCGCGGACGCTCCAAACGTCATTATTGTGAATGAAACGCTGGCGCAAAAATTCTTCTCGGGGACGGATGCATTGGGCAAGACGGTGCGGCAACACGCCACCGCGACGGAGCTGGGAGCGCCGATCGAGATCGTCGGGATCGCTCGGGATTCGAAATACGGTTCGTTGCGCGAAGATTTCTCGCCGATTGCATATTTTCCTCTGGCGCAATTGCCGATGCCTATCGAGAATTTTTCGCTCGAGATTCGCACGGCTACGCGCCGGCGGCGCTCGAGGCAGCGGTTAAAGAAACCATGGCAGGCGTGAATAAATCCATTTCGCTGAATGTGGCGACATTCGAACAGCAATTGGATGATTCGCTGACGCAGGAACGTTTGCTTGCCACGCTATCCGGATTTTTTGGCGGATTGGCGCTGTTGCTTGCATTGATTGGATTGTATGGAGTGCTTGCATATCTTGTTTTGCAGCGGCGGCAGGAAATTGGAATTCGGATGGCGCTCGGCGCGCAGCGCGGCGCGATTTTGCGGCTGGTGGTGCGCGATGTCGCAGGGCTGGTTCTCATTGGCGCTGTGGCTGGGGCTGCGATTGCTTGGGGAACTACGCGATTTGTGCAGAGCTTGTTGTTTGGATTGCAGGCGGATGATCCGCGCACGTTTGCGGTTGGAATTGGATTGCTAATTGTGGTTGCGATAGTGGCGTGCTATTTGCCTGCGCGGCGAGCGATGCGAGTGGATCCGCTGGTGGCGCTGCGGCACGAGTAAAGTAAGTGGAAGAGTTTTCCGAGAAAGTTTGCAATGCCCTTTAACTGGATCACGGTCGCGCGGTTGAAACTTGCAGCGCTGTTTCGGCGGCGCAAGCTTGATCAAGACCTCAACGATGAGTTGCAGTTTCACCTTGCGATGCGCGAGGAGAAACTGGTTGCCGGCGGCATGACGGATTCGGCGGCGCGCGACGCCGCGCGGCGGACCCTCGGAAATTCCACGCGCACAAAAGAATCCGCGCGCGATCTTTGGACGTTCGCATCGCTCGAATCGTGGTGGCAGGATCTACGATTTGCGGCGCGTATGCTGCGAAAAAATCCCGGATTCACCGCCGTCGCGGTGTTTACGCTCGCAATCGGAATTGGCGCGAACACGGCGATCTTCAGTTTGGTTGATGCAATTATGCTGCGGCCGCTGCCGGTCAGCAATCCTTCGCAACTTTTCGTTCTCCGTTGGACGGCGCATAATCGTCCTGCGACCTATGGGATGGAGTGGAGCGGTTGTCCCAATGGTGCCGTTGCGCCGGCCTCAGCGGGATATCAGGCCTGTTCATTTTCGTTTCCTATCTTCGAACAATTCCGCAAAGAGCAAAGCGAACTTGCGGCGATTACCGGTCTTATCGGTCCGTGGCAACTTCATGAGGGCTTCGGTGGTCATCTTCGGCACGTCACCGCCGGGTTCGTTTCCGGCAATTTTTTCCCGATACTCGGTGTTCCCTCCGAGTTTGGTCGAACGATCAGCGCAGCAGACGATTCGCTCTCTGCCGAGCCCGTGGTCGTGCTCAGTGACAACTATTGGAGACATGAGTTTGGAAGGGATACCGCTATCATCGGGAAGTCCATCTTCTTCGAAGGCGTGCCCGCCAGAGTTGTAGGAGTTAGCGCAGCGCGATTTTCCGGGCTTGATCCGGGTCTGCGGCATAGACGTTTGGTTACCGCTCTCGTTTGCGTCGCAAATGAGTCCCGAGTGGCGCTCCCCTGCTGTAGGAATTCGAGGCACATGGGTTGAAATTATCGTCCGTCCGAAGCCGGGGGTGGCTCTCAGCAGACTCCAGGCATCTCTGAATGCCACCTTCTCGGTGGCTGCAGTGGACGCACCAATACCGATATTTAAACGACAGGATAACCCGCGAATCGATGCGTTAAATATCGGTCGCGGGTTAATCACGTTGCGCACCAATTTTTCAGAGCCACTTCTGTTATTGATGATTGCCGCCGGAATCGTGCTGCTGATCACCTGCGCGAATCTTGCGGGGTTGATTTTGGCGCGCTCGACTGCGCGGCAGGCGGAGATCAGCGTTCGTTATGCGCTGGGAGCGAGTCGTTGGCGCATCATTCGGCAACTCGCGACTGAGAATCTGCTCACCGCGATTGTTGGAGGAGCGTTAGGAATTCTACTTGCGTACTGGGGTGCAAGAACGCTCGCCGGTTATCTCTCAGTAAACTGGATCCAATCGTTGCAAATTGACGTGCGCCTCGACATTTATGTCCTTGGCTTCGCTATCGCTGCGACAATGTTGACAGTGCTGCTCTTTGGTCTTGGGCCTGTCGTCCGCGCATCGAGAAATCTCGCCCCTTCGCTCAAACGCGATAATACGAAGCGATCCGCGATGCGTTCGCGCTTTGGAACTGGTAGCGCTCTGATCTTCACTCAAGCGGCCCTTTCGATGGTCGTGCTCGCGGGCGCGGGACTGTTGGTGCGGACGTTGGTAAATCTAAAAACCGTGAACATCGGGTTTGACACGCGGAACGTCTTACTCTTTGAGGTTGACGCAGAACTTACCGGATACAAAAAAGCGCAGCTACAGAATCTGTACAGTGACCTTGCGGCTCGTATTTCAACTCTTCCGGGCGTTGAGTCCGTCAGTAGGTCACTGTTCTCGCTGTTTTCAAGCAGATCTAACTCCGAGATTCGTTTGCCAGGTTCGCAGAATGCCGAATCCGCCCACGTTTACCAGCTACCAATCGGACAGAATTTCCTAGAGACTATGCGCATCCCTCTTCGGGAGGGTAGGACTTTCGCCCGGCGGGATTTCGAATCGGTCGCAAACCCAGAGCCCGCGATCGCAAACGAGGCACTGGTACGACGATTCTTCGGAACCCAAAATCCAATCGGACGATTGCTTACGGAATCCGATTCGAAGAAACCCGATTGGGAAATTGTCGGCGTTGCCGGCGACGCGAAGTATGCCGACTTGAGAGACCCAATCCAGCCAACTCTTTATGTACCGGTCAGAATGGGTGGTGCAGAATTCGAGGTGAGGACGGTTGGTGAACCGAGAACACTGATACCTTCAATTTATACGGCAGCAGGTGCGTTGAACAGTTCCATGGTCATATCGGATGTGACGACGCAGACCGAACAGGTTTCTCACAATATTTATCAAGATCGGCTTCTTGCAGACCTCTCCGGAATGTTTGGAATTGTGACGCTTGTTTTGGTATGCATCGGACTGTATGGATTGCTTTCGTATACGGTGGCGAATCGCGTTCATGAGATTGGGATTCGGATGGCGCTGGGCGCGCAGCCGGGCGACGTATTGAGGCTCTTCGTCCGGGCAGGGATGCGTGCTGGCGTTGAGCGGCACAATTGTGGGAATTGCCGCATCGTTCTGGACAACGCGTTTTCTGAAGAGTTTTCTGTACGGAGTGAAGCCTGTTGATGCGGTGACACTTGTGATCGCTGCGGTCTTGCTGACGCTGGGTGCGCTATTCGCGTCGTGGATTCCTTCGCGGCGAGCGATGCGAGTGGATCCGCTGGTGGCGCTGCGGCACGAGTAGGCATCGTAGAAAACCCGAAATTGAGGACTGCGCTAGCGCTTGCTCCAGCGTTCTAGCTTTGGAGTTTTTCGCGCGAAGAAGCCGGCTAGGAAACCTGGAAGGCCCATTTCCTTAAGTTTGCCTTTTACTTTGCTTTGCATTTCGGCGGCGGAGATATTTGGCTCGGTGAAAATTCCGGACTGGTAGCAGTGCGAGCAGTACATGGCGCTCGCGGAGCCGTCGGCGTTTGTGCCGCCGCCATTGGGATCGCGCGACAGAGGCATGCCGCAGGACTGGCAGTTTTTGTAGGTTGCGGTTTGGCTCATCGGAAACCTCCGTCGAATATTCGGCGAATGATACTCTGACTTACGCGAAGCAACGCTACATAATTGTTGCCAGCAATTGGGTCGCGTCATTCTATTTTCGAGGAGAGATTCTCCGTGCCGGGAAGAGTGCGAATTGGGATTGCTGGATGGACTTATCCGCCGTGGCGCGGCGTTTTCTATCCGAAAAAATTGGGGCAGAAAAATGAGCTGGCGTTTGCTTCGCGCGCGTTTCGTTCGATTGAAATCAACGGAACATTTTATTCGTTGCAGCGGCCGGAAAATTTCGCTGCGTGGAGCGATGCCACTCCCGATGATTTTGTTTTCGCGGTGAAGGGGCCGCAATTCATCACGCACATCAAGCGGTTGGGCGATGCGCGCGCGCCGCTGGCAAATTTTTTCGCGTCTGGATTGCTGCGGCTCGGCAAAAAACTTGGGCCGATTCTGTGGCAACTGCCGCCGAATTTTAAATTCGACGCGAAGCGAGTTGAAACATTTTTCAAGATGCTGCCGCACGATACCAAGGCGGCGGTGGCGCTCGCGCGGCGGCATGACAAACGCGTGAATGGGCGGTCGTGGCTGAAGACGGATGCGAATCGTCCGCTGCGCCACGCGATGGAAATTCGCAATCCAAGTTTTGCGGTTCCGGAATTTATTGAGCTGCTGCGCGAGCATGATGTGGCGCTGGTTTGCGGCGACAGTGTTGAATGGCCACGCTTGATGGATCTGACTTCCGATTTTGTTTATTGCCGGCTGCACGGATCGGAGGAACTTTATGCGAATGGGTACGATGCGAAGTCGCTGGATGAGTGGGCCGCTGCGCGTTGCGGCGTGGGCTCTCGGCAGTGAACCTGCGGATGCGGAGCGTGTGATCGCAAAACCTGGGCAGAAACTTAAAGCGCGCGATGTTTTTATTTTCTTCGACAATGATAAGAAGGTTCGCGCGCCGGTCGATGCGCATGGTCTGATGGAGCGTGTTGATCGTTTGCTCGCGAAATCTTGAAACAGATTCGCGATGTGGCATCAATCCGTGAATTTGTCGGCGCGGCGCAGCTCGGGAAACGCGAGCGCCCAGATTGCTGTTACGACTAGCGCGCCGATTCCGCCGAGAACTACGGCGGGCACTGCTCCCAACCAATTTGCAGCGAGACCGGATTCGAATTCGCCGAGTTCGTTCGATGCACCGATGAAAACCATGTCGACTGCATTGACGCGGCCGCGCATTTCGTCGGGCGTTGATAACTGAACCAGGACGCCGCGAATCACGACGCTCACCATGTCGGAAGCGCCGACGAAGAGCAGCGCGATCATCGAGAGAATGAGACTGTGCGAGACGCCGAACAGAATTGTGAACACTCCGAAGCCTGCGACGCACCACAACATTTTCATGCCGACTCGGCGGCGCAGCGGGCGATTCGCAAGTAGTAACGCCATGGCGCCCGCGCCGATGCCGGGAGCACTGCGTAGAAGTCCGAGTCCCCACGGACCAGTGTGCAAAATTTCTCGCGCGTAGACCGGCAGCAACGCGACTGCTCCGCCGAGAAGCACTGCGAATAAATCTAGCGAGATCGAGCCGAGCACGACTTTCTGATGCCAGATATAGCGAAGGCCTGCGAGAACCGTTTGCATGTTCACCGGTTCGCGCGGGCGCGGCTTGGCTTGCGCGCGAATGCGGGCGGTGCAGAACGCCGCGAATACTGCGGCGATCACGGATGTCGCATAGACCGCGGAGGGTCCGCGAAATGCGGCGTACATCAAACCGCCGAGAGCTGGCCCAAGAATTGTTGCGGTCTGGAAAACGGTGGCGTTCCAAGCGACGGCGCTGGGGAAATCTTCCTGCGGCACAAGCTGCGGAAGAATCGCGCGGCTGGTGGGAGAATTGAAGCAGCGCACGATGCCGAGTAAAACCAAGATCGCGTAGATCGAACCGACTACGTGAACTCCGCGCCAAGATGCCGCGAGGAGCAGCGCCGAACAGGACGCGAATCCGATGTAGCAGGTAGTGAGCAAGCGTTTGCGATTGAAACGATCGGCCGCATGGCCCGCGACGAGGAAGAGAAGCACGCCGGGAAGAAATTGCGCCAGGCCGACCAGACCGAGATCGAGCGGGCGTTTGGTGAGATCGTAAACTTGCCAGCCGACTGCGACCGATTGCATTTCGACCGAGGCGACGATGAAGAGGCGGGAGACCTGATAAAGGATAAAATCGGGGTGCTGGAAAGCAGCGCGGCCAGACACGGAGGGAGTGGCAGTCGCGGGCATGTGGTGTACTGTGCCATAAGTTCGGCAAAATGGCTGGCGCGATTGGATGTTCTGGAGATCGATTGTCTGTAACTAAATACGGGCTCAAAATCATAGTTAATCTCTGTATATTCAGTGACATACGATCAGCGCACGGGACAAATATTTCACTCTATCTCTCGCAGCTAAACTATTCATTCTAAGGAACTTATCAAAAATTACGACCTGGAAGAGTGCGTAAGTGCCTGTCGATAAAAGAGATAGTGGTTCTTTTAGGCGCCTTCCTAAGATACTGAGAGACATGATCTGATCCCCTAACGAGTTGCGGACTGTTCGCATAGAATAGTTGATAAATCATAACATAAAAGTACTGAACTGTCAATTCATTCAGATCGATGGAACTGCTGGATTTGGGAGAAGTGGTTCTTTAGCGGGGAACTATCGGCGTTATCGACATAGAGCCGGGCATTATCATCCTTTAAATACATCAACTTACGGCATTATAGGGCTTGACTTGGAAAGGGTGCGTCACTATATTCCGCGCAGCTACAGGGTCACGCCAACTCTCAGAGTAAGCCGGAACAGGGAAGGGACGCTCCATGAAATCAAAACTTTTCGCCGCCGCATTGATGGTACTGATACTTCTATCATTTGGAAGTGTACGGATGCACGCGCAAACCACGGAGGGAGTAATTGTGGGCGCAGTGCATGATGCGCAGGGAGCAGCGGCTCCGGGCGTGAAGGTGGAAGTGACCAACTTAGCGACCGGATTCACGCGCAGCGACACAACGAACGATACGGGATCGTTCCGCCTGCTGGCGTTGCCGGCGGGGACTTACAAATTGCGAGCGGAGAAGAGCGGGTTTGCGACTCTGGCGATCGATCAGATCGAAGTGTTGGTGGGAGAAACGCGAACGGTAGATTTGTCAGTGAAGGTGGCGTCGCAAACGGAAACCGTGGAAGTGACGGGCGCGGTGGCGACGGTGGATACGGAGACGCAGCATATCGGCGACGTGATCACGCAAGCGCAAGTGACTTCACTTCCGCTGAACGGACGCGACTTCGCGCAATTGGCGCTGCTGAATCCGGGAGTTGCAGCGTTTGGCGGAGGCGGCGGGCAGCAGGGCGGAGAAGGTGGTTCGTCCGGCTATTCTTCGAACGGACAGCGATCGAGTTCGAACAATTTCATGGTCGACGGAGTGGACAACAATAATTACAACGATGGATCGGTGGGGCAGCTTCCGTCGATCGATTCGATTCAAGAATTTCAAGTTCAGACAAACAATTATTCGGCGGAATACGGGCGCAACAGCGGATCAGTGGTGAACCTGGTCACGAAATCCGGAACGAACAAATTGCACGGATCGGTGTACGACTTTTTGCGGAATGATGCGGTGGACGCGAGAAACTTTTTTGCGAATCCGGACGCATCTGCTCCCGAACTGCGATTGAATCAATTCGGGGCGACTCTTGGCGGACCAATCAAGAAAGACAAAACATTTTTCTTCGTGAACTACGAAGGATTCCGGGAACGCGCGGGAATCACGGAACTCACGGTGGTGCCGACGGACGCACAGAAGTCGGGATTGTTCGTAAATTCGATGGGGGTCCCGGTGCAGGTCACGGTGAACCCGACCTCCGCGGCGCTCTTCCTGTTGTATCCGGAGCCGAATACGAATGTGGCGGGCGGCAACTTCGTGTCTTCGCCGATTCTTTCGAATGATACGGATCAGTTTTTGGTGAAGATGGATCACAAAATCAACAGCAACGATTCACTGACGGCGCGATACAGCTACACGCGTTTTAACGAGACTTCTCCCTTCTCGGGCGGGCAACAAACGACGGCGATCCCCGGATATGGAACGATCAACAGCGGAAGCACGCAACTTGCGTCACTGGGATACACGCGATTCTTCAGCACGAGTTCGATCAACGAGTTCCGGTTGGGCTACACCCGCAACGTGGGGTTGAGCTACAACCAAGCAGGTCCGCAGGCGGCCACATACGACTTCAACACTGGATGGGGACCAAATTCACCATTTAATTTGGGCGACATTCCGAATTTCACGATGGCCGGCGGAATCGTTTCGAACGGCGGCTCGATTTCCAACCTGGGGCCGAATAACAACAACCCCGGCGGCACCTGGCAGAACACATTGCAATATGTGGATCACTTCACGCACCTGACGGCGCGGCACACGATGGTGTTTGGAACGGATATCCGCAACATTCGGGACAATCGTTTTTACGATCTCGACGAAATCGGGCAGCTCACATTCACCGGAGACAACAACCCGGAAGGGATCCAAAATCCACTAGTAGATTTCGCGGAAGGTCTTCCCAGCACTTCACTGCACTTTGTTGGAGATTCTTCGCGGAGCTACCGAACAACGAGTTTTGATTTCTTCGCGCAAGACAGTTTCAAGCTGAAACCGAACCTTGTGGTGAATTACGGGTTGCGATACGAATTCAATACACCGATTTACGACGCGACGGGCCGCGCGTCAACATTCCGTCCGGGAAGTTTCTCGACGTATCTTTCGCCGAGCGCAGACCAAACTAATCTGGCGACGCTGGAAGCTTCGGGAATCGTGACGGAGCAACAAGGTGGACTTTACAATCCGGATTACAAGAATTTCGCGCCTCGGTTGGGGCTGGCGTGGAGCATTGACAAGCAAAACACCACGGTACTGCGCGTCGGCTACGGAATATTCTACGACACCGTACTGGGACAAATTCCGGGCAACGTGTTGTTGAACCCACCGTTCCTGCCCGATTATTTCGACCAAAATCCGGGATTCCCGAACTCGTTTGCACCAGCGGGGTTTCCGGTAATTACGGTGACGCCAGCGAATATGCCAACGCCATATTCGCAGTCGTGGAACGTAGATATCCAGCGACAATTGCCGTGGCAAATGGTGTTTGAAGCGGCGTATGTAGGATCTACGGGAACGCACCTTCCGCGATTCGTGCAAATTGATCAGGCATACATTACGCAGGCTCAGATCAACACTCTCACTCCCGATGTAGTAACTCGAATGGAGTTGATGGGAATCCCGCCACCGGTGGCGCTGTTCCTTTCGATGAACATTGCGGATATTCCGCCGATCGCCAGGGGGCCATACTTCGGATACGCGAAGATTTTTCAGGCGGAAGATGTCACCAGTTCGTCGTACAACGGACTTGAGCTAAAGCTGAGTTCACATTCGTATCACGGACTGACTTTTGGAATTGCGGATACGTACGCAAAATCGCTGGACGGAGCGTCTGTGTTCTACGGCTCCGGCGCGAATTCGTCGACGATCTTTGCGCAGGACAACTACAACCTTGAGAATGAGAAGGGCCTTTCGGATTTCGACATTCGCAATCGCTTTGTGGCCAACTTCGTGTACGCAATTCCGACATGGCGGAACTGGTGGCACAGCGCGCCGCACCGCCTTGCTGATGGATGGACGACTACCGGGATTCTGACATTCCAAACCGGGCAACCGTTTTCAGTTCTCACCGGTGCCAATCAAAGCAGCACTGGAGACGGCGATGATCGGCCGGATTTGGTGGGAAATCCAAACTCAGGGCCGAAGACAGTTGCCGATTGGTTCAACACGTCTGCGTTCGTGCTGAATCAGCCGCTGACATTTGGTGATGCAGGCCGCAACATCGTGACGGGACCAGGATTCAGGAATTATGATATGGCGATTCTGAAGGACACGCATATTACCGAGAGCGTGAATCTCCAATTCCGCGCTGAATTCTTTAACCTGTTTAATCACCCGAACTTTGCAATACCGCGCAACGTCGAGACGGCTCCTGGATTTGGATCGCTGTTCCAGACGCCAGACGTGGCGCAGGGCACGGTGGGACTTGGATCGGGCGGTCCGCGATTGATTCAGCTGGCGTTGAAATTGTCGTTCTAGTTTTCGACGCAGGTTTCAGGGAGAACCATGGGTTGCAATAATCGGATTTTGACTGGGGCGGCCGCGCTATTTTTCTGCGCGGCTGCTTCTTTTGCAGCGCCGAAGGTAGAGCAGCTCGCGCCGAACCTTTACGCCTATGTGAGCGATAACGATCACAGCGCGAATTCGACATTTCTAGTGGGGCAGCACGGGATTCTGGTGGTGGACACGGGATTGAATACAGTGGAGGGCGAAAAGCTGCTGGCAGAGATTCGAAAAATTTCGCCGCTGCCGGTGCAATTCATCGTAAACACGCACTATCACACCGACCATCAGGGCGGGAATGGCATCGTGGGTCCAGATGCGATTGTGATCACGTCGCCTTTCACACGCGAACGGACGATGCAAGCAATCGCAAAACCGCCCGCAGCGACCGCTGGTGCGGCGGCTGAACCACAGCCCGCATTTCGGGCTGCTACGGAAACCCTCACGCAAAAGCTCACGATATATGTTGATGACAATCCAGTGGAAATCATCGCGCCGGGAGCGGGGCACACGATGGGCGATGTGTACGTTTATTTTCCGAAGCAGCGAACGGTGTCGGCAGGCGATTTATTCATGAACAATTCGTGTCCTGCGATGGATCAGGGAAGCGCGCAAAACTGGGTACACACGCTAGATACGATCATGGCGCTGCCCGCGGATCATTTTGTGCCGGGACATTTCGATGTGGGGACGCGCGCCACATTTACACGATTCCGCGACTATATGTCTGATCTGACGACCCAAGTGGAAGCCTTGGTGCGAGGCGGCGCGACCGATATCGCAGGTGCGCGAAAAGATTGATATGAAGAAATACAGCGACTTCCGGCAGTTCCCGCAATTCAGGGCTTCGTTTGCGGATAATGCGGAGGCTGTGTTTCACCAGTTGTCGCCAGCGCACTGACGATACGCTCCCGATCGGCGGGTGCTGCAGGAGAAATGCTGCCCCGAGATGTCCCTTGATGGCCTTAGTTGCCCCTAAAAAGCAGAACGTGTCACGGTATGTCCTATGTTGCCCCGGAGAGTCATTTGGTGGTGGGCTGGTGCGGGCCCCAGAAAGATAACCCAGGAGGCCAGGTCATCGCTGAATTTTGAAAAGCGGTGAACTTTGCCTGCTGGCACGATGAGAACATCGCCCGGCGCAAAGTTGAACTGCTCATTTTCCAAATCGAAAGTGCCGCAACCGCGGATGATCACGTAGATTTCATCTTGAGAGTGAGGAGTTTGGTAATCGTGGTTTTTGGGCGCGAAGAGTTCGAGCGAAAAATCATTTTGCCGGAAAGTTTCGATGTCCCAAACTCCTTGGGGCCACTTTGTTGTGGGTGGGAGGGGAAGTTTCGCGAGCGTTTGCGCAAAGGAGATTTTCATAGTTTCTCTTTCGAGCGCGGATCCACGAGTGGTTCATTCAGCCGCCGCGCTCTGGTACATTTAGGCGAGAGGCCGGCAGACTGCGTTAGCGTGATCTGAAGGATTTTATCTCAGAGATCGAACACGATGTATTACACAAATATTGAAAGTCCGGTGGGGCCGCTACTGCTGGCAGCCAATGAACGAGGTTTGTGCTATCTGAGTTTTGGCGGGAGCAAGCATGCCGTGCATCCTGAGGCAGATTGGACCGAAGATGCAAAACCATTCCTGGAGGCAATTCGGCAGTTGCGCGCGTATTTCCACGGTGAGTTGAAGGAATTTGATTTGCCGCTGGCGATGGAAGGAACTGCATTTCAGCTGAGCGTTTGGCAAAGTTTGTGCGCGATTCCCTATGGCACGACGATTTCTTATGGCGAGCTTGCCGATCGGATCGGAAATCCGAAGGCGATGCGCGCGGTGGGGCTTGCGAATGGTTCGAATCCGATCGCGATTATCGTGCCGTGCCATCGCGTAATCGGAAGCAATGGGAAGCTGACTGGCTACGGCGGCGGACTGCCGATTAAAGAAAAACTTCTCGCGCTGGAAAGCAGGCAGTTGCGTCTGCTGTGATGTAAGTTTCCGTGCTCAGAACGCGAACCGATCCGAAATAAGTGAGCGGATTTTCGGCAGTTCGATTTACCGATTACGGCAACCATCTGGGAATCTTATCGGCAGCCATCGGTCTGGCGATGAAATAACCCTGCGCGAGGTCAACGCCTGCAACGCGCGCAGCGTTCCAATCTTCCTGCGTTTCCACGCCTTCGGCGACGACGCTCATATTCAAGCTCCGTCCAAGTTTGGCGCTTGATTCCAAAATCGTCATAGCCTTGGCATTCCCGCCGGCGCCGTGGACGAAACTGCGGTCGATTTTCATTTCGGCGAAAGGAACACGGCGCAACTGCTCCATTGAGGAATAGCCAGTGCCAAAATCATCGATAGAAAGCAGAAAGCCCTTCATGCGGAATCGGGCAAGAATGTCGAGCGCGTTGGCGGCATCATGAAACAAACCTGATTCGGTAATCTCCAAAATCAACTGCTGTGGATCCACGTGAAACCGTTCGGCCTCGCGCGAAATTCGATCTGGCAGATCGAGGTCCACCAGCATGTGGGCGGAGAGATTGACGCAAACCGTCGTGCGCAACCCGGCCTGCGCCCATGCAGCGCATTGTTGAAGCGAGAGCATCGTGATCTGGTCGGTGAGAGCGCCGATCTGGCCGCTCTGCTCCGCGATCGCGATGAAGGCATCGGGAAAGATCGTCCCCTTCTCAGGATGTTGCCAGCGCGCCAGAGCTTCGAAACCCGCGATGCTGCCATCAGCGAGCGAGACTTTCGGCTGGAAATTTGGGACGAACTGTTGCTTCGCCAGCGCGATTTCGACATCTTCAGCGGTTACATTCACGGTGCTTCGGCTTCCGATTGGGGCGGGCTTCTCGCTGAGACTGGTGAGTGCGCGGCGGACGGCTTCAACCGTCAATGGCTTTTCGATGGCTCCAATTACGCGCAAGCCTCGGGCGCGCGCGGTATTTTCAGCAGCGTTTAGCAATACCTCGTCAGCTCCGCTCACGAATACAATTGCGGGTGGAGGGGAAAGCGTGGCCAGATATCGGACGATCTGAATGCCATCGACATCGGGCATCAGGAGATCGCAGAAAACGATGTCAACTGTGAGATTGGTGCGGCTAAGGATTTCGATGGCGGTTTGTCCACTGGCAGCGTCTTGAACCGACCGGACGCCGGCAGACCGCAACGCGCGCATGCCGACACTGCATGCGAATGCGTTGTCGTCAACGAACAAGACGTTGAGCCGATCAAAGTTGGGGTCGCCAGGAGTCTCTTCCGGCCGGACAATCTGAGGAGTGGTTGCACGATCGCTCATGACACTTTTGCTCCCAACCGTTCACGGATGTAAAGCTCGACACGGCGCACCTCGACTTCAATGCGGCCCACGAGCTCCCGCGACGCAGCTCGATCAAGATCACTAGCGTTGCCCTCCAACTCAGCATAGAGAGTCGCGAGTTCTGTCGCCGCAGCGCAGCGCGCTTCGCCTTTTGCGGCATGCGCGGCGCTAACTATTTGCTGGGGATCGCAGGTTGATACTGCGACTTTGACATTCGAGAGTGTATCGAGAGAGACACCCGTAAACTGTGCCAGCACGTCATTCAGTACGTCGGAGCTATCCGCGCCTAGAATTTCCTGCAGCGCTACTTCGTCGATTGCCGGCCTCGCACCGGTATTGACTGTGTCCGTTTGAGTTGCCACGGGACCGGGCGCAGCGACAAGCGGGTTCAGCCACCTGAATAATGTGGCGGCCAGGCGATCCATCGTTACTGGTTTGCTGATGAAATCGTCCATGCCGGCCGCCATACACCGATCGACATCTTCGCGAAAGGCGTTCGCGGTGAGCGCTATTATCGGGATGCGACGTGATTCTGGTAGCGATGACTCTCGCACGCGCAGCGCTTGTGTGAATTCGTAGCCATTCATCAATGGCATGGAGCAGTCACACAAAATCAAGTTGAACTGCTGACGATCGAGCATTTCAAGGCCTTTGACCCCGTTGCCAACGAGTACGCAATCAACGCCGAGTTTTTTCAATTGCTTCTGAATCACAGTCTGATTGAGCAGACGATCCTCAAGAACAAGCACACGCTTTCCGCTGAGCGTTGGGCTGTAGGCCGACGCGACCGATTCCTGCTGTTCGGCCAGCCGCTCTCGGGATTTGGCATGCCCGACGAGAAGCCGGATATTGCGATCTATATACTCCGCGCCGGCATCGGCGGGGATGACGGCAGCGAATCCCTGGCGCAGGCGTCTGCTAGGGGATCGGCCAATACCATACAGGAGGGGCACGACGTGAAGATCTCGGAGCTGATGCGTGGTTTCCGAAGCGTCGTCGTCGCTTCCGTCCGAAACTAGGACAGCAACATCTACGCGCAAGGCATTGTCGTTGCGCTGGTTTGCCGCGAAGGCGCGAGCAGTGAGCAGTGATTCGGAGATTACCGCGGCCCCGCGTTGTGTAAAGTAGTCCTCGAGTGGCTTCGTAGCGTTGTCGCCGCGGCCGATTACCATCACCCTTAGGCCCGACAGATTTGGACGCGATACTGGTGGCGCTTGAACCACAACTGTCACCGGCAAGTTGAACCAAAAACTTGCGCCCGCCCCAGGTACGCTTTCACAATGATGGTGCCGCCGAAGATTTCCACCAGGCTTTTGCAGATAGAAAGCCCGAGCCCAGCTCCTTGAGCTTCGTCCCCACCGTTGCCAGCCTGCACGAACGGTTTGAATATCTGCGCCTTCTGAATCTTGTCGAATCCCTTGCCCGAATCGTGAACGTCGAATCGTAACTCGCACTTATCGCGTTCTTTGAAACTCGCGGTAAGCGTCACCTCCACGCCTCCCTGCTCGGTGAATTTCACGGCGTTTCCAATGAGATTCAGCAGAATCTGCCGAACGCGAATGGCGTCGCCGCGCACAAGACTCGGCACGTTGGGTCCGAACGTGGCCGTGACGAAGATGTCTTTCTGGCGCCCGCGGCTTTGCAGAACGTCCACCGCCTCTTCCACCAAGGCGGCGGGGTTAATGTCCCCCATTTCGATCGTCAATTTGCCTGCCTCAATCTTGGAGAAATCGAGAATGTTGCCGATCAAACCCAGGAGAGCTTTGGCGGCTTTGTCGGCATCATCAACCAGCTCAAACTGGTCGTTGTCGAGAGATGTGAGTGCAAGTAATTCGAGATTTCCGATTACTCCGTTGAGGGGAGTGCGGATTTCGTGACTCATGCTAGAGAGGAACTCAGATTTGGCGACACTCGCTTGGCGCGCGGCTTCGGCGAGCCTGATGTCGGACAAATCGATAATTACGATCATCACGCGTCGCGCCTGTTCTTCTGTCTTCGGAATGCGCAACGAATACACAACGGGCATCAATTTGCCGCCAGAGGTCAGATATTCAGAACCGCGGATTCGTTCGCTGCCTTCGAGCATTGCTTCTGCGACTTCCACGATGCTGGTCGATTGCTTAACTAGCTCTTCCATCGACGAAACGCCCATCATTCGCAGGGCCGCGGCATTGGCATTGTTGACGGACACAACTCCGATTAGCTTCAGGAGTCGCTCACTCGAACCCAGGAGATAACTCTTGAGATTGATCACGCCCTCTCGTTTCAGTTGTTGCACAAGGCGGAATAGCGCAGAGAAATCGTAGTCGATGATGGCGGCGTCGGAGTTATCGAAAAGATCTTCGAACATCCGCCTGCTTTCAACGTTTTCGCGCTGTGTCTTGCTTCGCTCGGTCAAGTCGTTGGCTATCCCGCGGTCGCGGGTTTCCGTGTCGGAAAGGGTGAGATTGTTCGGATTATTTTCCATGTGAGACCATATTTCGTTGTTGCTGAAAATCGGACTGCGTTTTCGTCTGGAAGGAGAAGTGACGACTGGCGTGTTAAATCAAGAATAAGTCCTGACACCGCGACAGTTGCGCGTGCATCAGGTTTCCACTCGTTGGTTTTCGCGCCGCCGGGAGGGGCGGGATGACTTCTTGCCCACTGTCATGCAACTTCAGATTTTCACTCGTTAATTCGCAGCCACAAACGGTACTTATCGTAATGAGTTTCCAGGACGAGGGATGCACCATATCGGGACAGTTATGAGCGTAGGGCCTGGTGATAGGGAATGATGAAATTGGCTCCCCGGGCTAGATTCGAACTAGCAACCCTTCGGTTAACAGCCGAATGCTCTACCATTGAGCTACCGGGGAGTAGTTGCGGCAGTTCGTTTACGAGCGATTCTTGGGAAGTTTAGCGGAGCGGTTCAGCGGAGTCAACGCAGCTCCAGCCCTGGAGTTACACACATTTTGATTCCAATGAAAATGGCCTGCTTCCGCACAGTGCTCCCAGCAATGAATCGCTAGGACGCGCTTCCGCTGCGCCGATAACACATCTCGTTGAGAAGCGCTCTAGTAGTCGACGCCCTTTATGAAATCTTGTTTCAGCACGTATTGAAACCTGTTGGGGTCGGATTTCACTAGAAGATCGGCGGTTTGATTCCAAGCGGTTGCGTGCTCGCCGGTGTGAGTATCGACGATTACGGATTGATCCAGCGTGTAGTCCTGAAAGCTCTTACTCATTCTCGCTTGAGCATCCCACCGGGCTTCCACGCTCGCGTTATGCGCGTCGTTGGCGGCGTGTTGAGCGTCGGCTTGCTTCCTAGCGGCCTCGCCTACTTTATGGATCTGGTCGATTGCGGCGTTCGTTTGCGCCTGAATCACGGCGCCATTTTGCTTCATGCTGTTGGCGATAGCCAAAAGCGTAGACCACTCTTCAGCCGCCAGCCGCTTAGGAGCGCTGACGCGCGTCACCGTCATTCCCCATTCAGCGGGGCCCACGCGCTTCATCGCACCGATGAGAATTAGGGAAGTCAGCGGTCCTTTTCCATCGTGCATATCCAAATCGCCAATCACGGTGACTCCATCGGCAGTGAACTGGTTTGGAGGAGTTTTAGTTTTGCTGGTGACCGTAAGAGTGGGCACAGGTAAATTACTTCGTTCGGCGGCTTGTTTCTGGTAAGCCATGAATGCGTCCACCAAATCTCGGCCAAAGGGATACACCGAAAACTGAGGAGGCACAGGCCTACGGCCCTGATTCGTCTCGTACTTGATCAATCCCTGGCCTTGCTGATTTGAAGGGTCTAACATCGTGTGAATTAATCCGACCGCGACAAATTCTCCGTTGGGTCCAGAAGTAGCTACGGCGCCGCCGTGGGCATTATCAATCTTCCATCCGGTGGGCAATCCAATCGTGCCGCTATTGTCGGGAAACCGGGTTTCGTGGAGCTCTTGCACTGGCGCTGATTTCGCGGGCGCGGTTCCGGCCGCTGGTTGCGTCCCCTTGGGGGCATCTACGTGCCACAATTCGTTCAGCTTCTTCATCATCGGATTCATCGTCTTGCCAAATCTTTCGGCATCATCAAAGAGCACCGCTGCGGCGGGCTTGTTGCCGCTCGGCATCGCCACGATCACCAAACCGGCGACCCGCTTTCCGCCTTGATTCTTGGCTGTGACGGTGAAGAACGTGGCGAGCGAATCACTTCCGCGCGTTTGAAAAAATCTGCCGATTTCCGGGCGATTGCCGAAATGACCGTGAATATCGCGCAGCATTGCGATCATCGCGTTCTGCAGGGAGGACTGATCGTCCAGCGGTCCATAAATGATCTGTCCGCCGCCAGGATTATCGATCGTTTTCAGGCCCGTGTCGGCTGCACGCGCAGACTGCATAAACAGCGCCGCGCACAGCAGGGCGATAATCGATTTCGCTGCAAACTGAATTTGAATGCGATTCACGGATGGCTCCCCGACAGTTGCTGAACGTCCGTGAACACTAGCTGCCTGTGTTGTTGTATGTCAACGAACGTAAGTTGGGGAGGTGTTCGGTTTCGCATCACCTGTTGAAGTAGTTCTCGAGTCTTACGCCCTCCGTACGAGGTGTACGATCAGCGCAATCACCGCGAACAGAAGCAACAGGTGGATAAGACCACCCGCTATGTGAAATACCAGAAACGCGCCAGCCCAACTTGCCAGTAGGATAAAAAATAGGACCAGAAATAGGAATCTCATCGCAGTCATCTCCCTGAATTGGCGGCCAATCAATTACAGACGCCGAGCCGCTTAAGAAAATTTCCGTGTCTGCCATTCACCCTACTCGTTAGATGAATGAACCAGATGAACGAGCGGCTGGTACGAATGAGGTTACTCCTCCGCGCCAAATGGGAGAGGGCGCGCCGGGAATGTTAGAATTGTTGGCGGAGGGGTGGGTGAGTGGTTGAAACCGGCGGTCTTGAAAACCGTTAGACCCGAAAGGGTCTCGGGGGTTCGAATCCCCCCTCCTCCGCCAGCCAGTCTTGGTATTTCTCTCTCACAGTGTTCTTAGACGGAGAAGATCGATTTTGCGTCCCATTAAGCGCGAATTGCAGCTGGAATAATATTGTCAATTTTTTGGGGAGAGCGGAACGCAGCAACAAGGTGAGCTTTCTCCGAGGACGTTCGGAGTAGTGCCGTTTTGCGGAACAAATCGAACCGCCGGCGAGCATCCCACGCCCGCCAAATCGGGATCGAGGCAAGTACCGAATTCATTTTCGCCGCTGGCATTCCACGCCGACGCGCCACTTTACATCCCAAGTGCCAAGACTAGGATTCCAGCAGAGCCCGTAACTTGTGAGCATATCTGCGACTCGACGTGACCACCGTTCCTTCTGCCAGTATGATGTCGTATACCCCATCGAACATCGGACGAATCTCGCTAATGCGGGCACTATTCACGATGGCGGATTTCCGCACTCGGATGAAGTGGTGTGGCACCAGCCTTTCTTCCAGGTGAGCCAGAGTTTCCCGCAACAGGTGACTGCCGCTGGCGGTGTGTATGCAGACATAGTTTCCAGTGGCTTCGATCCACAAAACGTGGGGAACGGGAACAAAGAAAATCCGCTTCTTTTCCTTTACCACGAAGCGTTCTAACGGGCGGAGACTACGGAGGGATTGGAGCAGTGGTTTGAGACTTCGATTTGCTTTCCTGGACTGTTCGAGGACCTGGCGTGCGTGAACCAGTGCCTTGGCAAATCGCTCCTTATCAAACGGTTTCAAGAGATAGTCAACAGCGTGCACTTCGAATGCACGAATGGCATGCGCATCGTGAGCCGTGACGAAGATGTATACGGGAGCGGGGCCCGTCGATGGCTCCACATTTTCGATGACTCCAAAACCGTCCAGATCAGGCATGAGGACATCGAGAAAAACAATGTCGGGATGAAGTTCATTGATCTGCTCCACCGCACTTATTCCGTTCGCCGCCTCGCCCACAACTTCAATGCCGTTGTGTTCGGCCAGAAAGCGACGAATACCGCGGCGGGCAATCGGTTCGTCATCGACGATGAGGACTCGTGTCTTCACGCGAACTCCTCAGTGGAATGGTGATGATGGCCTCACAGCCTCGACCGTTGGCTCCGGTAAGTTCCAGCGACGACTCGTCCCCGTAGAGCTGTTTCAAGCGCGCCTGGATGTTCGTGAGTCCGACGCCAAATCGCAGTCGCGATCCCGGTGCCAGACCCGGGCCGTCATCGCGGACGCAGAGCCAAACTCTGCCGTTGTGGCATTTGGCAGCGATCTCCAGCCGGCCTGCGGCGGAATCGACGCTGATGCCGTGCTTGATAGCATTCTCAACTAATGGCTGAAGCGCCAGGCTCGGTACATAGACTGCGAGAAGGTCAGGTGGAACATCCATGTGAACTTTCAAGCGATCATGAAAGCGTGTCTGTTCGATCTCGAGATACTTGCCAACAAACTCGAGCTCGCTCTGCAGCGTGATCTCGTTCTCCCTGCGTTCGAGGGCCATGCGCAGCAAGTCGCCGAGGCAGACGAGCAGATGGCTCGAAGCGTCGACGTCTTCCTGCATCAGGATTCCAATGGTGTGAAGACAGTTGAACAAAAAGTGCGGATGTAATTGGCTCTTCAGATTTTCAAGTTCTGCAAGTGAGAGCTGCATCTCCAGTTGCGCCGCTTTAGTCTGGCGCTCCATAGCGGCCTGGTAAAAGTGGATCGACTGATACAATCCAACAACTAACCAATACGTAAGCATTCCCGTAAAACTCATCGATAGAACGCTGACTGCGAACGGCGGGAGAAGGCGCAGCACGCCAGGATCAGTTACGCGAAAAACTGACCCCACAAGTCCGCGGCTCAGAAAGAATTCGGTGATAGATGCCAGGGGAGCCATCAAGAGCGACGCGATTGTGTGGATCGCTATGTGAGGTAGAAACTTCGGCCCCGTCAACGGGAACCGTTTGGCCAGACCGATCACAAGCGGTGTGTATGCTGCCCATACCAACCAGTAGACAAGTTCGACCGAACCCACGATCGCCCAACTGACGTGGGTACCTTGTACCCTCACCAGGACGATTCTGCGCACGGCAAACAACAGACCTACAGTCGTCCACGCACACAGGATCAAAATCCATCTCGTGCGTCCCATATCTGGTAGTGGCCCGCGGCAATGGGTGTGTCGACCCTCTGGCGCGGATTATAGCTGAAGCTTTGAAGTAGACATCACTCAGGACAGTCCGCTTGTCTCATTTCGGACGCCGCATGTCACTTTTCCTGCAAACACTGGTCTTTCGCGGCATATGTTCCGTGAGCAGAAGCATCGCTAAGAACGTATCGGCGTTGGGATGACGCTGTGGTTGAACGAGGCGAGGAGGATCTTTACGATGGAAACTCTATTTCAGGACATCCGGTACGGCTTGCGAATGCTCCTCAAGAAGCCGACGTTCGCCATCGTTGCGATTTTGACTTTGGCGCTTGGCGTGGGCGCGAACACGGCGATCTTCAGCATCGTGAACGCCGTGTTGCTCCGTTCTCTTCCTTTCCCCAACCCCGACCGTCTTGTAAGGATCTTCTTTAACAACCCAGGGGTAGGACTGCGGGGCGTTCGGTTTTCCGTGCCGGAATTCGACGATCTTAGAACGCAGACGGATGTGTTCGAAGATGTGAGTGTCATCGTTTTGGGCCCAACGAACGTGACGGGTGCCAAACAGCCCGAACATTTGGAAATGATCGAGGTTTCTCCCAACTACTTTTCGATGCTTGGCGCGACTCCCGAACTAGGACGTTTATTTGGCCACCAGGACTTCGCGCTCGGTTTCGCGCCCGCGGTCGTGATCAGCGATGCCTTGTGGCGCCGATCTTATGGGTCTGATCCTGGCGTGCTCGGCCGGAGCCTTCGCCTCGATGACGATCTATATACGATTGTAGGTGTAGTATCTCCCGGATTTCGCCACCCCGGACCGACCATTCCAGCCGTGGAGGTGTGGGTTACCTGCGGATTCAGTGGCGATCCGTTCCCAATGCCAGCGCGTGGTCTGCGCATATTACCCGGGGCAATCGGTCGTCTCAAGCCGGGCCTCACCGTAGCGCAAGCGCAGGCGCGGCTTGATGCCATGGCCGCTAATTTGCGTCGCGAATTTGCGAATGATTACCCTCCCCAAGCGAAATGGACGGTTGAGATTGTGCCGTTGCAGCAATCGTTGGTGGGAAAGGTTCGACCGATGCTGGTCATGTTGATGGCCGGCGTAATCTTGATCGTTTTCGTCGTGTCTCTAAACATTGGAAGTCTGCTTCTAGCACGCGCCTCCGGACGACAGCAAGAGATGGCAGTGCGCGCGGCGATGGGAGCGAGCGGGGGCAGAATGATCCGGCAGATGCTCACCGAATCGCTGTTGCTGGCGTTCATCGGGGGAATCGCAGGGCTCACGACGGCGGTGATTACGCTGAAAGCCGTCTTGCGATTTGTGCCGGCGAATCTTCCGCGGCTGGGCGAAGTAAATATTGATTGGCGGGTGCTGGGATTTGCGTTACTGATTTCGCTCGCGACCGGTCTACTGTTTGGGCTGGCTCCCGCGATTCATTCGTCGAAGGCGGGACTTGCGAACACGATGCGCGAAGGATCGCGCGGCTCGGGTTACAGCGCGAAGGCCGGGCGCGTGCGCGACGCGCTGATGGTGTCGCAGCTGGCTTTTGCGGTAGTGCTGATGATAGGCGCGGGGCTCCTATTGGGAACGCTGCGCGATTTGTTGCGGCAGAATCCGGGCTTCAATCCATCGCAAGTGGTGACGGCGAATATCTATCTGCCAAACCCGAATAATCCGCAGATGGATCCATATCACACCTTCGCGCAGCAGATTCCGTTTAATCGCGAACTGCTGCGGCGCGCGAACGCGATTTCCGGCGTGGAGTTGGCTGCGATTACGTCCAATTTGCCGGCCGCCGACACGATCAACAGCGATTCGGCGGCGTACGGCGCCACGAATCACAATTCGCTGGCTATCGAAGACCGTCCCACGGAATCCTCGGGAGATTTGAGCGCCGAAGTTATCCGCATCAGCCCGGAATATTTTCGGGTGATACAAACACCGCTGGTGGAAGGCCGCTTTTTCACCGAAGCCGACGAGAACGGCAAACTGCCCGTGGTCATCATCGATGAGGCGACCGCAAGGCGCTACTGGTGGCCGGATCATGATCCGGTGGGCCGGCGGCTGCGCATCCGGTTGCGTTTCGGGCAGAATCCTGTGAATCCATGGAGCACCGTGGTGGGCGTGGTGAAAAATATCAAGCACGACGGGCTCGATGTGGATGGCGTGCCGCATATCTATGTTCCGGTGAATCAATTTCTCGGGCGGTCGCTGAGCTTGGCGCTGCGAACTTCTTTGCCGGCGAGCACGCTGGAGGCGCAAATTCGCGGCGCGATTCAGAGCGTGGATCCGGGGCTGCCGGTGTTCAACGTCACCTCGATGGATCAGGTACTGGATGCATCGCTGGCATCGCGCAGATTTTCGGCGAATTTGGTGGCGGGATTTGCGGGGGTGGCGCTCTTGCTGGCCTCGATCGGAATTTATGGATTGCTGGCATATATGGTGGGCCAGCGCTCGCACGAAATTGGATTGCGAATGGCGTTGGGAGCCGGCCGCGGAGACGTGCTGAAGCTGATTCTGCAGAAAGGCGTGGCGCTCGCCATAGCAGGGATTGTTGCGGGGCTGATTGCGGCGGCGTTGAGCGCTTCGTTTATGGCGAGCCTCCTTTATGGCGTCCGGCCACGGGATCCAGGCGTGTTCACGCTGGTGCCGCTGTTGCTGCTCGTGGTTGCGATTGCTGCCAGCTGCGTTCCCGCCTGGCGAGCAACGAAGGTGGATCCGATCGTGGCGCTGCGGGAGGTTTGAGGCAGTGGATCCGAGACAAAATCAAACGGAGGGTTGAGATGAGAAGAGTTCTTTTGGGATGTTTTCTAACGGTGATGGTAGCAATACCTGTGATGGCGCAGGGTGGGAGCACGTCTCCGCAGGCGCCACCAACGGACCCGGTTGCGACCTACATAAAGGGTGCATTCAAAACGAATGCCAACTACCTGGTCAAGTCCGCGCAAGAATTTCCTGACGACAAATACACGGTCAAGCTCGGCACTCAGCCCGAGACGCGCACATTTGCGGCGTTGATCGGCCATGTCATTAAGGCGAACTATTTCTATTGTTCGATCGCCAAGGGCGAAGCGAATCCGCAGACAAAAGACTACGAAAAGACCCCCGGCACGAAAGCAGAGATGGCCGCTGCGATGCAAGCCGCAATTGATTATTGCGCGCCGATCTACGACCAGCTCACCGATGCGAACGCCATGGAAATGGTTACGCCGCCAGCAGCGCCGGGTCGCGCATCGGGAAGTCCCCAACCGCGCGCCGTGATTTTGATCCGCAATTTGGCTCACAACAACGAAGAGTACGGGAACATCGTCGGCTACTTTCGCGGCAACAACCTGGTGCCACCATCGTCTGAAAATCAAAATCAGGGCGGCGGACGTCGCGGCAATTAGTCGTTGATGAGCTTTATTGGACTCGAGCGGCGCGCAGTTTGCGCCGCCTTTTCGCTTCGGAAAAGTTCGGGAAGACGATTTGCGAGGCGATAACTGCTTGGTTCCGCGGCGTGCGCTTCCGCCGGGCTTCTCACCTTTGACATTCTGGAGCGAGATAGGCCGACAACTTCAAAAAACTTCACCCGAGAATATGCGATTAGGGTGAACGATCTATGAACAGCGGATGCCCGATTCCCCGTTCCAGTTTGCCTATATGTGCGCTCCATAGAGGTAAACAGGGGCACAGGCAGATATTCAGCCAGGCGGATGCGTCAATGGCTCTAAGTTTCCCTGATTTTTTCCCTGTTAACGCCGGAGAATGGTTCGCTCATGACTGAGTCCTCCGCCACTGAATGATTGAATCCTCTCGAGACATCCGTACGTACTGCCGCGATAGTACCAACGCTTCATAATGCTTTCGCCACGCGTGTTCCAGCCCGACCACGAATCTTCACGCGTCCCGCCTTAAAATAGCTGTGGGTCATCTACGCCCTCTTGGGTCTCTTTGTGTCCTGGTTCCGGGCTAATAAAAAACTCGTCATTTTCTGGCTGGTGAGCGTCGGCGGTTACGCGCTGATGTCTTCGCTGATGCCCTATGGCCCCCGGTTAACGGCGTTCGGCGATATTTCGCAGTGCGCTGTTCTCTTGTTCACCAACGCAGGTCTTCTCCTTAACGCCGCCTCGCCGGACTGGCGCAGAAGCTCCTTCTGGCTGCTGCTCGCCACAGGTTGCGGACTCTGGCTGGTTGGCAACCTGATCTGGACCTACATTGAAGTCGTGCAGCACACGCCTGTGCCGAACCCCTTTATCGGCGATATGATCATTTTTCTCCATACCGTACCGCTGATCGCAGCGCTGGCACTGCGTCCCCATCTTGTTCAACCCGATCGCAATTTGCGTGTCGGGAACGTCGACTTGATTCTTCTGGTTGCCTTCTGGATGTACATGTACCTGTTCGTTGTGATTCCATGGCAATACGTCGCCCCGAACGCTGTGCTTTACAGTAATCGATGGGACAACCTGTACAGTCTTGAGAATTTCGTATTCATTGTGGGTCTTGCTTACCTCTCTTTTTCGGTGAAGGGCGGCTGGCGAACCGTTTATTTGAATTTGCTGGGCGCGGCGTGTTGCTACCAAATTAGTTCGATGATCATTAATGATGCGATTCATCGAAACGTGTACCAAACGGGAAGCTTGTATGACGTTGGTTTGATCGCGGCGTTTGTGTGGTACGGCACGGCCGGAATCATTGCGCGCAACGTATGCCCGAAAGCCAATGTCGCGGCCGAGCCATCTCCAGACGAACTCCCGAATGATAATCCATGGCCCGCGCGACTGGTGATTGGCACCACGCTTTCGTTCCGTTGCTCGCGGTCTGGTCTCAGCTCGGGAACGCGCCGGAGGTAGTGCAACGGTTCCGTTTGCTGGTCACATTGGGTGCGATCGTTGTATTCACGTCGCTGGTGTTTTTGCGGCAGGCGCTTGTCGATAGAGATCGCGAGCGATTGCTGCAGTTCTCGCAAGAATCGTTTACAAATCTGAAGCGCATTCAGAATCAGTTTGTGCAATCTGAAAAGCTGGCTTCTTTGGGACAACTTGCCGCGGGAGCAGCGCACGAAATCAATAATCCGCTCGCAGCGATCCTTGGCTACTCCGACGTTTTGATCGAGGAACCCACGGCCTCTGAAAATTCGCGACGGCTTGGGGAAAAAATTCGTGACCAGGCGCGGCGCACCAAGGAACTGGTCGCCAAGCTCATTAGTTTCGCGCAGCCTCTTCCCGCAGAGCGGACGCTGCTCGATGTGAATACGATTCTTTCGAGTGCGCTTGAGCTTCGCCGCCTCGATCTTCTCGGCAAAAATATTCGCATCGATCTCGACGCGCGAAGCAATTTGCCCGGCGTGAGTGGCGACGCCAATCAACTCCTGCAAGTATTTTTCAATATCATCAGCAACGCAGTGGATGCACTGGAAGAAACTGCCGGAGGCACTCTTACGGTGCGCACCTGGCGCGATGTCACGAACGTTGTAGTGGATTTCTCCGACACCGGCCAGGGTGTAAAGGAACCGCATCTGGTATTCGATCCGTTTTACACCACCAAACCAGCTGGGAAAGGTACGGGACTTGGCCTTTCCATCTGCTACGGAATCGTGAAGGAACATGGGGGGCGGATTACCTGTTTCAATCGGCCCGGCGGCGGCGCCACGTTTCGTGTGGAGCTTCCCGCAGTACTCGCAATGTTTCCAACGCGCGATTCCGCCAAACCTCATGCGTCGTTTTCCAATCGACTTTCTTCGCCACGTTGATCTCGCCTGCAATGAGGGTGCTCGTAGTTGCATTTTGTTGCGCAATCTGGCAATCCTGATGCCTCCCATGAGCGATGTGATTCAGCCGGCCATCCTTACTGAAGATCTCGTCCGCCGATTCGGCGAATTGATCGCCGTTGATCGTGTAAGTCTTCGCGTGGATGCTGGGCAGTTCTTTGGTTTTCTCGGTCCCAATGGCGCCGGAAAATCCACCACCATTAAAATGTTGACGGGACTTCTCGCTCCTACATCGGGCCGGATGGAGTTGCTTGGAATTGATCTCACGCATTCGCCCGTGGAGGCCAAGCGCCAGATTGGAGTAGTACCCGAAGGGCTTGCGTTGTTTGACCGGCTCACCGGAAATGAGTATCTGAATTTTGTTGGGCGAATGTATGGGCTGGACGCAGCGACGGCTAAGCAACGATCCACAGAGCTGCTTGAATTCATGGATCTCGCTGACCGGACGAAAACATTGATTACGGATTATTCGCACGGCATGAAGAAAAAACTGGCGCTCGCCGCGGCGGTGATCCACGGTCCGCGAATTCTGTTTCTTGATGAACCGTTTGAAGGTGTTGACGCGATTGCCGCGGGAACATTGAAAGCGATGCTTCAACATATGACCTCGCGCGGCGCGACAATTTTTCTGACTTCGCACGTGCTGGAAATTGTGGAACGTCTTTGCACGCACGTGGCGATCATCAACAAGGGCCACATCGTCGCGCAGGGTTCGCTGGATGAGTTGAGAGCAGGCATATCGGGAGTTGAATTAGCCCCAGGACAGAAAGCGACGCTGGAGCAGATTTTCCTCTCCGTGGTGGGACAAGATGGCGCGGTCCGAAAGTCCGAAGAGGAGCTCTCGTGGCTGAAGTAGCGCGCCACGTTGGGCTCGGCGAACAGATTCTGCTGGTGATGGGACTGCGCTGGCGGCTGTTTCGCAATGGACTTCAAGGGCTCACCGCCAAGCTCAGCCTAATCGGTTCAATTTTCATCGGCATCGTGTGGACCTTGATTGCGCTTGGCGCGGGCGTGGCCATCGCGGTTGGCTCGTATTATTTGATCGAAAACGATCAGACTCAATTTCTTGTCGCGATTCTGTGGGGAATATTTGTCTTCTGGCAAGTGTTCCCGATTCTTTCGGCGCAATTCGCGCCGAGTTTTGATTCGACAAGTTTGTTGCGATTTCCGCTGAAATTTTCTTCATTTTTTGTTCTGAACCTCGCGTATGGATTTGCCGATCCCGCGGGGTTGTGTGGATTGGTGTGGCATTTGTGCATGTGGATCGGCGATCACCAGCGCGCGTCCTGATCTTTGGTTGCTCGCAGCGCTGGTTCTCTTTTTGTCGGCGGCCGTCAATTTGTTTTTCAGCCGCATGCTGTATGCGTGGCTTGAACGACTGCTGGCGCAGCGCCGCACGCGCGAAATTCTCTTCGCCGTATTTATTCTGGTGATGGTGTGTTTCCAGTTTTCGGGAATGATCGTGCAGCGATGGGCAAAACCCGTTGGCGCGTTTATGCACGAGACTTCGTACATCTGGAGCACGCTGCCCACGGGCCAAGCCGGAGTTGCGCTGCAATTTTTTCTCGACAGGTCTACCGGCCCCGGTTTGCTTGCATGCGCGATTGTTCTTGCTTACTCGGCTGGATTTGCGGGACTGCTTGCCTACCGTTTGCATGCTGAATATCTTGGCGAGACTTTTAGCGAAACTGCGGCGCCAACTCGAATCGCGAAAAAAGTTAGCGCCGCACCGCGCGCGATCACGGCAGCGCCGACGGCTTCGCAAAATGTCTCTGCGGGTTCCACTTGGTTTTCCGGTCCTGTGAGCGCAATTTTTATCAAAGAGATCCGCTACCTCTACCGCAATAGCATCGCCGCTGTGAGTCTCCTGATGCCGCTGATCATTGTCGGCGCAATCACGATGAATAGCCGCGCGGCGACGCACGGCAAGCCCAATCCATTTAGCAAGATGATCCCCAGCGGACTTGCCTACCCGGGCGCGGTTGCCTATTCGCTTCTGATTCTTGTTGCAGTACTCGATGAACAGCCTCGCGTACGAGGGCGGCGGCGTACAGTTTCTGTATTTGGCGCCAATCGAGTTCAGCACGGTGATGCTGGGCAAAAATCTTTTTCAACTGGCGATACTTGGCCTCGAGGCTGTTTTGGCGTGGATATTGATTGCGATGCTCGCGGGGCCACCACCGTTTGTCATGCTTCTTTCCACGTGGATCGGAGTTCTTTTTGTTGCGCTGATCAACATGATGGCAGGCAACTGGCTCTCGCTGCAGTTTCCGCGGAAATTCGAATTCGGAATGAGAACGCGGCGCGTCTCCGGATTGTCGTCTCTCGCTTCCTTCGGTTTGTATTTCAGCACCCTCGCTGCGGTGTGGGGAATTGGACTGCTGGTTGCGTGGCTGGCCGGGATCTGGTTCGTGCCAGTTGCGTATGCGGTGCTCAGCATCGCGGCGCTCTCCGTTTATTTGCACTTGCTCAAGGCTACCTCTCAGCAAGCGATTAACCAGCGCGAAACGATCATCGGACAACTGGTTCGCTAGTTCTTGCTGCTTGCCTGTTCCACTCCGCATGGGTAAAGTCACGCCGGACGCGTGGTGGCGTCTCGTTGGTCTCTTTCATATTGAGGAGTGGGTTCATGAAAAACCGTCTTACTGTTTATTTCGCGGCGATTATTTTTGTGCTTGGTGGATTCTTTTCGAGCAGCACCCGCGCGCAGGATCTGCATCAGGACCTTGGCAAAATTTGTGGAGACGCCGGCTGTCTCGGGCTACGAGCAGACTCTCGCAAAGGAAATTCGGGCGCGACTTGCGAAGTGGAAGCCGGAGACTGATTCGCTGGGCAATGTGATCGTGAATATTGGTACGGGATCGCCCCACCGCGTGATTGCTACGTTGATGGACGAGCCGGGATACGTGGTGAGCGGAATTACTTCGGATGGATATCTTCGCGTGCAGCGACTTCCGCAGGCCGCGCCGAATCCTGTTTTCGATACGTTGTATTCCACGCAGCCGGTGATCATTCAGACGCGTGCGGGCAAAACTGTTCCCGGAGTTGTCGCTGGGCTCTCTACGCACCTGCAAGGGGCACGACTGAATCCACCGCAGCCGGGGAACCTGGATGATGTTTACGTGGATATCGGAGCAATGTCTGCGGCGGAAGTTCGCGCGGCTGGAGTGGATGTGCTTGACCCGCTGGCAATCGATCGCCATGTGTATGACATGGGATTTGGGCGAATGACTTCGCCGGCGATCGGAGATCGATTTGGATGCGCAGCGCTTGTGGAGATGCTGCGGCATCTCGATGCAAGCGAGGTGAAGGGAACGCTGACCGTCGCATTTCTCGGACAAGAGTGGCTGGGCGTGCGCGGATTGCGACGGATACTTGCACAAAATAATTCGCTGCAGCCGATCGACGAAATGATTTACGTGGGGCCATTGCTTTCGCGGCGCGCTGCAGGAGGACGCGGCGGAAATCCGAATACTGCCGCTGACGCTTGTCTCGCCGAAATTGGCGGAAGGTAGCGGCGTTCTGGTCGGCAGCGAAAACACGGAGCAGCAAGCAGCCGGACTCGCTGCGGATTTGATGAGCATGGCGCAGAAAAACAACATCAAGATTGCGAGCGATTTCACTGGGGCGCTGGGGCCTGCTGCTGGAGCGAATGCGCTGGCGCTTCCGAAAAGTTTCGCGCACATCGGAATTGCTACGCGCTGGCTTGCGACTCCCGGCGAGATGATTGATGGCGATGATCTTGTTGCGCTCGCACGATTGCTCGAAGTGTATGCGGGCGGTCATGCGGATGCGCAAGCTGCGAGTGCGACAACTAACGCAGCGCTGGCGCGACCGGCAATGCCGAAGAGGCCGAGTGCGGCACCGACTCCGAGTGAGGCTGTTGCAAAACTTGTGGAAGCTTACGGAGTGAGCGAGCACGAGAAAGATGTACACGACACGGTGCTCGCGCTGTTGCCGCAGTGGGCAAAGACAACTACGGATGATGCTGGAAATATCTGGCTGCACTGGGGCGGCGAGTCGAAGGGCGCGAAGAGCATTGTGTTTGTCGCGCACATGGATGAGATCGGATACAACATTCGGAAAATTGATGACGATGGAAAACTTGAAGTGATCTCGCGCGGCGGCGGGATTACATATTTCTTTGGCGGGCACGATGTGCTGGTACACACACCGGAAGGCGACCGGCCTGGGATTTTGGAGCCGCCCGCAAATTGGGACCAGCCTAATTTCGAATGGCCGAGGGGCGCTGGGGCGGCAGCCGCGGAAGGTGAAGGGCCAGCTCCGTGGCGGGTGGATGTTGGAGCGAGGAGTGCTGCTGAAGTGGAGCAGCTCGGCATCACGACGAAGGATTGGGTGACGGTGCCGAAGAAATTCCGGAAGCTGGCGGGCACGCGTGCGAACGGACGCAGCTTTGATGATCGCGTGGGTTGCGCGGCACTGATTTCGGCTGCGTGGACGCTGGGGCCGCAACTTGCGGGACGCGATGTGACTTTTATCTGGAGCACCGGAGAAGAAATCGGATTGGTGGGAGCGGGAGCGGCGGCGAAAAAATTGGCGGCGGATGGACACGCGCCGCAATTTGTTTTCGCGATTGATACTTTTGTGAGCGCGGATTCGCCGATCGAATCGAAACGATTTGGCGATGCGATTGTTGGACATGGATTTGTGGTACGCGCCGTGGACAATTCCAATGTGACTCCGCGAGAATTTTCCGACCGCGTGGTGCAAATCGCGAAGAGCAATCAGATCCCCGCGCAGTACGGAGTGACTGGCGGAGGCAACGACGGATCGATGTTCGTGCCGTTTGGCACGACTGATGTTGGGCTTGGCTGGCCGCTGCGTTATTCGCACTCTCCGGGCGAAGTGATTGACACTCGCGATCTGGATGCGCTGGCGCACATCGTTGCGGCGCTTTCGAAATCGTGGTGAAGCGGATTCGGCGCGCGAAGAAATTTGGAATGGAGTGCTGTGCGACTTCGTGATTCGTGGACGGAGCGGCTGCCAATTCTGGAAAGATTGGAAGAGGATTGGCAACCTGTTCCGCGATGGGCGCTGATTCTGGCGGTGGCGTTTTACGTGATTATTTTGTTGGACGTGGGGCGCGGCGGCGATCCCTTCGGATTGGTATTTCTTCCGGTACACGAAGGAGGCCATCTGCTGTTCGGATGGTTTGCGGCGCTCTTCCCGGTATCGACCGGCGAATTTATTATGGTGGCCGGCGGGACGGCGATGCAGCTGAGCGCTCCAGTGATGCTGGCGATTTATTTTGCGTTTCGCCGGCAAGCGCTGGGAGTGGCGTTCTGCACTTTCTTTTTCTTCCAACAATTTCTGCCGATTGCGATTTACATGGCGGACGCGCGATCGATGGAATTGCCGCTGGTAACCGTGGGCGACACGGATAACGTCGTCCATGATTGGAACTATCTTTTCGGCAAGCTGCATCTGCTGGATCACGACACTCAAATTGCGTCCTTCATGCGAATCATCGGGTGGATCGGAATGCTGGCCACCGTGGGCTGGCTTTTACGCCGCGGCTTGACCGATTCCACAAATCCACAACCTCAGCGATAAACGCTTCATGCACTGAGCTTGCAACGCTCTGATATAATCCGCGGCGTGGCAGCGCCCGCTCCAGCCCGAAAAAAACTGCGACCAACGCCGAAGTTCAAACCACCGCGGTATATCGCGGTGGAAGGACCGATCCGCGTCGGGAAAAGCACGCTCGCGCAAGTGCTGGCGGAGCGGATGCACGCGCGGCGGATTTTCGATAGCGACGAAAATCCATTTCTCGACGGCTTCTACAAGGAAGAATCGGGCGCCGCGCTGGCAGCGCAGATGTATTTCCTTTTCGAGCGGCAGAAACGATTGCGAGAAGCCGCGCGCGAAATTACTCCTGGCCCGGTGGTCTCCGATTTTCTGTTCGAGAAAGACAAGCTCTTCGCATACTTAAATCTGGATAATGAAGAGCTGAAGCTTTACGAACGCTATTCCGAATCGTTTTCTAAGGACCTCCCCAAGCCGGATCTGGTGATCTATCTCCAGGCGTCGCCGGAAGTGCTGCTCGCGCGCATCGCGAAGAAGGGTGCGGAATCGGAATCGCGAATCGCGCGTGAATATGTGGCGGAGATCGTGAAAGCCTACGAGCATTTTTTCTTTCACTACACCGCGTCTGACTTGCTGGTGGTGAACACCTCCGAAATAGATTTCGTCGAACGAAACGACGATTTGCAACAGCTCTTGCGGCGGCTGGAAGAGCCGATCAAGGGCACGCAGTATTTCCTGCCATTGATTCCTGAGTAGTGTGTTTGGCTGTAACTAAAATTCGCTTAAAATCGTGGTTAAACTCCTTTAACTCAATAAGATACGTTTGAGGCGTGGAAGAATATTTCGTATCGTGAAAATGTGTTATGTGATTGATTGTGAAGGAGTTAACGAAAAGTGCCGTCTCCAAGAGTGCGCAAATTACTGAAAACAAATCGGATAGCCGTCCGAGATACCCGAAATTGCGATCGCTGTTCACGATTGGACGCTCCATATTTTCGATCGCCAGAATACCTTTGGATCTTTTGGACAGATTATTAGCAAGATTAACACACAACTAGGTAATAATCCAGAGAAAAAGCTATGAGGCCATCTGAATTACATCAGCTGACGATCTTTCCGAAGGGTTGGGCGGGACAAGCTGAGACGAACAATTTGAAGCGTGTGCGCGTCTTGTAGGGTGCGGCGGGCGGCAAGGGATGACGGGTCGCTGCGCGCGCATCGGGGAAAACTTGTGAAGCGAATTATGGTGATTGGTTTGGCGTTGATCGGGCTCGCCGCGGCGAGCTGGGGGCAGGGCGAAAGCAAGCACGGGGATTTGTATAAGAAGGATACGCAATCGGCGGTGGAAGCTCAGAAGAATGGGGACGCCAAGAGCGCGTTGCCCGCGTTTCTGAAGTTGCATTCCGATTTTCTGGAGAGCTCACGCGTGACGCGCAATCTTGCGTGGATGGCGCAGAAGGCGGGGAATCAAGAGCAGGCTGCGGCGTTCTTGAAAATATATGCGCTGATGGGAACGACGTTGCCGGAGGGCGGTCCAATTTACAAGACTTTTGCGGATGCGGGAATGCTGGAAAAAGTGCCGGAGCTAAAACGCAACGCTGAAGCGGTGAAAACGGGGAGCCTGGTATTTACGCTTAGCGATGCGAATTTGATCGCGGAAGATATTGGGTACGATCCCGCGACGAGACATTTTTTTGTGAGCAGCGTGCATGAGAAAAAGGTACTGGATTGCGACGCGGCGGGAAAATGCGAGGACATAATTCACGCGCTGCCCGATATGCCGCTGGACGCGCTTTTGGCTCTGCATGTGGATGCGGCGAGAGAAGTGCTCTGGGTGACGAGCGCGGGGTTGAATGCGGAAGCGGATTTCAAGGCGGAATATGATGGCCGATCGGCGATTCTGAAATTTGATTTGCGTTCGCACAAACTGATTCGGCGATTTGAACCGGGTAATCCCGGAAAGCACGCGCTTGGAGACATGACGGTCGCCTCGAATGGAGACGTGTACGTTTCGGATGGAACTTCGGGCGATGTGTATGTGATCCGAAATGGCGGGACAAGTCTGCAAAGTCTTGTGCCCGCGGGAAATTTCGTCTCGCCCCAGACTCCCGCGCTGAATGAGGACGAGAGTGTGTTGTACGTGCCGGATTATTCCAACGGAATCGGGATTATCAATCTAAAGAGCGGAGCGATTGATTGGGTGAGATGGGCCCTCCCGACGGCGCTGGAGGGAATCGACGGGATGTACTGGACGAAAGACGGATTGATCGCTGTGCAGAACGGGACTTCTCCAGAGAGGATCGTGCGTTTTCACCTCGGGACGGAAAATATTGTGGATGAGTTTAAGGTGCTGGAAGCGAATTGGAATGGGCTTGGCGATCCGACTCACGGAGTGATGGTGGGAAATTATTTCTACTACATCGTGAATAGCGGATGGGACCGCGTGGGTGATGATGGAGTTTTGAAACCGGGGACGGCGGCGGCTGTTTGGAAGATGCGAATCGGGAAACGATAGAAATGTAGAAAGTGCGCGTCTGTTTTATTTGATTTTTGTGGCACGGCGGAAGTCTTGACGGCATTCGCACTGGCTCATAGTATCGAAGACGAATATGAGCCAGGACCAGATGATCGGGCAGTCGCTGCTGCACTATAAGATTCTTCGCAAGCTGGGCGAAGGCGGGATGGGCGTGGTGTATGAGGCGTCCGATTCGCAGCTTGGGCGCAAGGTAGCGTTGAAATTCCTTCCGGCGGAAATGGCGCAGGATAGCCAGTTGCTTGAACGGTTTCAGCGTGAGGCGCGGGCGGCATCTTCGCTGAATCATCCAAATATTTGCACGATCCACTCAATTGAGCAGCACGACCGGCGGCACTTCATTGTGATGGAGTTGCTTGAGGGGGAGACGCTCGCGCAAAGCATGAAGGGGCAGCCGATGGAGTTGGACAAGCTGCTGCCGCTGGCGATCCAGATTGCGGATGCGCTGGAATCGGCGCACGCGAAGGGAATCGTGCATCGCGACATCAAGCCCGCAAATCTTTTTATTACCGAACGCGGGCAAATGAAAATTTTGGATTTCGGATTGGCGAAGACGGGGCAGAACGAAGTTGGGCAGGCGTCTCCTACAGAGACTTTGATTTCGCGAAATGATTTGACGTCACCGGGGACGTCGGTTGGAACGATCACGTATATGTCGCCGGAACAGGCGCGGGGACAGCTTGTGGATGCGCGTACGGATATTTTTTCGACTGGAACGGTGTTGTATCAGATGGCGAGCGGAACCCTGCCATTTCCTGGCGAAACATCCGCGGTAATTTTCGATGCGATATTGAATCGCGATCCGAAGCCGGCGGCGGAATTGAATCCTCTGCTGCCGCCGGATTTCGTGCGGATACTTGAGAAAGTTCTAGAGAAGGATCGCAATTTGCGGTGCCAGACGGCGACAGAATTGAAGACGGATTTGAGTCGGCTGACGCGAGACCTGGAATCAGGGAAGCGGCGCGCGAAAACAAAAACGGATTCGGATTCGGGGGTCGCGAAACAGACAGGGAAATCGGTGGCGGTGCTCTATTTCGAAAATTTGAGCGGTGCGAAGGAAGACGAATATTTGCGCGACGGAATTACGGAAGACGTGATCACCGAGCTTTCGAAGATTCGGGGACTGAATACATTTTCGCGTCCGACGGTACTTGCATTCCGAGATAAGCCTGTGACGCCGCTGCAGGTGGGACAGCAACTGGGCGCGGCGTTTGTGCTGACGGGGAGCTTGCGGCGGTCGGGAGCGCGGCTGCGAATCAACGTGCAGCTTGTGGATACGAAGACGGATTTTCCGCTGTGGTCTGAGCGATTTGATCGCGAGATGAAAGATGTTTTTGAAGTGCAAGACGAGATGGCGCGCAAGATCGCCGAGGCGTTGCGAGTGACGCTTTCGCCGCAAGAAATAGAAGCGCTGTCTGTAAAGCCCACTGAAAATTTGCAGGCATACGATCTTTATTTGCGCGGGAAGAGATATGCGCGGCGGCAGACGCGGCAGGATTTGGAATTTGCGCTGCAGATGTTTGAGAACGCGGTGGCGATGGATCCAAGTTTCGCGCTTGCATACGCGGCGTGCGCAAATGCTTGCGCGATGTACTACTGCAACTTTAGCCGCGAGCAGGTGTGGGTGGAGCGGGCGAGGGACGCATCCGCGAAAGCGGTGACGCTGCGGTGGGATTTGCCGGAAGTTCACGTGAGCCAGGCGTGGGTTTTGTACGCCACCGACATGCATGACGATGCGGTGCGCATGGTGAAAAAGGCGATCGAACGAAAGCGCGACTGCGAGGGCGCGTACTACTTGTTGTGCCGGTCGCTTTTTATCGCGGGCCGCTACCAAGAAGTGGTGGATGTTGCGGATGTCGCGGTTGAGGCGAGCGGCGAGGATTACAACGTATACGTGCCGATCGTGAACTCACTTGGCGCGATGGGAAAACAAGAAGCAAAGCGAAATATGCTTCAGCGCAGAATCGCGGCTCTCGAGAATCATCTGAAACAAGTGCCTGAAGACGCGCGGGCGCGAATTTTGATGGCGGGCGACTACGCGGATATGGGGCGCGAGGAAGATGCGCTGCGCGAAGTGGCTCTGGCTCTTACGCTGCGCGCGAATGAAGCTTCGATTCTTTACAACGCAGCGTGCACTTATTGCGGGCTCAATCGAAAAGCTGAGGCTCTGGATACTCTGCGGCTGGCGTGGGAAGCTGGATTCAAGGATGCGAACTGGGCGCGTCGCGATCCGGACCTCGCGGTTTTGCACGGAGAGCCGGAATTTGAACGGATGTATCCCGCGCACCCGGCAGCTGCACCCGCGGCTGGCTCGCACTAAATTTCAAGAGAATAATCTGCCGGATAAGAAATGCGGCTTCGCCGCGCGTTATGCGCATGCCCTATTTCCGTGCAAAATTATTTCGGCCATTCGAGAGCCGCAACGCGGTTTTGTAGCTGCTGGGCGATTTCTTCGGCCGGAGTGTCTGCCGGGAATTCGACGGGATCGCCGATGCTCACGCGGACGTGTCCCCAGGGAGCGGTGCGGCGATGCTTTTGGCGCAATTCGAAGAGGCCATCAATGCGCATTGGAAGAATCGGGACGTGCAAATTTTGCGCGAGCAAGCCGATGCCTGAACGGAAGAGTTTGATGGAGCCATCGGGAGTGAGATCGCCTTCAGGAAACACGATGAGGCTGTAGCCGCGGTCCACGGATTCGCCTGCGTAACGGAATGCCTGCCGAAACCCACTTTTCTTGGGAAGCGGGAACACGTTGAAGAGCAGCGTGACAAGAAAATAATTCATTCGGTCGAGCAGGCTGCCCCAAAATCCGCGAATTGCGGATGGGCGGCGCATGGCGCGAAGGCGTTCGCCATCCATGGCGATGGCGAGACGGTAGCGATAGTGCACGGGAAGGGCGGCGGCGATGTAGCCGGTGTCGACTTCCGAAATGTGATTGCACACGATGAGGAGCTGACCGGGGACGTTTGCGAGTTTTTCGCGGCCGCGAACTTGAGGGTGCGCGAGGATGTGTGTGGCTGGCCAACTGAGAATTGTGTAGATGAAGTTGCGCGTCCAGACGGCGGGCCAGCGTTGCGCCCAGCGGGGGAAGGTGTCGATTGAACGCGATTGGGGCGCTGCGGACGGCGTGTCTTGCACCGGTGCAGGGGAGACGACAGTTTGTGCAGCGACAGTCGCGGATGTCGCGGGAGTTCCAGATTGAATTTCTTCTGGTGACTGCGCGGCGACGAACGGTTGCGGCGCGACTGGAGCGGGAATCGGCTGATCGAGCAGGCGGCGCAGTTCAGCGATGGTTGTGTCGCCAGAGACATCGGCTTCGTTGAAAGAGACGAGGTAACGGTCTTCGAGAGCGCTTAATAGTTCCACGCGATCGAGAGAGCTTAAGCCGAGATCGGCTTCGAGCTTTGTGTTGGGCGGCAGACTCGCAACGCTGCGGTGCGTGATTTGTTCGATGAGATCTTCGAGAGTGCCTTGCTGCGCGGCGCGAGGAGTTTGTTCTGGGGCGCGCGATTCGGGCGCAGCGACACGCGCGGAAATTAGATTTGTGCGCGGCTTGCCTGTGGAAGTGCGCGGGAAATCGGGTTCGGGCCAAACAAACCAGCGGCGGATGCGCTGGTATTCGGCGAGTTCGGAATTGGCGCGTTCGACGGCGGCTTTTGCGTTTGAATTTGGATCGCGCAGAAGGAGAACGGCCACTGCTTCGGTGTCACTTGCCTGCGGGACAGCCAACACAATGCAATCGCGAATTTCGGGCTGGCGGTGGAGCGCGGATTCGATGTCCGCGGGATATACGTTCATTCCTGCAGAAGTGACGATTACATTTTTCTGGCGGCCCTTGAAGTAGAGATTGCCTTCGGCGTCGAGCTCGCCGATGTCGCCGGTGTGAAGCCAGCCTTGATCTTCAGTGGACGCCGGGCTTGCGGAAGCGTCCGCGGGATTTGTACCGCGCCAGTAGCCGGTGGCGACGCTGTCGCCTCGAACGAGGATTTCGCCGCCTGGGCCGAGTTTGACTTCGCGGCCAGGGAGAATTTTTCCGATCGAGCCGCGCCCAAGTTGAAAGGGATGATTCAAGCTGATGAGCGACGTGGTCTCGGTGAGTCCATAGCCCTGGACGACGGCGATGCCGAGGCGATCCCAGAATTCCTCGGTGTCGCGCGAAAGACTGGCTCCGCCGCAGATCATGGCCCAAAATTTTAGGCCGAACTCGCGATGGACGCCCCAAAACCTTAGCCAATGGCTGTAAAAGCGTTCGTCTTTCGCTGCGTTAAATTCGGAGGTGAATTTCGCCGAACGGCCCGCGTCATCGATATCGCGTTCAAGTTTGTGCTTTAGAGAATCTAGGACGCGGGGGACGGCGACTAGAACGGAGATGCGTTCATCATGAATCGTGCGAATCATGTCGGCGGGATTGAAGGAGTCTTCGAAGAAGACGGAGCCGCTCAAAACAGCTGGGAAAAACAGTCCGAGAAATTGTCCGAAAACGTGACTGAGAGGCAACAGATTTAGAAATCGAATCGGATGGAAAGGCCATTCGAATTTTACGTACTTGCGGATTTCTTCTTCGACCGGCTCAAGATTGGCGAGGATGTTGCCGTGTGTGATCATCACGCCCTTCGGTTCGGCGGTGGTTCCTGAAGTGAAAATAATTTCGGCGAGGGAATTGCGATCGAATTTTGGCGAATCGTAGCGCGCTCCAGGCTTTCCGGTGGAATGGCGCGCGACAATTTGCGGCATGTTTTCCAAGCTGATGCTCGGAGCGTTTTGGAGCGCGGCGGATTTTTCTTTCGCTACTACAACCAGCTTGGCTTGAACCTGATCGACGACGCGGCGCGCAAAATCATCGGTGGCGATCCAATCCATGGGGACGACGACAGCACCGCGCAACATACATCCCCAGAACGCCGCGGCCCACTCCGCGGAATTTGGTCCCCAAAGCAGGACCCGGCCGCCGGCGGCAATGCCACGGGATTCGAGTTCGCGGGCGAATTGGGCGGCGGTTTCGGCGAAGCGGCCGTATGTCCATCGAGCGGTGCGATATCCGTAGGGCTGAACGTAGACAACGTCGCGCGGGCGCCGATCGAATACGGAGAAGAATTCGGCGACGGAATTGCGGCGCGGAATGGGGGGCTTGGCCACTGTAGGAAGGCATCGGCCGAAAGAGAGCCGCGCTTTATAAGGATACTATCTCCAATCCGTGACAATCGTGCCAGCATCGAAACGGAGGAAACATCGCACATCGCCGCATCCCATTTTGCGGTTTGCGAATATCGGGTGCGGCGGGAGTTCTGTGATAGGCTCTGCGCGGCGCGCGGGAGGATAGGGCGCGACAGCAGCGAGTCTCAAATCGCAGTGCAAGGAGAGTGAGATGGGCGATCCTGTGGTAATGGGCTGGATTTGGGTAATTCTGATCGGAATCGTTGCCGGATGGCTTGCGGGAAAGATAATGCGGGGCAAAGGATTTGGGCTGATCGTGGATTTGCTGCTGGGAATCGTAGGAGCTTGGTTGGGCGGATACCTCTTTGCGGTGGTCGGGCTGGCGTCGTACGGGCTGATTGGGCGTTTGTTGATGTCGCTGGTGGGCGCGATGATTCTGCTGTTCCTCATCAGGCTGATCAAGAAGGCATAGAGGAGAACTGCGCGGTCACAGATTTACCCGGGCCATGGCCTCGGGCATGTAACGCTCACCGGCGGTAATTCCTTTTGGCGCGATGGAGTCGATCTGACGCCAATCGCCTGACGTAAGAGTGACTCCAATCGCGCCAATGTTTTCCTCCAGATATTTGCGGCGCTTGGTGCCGGCGATGGGGACGATGTCTTCACCTTGAGCGAGAAGCCAAGCGAGCGCAAGCTGCGGCGCAGTGCAATGTTTCGCGGCGGCAAGTTCCTCGATTTTATTCACTAGATCCAAATTCTTCTGAAAATTTGACGCCTGAAAGCGCGGATGGGCGCGGCGGGAATCGTCCTGCGGCAAATCTTCGGCGCTGCGGAATCGTCCGGTAAGGAATCCGCGGCCAAGCGGACTGTAGGCGACGAAGCCGATGCCGAGTTCGCGGCAGGTGGCGAGGATTTGATCTTCGGGATCGCGGGTCCATAGAGAATATTCGGTCTGTAGGGCGGTGATGGGATGGACTGCGGCGGCGCGGCGAAGAGTAGCGGCGGATGCTTCGGACATGCCAATGTGACGAATCTTGCCCTCTTTGACAAGTAGTGCGAGAGCGCCGATGGTTTCCTCGATCGGCGTATCGGGATCCACGCGATGCTGGTAATAGAGATCGACGTAATCCACACCGAGGCGCCGGAGACTTTTTTCGAGCGACTCGCGAATGTAATCGGGGCGACCGTTTACGCCGAGCCATTTGACCCTGGGCGTCGCGGACGTTGCCGAATTTTGTGGCGAGGATTACTTCGTGGCGGCGTCCTTTGATGGCGCGGCCGACGAGGATTTCGTTTTCGCCGCGGCCGTAGACGTCGGCGGTATCGAGAAAATCGATTCCGAGATCGATGGCGCGATGAATCGTAGCGATGGATTCGTTGTCGTCGCGGCCCGAATAGAATTCGGACATGCCCATGCAGCCGAGACCGAGCGCGGAGACTTCGAGTCCGGAACGGCCGAGGGTGCGGCGCGGCATGTGAATACTGGCGGATTGGGGCGGTCATGTTGGCTGAGTCTCCTACGTAATTCGAAAATACTTTATAAGCCAGAATCTTCTGCGGCGAGTTTCGCAATTACCGACCAATCTTTGTCGCGATAACCGCGTCCAACCGCGGCTTGGAAGCGATCGCGGACGACACTCGCGACCGGCATGGGAACGCCGGCAGAATCCGCCGCTGCGAGTACTAGACGGAGATCTTTGAGGCCGAGAACCGCCGCGAAGCCCGCGGGATCGTACGCTTCCCGCGCGATGATTCCGCCGTAGCCAATTTGAAAAGGTGCTGTGAATAGTGTGCCGGCGAGGATTTCGAGAAATTCCGGCGCGGCGATTCCAGACTTTCGGGCGAGAGCAAACGCTTCACCAAAAATTTCAATCGTAGAGGCGATTAGAAAATTACCCGCGAGCTTGATGACGTTTGCGGAGCGCGGCTCATCTCCAGCGAGAAACGTCCGTTGGGAAATTGCATCGAAAAGCGGCTGACACTTTTGCAGCGTGGTGGCGGGGCCGGCGGCTACGACGAAGAGTTTTGCGGCGGCCGCGGCTTCTGGCCTGCCGAAAACAGGCGCGGCGATGTATTCCTGTCCGGCTTCGCGATGAGCCGCAGTGAGGCGCTCGGAAAGCGCGACACTGATCGTGCTGATAGAAATGTGAATTCCGCCGCGAGGCAGAGCGCCGAGGATTCCGTTTTTGCCGAATACAACAGACTCGACCGCGTGATCATCGGCGAGCATGGTGATGACGATACCCGAGGCTGCGGCTTCGGCGGCAGAAGCTGCAACCTGAGCGCCGGCCGACTTGAGCTCGTCCGCACGACCGGGCGTGCGATTCCACACCGTGACCGCGTGCCCGGCCTTCACCAGGTTCGCTGCGATGCCGCGGCCCATCTGACCGAGGCCTATGAAACCGACATTCATGCTGGCACCGCCTTCAAATTAATCGCCGGTCGCAAACGCAAGGCGCGGAGGTGCGGCGCGATCTTCGTCATCGGAATTGCGGCGGAGGCGAAGCGCGGGCTTGAGACGTTCAGCAAGTTCCTGACGAGCGCGCCAGAGCCGCGCTTTGAGAGTGTTCTCAGAAACTCCCAGCGCGCGGGCCGCCTCAGATGTACTAAGTCCCTGACCTTCGCGGAGAAGAAATGCCGAACGAAGGAGCGGCGAAAGCTCGTCGAGATTTTCTTTGAGCAATTCGCGAAGCTCGTGCCCCGCGTAAACTTCTTCGGGGCTGGGATCGTTTGCGGCGAAGCGTTCCTCGAGCGGAATGCTGTTCTCTTCCTCGGACCACTGCTCGAGCGAGATCGCGGGGCGCGCGCGCTTACTGCGCAGACGCATCAGTGCGGCGTTGATCACTATGCGAGTAAGCCAGGTGGAAAACTGTGAGCGGCCTTCAAAACGCGGCAAGTTGCGATAGGCCGCGAGAAGGCCTTCCTGGAGAGCGTCCTCGGCGTCCTCGGCGTTTCCGAGAAGCCGCAGAGCAGTTTGGTATAGCGCGCGGTTATGCCGCGCGAAAAGTGAATCGAGTGCGGAAGAATCGCCACGCATTGCGCGACGGATGAGTCTTGCCTCTTCGAGAGGCGAAATTGCTGCGAGAATTGCCGACATGAATTTCCTCCCCCAATTGTCCCGGCCGGGCCCCACTTGCCCGGGCATAGCGTTGATGAGTGCGCGGTTACGTTGCTCCTATCGAGTAAGGATGGTGGCGTCCACATTCATCCCTGGCCTGAGAATTGCTTTGTCGGGAGGAACAGGATCGAGCACGATCTTTACTGGAATGCGTTGCACCACTTTTACAAAGTTGCCGGTTGCGTTTTCCGGAGGCAGCAGGCTTAAACGCGAGCCAGTTGCTCCGGCGATGGAATCCACATGGCCAGTGAAAGTCTCGCCATACATATCTACGTGAATTTCGGCCTTTTGGCCGGGAACTACATGCTTCAGCTGGGTTTCTTTGAAATTTGCGGTGACCCAAACATCTTTTAGGGGTACGACGACTAACAGGCCCTGTCCTGGCTGGAGAACCTGTCCAACTTCGACTGTTTTTCGTGTAACAACACCATCAACTGGTGCGACCACAGTGGTGTAGCTGAGATTGAGATTTGCGGCGTCAAGATTTGCTTGTGCTTGAGCGATGCTCGCTTTTGCGGCGGCGGCATCGGCAACTCGCTCGACTACTTGTTTTTCGTTTGCCTTGGATTGTGCGACCTGCGCCCTTGCCGCTGTAACTTTGCTGTGGGCGGCGTCGAGGCTTGCTTTTGAGGAGTTTGAGTCCTGCTCAGCTTCGGCCAGCTTTTGTCTTGCGGACTCAAGCTCGCTCTCCGCTTGGCGCTCGGTAGTTACATACCCGTCGAACTCCTGGGCGGAAATTTCCGCTTTTTCGGCGAGCGGGCGCATACGGACGACGTCATTGTGAGCTTTGTCAAACGCAGCTTGCTGTTTGCTGACTTGTGCCTTCGCGTAAGCGAGATCAGACGTCATTGACTTCTGATAGGAGATTTCAGCGCCGGATTGTTGAGCGAAAGCCGCGTCCAAATTCGCGGAGGCGCTGGACTCGCCGGTTTGCGTGGTCTCCTGTTGCAGAGGCACGCCGGCGTTTGCACTTTGTGCATGGGCCTTCGCGAGAGCGAGCGACGCGGTGGCCTGCTCAACTGCTTCCTGGTAATCGCGCGGGTCGAGCTTGACGAGTACCTGGCCAGCCTTGACGAGTTGATTGTCGTCCACCAGAACTTGAAGTACGTTGCCGGAAACTTTCGACGAAATCGGCGCGAGGTGGCCGTCGACTTCCGCGTCGTCCGTCGATTCGCGTCCGTGGTAATACCAGAACACGAGCACGCCGAGAACGAGCAGAACGATCACGCTCGCAAAAATGAATCCGCGCGCCCTCGGCTGCGAAATGAGCGATGGCTTATCTTCCGCGCGTAATTCACCGGCTGCCGGCGCGGGACGCTGTGAAACGCCCGCTTGCGGCTGGGTTGCGCTGCTTTCTGCTTCAGGTTCAGTGATGCGAGTTGCCATATTCCTCTACTTTTATTTTGTGTATACAGCTTCCATCTGGCCGACGGAATGGGCCAGATTGGCGCGAGATGCGTTGTATTGATAGAGAGCTGTGATCTGGTTGTCGCTGGCTCGGGAAAGAGCGTCCTGCGCTTGCACGACTTCCACGTTGTTCGCAACTCCCGCCGCGAAGCGATCGCGCGCCTGCTGCACTTCTTCTTGCGCGAGCTTGATGCCTTCGTTGGCGACTTCAACTTGTTTGCGTGCGGATTCAAGTTGTGCGGAAGCGGTTCTCACCTCCACCGCGATCTGATTTCGTAAATCGATGCGCTGCTGTTTTAGCTTCTGTATTTCGAAGTCCGCTTCCTTTACCGCTGCGTGTGTGCGATTTCCCGAAAAAATTGGAACTTTCATTTCAGCAACGTATTGATAGACGGGAATTACGGATCCAGCTGTCAGACCCTGTTCTTCCCAGAAGCCATTTGCGTCAAACGTCGGGAGATGCATATCCCACGCGGCGCTCTTGCGAAATTCGGCCGCACGAACGCTTTCGTTGATCTGACGCATCTCGGGCCGCGATTGCCACGCGTTGTCGAGGCTTGCTTCCACGGAAATCACTGGGGTCTCGTAGAAACTCATTTCGTCGGACAACTCGATGGATTGAGAAGGCTCAACCCCAAGCAGCCGCTGGAGCTGAAAAATTGCGACGTCGTGATCCGTGCGCGCGGCGAGGAGACGCTGCGTCTCATTTTGTAATTCAACATTCGATCGCAGGGTGTCTATGCCAGTACCGGCCCCGTTTTTTTGAAGATCGTTCGCCTGATCGTAGAGCGCTTGAGCGAGTGAAACGCGCGTTTCTGCAGCGCGCACGTCGGCGCTAGCGCGCAGGATATTCAAATAGTCAGTCGTCACCATCAGCGATACTTGCTCGCGAGTGATTTGAGCGCTGTCTCGCGCCGCGGCCGTATCAAATTTGGAGGCTTGCCACGATCGAACGGTGGAAAGATTGAAGATAGGCACTGTGAATTGAGTGCCTACGGCGAAAACATCGAACGGACCGATGACGCTTGGGAATCCTGCGATCGGTTTGCCGAACAGCGCCTCCAGGTTTTCTCGCTGGCGCGTTTCGTTGACCGATCCCGTAACTTGCGGCAACAGCCCTGCAAACTGAATTGTTTGTTCCTGTGAGGTCTGTTTTGCTTGGAATTCGGATATCAGAGTCTGCGGGTTTTGTTTGAGAGCCAACACCACCGCGTCGTGCAAAGTTAGCTTGAGTGGTTGGTTTTGCTGCGCTTGCATCGTGGTTCCGCCGAGTAATAGCGCGAGCAATGTAATTACAATTTTCGTACCGTTGGTAATGTCCTTCGAACTTTGCGAACAGCCCTCGCTGCTAGGGCTCTCACCTGTCACCTGCGCGATGATCGCCCGAGTGAGGCAGCCCTTACCCGCAATTGTCGCGCCCTCGCGATGCAAAGTTTGGAGGAGCGCCTTACCCTGCGCATCGATGAAGCTGACATTTCTTAGGTCGACGTAAATCTTCGCGTTTCGAGCTCTTTCTTCTTGAGAACAATTTGCGAGTTCGTCGACCCAGGGACCGGCTAGCTTACCCTCCAGTTCGAGGATGGAGTTTTCGGCTTCGCGGCGGATTGTTATTTTCAACATTGCAACAGATCTCGTGAACGAGTGACGCAGGCAGCATTCCAAAGTAGACACCAATTGGAGAGATTTAAACCAATTACAATCAGTAGTTTACAACTAGTAGAGAGACCACATTTCAATCTGCCGAAAATGTGCGTGCCGATATGCGGGCATGTGCCCATATATCGGCTAACCCTGCCGCGAAGAAAAGTTGAACGATTAAGCGGGGCGACGGATTCCAAGCTTGCGCATTCGTGACTGGAGCGTAGTCCTCTTCATACCAAGTCGGGAGGCAGCTCCCTTTGGCCCCGCAAGTATCCAACGCGTCTCCCGAAGAGTGCGGATGATCAGGCTTCGCTCGGCATCGTGGAGTGTTTGTAGCGGAGCGGAAACCTCTTCCGTCGTGCGCAATTCAGCGAGTGGAACTTCGAGCACCGAGCCTCGCGAAAGAATCACGGCGCGTTCGATGAGGTTTTCGAGTTCGCGGATATTCCCGGGCCAATGGTAATTGCTGAGTGCTGCGATCGCATCTGCTGGAATCGTTTCCACTTGCTTATTCATGCGCCGAGAATATTTTTGCGCGAAATAGCGCACCAAAAGTGAAATGTCGTCGCGGCGCTGGCGCAAGGCGGGCATATGCAGCGGAAAAACATTTAAGCGATAGAATAAATCGCTGCGAAATTGGCGTTCGGCGACCATTTGTGGGAGATCGCGATTCGTCGCGGCGACAAGCCGCACATTCACTCGAATGGTTCGCGAACCACCGAGACGTTCAAATTCCTGTTCTTGCAATACGCGCAAGAGCTTCGGCTGCAGTTCAAGCGGAATATCGCCGACCTCATCGAGAAACAGCGTGCCGCCATCCGCAAATTCAAAGCGGCCGATTCTTTGCGCGAGTGCGCCGGTAAACGCGCCGCGTTCGTGGCCGAAGAGTTCGGATTCCAGCAGGCCGAGTGGTATGGCGGCGCAATTTACTTTCACGAAAGTACGATCGCGGCGTTCGCTCAGATTGTGGATCGCGCGCGCGATCAGTTCTTTGCCTGTACCAGTTTCGCCTTGAATCAAAACGGTTGATTCAGTCGGCGCGACCGTCTCAAGCTGCTTCAACACGTTCAATAAGCGCCGGGCTTTCGCCGACGATTTCCTCGAAATTCAATTCCGTGCGAATTTCATCTTCGAGATAAAGCTTTTCTCCGGTGAGTTTATTCTTCAACTCATCGATTTCCTGAAACGCGAGCGCATTCTCGACCGCGATCGCGACTTGAGTTCCCACTTGGCCGAGCAAATCGAAATCTTGTTCGCTGAATGCGGCATCCCTGAAACTTGCGAGATTCAACGCGCCAAGCGCCCGATCGTGCGTGACCAGCGGAACGCAGCACACGCTGCGAACTCCCTCGGCGGCGAGGCGTTCGCGCACTGCCGGAGCGAATTGCTCGAAATCTTTTGCGCCGACGAGCAGTGGCTTGCGCGAAGTGAAACAAATTCCAGCAGGCGAATTCGCCACCTCCACTTCCATTTCTTCCTTTATAAAACCGTGCCCCATCGGAAAGTCGAGAGCGCGAAGCCGCATCACATTTCGCTTGGCATCGTAGAGCGCCAGGCTGGTGTATTCGTGATGCATCACGCGACGCAGCGCGGCGGCAATCGCGGCGAAGAGTTCCTTCAAATCGAGATTTGAGATGATTGCATTATTGATGTCGAGCAAGACGCGCAATCGGTCCCGTTCATCCGACAACTGTTGGCGATAGCGCTGGGCACGTTCGTAGTTCACAGCATTGTCCACTGCGACGGCAACCTGTCTCGCGACCTGCCTCATGAACTCAACTTCCGCTGTCAGATAGTGGCGTTTTTCGCCGCGGCCAAATGCCAGAACTCCAACCTTTCGCTGTGCAGTCGCAAGCGGCAGCACGCACACGGATCCAATTCCTTCTTTTTTGAGCGCTTCGATCAATCCCGGAAAGCGCGTTTCCTGGTCAATGTCCGGCACGACCAGCGGCTGCTGCGATTCGAATACGTGGCCCGCAGCTGTCCATTCCACCGGCATTTCAAATCCGGGCTGAATGTGTGTCGGCTTGGACGTTTCCAGAATGTGCACGCGCAGCACGTTGCGCGCTGCATCGTGAAGGATCAAATTCAAATAGTCGAACTGGACGACACTGTGCAGACGCGCCGCCAAATCGTGAAATAAGTCGCGCAGATCGCGGTGAAGCGATATCGCCTCCGCAACTTCGAGCAAGACTTGGTAAGGGCTGGACGCAGGATTGAACGGCCGTGCGTCAGCGGAAGAGCCGTCCATAAGAATTTTAGGATAGCACTCCGCTCGGGAGTGTCTCAACCGACGACGCGAACAATTCGCTCGCGATTATTTTAGATTTTGCTTGACAGCGCTTTCCGGTGTTCGCATAATTATGCACAGCGATGAATAATCTCGCATTGGCAATGAGTTCGACGAAAACATATCGTCAGGGGCAGATTCTGAAAATGGTGTCTGGAGACGCCATCACCAGCCATGACGAACTTCGGCGGCGTTTGGCGCACATCAAACTCGACGTGACGCAGGCGACGCTCTCCCGCGATTTGCGCGAGATGAAGCTCGTGAAGACGGCCGCCGGTTATAAACCTCTAACTGTAATTACGCACCGAAACCGCTCCGCTTTCTGCGCTTGCTCGCGCGCTTTCGGAATTTCTTTCCGATGTGCGCCCTGCAGGCAACATGCTCGTTTTAAAAACTCCGCCGGGCGGCGCGCAACCACTGGCAGCCGCGGTTGACTCGGAGCAATTTCCGGAAGTTGCTGGAACAATCGCCGGTGACGACACGGTTTTGATCATTACTCCTTCGCCGCGAACTCGCCTCGCCGTCCAGAAGCGCATCGAGGACCTGCTGAAGTGACCAGCAAACTTCGAGTTGCAGTTGTGGGCGTGACGGGCTACGCGGGTTTCGAACTTGCGCGCTTGTTGCTGCGCCATCCGCACATCGAGAAGCCAACTTTTTATTTGCGCGAAGGATCCACGCAGGCACGCTGCCTCACTGAACTCTTTCCGCAATTGCGCGGATGGGGCGAAGCGCCGTGCCGTCCGCTCTCAGTGAAGGCAATTGTCGATAGTGGCGCGAAAACAGTATTTCTTTCCACTCCGCACGAAGCTTCGATCGAACTCGCGCCAGAATTGGTTGCGGCAGGACTTCGCGTGGTCGATTTAAGCGGCGCATTTCGTTTTCGCGATCCTGAAACATTTTCGAAGTGGTACAAGCTGCCGGCGCCGCCGAGCGAATTCCTTGACGAAGCGGTTTATGGCTTGCCCGAAATTTATGCCGATCAACTTCCCGCCGCGCGCATCGTCGCCAATCCCGGATGCTATGCAACCTCGGTGATTCTTGGGCTCAAGCCGCTCATCGATGCGGATTGGATCGCGCGCGAGCGCGGCATTGTTTGCGATTGCAAGTCCGGCGCATCGGCGCGGGAAAAGAACCGAAGCGCGAACTCAATTTTGTGGAAGTGGATGAAAATTTTCGGGCGTACGGACTTTTCACGCATCGCCACACGCCGGAAGTGACTGAACATCTTGGGGCTTTCTCTGGACGACGTGATGTTCACGACGCATTTGTTGCCCGTTGCGCGCGGAATTCTTTCCACGCTTTATGTGTGGCTTCGTGAGCCGCAGCGAGGCAGCTGATGTGGAATCGCTGTTACCGGCAATTTTATGCAGGCCAGCCGATGGTTCGCATTTGGCCAGCGGGAAAACTGCCGGAATTGCAGCACGTAACGAATTCAAATTTCTGTGACATTGGATTTGCGCTGGACGACACAGGGCGCCGGCTCACGGTGTTTCTTGTCTGGATAATCTGGGCAAAGGCGCAGCGGGGCAGGCCGTACAAAACCTGAACGCGATGTGGAATTTCGATGCGCAATCGGGACTGATATGAGACTTGTAATTAAATTAGCGGGCGCATTGCTGGATGATCCGGAAACAGTGGCGTGCATCGCGCGGCAAATTGTCGCGCTGGCGCAGGAAGGCCACGAGCTGTTGATCGTGCATGGCGGCGGAAAAATTTTCACCGCGACGCTGCAGCGCATGGGAATCGAAACGAAATTTGTAGATGGTCTGCGCGTCACCGATCGCGAAGCGCGCGACGTCGCCGTCATGGTTCTCGGCGGCTTGCTGAATAAGCGCGTTGCCGGCGCGATCACGCAAGCAGGCCAGCCGCAATTGGTCTGTGCGCTTCTGACGCGGCCACTTTCCTTGCCGAGCCGATGGTTCACAACGAAATCGCGCGGCAGGCTCGGCTTCGTCGGCTATCTCACCGGCGTGAACGTTGAATTTCTCGAAACACTCTGGCGCGCTGGCGTTGTTCCGGTGGCGTCATGTCTCGGGCTCGGCGCAGACGGCGAACTTTACAACATTAACGCCGATCACATGGCCGCGGCGTGCGCTGAATTTATTCACGCAGATCGCTTGATTTATCTCACCGACGTTGCCGGCGTGCTCGACGGAGAGAAAGTTTTGAAGGCTGTTTCCGCGGACGAAGTCGAGCTTTAATCCGGCAGAATAAAGTTTCCGGCGGAATGATTTTGAAGCTCGAAGCGTGCAAGCGCGCGCTTTCGGCGGGCGTCAGCAAGTTCGCATTGTCGGTGGCGGATTGAAAGATGGCTTGCTCTCCGCCGCGAACGGCGGCAAAGGCCCGGGCACTCGCGTTCTTCCCGCCACTATCCCGCGATCGCGGCAAAAGTCGCGTCCTGAAATTCACAACATGCCGAAACGAATGAAATCTCGCTCCAATAGAAGTGTTTCCTCCAGTCGGCCGCATTGCGCGACGCCGATAAATATCTTGCGAACACATACAAGCGGCCCAAGCTTGTTTTCACCCACGGCAAAGGCTGCACACTTTACGATCACCGCGGCCGCGCGTATCTGGATTTCCTCGGCGGCATCGCCGTAAACGCGCTGGGCTATGCGCACCCGCGGCTCGTCCGCACAATTCGGCGCGAAGCCGGCGCGCATGACGCACATCTCAAATTTATTTCACAACCCCTTCCAGGGTCCGCTGGCGAAAAAACTGGCGAAGTGGTCGGGATTGGATCGCGTTTTCTTTACAAATAGCGGCGCGGAAGCAATCGAAACGTCGATGAAGTTGGCGCGGGCTTATGCGCGAGCGAAGCACGGCGAAGGCAAAAGACGCGATTTCTTGCGCTGGAAAATTCGTTTCACGGACGCACATTCGGCGCGGTTTCACTCACTTGGCCGGTAAAATATCGAAAACCATTCGAGCCGCTGGTTCCTGGCGTGGAATTCGTGAGATTCAATGATGTTGCCGATCTCGAATCGAAATTCGCCGATTCTGTTTGCGCGATTTTCATCGAAACAGTTCAGGGCGAAGGCGGCATTTTTCCGGTCAGCGAAGATTTTTGGAGCCGCGCGCGAGAACTTACTTCGCAGCATGGAGCCGCACTCGTCGCCGATGAAATTCAGTGCGGACTCGGCCGCACCGGCCGCCCATTTGCTTATCAAAAATTTCCAGGCGCGCCGGATATTGTTACGCTCGCGAAACCTCTGGCAGGCGGCTTGCCGCTCGGCGCGATGCTCGCAAGCGAAGAATTTCGCGTCAGCTTTCACTCCGGGAATGCACGGCTCCACTTTCGGCGGCGGGCCGCTGGTCTGCGCCGTCGCGCTCGAATTCCTGAACACCGTGGAAGACGACAAGATTCTGGAGAATGTAATTGCGTCGCGGCGCCGAACTGCGTGAAGGCCTTGCCGAACTTTCGCGACGAATTCGATTTCATCACTGAAATTCGCGGCGAAGGATTGATGGTCGGAGTGCAACTCTCGGTGGATGGCGCGCCATTTGTCGCCGAAGCGCTGAAGCGCGGCATCCTCATTAACTGCACGCACGAAACTACGCTGCGCCTGCTTCCTCCATTTATCGTGACGCGGGCGGAAATTCGCGAATTTCTCAAACGCATGAGAACTGTTTTCGCAAAGACCAAGCGGCCCGAAGCTTCAGTTTCCGCAAAGGCTTCTATCTCTTCGTCTCTAACAAACTCGAACGCTATTCAACCGCGCGAAGATCGCCGCAAGGGCGAACTCGCCGCTGCGAGGTAATCGAATGACTGCTATGGCCCCAGCCCCTATCGCTCTTACGCGCGACCTCCTCACCGGCGCGGAATGGCCCGCTTCGAGTGTGCGCGATCTGTTCACGCTCGCGCGTAACGTAAAAGCACATCCATCGCGCTTTGCGAAATCTCTCACCGGCCGCTATCTCGCGATGATTTTTGAGAAACCGTCGCTGCGCACGCGAACCACCTTCGATGTCGGCATGCAGAGTCTCGGCGGCGGCGCGGTATTCCTCGACCACACGCAATACCCGGCTTGGCGAACGCGAAACGATTCTCGACGTCGCGAAAAATCTCGAGCGCTGGGTTCACTGCATCGCCGCGCGCACGTTTTCACAGAGCTCGATCGACGAACTCGCTGAGCACGCAAGCATCCCAGTGATCAACGCGCTTTCCGATCGCTACCATCCATGCCAGGGCCTCACGGATTTCTTTACGCTCGAAGAACATTTTGGCGGTACGCGCGGATTGAAACTCGCGTACGTCGGCGATGGAAATAATGTTTGCCATTCGCTCATGCTCGCGGGCGCCCGCGTTGGAGCGCACGTAGCCATCGGCACTCCCAAAGGTTTTGAGCCGGCGGCCGACGTTGTTGCCGATGCGCGCCGCGCCGCCGCCGAAACAAACGCCACCATCGAACTTTTCCATTCCGCCGAAGAAGCCGTCGACGGAGCCCAAGCGGTTTACACCGATGTGTGGGCCAGCATGGGTCAGGAAGAGGAAGCGGCAGAGCGCTCAAGAATTTTTGCGGCGTTTCAAATTAATGAGGCGCTGATGAAGTTGGCCGCTCCAGATTCCGTTTTTCTGCACTGCCTGCCGGCGCATCGTGGTCTCGAAGTTACCGCGCGATGTGATTGATTCGCCGCGCTCGCTCGCGTACGACCAGGCGGAAAATCGCCTGCACGTTCAAAAAGCCGTCCTGCTCACACTTGCTGAGCTGAAGGGAATTTCACGGTGCCAAAAAAAGTTGTTCTCGCCTATTCGGGCGGGCTTGATACGTCCATTATTATTCCGTGGCTCAAGGAAACGTATCCCGGCTGCGAAGTGATCGCCATGATTGGCGACGTCGGCCAGAAGGAAGATCTGGAAGCCGCGCGAAAGAAAGCTCTCGCTACCGGCGCTTCGTCCGCAACGATCGAAGACCTGCGCGAAGAATTCATTACCAAATATATTTGGCCCACCCTGCGAGCCGGCGCGGTGTACGAGTACAAATATTTGCTTGGCACGTCTTTCGCGCGCCCGGTAATTGCAAAACGCCAGGTGGAAGTTGCGCTTGCGAATGGCGCGGATGCCGTCGCTCATGGATGCACTGGCAAAGGCAATGATCAGGTGCGCTTTGAACTCACCTACAAGGCGCTCGGTCCGAAACTTCAAATCATCGCTCCGTGGCGCGAATGGAAAATTTTCTCGCGCGAAGACGCCATTGCTTACGCGAAAACTCACAACATTCCCATCGAACAATCGAAAGCGAATATTTACAGCCGCGATCGAAATATCTGGCACCTCTCGCACGAAGGTGGCTGCCTGGAAGATCCCGCGAACGCGCCGGAAGAAGCGATGTGGCAGTGGGTCGCCTCACCGGAGAAAGCTCCGAACACTCCCGCGGAAGTGGAAATCGGATTCGAAGCCGGAATCCCGTCTCGGTGAACGGCAAAAAGCTTTCGCCCGATCGCGCTGCTCAAGAGCTAAACGAAATCGCCGCCGCGAACGGCGTCGGCCGAATCGATCTCGTCGAAAATCGCCTCGTCGGCATCAAATCGCGCGGCGCGTATGAAACTCCCGGCGGCACGCTTCTCGTCCTCGCGCACCGCGAACTCGAAACGCTCTGTATCGACCGCGAAACCGCGCACTTTCAGCAACAAATGCTCGCTGCGCTATGCCGAGCTCGTTTATTACGGCCTGTGGTTCACGCCGCTGCGCGAATCGCTCGACGCATTTTTCACCAGCACGCAGCAGCGCATCACCGGCACCGATCGGCATGCAGCTTTACAAGGGCAATGTGAATTTCACGCATCGCACATCGCCCAATTCGCTTGTATCGCAAGGATCTCGCCAGCTTTGCGATGACGCGCTACAACCCGAAAGACGCCGAAGGTTTCATCAATCTCTTCGCGCTGCCCGTCACCGTGACGCAAGAAGATTCCTCGAAGTGAGCGCAGACCAACCCAACCCTCACGGCGGCCGCATGTGGAGCGGCCGCTTTGATCGCGGCCCCGATAAAATTTTCGACGAGTTTCAGCGCTCATTTTCTTTCGATCGCCGGTTGATGCCTTACGAAATCGCCGTGGATCGCGCATGGGCCCATGCGATAGAAATCGCCGGAATTCTCACCGCCGCCGAAGTGACAAAAATTAATTCGGCGCTTGACGCAATCGCTGCACGCGCCCAAAACGACGCGGCGTGGCTCGATTCGTCCGATGCCGAAGATGTCCACCACTTTGTCGAAATGGCGCTGATCGAAAAACTCGGCCCGCTCGGCGCAAAACTCCACACCGGTCGCAGCCGCAACGAATTAATCGCCACCGATTTTCGGCTCTTCGTTCGCGATGCTTCCGCATCGCTCCTCTCGGCGGTCGCTGCGGCTGGAAACCGCTCTTCTCGATCAGGCCGATCGCCACATCGGCGTTGCCATGCCCGGCATGACGCACATGCAGCACGCCCAGCCAATTCTATTTTCGCATTTCTTACTGGCGCATCTCGCGGCATTCGATCGCGATGCCGAGCGCATCATCGCCGCAGCTGACGCAGCCGATGCCTGCCCGATGGGTTCCGGAGCGCTCGCAGGTTGCGCGTTCAAAATCGATCGCGACACGCTTGCCCACGATCTTGGTTTCTCGCGCCCCACTGCAAACAGTCTTGACGCCGTCAGCGATCGCGATTTCGCTCTGGAATATCTTTTTGCGATTGCCGTTCTCGGCACACATCTGTCGCGGCTGGCCGAAGATTTCGTTCTTTTCGCTTCACACGAATTTGGCTTCGTGATTTTGCCCGATGAATACGCCACCGGAAGCAGCCTGATGCCGCAGAAAAAAAATCCCGATTCGTGGGAATTCACGCGCGGAAAAACTGGCCGCCTGGTCGGCCGCGCTGATTTCGCTGCTCGTCACTATGAAAGGCCTTCCGACAAGTTATCAGCGCGATTTGCAGGAAGATAAAGAGCCGGTCTTCGCCGCGCACGATCAAGCGCTCGCTCTGGTCGAAGTAGCCGCCGGCGCTATCGCCGCCACTGCGAATCAACGCGAAGCGCATGCGCGAACTCGCCTCCGATCCTGCACTGCTCGCCACCGATGCCGCCGATTATCTCGTGCGCCGCGGCGTGCCATTCCGCACACGCGCACGAAATCATAGGGAAAGTTTTGCGCGAAGCCGAACGCACCGGCCAGCCTTGGACAAAGTTGCCGCTCGCGAAGCTGCGCGAATTTTCGCCGGAATTCGGCGAGGATTTTCACGCGGCGCTCAGCGTCGAAGCATCTCTCGCCGCGCATGCCGTAACGGGCGGCACCGCTCCAGACACCGTGCGCGCTGCAATCCGCGCCTGGCGCGAAAAATTCGCTGCGATTGGAGCCGCTCGATGAAACCGCACGACGCCGCGCCTGCCGCAGCGCCCGTCGCAATGACCGCGCTCAACGTTCCCGAAACAATTCCGCTCGCAACTTTGCCCAAAGGTTTTCGTTACGCCTCCGCCGCGTGCGGTCTGCGCCGAAAAAATCGTCTCGACGTTGGCGCGATCGTCGCAGAAGATCCTGTGGCCGCCGCCGGAATTTTCACCAGCAATCTGGTGAAAGCCGCGCCCGTTCTTCTCTGCCAGAAGCACATCGCCTCCGCCGCTTCTCACATCCGCGCAGTAATCGTGAATTCAGGAAACGCGAATTGCGCGAATGGCCCAACGGGCATGCGCGCATCCCGCGCCACCGCGAAATCAGCAGCCCGCGCGCTGCGTTGCAAGCCGGATCAAATTCTGGTTTGCTCGACAGGAGTAATCGGCGTGCCTCTTCCGGTGGAAAAAATTCTCGCCGCGCTTCCCGATCTCGCGCGAAACGCCGCGGCAACGTCAGCGGGCTACGAAGGTTTTTCGCAATCAATTCTGACCACCGACACGAAACCGAAACGCGCCGCCGCCAGCTGCCGCATCGCCGGCCACACCGTTCGCCTCATTGGCTGCGCAAAGGGCGCGGGCATGATTCATCCCAACATGGCCACGATGCTCGCCTACATTCTCACGGATGCCGCAGCATCGCCGCAAGGTCCTTCACCACGCTCTGCAAGCGTGGCGCGCCGCACTTTCAACGCCATCACCGTTGATGGCGACACTTCCACGAACGACACCGCACTCCTTCTCGCCAGCGGCGCGTCCGGCGCGCCGAGAATCGAAGTCGGCAGCAAAGGCTACAAATCTTTCGTCGCCGCTCTGGAAAAAATTTGCCGCGCTCTCGCGCTCGCGATTGTTTCCGATGGCGAAGGCGCCTCGCGCGTAGTCGAAATCGAAGTTCGTGGCGCTCCCACCGAATCCGCCGCCGAACAAGTTGCGCGCACAATCGCAACTTCGCCTCTCGTCAAAACTGCTCTCGCAGGCGGCGATCCCAACTGGGGGCGCATTCTCGCCGCCGCAGGCCGCGCCGGCGTTCCGTTTCGTCCCGAACGCGCAGCGATCCGCATGGCCGGCATCCAAGTTTACGAACGCGGCCGCGCGCTGCCATTCGACGAAGGCGCCGCTCACGAAAAATTAATGAGCGCCACAGTTCCGATCGTGATGGATTTGCGCGCCGGCAAAATCTCGCGCCCGCGTACTGGACCTGCGATTTCACCGCGGAATACGTTCACATCAACGCCAGCTATCGCACCTGATCTGCTCGACTTTGTCGCACCCAGAATTTCACATTGCGCCATTTCATTACCCCCACTTCCAGCCCGCATACTGCTCCCGCAACTTGCTCTTCAAAAATTTCCCGACAGACGTCCGTCGGTATCGCGCTCTCAAACACAAACGCATCCGGCAGTTGCCATTTCGCGAATCGCGCGCTCAAAATATTCCCGCAACTCATCCTGACGTCGCGCTCATCCCGTCCTTCAGCACCACCACCGCCAGCGGACGCTCCTGCCATTTCGGATGCGACACGCCGATCACCGCCGCCTCTCGCACCGCGGGATGTCCCATCAGCGCATTTTCCAAATCCACCGAGCTGATCCATTCCCCGCCAGACTTGATCAAATCCTTGCTTCGATCCACCAGATGTATTCGCGTTTCATCATCCCAGCACGCCACATCGCCGGTGCGAAGCCATCCATCATGCCGTCCAGCGATTTTTCTCCTCGGGCATGTTGTAGTACGCGGACGCCACCCACGGCCCGCGCACTTCCAACTCGCCCGCGGTTTTTCCATCGCGCGGAACTTCGCGGCCATCGCGTGTCACCCGCAATTCCACAAACGGCGCCGGACATCCCTGCTGCGCTCGCACTGTATATTTTTCTTCATCCGGCCAATCGCGCATGTGCGTGCGCACCCCGCCAGTTGTCGCCAGCGGAGCTGTCTCCGTCATTCCCCACAAATGCACGATGTGAATTCCGTGCTGGTCCAGCGCGCGAATCAGCGCCTCAGGAGGAGCCGTGCCTCCCACCGTCGCTCGCAGTTCCGTGTTTCAATTTCCATTTCTCTGGATGCTTCTCCAATTCCTCCAGCACCCCGATCCAAACAGTCGGCACGCCGCACGCGACGGTGACGCCTTCTTCCACAATTAATTCCAGCAAACTAGCCGCGTCCAGCGTGCGGCCCGGGCAAAACAAATTTTGCTCCGTTCATTACTCCGGTAAATGGCAGCCCCCACCCGTTTGCGTGAAATAGCGGCGCATTCAGCAGCATCGTGTCCTGATGCTGAATTCCGAATGCATCCCCCACCGATTCCGCAAAAGAATGCAGCACCAAAGCGCGATGCGAATACACCACTCCCTTCGATCGCCCAGTTGTGCCAGACGTGTAACACATCGCCGCCGCATCATTTTCATCCATCGTCGGATATTTGAATTCGCCGCGGGCCGTGCTCAGCAGCGCTTCGTAATTTTCGAATTCGTGTTTCACCGCGTCACCGCAGTAAGGCACCACAAAAATTCGTTCGAAGTGCGCCTCTTTCCGAAAACTCTCCAAACACGGCAGCAGCGCATCGTCCACAATCAGAAATCGGTCCTCGGCATGATTCGCGATGAACGCAAGCTCACTGGGATGCAGCCTCAAATTAAGTGGGTGCAGCACCCCGCCCGCGCTAGGAACTCCCAAGTACGCTTCGAGATGCGTCTCGTGATTCCACATCAGCGTCGCAACTCGATCGCCTTTCTTCAGCCCCGCCCGTGTCAACGCCTCCGCCAGCGCGATCGCACGTTTGTAAAAATCGCCGAATGTATATCGCGAAATAGTCCGGTCAGGCTTGCGCCATACAATTTCCACGCGCGGATACACCGTATGCGCGCGCTCCAAAATCGTCGGCAGCGTCAGCGGAAAATCCATCATCAATCCGCGCATCTCTAGCCCTCGCGTAATCGGAACCGGCAGGAATTATCAATCGCCCGAAAGATTGCCCCGAATCCTATCACCAACTCATCGCGTAGTCCGCACGGGCCCGGATCGCCACAGCGCACGGTCCCGTAGGGGTGGGGCTTGCCCCACCCAGCTTTCTTCAACACACAAAAATGCGCGTGAAAATGCTTACGCCGTGGCTTTCCGCAAAGAAACGAAACTCTCAACAACTCCATTCGTCAGCCTGTACCGCTCCAGCGTCACCGTATCAAGTCCGCGCTTCACCAGCGCAGGTATATCCAGCGACGCCTCAGCCCGATCCAAATCTTCAGCAGTCGCATACAGCGCAGGAGTCTTCGGCATGAACACCGGACAACAATCGTGAAACGGTTCCGCGGAAATATCGTGCGTTCCAATTTGCCGCGCCAGCGCCATGATCTCCAGCTTGTCGTCGCCTGCCAGTGGACGGTAAATCGGCAGCCGCGCAACCGCTCCCACCGCCCCCATATTTTGCAGTGTCTGCGAAGCGACTTGTCCCAGGCTGTCTCCCGAAATAATTCCCAGCGCTTGTTCGCGAAACGCAAATTGTTCCGCAATCCGCAGCATCAGTCTCCGGTACAGCAGCACTCGAAATGTTTCTGGCGCATGTTGCACAATTTCGCGCTGCATCGGTTCAAACGGCACAAGATAAAGTTTTGAAGTGAATTGCCACGGCGTCAGCGTCCGCGCCAGCTCGCGCGCCACATGCGCGGAAGATTCTCCCGCCTGCCCGCCCCCGCCCCAAAAATGTACGAACGTCACGTGCGCCCCTCGGCGCATCATCTTGTACGCCGCCACCGCCGAATCGAATCCGCCAGATAGCAGACACACCATTCTCCCGCCAGTGTTGGGCGGCAATCCTCCTGGTCCAGAAATTCTCCGCGCATAGACGAGTACTGAAGTCTTGGTCACTTCGATTCTGCAAGTCAGTTCCGGCGTGTCCAAGTTCACGCCCACTTCGCGTCCCTCGGCTCGCAGCCGGTCCAGAAGATACCCGCCAACCATTGGCTCGATCTCGGCAGTTCGCAGCGGAAAAGATTTATCCGATCTTTTTGATCTCACCGCAAATGTCGCAAATTTTTCCGGCGCCATTTCGTCCCAAGCCAACCTGCACACCGCGTCAAAATCCTTCTCGGCTTCCGCTCTAGTGAGCTGTCGCGCCACCGCAAAATTCGCGATGCCCCCTATGCGCTTGATCCGTTCAATCGCCGCATCAACCGGCGCCCCATCGCGCAGTTGCAGCAGAATTCTGTCGCCGGGGCAATGCATCTTCTCCAGCCCCGCACCCTCCAGCGCACGTTTCAGCCCGGTGATCAGCTTGCCCAGGAAAAATCGGCGGTTTCCGCCCTTGAGCCACAGCTCGTGGTAGTGCACGACGATGTAAGTCTTAGCCATATCTGTAGGTTGTAGCCAGAATTGTATACCGGCCGCTTCGCCTTTGCTCTCCACTGCAAGCAACCCTGCGTTTTATTCGCGCGTACACCCGCGCGGCAACATCCGCGCACCACACTGACGCGTATATCCAATGGGCCAGGTACGTTACGCCTACGAAATACCGTACTACGTTTCTATGGACGCTTTGCGCCTCGGAAGCGTATTACCAATAACTCGGGCGGCAGTGTGAAGCAAAAGCGACCCCCGAGCGACTGGCAGCATCTGAAGCTTAACGAGCTTCCCGTAACACGGGAGGAACCGAAAATGTGGGTAAAGCGAGACTGGCAACAGTTCTTCGAGCTTTCAAAGCGGCCCTGGAATCGGCGCCGCCCTCCACGCCCGGTCTATCCATCGGACGCAAACCGCATACTGCCCGCCGCCGGTTTCAGCCTCTCTGAACTCGACGACGCTGGAATCAACCTTGACCTCGCCGAACGAATGGGTTTGCCGGTCGATGCTGGCCGCATTGGAGCTTACGGCCCCAATGTTTCCGTCCTCCGCGATTTCGCCCGCTCCAATCGGCCACCCGAAAAAGCGAGGACCATCCAATAACGGAGGCTAATATTCGCGCCGAGACTTGAAATGAGCGATTCGAGCAGACAATCCGGACAAGGACTTGACGCGAATCGCGTTTTAGGTAAACTTCCTTTTTCTTCGGCCATGGAACAGAACGTCTACACGCCGGAAAGCACTGCTCGCGACTTCGATTATCCCCAGCGCGAGGCCGCATTTTTCTACGGACTCTTTCCTCCGCGGCCACAGCGCCGAAAATCTTCGCCGCGATATCGCTGTGCCCGCCGAAGTCCTCGCCAAATGGCACCGCGAAGCAGAACGTGAACCTCAGCTCCGCGACATCCTCAGCCGCATGGTCGAATTTCGCCGCCACGTCCTGGCCATTTTCGAAGCCCTGGTAGGCCGCAGCTCCCAACCCCAGCGCATTCAATAGCGAACGCAGTTTTCGTTTCGGGTGCCACACACGCCGTAGTTGCGTGTGAGTTTTCTACGCCTCTGACTTAACGGGTGCCGCACCCTTTGCAGTCCAAGGGTGCGGTTTTTGACTTTTCGATTTGTCGATCGCCGTAGATGTAGGTTCGGTTCAGTCCGGGCGCCACACAGATGAATCTTGCGTGTGGCGCGTGGAGTTGGCCAACTCCAGATTTCTTCCTCGTCGCACTTAATTCCCGCCGCTAATCACGCCGCATGCAATCCGATCGCCTGCATTCCCCGTCGGGTCGGTCTTCATATCGTCCGCCTTTGCGTGGATCATCAGCGCCGTTCCGCCGTTCGTGAAGATCGAATGGGCGTCCATTCCCATGGTCACATTCATATTGGTGACCGTACTCGTCGCAGTGCCATCCGCACCCACCGTGAAATTCGGCATATCACCCGCATGAGGACCCATCGGATTCTCGCTTCCGTGCTGCTTGCCGTCCGGATTAAAGTGTCCGCCCGCCGATTTGAAATCCGGCGCGGTGCATGTTGGCGTCGCGTGAATGTGTATCGCGTGTTCCCCCGGCGGCAGATTCTTCAAATTCAGTTGCAGCTTTACGCCGTGATCTGCCTGCGAAATCGTAACGCTTCCAACGCTGTTGCCTTGCGCATCCTTCATATCCACTACCACGGGCTTGTGCATCACCGAAGAACTTCCGCTCTGCGCAATTCCCACCGCACATGCAAAAAGTAAGATCCCAGCCAAACAACTAATTCTCTTCATTGCGAAATCCCTCCCGGCAGATCGGAATTGTCGAATCTCTCGCGTATAGGCGGGGCAAGCCCAGCCGAGCCGTTCGGCCCAATCACAGCTTGACCGCTCCGCATCAACCTGTCAACGAAGCACAGTAGCGCAGCCATTCTCGGCTGCGGCCTTTCCACCCGGGCGCCTCATCCCTTTCGGTTCGTAGGGGTCGGGCTTGCCCGACCCGCGTTGCCGCACCCTTTGCAATCAAAAGGGTGCGGTTTTTGGTTTCCTCAATCGCCGATCTACATTTCGTTTGAATTCCCGAAGTTCGCAACTACTCAACGCGCTTCGCTGTATCGCGCGATGTTCCATTCCCGATCTCAAGACCAATAGGTTTTCCATTCCTGTCGTTCACAAAACTTACCTGCACACTCGCACCGCTCGCAAAATCGTAAGATGCAAAATCCGTCGCGGAAACCGGATAAAACAACACTCCTGCCGCTCCCTCCGCAATTCCAACTCCAACAATCTGATCTCCTTCCCAAACGTATTCCAGCACCGCCGAACCCCTCTCGAAATCGATTCGAATCTGCGTTTTGAATGTTCCTCGCCTGCCGGTCGGTGCAGTGCCCAGCACGTCGAATCCCTTGCGCGCGCCAAATTGTTCTTCCAAATTCTTCTCGCGTTTCTGATTATTCGCCGTCACTCGTTCGAGCGGCATTTCCCGTCCGATCGCTTCTGAAAGCGGCGCATAATTTTCGTGCATCACGGCGTCATAAATGGATTTCGCTCGCGCATTCAGATCCTTCGCGCGTTCAGATTTCTCCGTGTGTCCCGGCGAAAAACGCGCTCGTAGCTTCCTGTCCCTGCGCCAATATCCGTAATCCATCATCACTCGCGGTCACGCGAAAACTTGATCCTGGCGCGATCTCGTAAACTCCCGCCATCCGCGCCAAATTCTCTTTCCCTAGCGGATACCACGCGCGGCGGCATTGTGATCTGCCGCCCTTCAGCCAGCCGAAAAATGTCGCGGCTCACATGCTCACCTGGCATAGCCGAATCTGTCGACGCGACAATCGCAGCAACGCGCTCCGCCGGATCGTACGTGTAAACGAAAAATAAAATTCCATTGCTCCCCGCGAGCGCCAAAGGTCCGCTCAGCGGAAACATTTTCTCCCTCTCCGCTTTCGGCAAAAATGTGTCGCTCCACAACGTCCGGTAAAAATTCATCATCTCCGGCAAGGTCGACTGCATTCCGCCGTTCCCGCGCAAATTCCAATACGCTCCATCCGCCGCGTGCGGGTGCCCCGGCACAGTTCCCCAATCGTCTCCATCCTGATATCCGTGCGCTTGCTCTTCCGGTTTCCAATGGGGAATCACAAATCCGGTATGCGTCATGTGCAGCGGCTGAAAAATATTCTCGTCCAAATATTCGTCGTAAGATTTTCCACTGATTAGTTCAATAATCGCGGCCAGCAAACTGTATCCAGCATTTGAGTAATGCTTTTGCTCCCCTGGTTTGCTCACCAGTTCCGAACGCATCTCTCGACGTAAGAATTCGTCGCGCAACACCGGCTCGTAATCTCCCGCGCCCTTGCGGCCCCGAATATTCCTCGAGTCCCGCCGTGTGTTTCAGCAATTCCAGTATTGTGATTCCGGCCTTGTCCTGCGGAACATCCTTGAAATATTTCGAGATTGGATCTTCAACGCGCAATTTTCCCGCCGCTTCAAGTTGCAGAATCGCGACAGCAGTAAAATCCTTTGTATTCGATCCAATATTGAACACAGTCTCCGGAGTGTTCGGTATTTTCTTCGCACGATCCGCCATCCCAAATCCCTTCTCGAAAAGTATCTTGTCACCCTTCGCCGCCATCGCCGCTCCAGTGAATCCCAATTTCGCGATGCGGTCCCCATAATCGGCAAGTTGCGCTGCGGGATCAGGCCGCTACGAGCGGCGGCGGGAGGCCCAGAATTATTCTGAGCCCCCTCTCCGCCTTCGGCTGATTGAATCCGCAAGCCAGAGACTTTGCTCGCGTCTCCCGTGTCGAACTCAAACGTGAAGATAAAACAGCTCGTCCTTCTTTGTATGCATCGTCACCTGCAAAGTGCCGTTCTGATTTTCCACGCTCTTCACGTCGATTGTTTCCATATCGCCGCGCATTCGGTGAAACATGTCCGCGCGCTCCTGCGGCGTATGGCGTTTCAGCCCGGCCGCAGTCATGTTCGCCTGCGACCAAGCTTCCATCTTCGCGTCGTCCCCGGAATTAAACGCTTCCACATACGACGCAACCCGTTTTCCCGCGGCCGTATCCGGAAGTTTTCCCTGCGCCCACGATGCGTGCGGTGAAAATCCCAACGCGACCGCAAATACTCCGACTGCAAACAATAGCCTGCCAATTCGCATGCTTGTATCCTCCGCGATGCGGTTGCATCGCAAAACGATATTGGTCTATCGCTGTGAAGTTTCTGTGAAGGTCTATCGTTCGCGATCGTGTTCACATTCGCTGAGATATAATTGGGAGCGCGACAAAGAATATCGCGCCGCCAGTCGCAAAGTTCTCTGCCCAAACGCGGCCGCTGTGCGCGTTCACAATTTGCCGCACGATCGCGAGACCAAGTCCTGCTCCGCCCGATTCGCGCGATCGCGAAGGATCAGTGCGATAAAACCGTTCGAAGATGCGTGGCAAGTGCTCTGCAGGAATTCCCGGTCCAGAATCGCGCACGCTCACCAGCAATTCTTTCCCTGTCGCTAAAGCCTCAATCACGATCGTTCCGCCGCTTGGCGAGTGCGCCAGCGCGTTTTCCAACAAGTTGCGCAACACTTGCGCAAGCCGCGCCGCATCTCCCGAAATCAGCGGCAACTTCTCCGCGACCGAAATCTGCATCGCAACATTCGCACTCTTTGCTCTCGGTGCAATCGAACTCGCCGCGCCGCGAATTACTTCCTCCATCGAAACCATCTCACGACTCATCGCAAGTTGACCCGCATCCGCGAGCGCAAGGTCGCGCAAATCATCTACAAGCCGCCCGAGCAACATCACTTCGTCATGCAGCGACGCAACAGTCTGGGCGTTCGCTGCTGCAAGTCCGTCTTGCACCGCTTCCAACTGGCAGCGAATATTCGTGAGCGGTGTTCGCAATTCGTGCGCTACGTCGCCAATCATGTCGCGCCGCGCCTGTTCCACTCGCGCCAAATTTGCAGCCATATCGTTGAACGCGCTCGCGAGTTCGCCAATCTCATCGCGCGATTTCACGTCCACACGTTGCGCCAGATTTCCGCCGCGCATCTCATCGACAGCCTTCCGCATCGATTCCAACGGCAGAAGTATTTGCCGCGACACCAAATATGTCGCCGCCATCGCGAGCAGCAGAATCGCGAGCAATGCAGGCACAAGCCGCCACAAAATCGCGCGTGGCGTCACAATATTCGGCGCAGCGCCTTCCAATTCCTTCGCCTCGGAACGCGGCAACAAATACATCGTTCCGATCTCAGCGCCGCCAGAATCATGCAGCGCCGCGCGCGGCGGGCCAACAAATTGCGCCTTTTGCACTCCGCTCGCGCTCGTGACTTCGATCGTCAGCGCATCATCCGGTCCGAATTCAACGCGTGTCTTCGCCAACGATTCGGGAGCGATCGCAACGAACCTACTTGCAACATCGACAATCAGCACGCGTCGATTAGTCTTCGCGCTGATCTGCGCAAGTGTCGCCACGATTCCATCCCAGCTTTTCGCACGCGAGTAATATTCCTCCAGCGACCTCACAGCTTCACCGGTATCCGGCGGAGCATTTGCTTCGATCGGCACGCGCGCGAATTCGCGCACTTCTGTCGTGACCACGCGCGTCGACACAAGCGCAGCGAGCGCGAGCGTCACGCCCGCAACTGCGAGCATCGCGAGCAGCAATCGATTGCGCAGACTACTCATCGCGCTCACTCGCGCCCGCGCAAAACTTGTATCCAATTCCATGCACAGTTTCGATCGCGCAGCCGCGCCGCGCCTCGCCGCGAGAGCTTCGCGCGCAGATTCTTTACGTGCGCATCGACGGTGCGATCAAGCGCGTCGCTCTCATCGCCAAACGCATGCGCGATCAACTCGTCGCGGCGAAACGCGCGACCGGGCGCGCGCAGAAATACTTCCATCAGCCGAAACTCCGTCGGTGTTAAATCCATTCGCGCTGCCGCCACAAATACTTCGTGTCGCGCAGCATCAAGCCGCACATCGCCAACATTGATGATCACGCCGCGAATCGCCGCACTGTCTTCGCGCGCCGATCTGCGCAGCACAGCTTTCACTCGCGCCACAACTTCTCGCGGACTAAACGGTTTTGTAATGTAATCGTCCGCGCCCAAGATTCAGTCCGCGCAGTTTCTCCTCTTCGGTTGTGCGCGCCGTGAGCATCACAATCGGCACTGCAGATTCCGCGCGCACCGCGCGGCACACATCGATCCCGCTCATCGCTGGCAGCATCCAATCGAGCAGCACCAGATCAACATTCTCCGCGCGCGCCGCAGCGAGCGCTGACTTTCCATCGTGCGCAATCAACACGCGATAATTCGCGTGCTCCAGATACAACCGCAAAGTGTCCGCGGTTTTCCGCTCATCTTCAGCGATCAGAATTGTCTGCTGTTTCTGCATGGAAGTATTGTCGCGCGCGGCGAAGCCAATCCATCATCATCGGCGTCGCGTGTGAAGATTTCGTGAAGGAAATTCGCGCGCAATAATTTAGACGCGCAGAAACGCAGAATCGCGCAAACGCTCGGCAGCGCGCCGCGAACAAAAGAAAATCATCTCGCTAAAGGTGGAAAACTCAGAAAGGGAACTATCGAAAATTAATTCGAATCTTGCTGCTGCTCTGGTTGCCGGTGCTGTACGCCTTCATCCTGCGGCGCCGCTTTTTTCTCCACCCATTCCTTCTGAGTGAATTCCACTCCCCAGAAGTGCGGCGACGGCGTCAAAAATTCCAGCCCCACCCTCATGCCTTTGTCGCCCAGCTCGCCCAGAAAAACCACGCGGCATTCCAGCTCTTCCTGCGTCAGCGGATTCGTAATCACCAGCATCGCGCCATCCGCCAGTTCCTGGTTCAGGAACACCAGCCCGCCGTGCGCGTTGATCACAATCGTGCGGCACGCCTCGCTGAATTTCTTGCCCATCAAATTTTTTCCGCTCACCACCACGCGCACGCTCATGAATACGCGTGTGCTGCGGCGCGGCGCTGTTTCAAAACTAACTGCCGGTTCGGTTGTAGTTGGCATAACAAAGCCATGCTCGTTCCGCACGCCGCGCGGGTCAACGGTACTCCGTCAGAATGTTCCAATCGGGCACACCCTGTACCGAAGTACAACGCTTCCTCTTCCGCCGCGCTTGTTCTCCTTTCTCCGCCTCCGTAGAATGTCTGGTCAAATCTTTCGCACGCACCGGAGCGCACAATGGACCTCAACCAGTACATCGACGGCCGCCGCGACGCCAACCTGCAGGATCTCTGCGAACTCCTGCGCATTCCCAGCGTCAGCACGCAATCGCAGCACAAGCCCGATGTTGAGCGCGCCGGAAAATGGGTGGCCGATAAGCTCCGCGCCGTGGGCTTCGACAAAGTTGAAATCGTGCCCACGAAAATGCATCCCATCGTTTACGGCGAATCGCTCCACGCTCCCGGCAAACCCACCGTGCTTTTCTACGGCCACTACGATGTGCAGCCGGCCGAGCCGCTGAATCTCTGGACCACTCCCGCATTTGAGCCAACCGTCCGCGACGGAAATCTTTTCGGCCGCGGCACCGCGGACGACAAAGGCCAGATCCACATTCACTTCGCCGCGCTCGAAGCGCTCTTCAAAAATTCCGGCAAACTTCCCATCAACATCAAAGTGATGATCGAAGGCGAAGAAGAAGTGGGCAGCGTCAACCTCACCGATTTCGTAATTTCAAATAAATCCAAACTCACCTCCGATGCGCTCATCGTTTCCGATACCAGCATGCTCGCGCCGGGAGTTCCTTCGATCACCTACGCTCTCCGCGGCCTCGCCTACTATCAGATCGAGCTCACCGGCCCCGCGCAGGATTTGCATTCCGGAGTTTTCGGCGGCGCCGCTCCCAATCCGCTCACGATTCTCTGCGAACTTTTTGGAAAGCTGCACGACAAAGATTTCCACGTCACCGTGCCCGGCTTTTACAACGACGTCGCAAAACTTTCCGCCGCCGAAAAGAAATTGCTGGCCAAGCTTCCTTTCAAAGAAAAAGACTTCAAGAAAAATGTCGGCTCGCCCGCGCTGGGCGGCGAAAAAGGCTACACCGTGCCAGAGCGCCTGTGGTGCCGCCCCACCCTGGAATTAAATGGCATCTGGGGCGGCTACACCGCCGAAGGCTCGAAAACGGTTATCCCCTCAAAAGCCTACGCGAAATTTTCGTGCCGCCTGGTTCCCAATCAAGACCCGAAAAAAATCACCAAGCAAGTTGAAAAGCATCTGCGCGCGCTGCTCCCGAAATCCGTCACCATGAAATTCGAAGTGCACAGCGAAGGCAAGCCCTGGATCGCTCCCTACACCCACCCATTTTTCGAAGCCGCGCACGACGCATTGGAAAAAGGATTCGGCAAGCGCGCCGTCTTCATCCGCGAAGGCGGCAGCATTCCTCTCGTCACCCAAATTTCCGATACCTTCAAAATCCCCTGCGTCCTGCTGGGCTTCGGCCTCCCAGACGAAAACGCCCACGCCCCAGACGAGCACCTCTCCCTCGAAAACTATTACGGCGGCATCAAATCCGTAGCCAACTTCTACCAAAACCTAGCCGCGCTGTAGCGTCCCCGGGAACGCCAATCTCCGCATTGGCGCCGTTGCCTCCGCCCGAAGCCCGCGCCGTCATCCTGAGAGGCATCCGATCAGGATGCCCGAAGGATCTCGCCTTTCCCGGGTGCCGCATCCTTGTCCGCCTGCGCGGACAAGGATGCGGACTTTGACCTAAATTTCCCCTCTTCAATCCTCATCCCATTCACGGTCCGAAAACCCTCCCTCTCAACTTGACTTCCTTTACCCCGCGATCAACGATCCCAATTGATCAATCCCTATGACCTCTTCTCAATCGCATTCCAATGGCGCGAAACCCCGTTCTCCCGGTTCGCGCAACGGACACCGCCTCGTCCCTCTCGAACCCGCATTCGAAGACGCCAAACACCACATCCAAATTTTCCAGGGCGATTGCCTGCAAATCCTTCCCGCCATGCCCGAGGAATGCGTTGACGTAATCTTCGCCGATCCTCCCTACTTCCTCTCCAATGGCGGAATCACCTGCCATGCAGGACGCATGGTCAGCGTAAACAAAGGCGCGTGGGATAAATCCAAAGGCGCCGAAGAAAATCACGAATTCAATCGCGCATGGCTCGCCGCCTGCCAGCGCGTCCTCAAACCAAACGGCACGATCTGGGTCAGCGGCACCTCTCACGTAATTCACTCCGTCGGTTTCGCCATGCAGCAACTCGGCTTCAAACTTCTCAACGACATTTCCTGGGTCAAGCCCAATCCGCCGCCAAATCTTTCTTGCCGCTATTTCACCCACGCCACCGAAACAATTATCTGGGCCGCGAAAAACCTAAAAAGCCGCCACACCTTCGACTACCAATCCATGAAGGCCATCAACCACGGCAAGCAAATGAAAAGCGTTTGGGAAATCAAGCCGCCAGAAACCTGGGAAAAGAAATTCGGCAAACATCCCGCCCAAAAACCTCTAGCCCTTCTCGAACGCATCCTCCTCGCCTCCTCAGCAAAAGGCGACCTGGTCCTCGATCCATTTATGGGAGGCGGCACCACTCTGATCGCAGCGCTGCGGCTCGGCAGAATCGCGGTTTCATTTGAACTTGAAAATTCTTCGATTGATTTGAGCTTAACGCGCGTCGTCGCCGAGCTAGTAGTGGTTCAAATTGGAACAGTAATTTTGTCGAATGATCTTGATCTCGATGTCCATTTCGTGGATCGATCAAGTAACACGAAATTCGTGTCCATGGCTTTACAAAGTTCAACTCGGATCGTTCACACGGAACTCAACTTCCATTTTGTAGGAGCGATCCGCCGCGAGGTCGTATTTTCAATCGCCGCAAATTCAATGGACGACGCCTGGACCCGATTCCGCGCCAGCCCCCGCGGCAATCTCGAAATCCTCTTCGTAATCAAAACGCAAACCGAAATCTACCTCGCACAATAGTCACTGCCCGACGGCGCTATCTCCAACGACATCTGTTATACAGATGTATCCCAAATGACGTTAATCGCGCCCTCCCATAGGTACTCCTAAGTGCCCACTGAATCGCGCACCCCTTTTCTTGCTATACGCCTCCCTTCACACTACCTTAAAATGACGAAGGTTGTTCTGTGGCGTATGAAGTGTTTGTAAGGACCAGTTCCAGAGTCGAAGAGCCTTCAATTTCGTTAACGACTGACGGCCGCATCGGGCTAAATGTGACTGAGAGCAAGGATTCTCGTGGAAATCGCGATAAGTCAGTACTCCTGCTGTGGGACCGGGCCAACTGCAAGTTCGCCCTCAAGGCATCGGCAAGGGAGATAAGAATTCCTATGCCGTATCAATCCATGCCGAAAAGAACACAGCAAGCATCAGGGCCAAATCATTCTTGCGTCACATCGGATGGAACGCACCGCTCACAATTTCGCTACCAGCAATATGGAACGAGAAGAACCATTATTTGAAGCACTCCTTTCTTGCAAATATCTTGCAGCAACGCCCCGATCGCGACAGGAAAACGAACGCACAGGAGAGAAAGCCACTCGAGGGTAAAGAGCTTATGGCCGATCCAGAAACTCTAGTCATTAAGGGCGGAATGATCGTGCTCGTGTCGCTCGCAATGCTGCGCCTCGTCGTTCACGACATTCGAAGTATACGAGATGACTTATTTCGAAAACGCAAAAGACAGTAGCGAGCTTTGGAAAGACCCCGAAGTCCGCGTCTTCCAAATTCACCCGACCCCATGATCTAATTCCGCCGTGCAGCTCCAGATCCCAACCAATCTGCTAGTAAACTACAAAAGCCCGTCTCAACGTGCCCGGGTCGCCACCGAAGCCTGGGCTGCCGAGGAATTGTTTTGTCCGTCCTGCTCCTCGAATTCTTTGGCCGTCCTCCCAAATAACACTCGCGGCCGCGATTTCGATTGCCCGCGCTGCACTTCCTCGTTTCAATTGAAAAGTCAGTCGAAACACTTCGCTAGCCGAATCGTCAATTCCGAATACCACACGGCGATCCGCGAAATTCGCGACGACCGCACGCCAAATCTTTTTGCGCTGGAATACAACCGGGATTCCTGGAAGGTCGAAAACTTATTTCTGATACCGCATTTCGCGTTTTCGGAATCGATGGTAATTCCGCGCAAGCCGCTCGGCCCCGGTGCACGGCGCGCAGGCTGGACAGGTTGCAACTACATTCTCGGCGCTATCGCGCCCGATGCACGCATCAGCTACGTCAGCAACGGAAAGCCGGTCGCGCCCAAAACCGTCCGCGAAAAATTCGCAGCACTTCGCTCGCTCGAAAAATTCTCGGTCAAGGAACGTGGCTGGGCCCTCGACGTCCTCACTGTTGTCCGCTCCCTGCGCCGCCCTGATTTCACATCTCGCCGATGTCTATGCCTTCGAATATCGCCTCGGCCCTCTCCATCCCAACAATCGCCACATCCGCGACAAAATCCGCCAACAACTCCAAGTCCTCCGCGACGCCGACCTCCTCGATTTCACCTCCCGCGGCCACTATCGCCTCCGCAACACGCAATAGCTTGATCGCCGGCTCCGCGCTCAGATAAGCCGATCTCGATGAAATAGCAAAACGAAAACACCCAGGCCTTGTCCTCCGTAGGTGTCAGCACAGCACTCAGCTTCTTCATTTAAGACAAAATCGTCCGCTTGGCACGCGATTCACCGAATAAAACTATTTCAATATTGCCGAGTCCTGCCATTTGGAGCGCCATAGGCGCGACCACCGAATTTCTGCGAGCCAAGCGCTTCCACCGCTAAGCCGTGTCGCACTGTTACGGCAGTCTTCGCTCAAACGTCGCCAGAAAGGCTTTTTCCACCGCTAGAGCGGCGCGGCACTCAGCAGGGGTCAGATTGTGCAACCTTGGACTGGCAGGCCACGGATCAACGACCCACATTCCTTATTCACAGCGGGCTGAGTGGGGAAGTACGTCACCGCTGTGAGCACCATCGCATGGTGGGTGTTGCAGTACAGCAAGGGATGATCGTGCGCAAGCTCCTGAGCAATTATATTGTTGTTGATGGCATTCACGCCGTTCGCAGGATCGAATGCCGCCAACGACGCCGACCGAAATGCTCCCCTGATCCAACCATCGCGATTTATCTTTGCGATGGTGAGCGTACTCCCAGGCATGCAGACAATTCCACCATAGGCCTGCCGTACAATCTCCTCCTGGCTGATATCGTGACCGAAGAATCCGAATACCATTGACGTCGACGCAGCCCAACACCACTGAGGACAGTCCTGAGTATGGATTGCCTCTAGATGATCCGGGATGTCGACCGATGCCGTGCAGAGCGGACCATAGGGCGTAGGCTGACAAGATTGGCCTCTGGCAATCGCACCCCGACAAACGTTTCCGCACCCGTGATAAACGAACGTCTCGTGTACATTTGAATACCTCCACGTCGCGACGCACTCTATGTCCGTCAATAACTTAAGTCAATATATTTCTGTTAGTATCGCAGGTAGCTTGAACCGAAGGTATTAATAGGATCGCTGTCTGAAGCAGAGTCCAAGACCCGGATATAGTATATGCGGCACTAATTCACCGTCCTTATTCGCGTCCCCGCGGGGGCACCATCTAAATTCCCATTTTGGAACTCAAGAATCTTCACATTTATCTTGACTTCTACGTATTCTCAAGGTAAACTACTCCTCACAATTTCCATCGGACTTCCCATACCACTTGCGCCAGCCACAGCCCGCGCGAGCTATGCCCATTCCGATGCCGTAAGAAGGTGAAGTTTGCTGTACAACGGCAACCATTCCAATACCGAAAGTCTCACCCGGCCGCCGGGAAGTCTCCGTGTCCTCTGTGTCTCTGTGGTGAAAGCCTTAGCCTTGCGTCGTTCGCGGTCGTATTCTGCAGCGCGCCACTCGGTTCGAGATAGGTCCCGCGGGACCATGGTTTTAGTACCACCCCAAAAACGCCTCAAAAAAGGGCCTCAAAACGACCTTAAGTCCTTTAGAATGAGCAACTTTTTAGTAATAGTACTAGATAACCTTATTAGAATCATCACTTTACAAAAACAATGGTGGAGGGGTACCCACCGCATAATTCACCAGCGAAGCATGGTTAACCGTAATAATTTCTTGTACTTACAGGGAGTCGATAGGTTGCGCGGGGCGCAACAAAGGCCCTTAAACGGGGCTATCCGCCCCCTCGCGCAACCCTAGATCGTGGCTAGGTCGGACTTCCGGCCGCGGGCGTAATCGGCTACGGCGGCGTTGGCGGTGGCGATGGTTTCGAGGGCGGCGGCTACTTTTTCCAGGGATTTGCCGGGGACCACGATGTACAGCTCGTCGTCGCCGAGGCCTGTGTAGACGCGGTTGCCGATGCAGCCGAGGCTCATTTGCGATGCGCTGGTGGCGATCGAAGCTGGCAGCGCCATGCAGGTGGGGCGTCCGAGGGCGGGAGATGCGCCGCCGATGCCCGCGCGGATGGTGGCTTCGTTGAGCAGCATGGCCGCGGATGGTTTGCACGCGAAGAGAACCACGTCGGGCGCGACCGGAGTTTCGCCGAGCGGGGCGTAGGCGATCACATTCGGAGTTTTTGGCAGGCGCGGAATGCCGGGAACTTCTTCGGGCTTGATGTAGCCGAGGCCAAACATCATGCCGAGAGTTTGTTCGGTCTCTTTTTCGCGCTCGGGCGAAAGCGGAATGTTGTGGGTGTAGCTGCCGACGGCGCAATTAAAGTGGTCGGCGGGAACGGTATAAAACGCGTGGCCGAATGCGGCGAGGCGCCAGAAGCTGCAGCCGGATGGCTCGGTGCCGGAAAATTTTTCGATGCCGGCGGGAGGCGCGTCAAGATATGCGACGGCGACGGGGCGGCGCGCAAGCGAGATGCGCTCACTGATTCTGCGCTCAAGATCGGACCAGGTGGACATGGCAGACTCCTCGGTTCAAATAGCGAACGAATAAATTGAATTGGCTTAGTAAGAACGGAGAGAATAGCAAAAAAGGAGCGGCTTGTCGGGTGGGAACAAAAGAAATTTGCACCCTGAAGACTGTGAAAATTTGCTCGAATCGGCTCGAAACAAAATCCGCAAAATGCACATCGCGCACATGACCGGAAAAGCACCTCTCGCGGAACCTGCGATTCATGCGGGTTTTTTAACGTTTTCGCTTGCGCTTCGCGCCGATGGCAGCTATAGTCCCACCCGGCTCAACACCCCATCCGGGAGCCAAAAAATTTTCAGGCTTCAAAAATAAAATTCAAGGAGATTCAATATAGATGGCTAAGCCAATGAGCAAGAGCAAGATCGTGGCAACGATTGCCGAAAAGGTTGGCACGAAAGAAAAGCCGATCTCGAAGAAACAAGCGGCGTCGTTTTTCGAAGAACTGTTTAATCTGGCCGTGAAGGAATGCAAAGGCGCCGCGGGCAAATTTGTGATCCCGAACATCGGGCGCGCGGTAAAGGCGCACCGCAAGGCGCGCATGGGCCGCAATCCGCAAACGGGCGAAGCAATCAAGATCAAGGCCAAGACCGTAGTGCGGCTCCGCGCAGCGAAATCCTTCAAGGATTCGGTGCTCGGTTCCTAGCCGCGATAACCGGAGGGAAATTTCTCCGGGCAGGCGGGCCGTTCAAGAAATTCACGGAGCCCTCGGGCGCGTCAGGATCGTGTGCGTTTTGTTTCGGCAAAGCGCGCAAGCCATGAACGCAGCCTGAGGGCTTTTTGTTTTTTTGTGATGAGAAATTTTCGCGAAATTTTTTGAAAATTATTTCGCAGGGGCAGCGCCAGGTTTCACGATGAGATCGTAAATCCACAGCAGCGCCGCGCACGCGATTCCGAATCCCGAGAAAAACCACCACACAATATAAGGACGGTGCTGCACCTCGGCGAAGTGATGCATCATCACGCCGGCGAGCGGACCTCCCACAAGCGAACCGATTCCGATGGGCAGAAACGCGAAACCCATATAGGTACCCTGCTGCCCCGGCGGCGCCAGCCGCGAAACATATTCGTAGTAGCGGGGGAGAGAACCATTTCGCCGAGCGCAAGAATCGCGAGCGAAACGAAGCATGCCCAGATGGCGGGACGCGCTGCCACGACGAGCCACGAGCAGGAAGAAATCAGCGTGCCGATGGTGATCGCGCGGAAGCTGGGAATTTTTCTGGTGATGTGCGTGATGATCACTTGAAAGCAGATCACGCAGAATGCGTCGGTGATGAGGATGCGCTCGACATCTGCATTTGGATCGATGTAGCCATGGATGAAAAGTGGCAGCGCGATGTACTGCTGCCAGTAGACGATCCAGAAGCCGGAAAAAATAATCAGGAAAAGCATGAAGCGCGGATTGCTGATGACGGTGAGAAAATTTCGCGCGGTGGTGGCGATGCTGGGCGGCGGAGTGTCGGTGGCTTTCTTGGGCTCGCGGAAAAATAGCAGCACGCCAAAAAACATCAGCAGCACGCTGAGCGCGGCGATGCGGAATACATTTTCGATGCTGACGTTTTTGTGGACGACGCTCGCGACGTAGGGTCCTGCGGCGCCGCCGATATTTACGAGCGTGTAGTAAATCGTGTAGCCCATACTGCGCGCGCTTTCTTTGGAAGAGCGCGCGACGGTGCCGACGACGCTTGGTTTTACGAGAGCAACTCCGAGCGCGGGCAACGCCAGAATTCCCCACACGACCCAGACGAGCGGAATCGAATGGCGCACGGGTGCGAACCACGGCGAGCCGATTGAGCCGAGAAGAAAATAAGCGGCGGCGAGAATGAAGTAGGCGAGAGAAAGTGCGCGGCGGAATCCGAGTTTGTCTGCGAGCGCGCCGCCGAAAATTGCGAGGAACCAGACGAGTCCGCCGAAAAATCCTGTGATGCTGGAAGTTTGCGCGGTGGGAAATGCGAGCCGCTCGTGAAGATAAATGGCGAGCGAGGAAAATGCGGCGTAGTAGGAGAGCCGCTCGAAAAGTTCGCTGATGTTGGCGACCCAGAAGGGGCGCTCGAAGCCGGTGCGGATTTCCTGCCAACGATCGGAGAAGCTCAAGAGCGCTCCTTGCGCGCGCGGAAAAATTTGGGGATGCGAATTTGCGCGCTGCTCCGCGTGAACTGGTGCGGAACGCGGGAATTGTATCGGAAGCTTGGGCGCGGCGCTGAAAAAAGAACCGGCGGGAGCGAATCGTTCTAGAATGGCGGGCCTTAGCGTGAGATGAAGAGAGTGCGGAGGAATTCGATGCGACGAATTGGAATGTTGATGATGTGCGCGGCGTGCAGCGCGGGAATTGTATTCGCGCAGGAGACGCCGCGTCCGCTGGAGGCGCAGAAACCGCCGCTGCTTTCGAGCGCGATTGTTGGCGCGCTGGATCAGGAACTTTCGGGCGAGACGGCGAAACGAAATCTGGAGGGAATCACGCGCGAGCATCGCGTGCGCGGTTCGCGAGGATTTCGCGCGGCGGCGGAGCTGGTGCTTGAGCGTGCGAAAGCGTACGGATTGACGGACGCGCAAATTCTGGAATTTCCCGCGGATGGAAGAACATTTTACGGAACGCAGAAATCGCGGCGCGCATGGGATGCGGAGTTCGCGGAGCTGTGGGAACTTCGCCAAGCAAGGCGGCGCGTGGGTGCCAGCGGCGAAGCTGGCGGATTGGTCGGCGATGCCGGTGACGCTTGCTGAAGATAGCGAGAGCGGAGACGTGACGGCGGAATTGGTGGACGTGGGCGAGGGAACTCGCGAATCGGATTATGCCGGGAAGGATGTTCACGGGAAACTGGTGCTGGTGGCGGCGCAGCCCGGAGGCGTGCAGCATCTCGCGGTGGAATTTCATGGCGCGGCGGGAATTGTGAGCTACGCGCAGAATCAGCGGTCGGCGTGGTGGGGCGAAGACGAAAATTTGATTCGGTGGGGACATCTGGAATCGTTTGGAGGCGCGCCGACATTTGCGTTTATGGTGTCGCTGAAAACTGCGCGCGGATTGCGCGAGCGGCTGGCGCACGGCGAGCCGATTCACATGCACGCGGTGGTGAGGGCTGGGCAACATCCGGGAGTGCTGAGCGTGGTGACGGCGACGATTCCCGGCGGCGATCCGAAATTGCGCGATGAAGAAATCGCGTTCAGTTGCCATCTGGATCATCAGCGGCCGGGCGCGAACGACAATGCGAGCGGATGCGTGACGATTCTGGAAGTGGCGCGCACGCTGCAGAAATTAATTGCGGCGGGAACTTTGCCGCGGCCGGCGCGGACGTTGCGATTTATCTGGCCGCCGGAAATTGAAGGCACGACGACGCTGCTGAACGCCAAGCCTGAATTCGCGCAGCGGATCAAGGCTGTGATCCACATGGATATGGTGGGAGGAAATGCGGCGATCACGAAATCGATTTTTCATGTGACGCGCGGGCCGATGAGTTTGCCGTCTTTTGTGTATGACGTGGGCGCGGCATTTGGGGAATTCGTGAATCAGGAAAGCGCGCTGTATGCGGGAACGGGTGAGGCGGAGTTTCCGTTTGTCGCTCCCGAGGGCGGCAAGGAAGCTTTGCAGGCCGAGATGGTGGATTACAGCATGGGCAGCGATCACGATGTGTATGAAGAGGGAGCGTTTCGAATTCCTGCGATTTATATGAATGACTATCCGGACCGGTACATTCACACGGATGGAGATGTGGCGGCGAATATCGATCCGACGAAATTGAAGAGGGCGGGATTTATTGGGGCGGCTAGCGGATATTTTTTGGCGCAGATGGGGGCGAAGGATGCGGCCGACATCGTGCACCTTGTCGAGCGGGCGAGTCTGCGACGGACACAAGAGAATCTTCAACTTCAAGATGAAATGCAGAAGGCCGGGTCCCCAGAGCTGATCCGCAGCCAAGTTATCTACGAGATAGGTGTATTCAGTTCGATTTCACAGTTTGCCGTCGTCGAAAACGATTTGAAACGCGAATCCGATCAATTCAGTGACCGCCGACTTGAGCTGTTGGCCCGCGACCACATACCAGCGATAGGTTTGAGTCTCTCGGAGGGGAAGGAAGTATACGAACGATTTGGTTCCGCAAAAGGTCCAATGGCAGTCTTCGGATACGATTACTTGACAGACCACTACGGTGCTGAAAGGGCTGCGAAACTTGCGCTGCTTTCCTATCGCGGATTGCGGGGCAGCGGCAGCGAATACGCATACGAAGTATTGAATTTCGTGGACGGCAAGAATCCAGTCGCGCGGATTACATCGCTCGTCTCAAGCGAATACGGGACGGTACCGATGGAAATGGTTGCGGAATATCTTCGAGCGCTCGAATCGATTGGCGTGATCAAGAAGGTGAAGTAGGCGGGACCGCGTGCGGCGTAACCTCAAGCCTAAAAAGTCCTGCGCGCCGGAAGAGCGGCGAATTGGACTGGCTCGCGCGCTTTCGAAGCTGGGATATTCCTCGCGGTCGCAAGCTGCGGAAATAATTCGCGAAGGGCGCGTGCGGTTGAATGGGATTGTGCGGCGGGATGCGGAGCATCCGGTGCGAATCGGCAGCGACCGGATAGAAGTCGATGGCGCGCGCGTCGCGGCGGAATCAAAAATTTATCTGATGCTGAATAAGCCGCGAGGAATTGTGACGTCGGCGTCGGACGAGAAGGGCCGCGACACGGTGTACTCGCTGCTGGCGGAGCAGACGCCGTGGATCGCGCCGGTGGGGCGGCTCGACAAAGCCAGCGAAGGTTTGTTGCTGCTGACGAATGATTCGGAATGGGGCGCGCGGCTTGCCGCTCCGGAAACGCATCTGGACAAAACTTATCACGTGCAGATTTCTGGCCGCATCGGCGATGAAGCACTCGAAACATTGCGGCGGGGCGTGCGTGATTCTGGAGAATTGTTGCGCGCGAAGACGCGTGGAAATTCTTCGCGAAGGCGAGCGCAACGCGTGGCTGACGATTGTTCTGGACGAAGGCAAGAATCGCCAGATTCGGCGAATGCTCGCGCAAGTTGGAGCAGAAGTGTTGCGGCTGGTTCGTGTCGCGATTGGCCCGCTGCAACTTGGCGATTTGGCGAAGGGTTCCACTCGCCGATTAACGCCAGCAGAAAAATCGGCGCTCGATCGCGCGATGCGAGCGCCGAAAGTTGGGGCGCGTTGAGCCGTGTGCTAACATTCGCGAATTGCGGGCGCGGACCCGCGTAAACTGATGCCCACTGGAACGATGCAGGCTCTGCGGAAAGTGCGTCCCGAACGCGGCGCGGCCGTCGAAAACATTCCCATACCCGAAATCGGACCGACCGATGTGTTGGTGCGCGTAAGCGCGGCTTCGATTTGCGGCACGGACCTGCACATTTATGGATGGGATCGCTGGTCGGCATCGCGAATTCATCCGCCGATGACGTTTGGCCACGAATTCTGCGGCGTGGTGGAGCGCGTCGGCGAAGAAGTTAGTGATATCAAGCCCGGCGAATTTGTGAGCGCGGAAATGCATGTGGTGTGCGGCAACTGCCGGCAATGCCGAATGGGGCAGCCGCACGTTTGCCAAAATTTGGAAATTATTGGCATTGACCGCGATGGATGTTTCGCGGACTTCGTCAAAATTCCCGCGTCCAACATTTGGAAAATTGATCCGGCAATTCCCGAACATTACGGCGCGATTCTGGATCCGCTTGGGAAACGCCGTGCATACGGTGCTCTCCGGCGAAATCGTGGGACAAACCGTGGGCGTGACGGGCTGCGGCCCGATTGGATTGATGGCGATCGCGGTGGCGAAGGCTTGCGGCGCGGACACAGTTTTCGCGACGGAAGTGAATGCGCACCGGCGCTCGATGGCGCTGAAGATGGGCGCGGATGAGGCGCTCGATCCCACCGCAGGAAATGTTGTGGAGCGAGTGCGCGCGGCGACTGGCGGCGCAGGAGTGGACGTGCTGCTCGAGATGAGCGGAAATCCCGCGGGAATCCGGCAGGGATTCCAAATGTTGCGCGCGGGAGGAAGAGCGTCGCTGCTGGGGCTGCCTTCTGAACCGGTAACGCTCGATCTGGTGAACGATATTATTTTCAAGGGCGCGACGGTGCTGGGAATTTACGGGCGCAAAATGTTTGAGACCTGGATGCAAATGACTTCGCTGCTCAAAGGAAAAAAACTGGATTTGGAGCCGCTGTTTTCCGAGCGCATGCCATTTGAGCGATTTGACGAAGCGTTTCGGATGCTCGAAGGCGGGCTGGCGGGGAAAATTTTATTTATTCCTGAACACCATCGCTAAATATTTTTCGTAGCAAACCGTTTTTAGTCCAAAAACGAGTTGGGAGATCAGATGAGCACCACGGTTGCAAGTCCCGCGGGAAATCCGCTTGGATTCCTGCACGAACAAATTGAAGAGATGAAAGCGAAGGGGCGGCACTTCAGCCTGCGCGTGCTCGAAGGCGAGCAGCGGCCGGAAGCTACGTTCGACGGGAAAGAAGTTATCAACCTCAGCTCGAATAATTATCTTGGCCTGACGACGCACAAGGCGCTGAAGCGCGCCGCGATTGATGCGGTGCGGAAATATGGCGCGGGTGCGGGCGCGGTGCGCACAATTTCCGGAACGATGGCGATTCACATGGAACTTGAGCGGCAGATTGCGAAATTCAAAGGCACCGAAGCGTGCGTTGTTTTCCAATCCGGATTCACCGCAAATGCTGGGACGGTGTCCGCGATTTTGGGCAAGGAAGATTTAATTATTTCGGATGAACTGAATCACGCATCAATTATTGATGGCTGCAGACTTTCCCGCGCGGCGATCAAAGTTTACAAGCATCGCGATCTGGCGGATTGCGAACGAATCTGCAAAGAAACCGAATCTTTTCCGGGACACAAGCTGCTGATTACAGACGGCGTGTTTTCGATGGATGGCGACATCGCGCCGCTGAAGGGCTTGTGCGATCTCGCGGAAAAATATAATTGCATCATGATGATTGACGACGCGCACTCGTCAGGAGTGCTTGGCCGCGGCGGACGCGGCACCGTGGATCATCTCGGTTGCCACGGGCGCGTACACATTCAAGTAGGCACGCTGAGCAAAGCGATCGGAGTGATGGGCGGCTACGTGTGCGGTTCGAAGGAGTTGATCGATTTTCTCTACCATCGCGCGCGGCCGTTTCTTTTTTCCACTTCGCATCCGCCCGCGACTGCGGCTGCGTGCGAGGCGGCATTCACTCTGCTGGATTCGCCGGAAGGCGAGCGCCTGGTGAAAAAGCTCTGGGCGAACACAAAGTTTTTTAAGCGCACGCTGAAAAAACACGGATTCAAATTCAGCACCAGCGAAACTCCAATCATTCCGGTGCATGTGGGCGAAGCCGCGAAGGCGTTTGAATTCTCGCGAAAATTATTCGATGCTGGAGTCTACGCGCCCGCCGTTGGATTTCCGACAGTCGCAGAAGGCAAGGCGCGGCTGCGCGTGATTGTCACGGCGACACACAAACGCCCTGAGCTAGTGCGAGCCGGCGAGATCATGGCGGAAGTCGCCAAGTCGCTGGGAATTCTCGCGGCGTAGCGAGACGGTATTCTAATTTTCCACCAGTCGAAACCTATCCACGGTTTGCGATCGCCAAAACCGCGGCGTGAATGCGCCATCATTGAGCTGCGTAAATCCGAAAAGCGGCGCGCCCCTCAATAAAAGGAGAACAAATGGGAATCCTTGAGGCTGCCAAGCCCGCAATCGTGATTTGCACGCGAGATCGCGCGCGCTCCTCCGCGTTCTACGGCGATACCCTTGGTCTGGTGAAAGCATATGAGGACAATTTCTCCGCCGTCTTCAACATTGGCGGAATAACTTTGCGTGTTTCCACAGTGCCTGATTTCACCGCGCACGAGCACACAGTACTCGGCTTCTGCGTTCCTGACGTGGCAGCCACAGTCAAAGCTCTGCGCGACAAGGGCGTGGTCTTCAATCGCTATCCCAAATTCAAGCAGGACGAGCTGGGAATATTAGACGTGCCCGGCGGATCCACTCGCGTGGCATGGTTTAAGGATCCCGATGGCAACGTGCTCAGCGTGACCAACGCTTGAATCCAAACTGACGCTGCCTTACCGGCAATAATCCGACCGAGTACAGGTAGGTGACGTTGGTGAGCACCTGTACCTAGGTACAGGTGCTTCCCGCCAATCTTTGCTGCACAATTAAGCCTGATAAATTGGGTTTGAAAAGGGCTGCGGCGGCTCGGCATAGCTGCGCCCGGATAAGAGTTCCTCGAATGCGGATTCAATCGTTGCTCGGCCGAAAATTCCATTTTTGCGCCACAAGACCACGCGCGCCGTGGCTTCTGGCGCTCTTGCCCGCGGCAGTGAGCCTCATCATCGCGGGATGCAACAACGGCTCCGGCCATTTCACTTCGGGCGGCGGCCCGTCAAACGGCAGCAACGCGACAGTAACTCTGGCCGTCAGCGATACGCCGTCTTCGGGCGTCACCATACTTTCTTTCGAAGCGACGATCACCGGCGCTTCTCTCACGTCTTCCTCGGGCAGCTCGGCCACGTTGATATCGAACAGCAACCCGCTCACTCTTGAGCTAAAGCGCCTCGAAGGGGATTCCACGCTAGCCGCAAGCGTTTCCGTTCCTGCGGGCACGTACAACAATCTTACGATCAGCGTGGCGAATCCCACGTTTACATTTTTGAATAACAGCGGAGCGACGATTTCCGTTGGCGCGGTGAATTGCCTCAACGGCACGACCTGCCAGGTGCAACCTGCAGCCGCGGCGAACGTGGTGTTCGCCACTGCACCATTTCCGCTCACGATCACTGCGGGCACTCCGCAATCGCTGGTTCTGGATTTCAATCTGAATACGATTCTGTCGTCAACTCTCGGAGTGAATTTCAGCGCGGGAATGAGCGTCTCGGCGGCTTCAGGTTCTTCATCTACCGTAGTCGCACCAGTAGAAGATCAAGTCGGCAAAATAACCGCGCTCGATATCGCGCACAACAATTTCACGTTCACCACTTCGCAAGCAGCATTCAAAGTGAATCTCGATATGAACACGGCGTATCAGGATTTTCTGAGCTTCGGCTGTTCTTCGGCAAATTCCGGTTGCCTCGCCGTAAACCAAGTTGTCGCTGTGAACATGAATTTGATGGGCGATGGTTCGCTGCTCGGCACCAGCATCACGTATGAAGACAGCAATCTCGACGAGACGCTCACCGAAGGAATTATTTTTTCTGTGGATAGCCCCACGCAATTTCGAATGGTGGTTCTGGACACGCTGCCTGCAACGCAGGGAATCGGGCCGGGAAGTATTGCGACCGTCACGCTGAGCGGAATCACCACATTTTCAGTGGACGACGAGGGCGCGGACACCAGCGCATTCACCTTCATCGGCTCAAGTAATCTGGTAGCGGGTCAGGAAGTGCAAGTGAAGGATCTTTCCACTTCATCCGGCACGGCGATCAACGCTGATCGCGTGCGCCTGCGCGGCTCGCGATGGACGGCAACGGTTTCCACAGTCTCGTCGCCGAACTTCAACGTGAATTTGCTGCCTTCGCTATTTACGTCGAAAGGTTTCAGCCAGATTCAAGTGCAGACGTCGGCCGCTACGGAATTCGCGGGAACTACAACGAGCTTCACGCAAGTGACGACGGGAAAAGTTGTGACTCTGCGCGGACAGATTTTCCTATCGAGCAGCGCGCTGGTGATGCCCGCTTCAAAAGTTGACGGCCACTAGCGCGCTAATCCGCACTAAGCCGCAACGGGCGCGGGCGATAAGGTGCGCCAAGCACCGGCGCCGGCCGCATGTGCCGGTATAGCGCGATGCAAATCGAGCCAAGTCCAAAAGACGCGACCACGACTCCCACGAGAAATCCTACGTGGTACGGAATCGCTTCCAGCGCGTAAATTACTACAAGGCCCGCTGCAAGCCTTCCGATCAATCCGCCGCGGTGCAGCGTGTTTCCCATCATTTTCTGGCCGAGCCACACCGAGACAAAAGTTTTCGCCGAATACACCGCGATCATATAGAGCATGAACGAAGCGATTCCCACCGGCAGACCCACAATCGTGATGCATACAATCACGCTGATAATCGGTATCGCGATTAGCAGCAGCAGTCCCAGGCCGAACGATTCGAATCGCTCTGTGCCATTCGCCACCACCGCAAAGAAATCGCGCAGCAGCAAAATCAAAAGCATTCCGAAAATAAACGCCGCGCCCCAGGAAAGCGCGCGGTGCCAGTAGTAGTGGCTTGAAGTGTATTCCGGATGTTCGGTTCGCTCGGTGAAATCAATCGGGCTGCCCAGCTTTGCTCCGGGCGAGACTTGTGCCACATGATTTCCTGTATAGCGGGTCTTACCCTTAATCTCCGCTGACGAAGCCGATGATCAAGTCTCCGGCTTCCACTTTCATGTCTTGCCCTACGGAGCCGTTGATTGTTACCTGTCCGTTGTGGGTATCCAGATTTCGATTCACGCGGCCTTCGATCGTCAACTCGCCGCCCATCATGAAAATGTCCTGGCCAACTACGCCGTCTGATTCCACCACCACGGAGCCGCCGAAATACAAAACGTTTCTACCGGTCTTGCCGTGCAACACGAGTGTGCTGCCCCAGCCGCGAATATTCCCGTCCACCGTGCCATAAATCGTTAGCGTGCTGCCCGAGAAAAATACGTCGCCTTCCACGTGCCCATCGATTCTCGCGGAAGCTCCGGCCACTACCAGGTCGCCCTCAACGGTTCCGTTAATGCGGATCGAACCGCCGGTAACCACCAGGTCGTCATGAATTACGCTATCTGCGGGGAGCAAATAATTTGGATCGTGCGTGTGATATTCCACCGCGCTCGCACCAGTCGGCCCCAACAGCGCCAGCATCAGTCCAGACATCACCAGCGCGACGGTATTAAATTTTCGCAAGCTGCGGCGAATCAGAAAAAATCCCACAGCTCCCAGCGAAATCGCGGCCAGCGCTTGCATCCCAGTCCACGCAGTCTGCCACCAGTTCCATGGCTCGCCTCGAAACAGCAAAGTCGTCAGCAAATCGGCCTGGCCGATACCCGCGCTGCGCAACCTGTCTTGCATCGGATCGAGAATCGATCCCCACAGCCAGTAAATTCCCGCAGCGGCAAGTCCAAACGAAACAATCCACGCCCACGGCATGTGTTCGCGCACCGCGGGAGCGAGCAGCCGCGCGGGCACCGATTCTTCCTGCTCGCACAGAGCAGCGCTCAACAATTGTGTCTCGTTCTGCAGCGCGCGCATCAGCCCGCGGCAATCGTCGCAGCTTTCCGCGTGCAGAGAAATTTCGCGTGCCTGTTCGCGATCGAGCAAACCCTCGAGATAGTGGAGGCACGTCAGTTCATCGAAATGCGTCATAGGCTCTCTCCCGCGGCCATACCGGCGGCCTGTTCTCCGGAAAGGGCTTCGCGCAACTGATGGCGCGCGCGAAGCAGCACCACTCCCACAAAATTCCGGCGGACGCCGATGGCATCAGCGATTTCGTCATAACTCATATCGGAGTAGTAGCGAAGCACCAGAGCCATCCGCGAGCGAGAGGGGAGTTTTGCGAGCGCTCCGCGGATATCCTGGTTACTGCTTTCTTCCACCATCTTTTCCAACTGGCTCGGATCAGGATGCTCGAGCGGCATGTCTTCCACGCCCTCGGTCTCCAGATCTTGGCGGATGCGCCTCCGCCTGAGCATGTCCCAGCAGTGATTCGCGGCCACTTTGTAGAGCCAAGCCTGAAACGGACGGCTCGAATCGTACTGGCCGATTTTTTCCCTCAACTTCATAAAAATTTCGGTCGTTGCGTCTTCTGCGTCTTCGCGAGCCGGCATCGTTCTCCGGCAAAATCGGAAGATTGGCGGCGCGAACTCGCGATACAGTTCGCCCCAGGCGTCCAAGCTTCCGGCGCGCGCGCGGGAAATAGTGTCCGCCAGCCTCTGCGGGTCCGCAGCAGTCATGCCTTCCGGCTGTTTCCGCGCATCCATAAGTTATACGTCTCGCCTGGCCCAAAACTTGCAGCAGTACACACTACGGCCGGCGCCACAGGTGCAAACCACAGGCCTCGCGACGTGCCTGCGCAACCTTGCCCATCTGCCGATTGGCAGCGACCGATGCTGGCAATCAGCGACCTGGAACCGACGACCGCGTTCCCGGCACTTTACCAGATTGCAGCCAAAATTCGATAAATCGCGGGGCACGTTAGCCGCTGGTTGTTCTGTAGGGGCTAGGCTCGACCGCGAAGTGGGCAGGCCTCGCCGTGCCTTCGAATTGGCGCACACGCTATCGCAACCGCGCCCCATCGGCTACATTGAATGTCACGCATGGCCACAAGACTTCCATCCGTAGTAATCGCCGGCCGCCCCAACGTGGGCAAATCCACGTTGTTCAACCGGCTTACCGGCACGCGCCGCTCGATCGTTACAGACGAGCCTGGCATCACTCGCGACCGCATCTACGGCACCGTCACTTGGCTCGGGCGCAGCTTCGAATTGGTGGATACCGGCGGACTCGTGCCGGATGACGACGCGCTGATTCCGCGCGAGATTCTGCGCCAGGCGGGCGTCGCGATTGATACCGCTGATCTGCTGATCCTTGTCGTCGATGCGCGCGCTGGACTCACGCCGCTCGACGAAGAATTAGCGCGCCTGCTCCGCCGCTCGGGCAAGCCGCTGATCGTTGCTGCAAACAAAGTCGACACCGGCCAGCAGAATTTGATGACCGGGCCGTTTTATGAACTCGGCGTGCCAGTGTTCGGCGTTTCCGCCGAACACGGAACCGGAATCGACGATCTGCTCGATTACGTCCTCGAGAAAACGAAAACCGGCGAAGAGGAAGAGGATCCAAAACCGGGCGAAGAAGTTCCGGTGCGCGTCGCGATTATTGGCCGGCCGAATGTCGGCAAATCCACTTTGCTGAATCAGCTTGCGGGCGAAGAGCGCAGCATCGTCTCCGCGACTGCGGGCACCACGCGCGACACGGTCGACACGTTTGTGCGCCACGATGGAAAGCTCTACGAATTTATTGACACCGCCGGAATTCGCCGCAAAGGCAAGACAACTCTCGTCGCCGAAAAATTAAGCGTCGTGATGGCGCGCAAAAGTCTCGAACGCGCCGATGTTGCGCTGCTCATTGTGGATTCCGAGCAGGGAGTCAGCGCGGGAGACGCCGCCATCGCAGGCTACGCCGCCGAGTCTGGATGCTCCGTAATTCTGGTGATGAACAAATGGGACCTCGCTCTCGCCGCCGCGCGCAAAACGTCTGAAGAAGTGAAAGCGCAATCCACAAACGAAATGCGCGTCTCCAGCCGCAAAGAAGCGTTCAGGGATAAAACAAAAGGCGTGCGCGACAAAAAAGCGCGCCCCAGGACCAACGTCGAAAGCGATCGCGAGCGCAGCCTTCGCGCCCTCACCGATCCTCCGATGCTGATGAAGCAATACGATCTGCTGGTGCGCGAGAAACTGAAATTTCTTTCCTTTGCGCCGATCGTGTATCTCACCGCGCTCGATGGCGCGCGCATTCAGGAACTCTATCCGATGATCGATCACGCCGCGGGAGCGCGCAGCAAGCGCATCTCCACCGGCGAACTGAATCGCTGGCTAGCCACAGTGGATTTGGATCGCGGCACTTCTCCCGCGAGCAGCAAAATTAAGATCTACTACGTCACGCAGGCGTCTAGTAAGCCGCCCACATTTGTTCTGTTTACAAATCAAGGCAAGCGCCTGCACTTCAGCTACGAACGCTTTCTCGAAAATCGTCTCCGCGAAAAATTCGATTTCACCGCCGCGCCGATCCGCTTCCTGCAGCGCACCAAAGAGCGCCGCGAATTTCACAAGCCATTAAAGCCACCCAAGTTCGGCAAAAAGTCACACTTCGCACCGAAATACACCAAGAGCTAAAAATTTTTCCACATAGCAATCGCCGCCAGCCGCAAAGCATTCGTAGGGGCGGGGCAAGCGAAGCGCTTGTCCCCGCCCAGCACTACAAAGATTTTTCCGGTAATTCGGCGAGTCGCCTAAATACAACTTTCAGGAAATTGAGCGCGAAGTATTTGGATCGCAGCGTCTCGATCCGATTCATGCACAAAAAGTTTTACGCCCTGCTCCAAACCCCGCACTCGACTTGAGAAGACCGTTCCATCCCCGGGTAATCTGGCCTGAATACTTGCCGATTCCATGATCGATTTGGCGATCATCGCCTCAGACCAATCACTGAACCAGCCGACGGCAACGAATCCTCCGCTGCTGTCATCGGTGTTGTGCGAAACCGTCACAGCGGCAGTATCACGCGAGCAAATTCTATTTTCAATTTTCTGTATCCACTGATTGACACGCATGAAAAAGGTTTACGATAGCTCTGAGATGGCCAGCCCGTCGAAAGCCTACATGTCTGCACCTGCTAGCGGCCTAACGGCCAATATTCTTCCGGAACAATCACTGTTCCGCATCGGCGAAGTAGCTCGCCTCACCGCCACCAAGCCGTTTGTGCTGCGCTACTGGGAAACCGAATTTCCCATGCTGCAGCCGGTGAAAAGTCCCAGCGGCCATCGCCTCTATCGCCGCGAAGACGTGCAGTGCGTCCTCGAAATTCGCCGCCTGCTCTACGACGAAGGATTTACGATCGCTGGCGCGCGCCGCCATCTGCGCGAACAGTCCGGAGAAATCGCTCCGGGTTCCGAGCCCTCAGCAGCCAACGGCGAAATTGGCGAAGCGCCTCTAGCCGCCGCGCGACCCGTCGCCGCCAATCAAGATCCTCTTCCCACCATCAATCGCAAAGTGTTGCTCGACCTGCGTGACACTCTCCGCGCTTTCTTGACGCTGCTCGAAACCGAGTGATACGCTGATTTTGCTGTAGCGGTCGGGACGTAGCGCAGCCTGGTAGCGCGCACGCTTGGGGTGCGTGAGGTCGCTGGTTCAAATCCAGTCGTCCCGACCATTTTTTCGCAGTTCCCGCTTCCTCTTGTACTCACCCAATTCCTCGCCTAAACTCGCGCGCAGAGTTTCCGTTAAATAAAGGAGTTTCCCATGAAGCGTCTCACAATTTGTGCACTCGCATTTTTTCTCGGCGGTTGGGCTGCCACGCAAGTCGCGAAATCCAGTCACGCTGCAGCCGATGCGCCGTTGCGGCTCGGCAATTTCTCGGTGAGCCTTAACGTGAAGGATGTTGCCGCATCGCGCGCGTTCTACGAAAAGCTCGGCTTTCGCAAGGTCTTTGGCGATCCCGCACAGAAATTTGTGATCATGCAGAATGAATCCAGCACAATCGGCCTCTTCCACGGCGAATTCGATAAGAACACCATGACGTTTAATCCTGGATGGAACCGCACGATGGAGCAGTTGCCGGAATTTGACGACGTGCGCGCGATTCAGCGCACACTCAAGAGCCGCGGCGTAGCGCTCACATCGGAAGCAGATGAAGCATCAACAGGGCCCGCAGCCCTAACGCTGGTCGATCCCGACGGGAATCCGATCCTCATCGATCAGCACGTACCAGCCCCGAAGCAGTGAGCGACGACTCACGCGCTCGGACGATCCGAAACGAATTGATGGCCGGCCTCTTGCAACGCGTCCATTGCGCGGCTCGCAAATTCTTCCTTCACCAGAACGTAATCCGTATCGAAAGTCGAAATCGCGAAAATCGAAATCCCGCGCGCCGCAAGCGGCTCGATAAAGCTGGACAGCACACCCACCTGCTCAAACGGAATCGGCCCCGCGATTTTGAAGCCGCTCCACGGTGCATTCGCGACAACACCCGCAGGCACATTTTCCGCCGAGCAAACGATCGATAGTTCTTCCGAAGTTCGAGTCACACTCTGCAAAGGGCCGCGCAGGGCCCACTCCGGAATCGCCGCCTCCGCCGCCAACCGGCACACCGCAAACCGTCCATCTACCATCGAAAAGTTGAATTTGCGGACTCGTTCACTTGTTTCTCCGACAGACCGCTAAGAGACGAAAGTCCCAAAATTGTGCGTCTTGGGCCAACGATATTACTTCCGAGCACCGCGCTCGATAAGCTTTTCCTTTAAACAGTCCGTCTGCGCTATCCTTAAATCTCGAAGAAAACAAAGCCGTAAACAGCCGACCGGCGCGCATTTTCAATCGCAGTCTCAAATATTGAACTCGCGGCAATCGAGCCGGCAAGATTTCTTTCTCTCAAATGGCACACATACTCATCTCGAATGACGACGGCATCCACGCCGAGGGCCTCCGCGCCCTGAAGAAGGGCCTTGAAGGCCTAGCCACGCTCAGCGTCGTAGCTCCAAGCTACGAACGCAGCGCCGCCGCGCAATCGCTCACCCTTCGCCAGCCAATTTTTTACGAGGAAATCGCCGAACGCGAATGGTCCGTCGACGGCACTCCCGCCGACTCGATGATCATCGCCCTGAATAAACTCTTGCCCGAGCCGCCAGACCTCGTAATTTCAGGCATCAATCGCGGCGGCAATCTAGGCGAAAATATTTTTTATTCCGGTACGGTAGGCGCCGCCGCCGAAGCCACCATTCACAAAATTCCCGCCTTCGCGATTTCATCCATCTACCGCGGCAAAAATGTTCGTTTCGATTACGCCGCGAAATTTGCCCGCGAACTCGCGCAAAAAATTCTCAGCGAAAAACTTCCCGCGGGAGTTCTTCTCAACGTAAACGTCCCGCTCGAATGGAAAGGCGGAGTCCGCTTCACGCGCCAATCCGAAAAAGTTACTCGCAATGTTTTGCAGGAAGGAACCGATCCGCGCGGCCGCACTTTCTGCTGGCTCTGCGAACAGCGCGTTGATCAAGAACTCGGCGACGACACCGATTACGCCGCCATCTTCGCCGGCGACATTTCCATCACCCCATTACATCTAGAACGCACCCACACCCAATCCCTAAACCATCTCTCCCACTGGGCCAAAGAACTTTCCACCAAACTAGCCTAGGTCCATGGCTCCGTAGGGGCCAGGCTCGGCCGCGAAGCGGACAGGCCTCGCCCACGGGGCGTGCCGCATCCTTTGTCGTTCAAGGGTGCGGAAGTTGACTTTCTCGCCCGCCAATCGGATCGCCACATAGAAAAGCCTCGTCTTCCTATAACTCCTTCATTTTCAACAACATTTTAGTAATAGTACTAGCTAACCCCTGTAGAATCATCGCTATCCAAAAACAATGGTGGGGGAGTGGCACAACGCCACCCGCCCCACCACTAACATCCATATTTTCAGATACTTACAATAGAGTCAGCTATCTACGCTCCATTTCACCCGAAACTACATTCCTCCGCGTCTTCCCGCCGCCGGCTTCGGCAACGCCTTCCGCGGAAACATCTCTTCCCGATTCGCCGCCTGATAAACAAACGTCGAAACAATCGTCGCCATCTGCTTCAGATCGTTCGCCTGCACGCGATCCCACAAATCCATGTTGCTGTGGTGAGTCCGCGTATCGTATTCCAGCGGATCTTGAATGAACTGGAATCCCGGCAGCCCCACCGCGTCAAACGACTGGTGATCCGTTCCGCCGGTATTGCGAATCGTCAGCGTATTCATTCCCATGCTGTGAAACGGCTTCATCCATTCTTCGAAAATCGGCGCCGCCTGCTCGTTGCCTTGCAGATACACGCCGCGGAGTTTGCCGCTGCCATTGTCGATGTTGAAGTACACATCGAAGTTTTGTTGCTCCGGCTGCTTCAATTCCATTGTCTGCGAATCGCCGAAATGCTGCGCCACATACGCGCGCGAGCCAAGCAAGCCTTCTTCTTCACCGGTCCACAATCCAATTCGAATTGTGCGCCGCATCTTCACGCCCGAAGCTTTCAATACGCGCATCACTTCCAGCATTACCGCTGAGCCCACTCCGTTATCCGTCGCGCCGGTCCCTCCGTGCCACGAATCGAAATGTCCGCCAATCATCACGATCTGATTCGCCAGCTTCGGATCGGAGCCGGGAATTTCGCCGACGATATCGAACGAATTGGTATCGCCATCGATCCATTTGTTCTGAATATTCAGCTCGACGGTAACCGGCACTCCGTTTTCAATCGTGCGATAAATCCGGTTGTAATGTTCCGCCGCCAACGCAACTTGATTCAGCAATGGAGGCGTAGTCTTCGCATAAGCAGCCGGCCCGCGCCCTCCGCGCCCCGCTCCCGCCGGCGGTGGTGGAGTCGGCGAAATCGCCTGCGCTGACTGCACGAAAACTGTGCCGCCATCGCCGCGGCTCGATTGAAACACCGCGACCACTCCTTCCTGCAAAAATAAATTGTTCAGCTTGCGCCGCAATTCTGTTCGTGCCGCAAACGCCGCAGCTTGTTCCGCAGGAGAAAGATTCGCGAATGGACCCGCGGCTGCCGCGCCACCGCGTCCGCGACCCGGATAATCTTGCTCGCTCATTTCCTTCAACTCTTCATCCGTGTAGCGATGCGCCAGCGGATCAGTGCTCATCGGAATTTCGCGTGGCGGATCCAGCATCACGATCTTTCCCTTCAAGGTTCCACGCAGCTTTTCAATATCCTCATCATTCGCCGCATTCACAATTTTCACTTCCGCTGTGACAGGCCCGCTCGTTCCCGGAGTCCATGCCAGCGGATATGCAATCAGCGGATAACTCGTCGGCGCGGTTACGTTCGCGTAGAAGCGTTCGTTCACCCAGCCCTTGCCGAAATCCCAGGTCTCGAGATGCACATTCGACAAGCCCCACTCGTTCATCGACTTCTCCACCCAATCCGCCGCCAACTTTGTATTGGGTGAGCCCGTCAATCGCGGCCCATAAACATCGCTGATGAAACTCAGCGTCTTCATCACTTGCGAATTGTTGATGGCTTCCTGCTTCAGCAGCGCCACCGTATTCAAATCGACCGCATCTTTGTTGCCTTGCTGCGCTGCGATAGGCAGCACGAGAATCGCCGCCAACACCACACTCAAAGCTAGGTACTTACGCACCTGCCACCTCCAGGGATTTATGTTTCTTCAAAATTTTTGGCACAGCCCGCCGACCACGGGCATTGCGGGATTTTACAGCCTGATGGACGCGCGCGCTCGCCGAACGGTTTCCATCACAGCGGACGCACAGTAGCGCCGCCAAGCCGTGTACATTAAACTTCTGCTACGCGAAATTCGCAATGAATATTGCCTTCGTCGCGCAACCACATGGCCTCGACAAAAACGTATGACGTCGCCGTAATCGGCGCGGGAGTTTTCGGCGCATGGACCGCGCTCACTCTCGCCCGCACAGGGCGCAGCGTCGTGTTGCTCGACGCTTACGGACCCGGCAACGCGCGCGCAAGTTCCGGCGGCGAATCGCGCCTCATTCGCATGGCGTATGGCCCCGACGAACTATTCACTCGATGGTCAGCCCGCTCGCTCGTCCTTTGGAAAGAATTATTTCGCCAAACGGGCCAGCCGCTTTTTGTGCCCGCTGGCATACTCTGGATGATCACCGAGCAAGATGCCTACACGCGCGCGGCACGCGAAACTCTCACACGCTTGCACATTCCCGCACGAATGGCTTTCGCGCGCCGACATGGAAAATCGCTGGCCGCAAATCGCTCTTGGCCGAGCAGAGTGGGGACTCTTCGAGCCTGAAAGTGGAGTGCTGCTCGCGCGCCGCGCAGTTGCAGACACAGTAGAAGCCGCTGTCGCGCACCACGTGGAATATATTCAGGAAGCAGCTATCGCTCCCACCGGCAGCGGCCGCATTGAAAAAATCACAACGCAGGGCGGCGATGAAATTTCCGCGGGCGAATTTGTTTTTGCGTGCGGGCCGTGGCTCGGAAAAGTATTTCCAGAATTGCTCAGCAATAAAATTTTCGTCACGCGCCAGGAAGTTTTTTATTTTGGCGTGCCGCTCGAAGATGCACGCTTCGGTCCCGACGCGCTTCCCGGATGGCTCTATCTCGCCGACCAGTGGTACGGAATGCCCGACATCGAATCTCGCGGATTCAAAATCGCATTCGATCGCCACGGCCCGCCGTTCGATCCGGATACCGGTGAGCGCGTCGCCGCCGCGGAATCGCTCGCGGCGGCGCGCGCATATCTTGCCGAACGATTTCCCGCGCTTGCAGGCGCTCCACTTTTGGAAGCGCGGGTCTGCCAGTACGAAAATACTTCCAACGGAGATTTTCTCGTCGATCGTCATCCCGATTTCGAAAATGTCTGGCTCGTAGGCGGCGGCTCGGGCCACGGATTCAAACACGGCCCCGCGATGGGCGAATATGTCGCGGGCCGTCTCGCGGGAAGCGTGCCAGTGGAACCGCGATTTACGCTCGCCACAAAATTAGCGGTACAGCGCCGCACGATTTATTGAAATAGATGCGCCGCGGTTTGCATTTACACAGAGTGGGCCCTCTGTTTGCGGCGTAATTAGCGGCGCTTCACATTCGCGAAGCAGAGAATCGAAATCATCCAAACCGCCCGCCGTGCCGTATTAGAATAAGAATCGAAGAAAATACGCCATCATCTGCGCAGTTTCTGAAAGGGGCTGTATGTTGATTCGCAAAGCGCCGGACATTCGGTCGTCAGAAATTACCAGCAAATCCGATTACTTAAATCGCCGCAAATTTATTCAGGGCGCGGCCGCCACGCTGGGCGCCGCTGCCATCGGCGGAACAATCGCGCGAAGGCTCGCGTCGCCAGATAGCGTCGCCGAAGCAAACGACAAGCTCGCTACCGTAAAAAGCCAGTACACCACCACCGGCGAAACGCTTACCAGCTTCAAAGACATCACCAGCTACAACAATTTCTACGAGTTTGGCACCGACAAAAGCGATCCCGCAAAATACGCCGGCAAAATGCGCGTCCGCCCCTGGACCGTCCAAGTGGAAGGCCTCGTCGAGCAGAAAAAAACTTTCGACATCGATACGCTCCTCAAATTGCGCCCGCAGGAAGAACGCGTCTATCGCCATCGCTGCGTGGAAGCCTGGAGCATGGTGATGCCGTGGGTCGGCTACTCGCTTTCCGAATTCATCAAGGAGTGCAAGCCTCTTTCGAAAGCGACCTACGTGCAATTTCTCACGCTCGCCGATTCTTCATCCATGCCCGGCCTCAGCAATTTTTCCTACACCTGGCCATATTCCGAAGGCCTGCGCATGGATGAAGCAATGCACCCGCTCACGCTGCTCTGCTTCGGACTGTACGGCGAGACGCTTCCGAATCAAGATGGCGCGCCGATTCGCCTGATCATTCCGTGGAAATACGGATTCAAATCCGTGAAGTCCATCGTGAAAGTAAGATTCGTCGACAAGCAGCCGCGCACTTTGTGGAACGACGCTGCGCCCAACGAGTACGGTTTCTATTCCAACGTGAATCCAACCGTGGATCATCCGCGCTGGAGCCAAAAAACCGAGCGCCGCATCGGCGTGCCCTTTTACAAACAAGTCCGCCAGACCATGATGTTCAACGGCTACGGCGACCAGGTCGCCAGCCTCTACAACGGAATGGATCTGAAGAAAAATTTCTAAATACAATTTCTAGCAGCGCGCCGCGCCGCACGATTACGAACTATCAGGTAAGGAGCAGAAGCGAGCCATGCCAAATCGCGCGGTCATCACGCTGAAAGTAATCGTCTTTATCGCCTGCCTGGTCCCGCTCGCGTGGCTCGTCTACGGCGGCTTCGTTAATCCCGAACTTCTCGGCGCCGATCCCACCGCGACGATCACTCATACCACCGGCGACTGGACGATTCGCTTTCTGCTGATCACTCTCGCGATCACTCCGTTCCGCCGCCTCAGCCCGAAATTAAATTGGGTAATCCGTTTTCGACGCATGATCGGCCTCTACGCATTTTTCTACGGCACGCTGCATTTATTCACTTGGATTTGGCTGTACTCCGCATTCAACACGCAGAACATGCTCGCCGATATCGCCAAGCGCAGATTCATCACCGTCGGCATGCTCGGATGGGCGCTGATGATTCCGCTCGCGCTCACTTCCACCGCGTGGGCCATTCGCAAAATCGGCGGCAAGCGCTGGAACACGTTGCACAAATTAATTTACATCTCCGCGATTTGCGGCGTGATTCACTACTGGTGGCTTGTAAAAGCTGGCGTCAAAACGCCGTGGACTTACACTTTGATTCTTGCGCGCTGTCTGCTGTTCCGAATTATCTGGAGTATCAACAAATCCCGCAACAAACCCGCTCCAGCACGCATTCCCGTTCGCGCGGTTCCTAGCTAACCTGCGCCGCGCCGTCAGACGCTTCGCAAATATAAATCTCCGGCTTCACGCGAGTTTCCTTCTCATAATTTTTAGCCAGCGCGGCCGCAAATTTCTTAGCCTGCTCCGCCGCCACAAGATTCACAGTGCATCCGCCGAATCCGCCGCCCGTCATTCGCGCGCCGAAGCATCCCGGCAGTTCGCTCGCCAAATGCGCCATCGCATTCAATTCCTTGCAGCTCACTTGAAAATCTTTGTCGAGACTCGCATGCGATTCCGCCATCAATCGCCCCATCGCCCCGAAATCACTTTCGTGCAGCGCATCCACCGCCGCGCTCACTCGCGCGATTTCCGTCGTCACGTGCCGCGCGCGCCGCTGAATATTTTCCGGCCACCCTGCCGCTTCTTTCTCGATTTCTTCCCACGTCACGTCGCGCAACGTGCGCACATGGTGTTTCGATTTTCGGAGCAGCGTTACCGCCTCCGCGCATTCCAACCGCCGCTTGTTGTATTCCGAAGAAACCAACGCATGTTTCGCCATCGTGTTTGCCACCACCACCCGCACTCGCGCGGAATCCAGCGGCACCGCCGTGGTTTCCAGCGAACGGCAATCAATCAGAATCGCGTGGCCCCGCGCGCCGAAACACGCCACCGTCTGGTCCATAATTCCGCATTGCATTCCCACGTATTCGTTTTCTGCGCGCTGGCAAAGTTTCGCGAGCCGCGTCGATTCCATTCGCCGTCCGTTCAGCGTCAGCAACGCCAGCGCCGCGGATACTTCCAGCGCCGCCGATGAACTCAGCCCCGCGCCCAGCGGCACCTCGCTCGAAATTAATAAATCCGCGCCGGTCAGCCGTTCTCCCGCTTGCCCCAGCGCCCACGCCACTCCGCGCGGATACGAACTCCAATGCGCCTTCGCCGGCCGCGGATCATTCAGTGCGCAATCGATCGTCTCCGCAAATTGCACCGAGCGCATTCGCAGCCGCCCATCCGTCCGCCGCTTCGCCGCCACGTAGCACGCGCGGTCGATCGCCATCGGCAGCACAAGACCTTCGCTGTAATCCACATGTTCGCCGATTAAATTTACGCGGCCGGGCGCGCGAAAAATCAGAATTTCACCGGAGGCAGCGGTCTGGCGGCCGAAAGCAGCACGAAATTCGCGCTGCAATTTCTTTGCGTCAATCATTGCGGATCATGAAGTCTCTAAATCAATCGAAGAAACAAAAATCTGGAAGCGGCGAACAGCCGCGATTTTAGCACACGCTCTTGATACTGCTTTTACTCCACCGGTCGCCGCGTTCCACAGAACTTCGGATTCGACACTCTCGCGAAGCACGCAATGCGAAACATTTAGTATCATGTCCGCCGCCGGAATCACTCGGCCCTTATGCTCGTACGAATCACTGAAGATTACGCCGACATCAGCCGCGAAGCCGCGAACATCGTCGCGCGCGCCATTCGCGCGAATCCCGATCTCCGCCTCGGCCTCGCCACCGGCACCACGCCAGTCGGCCTCTACAAGGAACTAATTCGCCTGCATCGCGAAGAGTCGCTCGATTTTTCGCGCGTCGTCACTTTCAATCTCGATGAGTACATCGGCATCGCCGCCGCGCATCCCGCCAGCTTTCATTTCTACATGCAAAATAATTTCTTCGATCACGTCAACGTGCGCGAAGAAAATATTCACATTCCCGAAGGTCTCGTCCGCGAAAATTTCGAACAGTACTGCGAAAGCTACGAAGACTTAATTCGCGCCGCCGGCGGAATCGATCTGCAAATTCTCGGCATCGGCAAAGAAGGCCACATCGCGTTCAACGAGCCCTCTTCCAGCCTCGCCTCTCGCACTCGTCCCAAAGTTCTCACGCGGGAAACGCTCGACGAAAATCGCGTCAACTTTTCCGATGACGAAGAGCCGCCCCGCGCCGCCATCACCATGGGCATCGGCACAATTCTCGAATCGCGCCGCATTCTGCTTCTCGCGTCCGGCGCAACGAAAGCGCGAGCGATCGCGCTCGCTGTCGAAGGCCCCGTCACTTCATCCGTTTCCGCTTCCGCGCTGCAGCTTCATCGCGATGTCACCGTGCTTGCCGATCGCGCCGCCTCTGCAAATCTTGCGCATCGCGATTATTATGAAGATGTGCTGCAGATCACTCGCAAGCTCACGCCCAACCGGCTTTGGTGAAATAAATGGCCCACGCTTTCATTTGCGAAGGAGTCCGCACTCCCATCGGCCGCTACGCAGGCGCGCTTTCCTCTGTCCGCACAGACGATCTCGCCGCTCATCCGCTCTCAGTTCTCCGAAGCCGCTTCGCAAAAAGCGATTGGGAATCCATCGACGATGTTTTTTTCGGCTGCGTAAATCAAGCAGGCGAAGATAATCGCAACGTCGCGCGCATGGCGCTCCTTCTCGCGGGCATTCCCCAAACTGTTTCCGGAGCAACAGTGAATCGCCTCTGCGGTTCCGGCATGGAAGCAGTTGCCACGGCCGCGCGCGCCATCGCTGCGGGAGAAATTTCGCTCGCCATCGCCGGCGGAGTCGAAAGTATGAGCCGCTCGCCGCTCGTGATGCCAAAAGCCAGCGCCGCATTTTCGCGCCACGCGGAAATTCACGACACGACTCTCGGCTGGCGCTTCGTAAATCCGCTCATGGAAAAAATGTACGGAGTCGCGTCCATGGGCGAGACCGCCGAAAACGTAGCCGCCGCGTACAGAATCGATCGCGCTTCGCAAGATGCTTTCGCGCTGCGCTCCCAGCAAAAAGCCGCCGCCGCGCAAAAGGCCGGAATTTTCGCGGAGGAAATCGCGCCTGTCAGCATTCCGGGCCCAAAAGGCAGCGCGAAAATCCTCGCGGAAGATGAGCACCCTCGCGCCGATACCACTCTCGAAGCGCTCGCGAAATTATCCACTCCATTTCGCGCCGGCGGCACTGTCACCGCCGGAAATTCTTCCGGCATCAACGATGGCGCCGCCGCAATGTTCGTCGCCAGCGAAGAAGCCGCATCTCGTTTCGGCCTGAGGCCTCTCGCGCGCGTGATTGGCGCGGCTACCGCGGGCGTCGAACCAAATCTCATGGGCATCGGTCCAATCCCCGCGATGCAAAAACTTTTTCACCGCACGAAACTCACGATCGAAAACATAAATATTCTCGAACTCAACGAAGCTTTCGCCGCGCAAGCTCTCGCCGTCACTCGCGCCTTCAATCTTCCTGACGACAGCGAAAAAGTGAATCCCAATGGCGGCGCCATCGCGCTCGGCCATCCGCTCGGCATGAGCGGCGCGCGTCTTGTCCTCACCGCTACTCGCCAGTTGCAGCGCACCAAATCGCGTTACGCCGTCGCGTCCATGTGCATCGGCGTGGGGCAGGGAATCGCGATGTTGCTCGAGCGCGTATAACTGCATTCACAAACGTGGCACAGGCTCTAAGCCTGTGCAGGTTTTTTCCAAAACCTGTTTCAGCCAAGCACCCGTTTTTCTTGTAGGATACGCGCCTCAATGCCGACTCCGACTCTGACGTCGAATCCAAATCCCGCGCGCTTTCTTCCCCTGCTGCTGATTCTTTTTGCGGGCAGCGGCTGTTCCGCTCTCATCTACGAAATTGTCTGGTATCCAGCTTCTTCAGCTCACCATCGGTTCCACCGCGGTCTCGCTCGCATTTTTGCTCGCCACATTTATGGGCGGCTTGTGCATCGGCAGCATCGGGCTTCCGCGCCTGAGATCGCGCGTTGAAACATGCACCCGCTGCGCATTTACGCGTATTTGGAACTCGGCATCGCACTCTTCGCAATCCTCGTTCAGCTTCGCATTTCCTCTGCTCGATCGCATCTACTTCGCGGGCGCTGTGCACGGCATGCCCGGCATGTTGATGCGCGCATTAATTTCCGCAATTTGTCCTGCTTCCGCCAACAATTTTGATGGGCGCGTCGCTTCCCGCCATCGTCGGGCTGGATCGAATCCACGCCGCGCGGAGTTTCCTGGTGGGGCCTGCTCTACGGCGGAAACACAGTCGGCGCCGTTTTCGGCTGCCTGTTCGCGGGATTTTATTTGCTGCGCATTTACAACATGGCCACTCGCCACCTTTGTCGCCGCCGCCATCAATGTCGTCGTCGCCGCTGATCAGTTTTCTGCTTGGTCGGCCTCACTCCCATGCACGCGAGCGTCGGAGATTCAGTGCCGATCGACGCCGCATCCTCAACTCCGGCGTCCGCGAAGCTTCCACGAAAATTTCGCCGCTCAGCGCCAACGCGACGCCGAATCTCGCTGGACCATCTACGTCACCATCGCGCATTTCCGGCGCGTCCGCTCTCGGCGGCGAAGTTGTTTGGACGCGCCTGCATGGGCATGATGCTCGGCGCAACCGTCTACGTTTTCTCCATCATCCTCGCGGTTTTTCTAGTCGGCCTCGCGCTCGGCAGCGTGGTCGGCTCGTGGCTTCATGCGCGCAGTGAATCCGCGTCTCGCGCTCGGCTGGTCGCCAAATTCTTCTCACCTTCGGCATCGCGTGGACGGCCTACATGATCGCCGACTCGCTTCCGTACTGGCCCGTCAATCCGCTTCTAACCACCAGCCCGTGGCACATTTTTCAACTCGATATGGTCCGCTGCCTGTGGGCCATGCTTCCGCCAACAATTTTGTGGGGCGCAAGTTTTCCTCTCGCTCTCGGCGCTGTCGCATCCGCGAATCGGCTCAGGCAACGCGTCAAATACTCAGCAAACGAAGATTCCGCCCGCATCGTCGGCGGCGTTTACGCCGCCAATACTCTCGGCGCAATCATCGGCGCGCTGGTCGTCAGCCTGATTTTGATTCCGCTGGATCGGCACGCAAGATTCACGAACGCGTTCTGCTGCTGCTCTCGCAGCCGTCAGCTCGCTGTTCGCTCTCGTGCCATACATCTCTGCAGCAAAAATCGCCGACGTCGCCGCGTTGCTCACCGCCTCCCTCGTTCTCTCCGGATTTCTCGCGTGGAGATGTTGACGCCAGTTCCCGGCGACCTGATCGCCTACGGCCGCAACATGCCGCTGAATATCAACAGCTCGCAAGTTCTCGATGTCGTCGAAGGAAGAAATTCCTCCGTCGCCATCACGCAATGGAGCGACGGCGCCATCGAAGTCGACGTCAACGGCCACGTGGAAGCCACCACCGAACCGTACGATATGAAATTGCAGCGCATGGTGGGCCACCTGCCCGCGCTGCTGCATCCCAATCCGAAATCCGTTCTCGGCATCGGATTCGGCGCCGGAGTTTCCGCCGGAACTTTCACCACCTATCCCGGCATCGAGAACATCACCGTCTGCGAAATCGAGCCGGTGATTCCGCCCACCTCCACAAAATATTTCGCGCAGCAGGATTACGACGTCATGAACAATCCGCGCACGCACAATTGTTTATGACGACGCGCGCCACTATCATGCTCACCACGAACGATAAATTCGACATCATCGCCAGCGATCCGCTCGACGTTTTCGTGAAAGGCACCGCCGCGCTTTATTCCAAGGAATATTTCGATGCCGTGAAGGCTCACCTGAATCCCGGCGGAATTTTCACGCTCTACGTTCCTCTCTACGAAAGCGATGAGCGCACGGTAAAAAGCGAACTCGCCACTTTTTTCGCCGTCTTTCCCTACGGCACGGTTTGGGCCAACACTGTGAACGGCCAGGGCTACGACATGGTTTTTATGGGACAGGCCGAGCCGCTGAAAATTAATCTCGACGAAATTCAGGCAGCGCCTGGAATCGCCCCGATTACGCCGCCGTCGCGCAATCGCTCCGCGAAATCGGAATCGCTTCGCCGCTCGATTTATTTTCCACTTTCGCTGGACAACAATCCGATCTCGGCCCCTGGGTCGCAGGCACGCCCGTCACTCACGATATCGATTTGCGATTGCAATACATCGGCGGATGGAGCATCAACTCCACAATGGAAGATAAAATTTATCGCGACATGTTAGCCGCGCGCCGCTCGCCCGATAATTTATTTGCAGGTTCGCCGCAAGCAGTCCAAGCCCTCATCTACGCCATGACCCTCGGCGGCCGCCAGCCCTAACCCAAAATCCCCAACTTCCCCTTCGGCAATTTCGCAACTTGCTCCGCCGTCAATTTGAAATTATCCGCAACCATCGCCGGAGGATTCGCCGCCAGCCAATTAGAAATCGAAATCTCCTGATACAAGCCGCTGTTGAAAACGATCAGAATTTGCGTAGGCTCGTCGCCCACCTGCTCGATGTAATGCCCAAATCCCTGCTGAATAAACGCCACATTTCCCGGACCGAATTCATCTTTCAATTCGCGCCCGTGCGCGCCGAAAATTCCCATCCGCGCGCGGCCCTTGATGTAGTACTGCCACTCGTCCGCATTCGGATGCCAGTGCATTTCGCGCATCGCGCCCGGGTTTCAAATCCATCAGCACGCCCGTCATCGTGGTTTGAATCGGAAATTCCACGGACGACACGATTCTTTCCTCGCCGCCCGGAAAAATATTTGCGCGGTGCGCGCGCAACCTGAATTTGTGCGGAAATTGATTTGTGTCCGGCTCGCCGTTGCGCATCGCTTCCGGAATCGCGGGCGGCACTTTTCCCTGCGCGATATAAAGTTCGCCGCGCGGCATCGCGTTCACCGTCGCTTCCGGCAATCCAAGATTTCGCGCTGCAACTCGACGGCGGCGTCAAGCTCACCCAGTCCGTGATACTGAAAGTTCCAAACTCCGAAAAATTTCCATCGTCGAACACCAGAATAAAATGCGCGTCGCCGGGCCCCAGGCTTTGCAGCGCGTGTCCATGCCCCTTCGGAAAATACCAAACATCGCCGGGACCAAAATCCGAACTTTCCGCCTGCCCATTCGGCGAAATCACCGTCGCGCGCACATTTCCTTCAATCATGTACGCCCATTCCGCCGCGATCGCGTGCCAGTGCAGTTCGCGCAATCCGCCGGGTTTCAGCCGCATCGAAACTCCCGCGATGCTCTTCGAAATTGGAAATTCGCTGACGTTCGCTTCCTTCGCCGAGCCACCTTCGCCTGTCCATCCCACAGAAGTTTCAATGTCGTATTTGAATGGCAGCAATGGCTCGTGATGTTTTTCGCGAGATTGTGTCGCGTTGGAAGATTGCGCGGGGCTGTAACTTTGCGCCACAGCCGTAGCTGCCGCTCCAAACGGCCCGGCGAGCAAGTCCAGCCGCAGCCAGCGGTGCCGCTGCAAATAAATCTCGTCCGCGATAATCCATTTTTCTTTTCGCGCGAATTCTTTTTCGCCATCGCCAAGCCCCCGTACTCGTGCAGATTTGTGGAATGATTCCCGCCGCAATTTCACCGCCGAAATCGCGTGTATTCTACACCTTGCCGCGCGAACGCGGTTCGCCCCGAAAACATGCCCACACGTCACAATCCTTCTTCGTGCGTCGTTATATACATGAACATGGACGCAGGCGAAGACATCCACTTGGAGCTGCCGCGAATCAGCTCCGCGCGCCACACCGAAGCCGATTCCGCTCTCGAATCCGTTTTTCGCGCGCAATATCCGCGGCTTTCAAATCTGCTGATGCGCATTACCAGCGATCGCGGCCGGGCCGAAGAACTTGCCTCCGAAGTGTTTTGCAAACTTGCGCGCCGCCCTGTTCTTTTTCGCCCGGGAAATAATGTGGAAGCGTGGCTGTATCGCACCGCGATGAATCTCGGCCTCGATTCGCTAAAAATGGAAATGCGCCGCCGCAAAAATGAACAAGCCGCTGCCGTTCGAAGCCGCGCGCTCTTCGCCGCATAGTGATTCGCCTCTCGAAGATTTGCTTCGCGCCGAACAGCGCCGCCGCGTAAGAATCGTAATCGCTGAACTCAAACCAATTTCCGCGCGCGCATTGTTGCTTCGCCATTCCGGTTTTTCCTACGGCGAACTCGCACGCGTTTTAAAAATTAATTCCGCTTCTGTGGGACAGTTGCTTCTCCGCGCCCACGCTGAATTTTCCAAAAAATATCGCGATCTCTGCGAGGCGCAGCGATGAGCAAATGTCTAAAGCGCGAAACCATGCAAGCGTTCGCGGATGGCGAGCTGCACGAATCCGCGCAAATTCCGCGCAGCTTCATCTCGCATTCATGCGCATCCTGCGCCGCCGAACTCGAAAATATTCGCGCAACAAATCTACAAACGCAACAGCCTGCTCGATTCACTCGTTCCCGATCAAATTCAAGAACTGGTGCCCGCCGCAGTAATTCAATTCACTCCAGAATCCGCCGCAAGCCGCAAACAAATGATCGCCGCAACAATCGCGGGAATCGCAGCGTGCGCGCTGCTCGGCTTCATGCTTCTGCGGCACAACGCGCAGCCCGCAAACTCAAGGTCGCCGATTCCGATTTCCGCGAATTCCTCGACTCCGGCGAATGCTGCAAGCGCCAGCCAGCAGGTCGCCTCACTCGCGCCGCCGCAAGAAATCTCAAAATCTCCTTCGGTACGAATGCCGACTCATTCGTCCCACGCCGCGCACAAACCGCCGATACGCCCAGTAAGTTCCGGTGCACTCGAATTCATTCCGCTCGATGACGATGGCCCAATCGAATCCGGAACCATCGTCCGCGTGAATCTGAACGTTTCTTCTCAGAAGAATGCTCACCGCACGCGCGTCTCGGACCAAGTGCCAGTGGATGTACTTGTAGATGAGCAGGGACAAGTTCGTGCGATCCGCTTTCTAGATGGCGGCGCGAAGTAAAAATGAAAACGATAAGAAAAGGAAAAATCATGAAACGTACATTCGCATTTCTCGCATTCGCAGTTCTCACCTCCGGCGTTGTAGCGGCACAGGAGCGGGGCACGGTGATGATCACGCCCACAGACAGCGTCGCCGCAGACAAAATGAAACTCGACGCTGAATCACTACTCCGCATGCAGGAGCCGCAAGGCACGTTCATGTACGGCGGGCCAGTGAAAGGCGCTCCCTTTACCGCGCAACAGATTTCTGAATCCTCTGGAGCGCTTCGCGACGGCACTCACATTTCCCGCAGCACCACTGTCGCGTTCGCGCGCGACGCCGAAGGCCGCACGCGCCGCGAGACCGACAACATGCATCACGATTATGGATCCCGTCGCAAGTGTGAGCTACTCGCTCAACAAGAAAAACCATACCGCGATAAAGATGGACCTTAAGACCAGCGTCATGCTAAACGGCGCAACCATCGTGCTCGATGGAAATTCCAGCACGATGCGCGACGATCTGAAAGACAAAATCGCCGCCGAAATCAAGATGAAAGTAATTTCGGATGACGGCGTAAATAAAGGAGTGGTGCAGCGAACGCCCAGCACGGAAAGAAACGAAGAATCTCTCGGCGCGCAAACCATGGAAGGCCTCGTGGCAGTTGGCAAGAGAACCACGATCACAGTTCCAGTCAATCCTGAAATCGGCAACGATCAGCCGATTAAAGTCGTCGACGAGCAATGGTATTCTCCCGATCTACAAATCAACATCGTTAGCAGCACAGACGATCCGCGCCGCACCACGCAAACCACCGAGCGCTACACAAATATCAAGCGCGGCGAACCAGATCCGTCGCTCTTTCAAATACCCGCCGACTTCACGGTGGTTACTAAAAAAGCGCAACAGTAAGGTTTCTGAAATTCCACGCACACCGGCGGGCGAATTACGCAGCGCCGGTGTGCGCAGCAACGATCTCTTCCATTTGCGCGAGCGCGAAATCGAGTTCGGCGTCGGTGGTGTAAAAGTGCGGCGAGAGACGGACGCCTGCGCTTGGACGAAAATCCACAAGAATATCTCGCTTCAAAAGTTCCGCGGTTACTTCGCGCGAATGCGGACAATCAATCGAAACTGTGCCCGCGCGCACCGTGGCATCGACCGGAGTATTTATTTTCCATCCGCGTTTTGCCGCACCTTCCATTAAAAGTTTTGTTTGCCGCATCGATTTTTCGCGGATCTTCGCGATGCCAACTTTGTTGATGATGTCGAGTCCCGGCTGACACGCGTAGAGCGCGGGAATGTGCGTAGTTCCATTCAAAAAACGAAATGCATCTTCGCGCGGCACGTTTGCACCAATTTCAAATTCAAATGGGCGCTTGTGCGCGAACCAACCTGTAAGCGCAGGATCGAGTTTCTTCTGCAAATCTGGACGCACATATAAATAAGCAACGCCGGGGCCGCCGCACAGCCACTTCAAAACTCCGCCGACGCAGAAATCCACTTCGAGCGCACGAACGTCCACCGGAATTGTGCCGGTGGCCTGAAAGCAATCGAGAATTACGTGCGCTCCAACACGATGAGCTTTTTCTACGATGGCACGTACATCTACGATGTGCGCACTGCGAAATAACACCATCGAAATCGGGACGAGCAGCGTGGTCTCGTCAATCGCTTCGAGAAATTGTTCCAGCGGCGGACGCAGCGAATCGCCGCCGTCAACAATTTGCACTTTCGCTCCATATTTTCTCTGAGCGAGATAGAAATACTGGACTGAAGGAAATTCTCCGCTCACCATCACAACTTTGTTGCGCGGCCCGCTGAAATCGAAACACGAAGCGATCGTCGCTTCAGTGAGCGTCACATTTTGGTGCAAAGAAATTGTACCCGGGCGCCGCACCGATCAGCGTCGCGATTTTATCGCCCGACGGTGACCGCCAATTCCCACCAACCCTCGTGCCATGCGCGCACGCCCCGAGTGGCCCACATGTCCGCGTAAGTGTGCAGCGAGTCGTACACGCCGCGAGGCATCGCGCCCAGCGAATTGCTGATCATGTATGTGCTGCGCTCAAGAATCGGAAATTCGGCGCGATATTTTAGAAGTTCGTCCATGTTAAGTTCGAAATGCTAGCGCAATATCAATGCTCGACACCAGAAACAAGAAATCTGGCGACGAGTGTTCGTGCGTTGAATTTATTTTGGCTTTACTTTGCCGAGAGCTTCAGGCGTAAAGAGATCTTCGCTCAGTCCCGTGTTGAATTTCACTTCGTCGAAAATCAGATCTGTTTTTGTATTTGTCGCGGGCGATGAAACTTCGATCCGGCGAGTGCCATAGACTCCCGATTCTTTTTTTATTTCCCAGGCGCGAAGATCGCGGATTTTCTGGCCCTGCTGGCCGTACATTTCAGCGTGAAGGATCACCGGAAAATCCTGCGCGATCCAGACATAAATGAATTTGTATTGTGAGCGATCGGCAGCGACAGGAGTGACTTCGATTTTGTAAGTCTTGTGATTGTCCATCGTTTCAGTGTCGCTGAGAAATTGATACGCGAAATCATCGAGTGCGCGTTCGCTGATATCTTCGTAGCTGAAATCGCTGTCGGCAAAGCGCGCGGAGCGATCCATCGCGGACAAAGGCCGCACGCGATCGATCGCCGGCGTGTAAAGATATTGCCGATCGCCGCTGCCCGCGTGATTGATGCTAAGCAACGCCAGGCCGCGAATTTCCGCAGGCTCGGTGAAACGGATAATTGTTTTGCTGTCGCCTGGAGCACCGATGCGCTGCAGAATAAATTTCTTGTGCTTCATCTGGCCGACTTGCGTCAAACACATTCAGCGTGGCGTGAAATGTTACGTCGTGACTTTTGTCCTGTTCATAGACGCCGGCAATAATCGCGCGCGCATCCGGCGTTTGCGCTGCGGAGTAGCCGAATGAGACACAAGCGAGCATGCAGCACGACTGGCGCGAGATACGCGAGACGCGATGAAAATATTGTTCGTGGACTATTCATAAGCGATCGCCTCAGCGACAGGAACCAGGACCGCGTGGCGAGCAGGGAACCATCCTGCCAACAGAGAAATTATCACCACGCACGGCAGCGCGATAAATACCATCATCCACGGATATTGAAACGGAACATCGTAGCCGGCGAGAGACATTCCCACGGTGCGCACCATGAAATAGGTGCTGAGCGCGCCTGCAAGGGCTCCTGCGAGCCAACCGATCAGCGAAATTGCAATCGCTTCGAGCAATACCATTTTGCGAACTTGCGAACGGTATGCGCCGAGCGCGCGAATGATTCCAATTTCGCGATGGCGTTCCGCGACGGAAATGATGAGCGTGTTGATCATGCCAAGCATCGCGACGAACACGGCGACGACGAGCTGAATGTAATTCAGCATGAAGAATTGATTTACGAGTCCAAAAACCCACGATTTAAATTCGCCGTTGGTATAAACAAACGCGTGTTGTTGTCCGGCAAGCATCGATTCGATTTCATGTTTTACGGTGGGAATATCCGCGCCGGGTTTTACGGTGACGTCGACAAAATCCACGCTGTCGTCGTTCCAATATTTTTTGTAGAGCGCGCGATCCATAAAGATCGTGCCTTTGTCGGAGCGATAGTCGTCAACAAATCCCACGACGGGCCGCTCGAATGGGCCCGATGGAGTTTCAAGGCGAAGAATTTGCCCCACACGAATTCCCCAGCGCGCCGCGAAATTTCGCGACACCATCACGGCAGTGCCCGCGGGCAATTCTTCGCGGGCTTTTTTCTCGTCGCCTTCATCGACGAGTTGTTTTGTCCGTGCGAGAAATGATTCCATCGAATATGCCATCAGCGCAGCGGAATCATTTTTGTAATTCACGAAAGCGAAGCGCACATTTTCGGCGCGCTGCACTCCGGGAAGCACATTGATCCGATTACCGAGATCTTCGTTGAAATGATACGTAGGCGAACGAAGCCGCTGCGAACTCGCGACGAAAAGATCTGAATTGATCATGCGATTGATCCAGCGATCCATCACATGTTCAAAACTCTGAATAAATCCGCCAGTGGAAAAAACAAACATGAGACCGATCATCAGCGCGCCAACAGTGGCAGAACTTCGCCGCGGCGATTGAATCATCGCGTCGACAGCGAGCGCGCCTTCGGAACCGCCCACACCATCCATGAGCGGACGCAAAGTGCGCGCGCAAAATCGGACAACTGCGGGAAGAAGAGCGGCGAGCCCGAGCAAGAGAATCACGATATAAAGAATCGGCAATTCCGAACCGACTTTCGCGGGCACCCAGCGAATCATGGCGAAACTCGCGACGAGTAAAATTATTCCGAGCGAGATTCGCGCGAAGCCGACCATCGATTCTGTCTGACGCGCTTCAATATTGTGTAAAGCCAAGGTGGGTTCGAGACGCGCGGCCGCGCGCGCGGGCATCCACGCTGCGAGAAGCGACGCAGCGATTCCAGCGCCAAGCGAGACCGCTGCGAAATCCCAGCGGAATGGAGTGGGTCCGCTGGTGGAAACCATTCCATAGACGGCTGCGGTGGCGCGTTCGAGAACTCCCGAGGAAGCGCGCGCGAGAAAATATCCGGCGGCGATTCCAATCACGGATCCGATCGCGCCCATGAAAATCGCTTCGATCAAAAACATTTCGCTGATCCTGGCGCGCTCGACGCCGACCGCGCGGAGGATTCCAATTTCTTTCCAGCGTTGATTCACCGAGATCATGAAAAAATTAAAAATAATGAAAAGCCCCACGAGCAACGCGATGAAACTTGTGACGAGCATTCCCTGGCGCAACACTGCGGATGCATTTTCCAATCCTTCGCCGCGCACTTCGGGGCGCTCCACTTGAATTCCGGCGGGAAGTTTCGCGCGAAGATTCTGCTGAAGTGTGTCGATGGACACCGCAGGATCGTTCATCACGTCGATGCGATCGAAGTTGTGGCCGCGGCCGAAAACAACCTGCGCGGCGTAAACATCCATGATGGCGAGATTGCCGCCGAAAACTTCGCCCATGCCAGCGGGTTTGAAAGTGCCCTGCACCGTAAATTCTTTGCGGCCCGCGGAAGTGAAGAGAGGAAGTTTGTCGCCGATTTTCAGCGAGTGAGCTTCCGCGAACGAATTCGAGAGCAGGATGGAATCCGGCTGCGATACGAAAACGAGCGAATCTGCAACCTGCGTTTGCGAACGATCGAATTCGTATTCGCGCAATTTCTGGTCGCTGGCGGTATCCACTCCCATGATCAAAATATTTCCCTGATCGGGGAAAGAAGTTGTGGCGATCACTTCGATCACCGGTTCGGCGATTTTCACCCCGGGAGTGGAACGCACGGTTTCGAGAACGGATTCCGAGAATCCAGATTCGCCGGCGGAAATTTGCAGCGTCGCTTTGCCCGCGAGTTTTTCGATGGTCACTTTGAGTGAATCGATCAGTGTGACGTTGGTTGTGCGAATCGCGAAAAAAACCGCGACACCGAGCGCGACGCCAAAAGTTGTGAGCGTTACGCGAAGCCGGTGGCGGCCCCATTGCCGCAGTGTTACGAACCAGAGTGCGCTGAGCATCAGTGTTTACCGAGCTGCGCGGCGCGTCGTGTCCGCGGCATCCGTCTTCGCGGATGAACTGGCCGTCGCGCAAAGTGCAGATGCGATGGCAGCGGGCGGCGGCATCGGGATTGTGCGTGACGAGCATCATGGTGGTGCCAAACTCGCGATGGAGATCGTCGAGGAGACAGAGAATTTCGTCGCCGGTTTTCGTGTCGAGATTTCCGGTGGGCTCGTCTGCCAGCAGCAGCGGCGGATTGAAAACGAGAGCGCGGGCGATGGCGACGCGCTGGCGTTCGCCGCCGGAAAGTTCATCGGGCAAATGGCGAGCACGCGCGCCGAGACTGACGCGATCGAGAAGTTTCGCGGCGCGCAGTTCGGCTTCGCGGCGGCTCAGTCCTTGCAGGCGCAACGGGAGCGATGCATTTTCCAAAGCGCTCAGCGTAGGCAGCAAATTGAAAGTTTGAAAAATCATGCCAATTTTTTCACGGCGCGCGCGAGTGCGAAAGTCGTCTGACATTGACGAAAGTTCGAGGCCGTCAATTTTTATCGACCCGGAGCTGGGCTCGTCGAGCCCGCACACGAGATTCAGCAGCGTGGATTTTCCCGAGCCTGATTGACCCATCACGGCGACGCGTTCCCCAGCGCCGACGCTGAGATTTACGCCGCGAAGGGCGTGAACGATGGCGCCATCGACGGCTTCGCCATAGTTCTTGCAGAGATCGGTGAGTTCGATTACGAAATGGGGCATTAAGAGCCTATTCCGATTCTTTTCATGGCGAACAAGTTTACAACACGCGGCGGCGAGGCCACCGTGGTAAAGACTGGTTCAGCTGGCGACGGTTTCCAGATATTTGATGTACCTTGTGTTGTCCTGAGCAGTTCTTTTGAGTCATCGTTGTTCCCGAAATGGGACGAGTTTCGCTTGCGCAAGTTCCGTACCCCCCCCACCCCCCTTCGAAAACACGCCTTTTTTAGCTAAGTGTTGATTCTAAAAGATTTACAGCAATTTTGTGTCGGCAAAAAGGGCCTTTGCCTTCCGCCTTCGCCGAAATGCGGCTACGGCGGACAGTCCGCTTTCGCGGTACGCGGCTACAGCGGACGAGTCCGCTTTCGCGGTACGCGGCTACGGCGGACGATCCTCCTTTCGCGGTACCCGCCGGAGACGCGTCCTTACTTCGCTGTACCTCGGCTGCTTGGAACCGTCCTCGTCTCGGCCTCTAGCCGTAGGTCGCTTCCCACCCCCACCCCTATCTATTTCCGTAACTGCAGATTACAAAGGAGTTAGGTAGTACTACTCCCGTAACTGCAGATATATATAGACTTAAGTGTGTTTGGAGCGAAATGAATAGTACCCCTCTAAATAAAAAGGCCCGAACCGGGAGGTTCGGGCGCATCAATTGTAGGGTGTATTGTATCAAAAAGGCATTATTCATGTCAAGTGAATTCTGAGGTTTTTTTGGCATAGATCACCGAGGTGAAGAGCGGGTTCCGCAACCGACCACGCGAGCGCGGGCCCGATCAAATGCATCGGGTGCAAACGGCGGGAATGTAATGCTGGGCGAGGCCTGCCCGCTTCGCGGTCGAGCCTCGCCCCCACAGACGGGAACGGCCACAGGCTGAGAGCCTGTGCCACTTAATTCGGATTGCTTAGTAGCGCCAGCTGGTTAGGTCGGCTCCGGCTGGAGCGCTTTTTAGCATGCGCTCTTCGGCGGCTTTGAGGACGCGCTGCGTGAATGTGGCGCCGCCTTCGCGTGTGGTGGAACCAGCGGGACCGGTGTAGCAATGGGGTTGATCGACGCCGTAATCGAAATCGGCGTCGGAGTGCGGGTCCGTGGTTTTTTCGAGCGAGGCCTGCAGCAAATGCACAGCGCCATCGAGATAGTAAGTGTCGGCGGTGCCAACGTAGAAATGCAGCTTGCCTTGCAGCTTGGGGCCGAGCGTTTTCCAATCGCGCTGAAGGATGGCGTTGAGATCGTAATGCTGGCGCCAATAATCGGCGACGGCGTGATCGATCACTCCGGTGCGCTGATCGAAAATTTCTTTTGGATAACCGTCGGTGCCCGCGGGACTGAAGACGGCTTGCCAGATGTCCCATTGTTCGCCGGAGCGGCCGTGCGTGGCGAGAACGAGCTCCCAGCGATTTGAGCCTTCGTTGGTGGCGAGAATCGTTCCGTTGGGGACTGCGCATTTCCGGTTGATAGATTCGGCTGAACGCGCCCTGCGTCCAGTAAGCATTTTGATCGTCATAAATATTTATGAGCTGATAGGCGTGGAAGTCGACGGGATCGGGACAAGCGGTCCACGCGCCATTGTAATTATCGGGATAAAAAACTTGAGTGGCGATGGTTTCCCATCCGCCGGTTGAGCCGCCGAAAAGCGCGCGCGCCCAGCCCTGACCGATGCCGCGAAATTGTTTTTCGATTTCCGGAATCAATTCGTTGTTGATGGCGTCGCCGTAGGGGCCGAGGTTGGCGGAATTCACGGCGTAGGAATCGTCATAGTAAGGATTGGCGTGCTGAATGAGGAGCATGATCATTCGCGGAAGTTTGCCGGTGCTCCAATCCTGGAAAAATTGATATTGAGTTTGCGCGCGCGAGAGCTGGCCGCCTTGCAGATTCGCGGCGGGAGGCTGCGTTTGGAAAGTGTAGTCGCGCGGAAAATGGCCTTGCTCGACGAGAAGCGGGTAATGCGCGTTGGGATGAGTCTGCCAGCCTTCGGGAAGAACAACGATCGCGCCGAGGTACATCGGCTGTCCCCAGAATTTTGTGAGGAGCTGGCTTTGAATGCGGACGTGCTTCACCCATTCGGTATCTTTGGGAGCTTCGATCGGCGGAATATTTTCCGTGAGCTTGATTGAGATCACGGCGCCGGGCGACGCGGGATCGATGTGAACGTGTTGCGGCTTGCTGTAGAAATTTCCGGGCTTGGTATCCCAGTGCTGGCCTTCGCCTTGATCGGCATGGCAGTTTCACGGTGACGCCATCGGCGCGATGGAATGTGGTGTAAATATTTAGTACTCCCTGCACGGTGTAATCGCCAGCGGGAATATCGCGGAAGCTGCGGGCGGGATAACCGAGGACTGAATCATCAAAATTAACGGAGGTTCCGGCGGCGAGCGCATCAACATCCACGCCGAAAACTTGTTGCGAGCGAGCTTCGACTTCGACGACCTGGAGGCGCGGCTCGACGTTGTCTTTTGAGGCGGAGACGACGAGGAATATGCGGCCATCGATTGGATGATTGCTGAGCGATTGATCGAAGGAAATTTCGGCGCGGATCGGAGATTGTTGCGCGCGAGTGATTTGCGGCGCGGCGATTAGTACAAGGAATGTGGACGCGATCGTTAGAAATGCGCGATTTGCTGGGCGCGAGATTCGCGGGGTGCTGAAAATGCGGGCAAGCTGATGATTGTTGGACATCGGGTACTTCCTCCGTGGCTTTAAATTTCGCGACATTCTATCTGAGGGGGAATGGAATGTCTTGGCGGTGTGCAAACGGCGTAGATGACGAGTCGTGGCAGGGGCGCGAGTTAATCGGCGGAGTGGGTTGGGTGATGGGTGATGGATTGAAAGCTTATGAAGGAGAGGGCGATTAGGATTAGCGTGCCCGCAAAAATTACGAGCAGGCCTGTGCGCAGGTGGCCAGTGCGGGTGGAGACGAAGCCGACCATCCAGGGGAGACAGGCGCCGCCGAGGGCGGACATGCCAAATAAAATTGCTGAGATGCGGCGCGCGGCCTCGCCGAATCTGCCGGAAATTTCGGCGACGACGATGGGATAAATGGGGCCGAGGCCGAGACCGAGGATCGACCGCGCCCGCCATTACGGGGATCACTCCGGCTTGCGAGATAAGTGATGCTGACTCCTGCTGTGGCGAGCAGCAAAGAGGAACGCGCAACAATTATTTCGCGAACGTGACGGAAAATTATTGGGGCGAAGGCGCGGCCGAGGAGAAGTCCCGTCCAGAAAAAGGATGGCGCGAGAATTCCGGAAATATGAGCAGAGGAATCGAGGCGCTGCGCGTAGGAAGCGATCCAGCCGGCGGCGGCGGATTCGGTGCCGACGTAGAAAAAAAACATTACGCCGAGGATCCAGAAAAGCGCGTCCATCTGCGAGCGGTTTTCGGCGGAGGTGAGCTGAGTTTTTGCGCGAGCGCGCTCGTTGCGGGCGGGTTCGGCCGAGCCGATGAAAAGGTAGGTCGACGCTGATTGCGGCCGAGACCACTGCGATGCAGATCAGTAGCGCTCCGCTTCGACGGTTCCAGCGATGAAAACGAAAATCGGAATGACGACCGCGCCGATGCCCCAGGTGAAATTCAGAGTGCTTAGTGCCGAAGCGCGCCGCGTGGGATTCATCTCCGCGAAAAGTAAATTCGTGCCCGGAATTGTGAGGCCGAGTCCGATACCGATGCAGAACACTACGGCGAGAGCGGCGTGCCATCCCGCGAAACTCGAGCGCCATCACTCCCGCAGCCATGAAAAAATAACCGAGCGAAAGAGCGCGCGCGAAGCCGAGCTTCGGAAGAATAATTCCTGAAAGCAGCGTGCCCGCGAACGATCCGGCGAATTGCGAAGTGAAAAGATATCCGGCGTGGAGATCGTCAACGGACCATCGAGCAGCGAGCTGCGGAAGGAGCGGGCCGAGCAGCGTGGTGATTACGCCGGTGACGAAAAATGTGGCGTAGATGAAAGCGGGAGAGATGTGCGCCGCGTCCCGGCGAGATTCCATTATGCGCTGCGCTTTCTTCGAAATGATTTTTGCAGATGCGGCATAGCGTCAGATGGTGCGAGTTGATGGTGCGTTATTTTCAGTTCTTCCAAGAAAAAGCAACATGAGTGAACTAGTGTTTCACGGAATTTACGTACACGCGATACCAGTCGTAAGCGATTTCGCGCTGGGCTTCCGCGAGCGGAATCGTTCCGGCGCAGACTTGCTCGTGAAAATAGTTTTCTACTTTGTCTTTGGTTCGCGCGCCGCCATCGGGGATGGAAGTTTGATACGGTTCGGGCCACAGATTTCGCGGATCGGTGGGATTGCCGCCGACTTCAAGCGGGATCAGGTGATCTTCTTCGTAGTCGCGCAGGCTGGTGTCGGCGTAGCCGTACTCGCGGATCTGCTGGATTTTTAGCTGGTTGGTGTAGTGCTCGGGCGGGCGGATGGATTTCGTGCTCCAGTGCGGATTGCAGATGGTGTCTTGAATATTTTCCTGGGTGATGTCGGGATTGGCGAAGCCGGGGGTGCGCGCGGCGTCGGGATAAATGTCTGGCGGACCGAGGCGCGCTTGCGTCTCGCTGGGCGAGGCGGGCGCAGTGGATGTGTGGCGCGAGCGATATTCGCGGTAAACGACGATCAAAAGAAAAATCAGGAGAATCAGCGCGAGTGTCCGCGACGAAGAACGCATGCGGGGATTTTCTCATCTTCGCCGCGGATTGATGAATCGGATTTCACATTTCGATTCGCCGCGAGGTTCTGCAGAAGAGGGCTCGACTCAAGAAATGAATTCTGGCCGGCGGGAAACTTACGCCGCCTTGGGAGACTTCCGCCCGTTGGTTTTCAATGTGCGTTTGCCATTCCGTGCGCGAAACCAAAAATAAATTCCCGCTCCCGCGCCGCATACGATCAGCAGAATCACGAGCAGCAACATCATGTGGCCGTTGCCCTCGATGAGCAGGGTTACTTTTCTTCCGTAGCGCGCCCCGAGATAGGCGAGGATGGTGTAGCGGGCGGCGCGGCCGATCGCAAGCGCGGTCATAAATTTTTTCGCGGGATACTGCATCGCGCCTGCAGCAAACAAAAACGGAACCATTGGGACAGGTGGCGGCAGCAATGCGGGGATGGCGATGGACCCGAATCCCCAGCGTTCAAATATTTTGTAAACTTTATTGACGCGCTTCTTTGAAAACTTTCGTTCGAGCGATTCTTTGCCGCCCTTGCGAGCGAGGCGATAGGTGAGAAATCCGCCGAGCAACGAGCCCACTGTCGCCATCAGCGCGTAATAGAGCCAGTAATCCGCCTGGCGGGAGGCGAGCACGATGGTGGCGATATCCATCGCGCCGGGAATTGGAAAGGGAGAGTTGTCGAGAAGGCCGAGCGGAATCAGGCCAACGCCGCCGAGGTGAAATAGCCAACGGCGTACGCTTCGCGCCGTCGTCACCAGCACAGCCGCGACGATGTGAGCCGGGGTCATGATCATCTATCTGATGAGTGGGGCCAGCGCGTGTATCGGAAAGGCGCTAATGCGAGGCCGCGCTAACTCCCCAGAACTTTTTCCACCTGGCCGATTTTCTTCTGAATTTTTCCGGCTACTTTTTCGGAGGTGCCTTCATCTTCGAGATCGGGACTATTCGTGACCTGCCCAACTTTTTCTTTAATCTTGCCTTTCACTTCGTGAAATTTTCCCGTTGCTTGGTCTTTGTCACTTTGCTTCACGGATTGTCTCCTTTTATTTTGAGCAATTCCTCGCACTATGCGTGATTACGGTTTGCCCGCGGATTTCGCGGATTCCCGATGAGCTTCCTCAGATAATTGGAAGGCTTTTTGAGCGTGTTCCATCGCCTGCCGGGATTGTTCATGTCCGCTCAGGTGATCGCCTTTACCGTGTTGCGCGGCGGCTGCGCGATGTGCGTGCGCGGCCATCTCGTGAAATTCAGCAGCTCTCTGATGCCAATCGTGTGCCATGGTGAAGTTCCCCCTCGGTGTAAGTTTCCTGCTTGAGCCGTTCCGCTAAGTAAGATGTTATATCGCTGGTATGCGTTTCGCGTGAGGCCCGGCGACTGACGGTGGCAGTTAGCGAGCAGCTGCTACTTTTTCTTAGGCGTGCGCCTAGAAACGCGAGCGCGCATTTTCATCGCGGCGTGGGCCATTCTTGCTTCGCGCACCGATTTCGATTCGCGCGGCTGCGCCATTTCCTTCGCAACGCCCGCGCGTGTGGCGTCGCTGCGCTTTATGGAAGACTTCTTCTTCATGAGCCGAACATCGTGACATCGGGAGCCAGGCAATACCGTTCAATATGGAACGGTTTCAATAACCAGATGGATTGTTCTAAGGGACGTCGCGGCGGGCGACGCAGGGCGAAACCGCAGCCTCATAGCGAAACATAAACCTGACTCTGCCGAATTCGGGCGCGGATGCGTTGAGGTTATCGGGATCAAATTCGCGCGTAACAAATCGCGAAATATTTTATTGCTGCCGGTCGGCGACTTCATCCTGTGCATCGCTGATTTTTGTGAATGTAAGTACCACGGGATTTTTCGCATGCTTGTCGGGATTTGAGTTGAGACTTTGAGATGGAATGGTAATCGTCATCGTACGTTTTCCGCCTACGACCTGAGACGAAACTACCGGCTGCCATCCATTGGGATAAAACGTGCGCTTTTTTTCCCATTCGCCATCCACGCGGCGGCCAATGGTGTAGAAGCTGGAAGACCCCAGCGGAAAATGAGAGCGGTAGACAAAAATGTCGCCCGGATCGGAAGGCGGAATGAAGCATTCCCAGTTTAATTGCTGATCGGAAAGCTGAACGCGGAAATCGGGCGATGCGCCACGCGCTCCCGAGGAGGTGATTTCATATCCTTCGATAGAAGAACCGGAAACGACAAAAACTTCGGTGCCGCGATCGTGCAGCCCCTTCGAACGTGCGCTTGATATCCCAGCTCCATGAAACTTTCCAGGTTCCCGCAAGCCAGGAGAATTTTGCGAGAACATCTTGCTCGTGCTGCTGCGCTTGCATTGATTGCTGGTCGAGCCAGCCTTTGTTTTTGAGAGCGCCAAGCAGTGCTTGCAAATTCGGATCGTTACTATCCGCCGCGCCCATCGACACGAGTTTCATACCCGCTTCGTAGCCTGCGAGCGGGGAATTTAGGCTCATTGCGGAAGTTGCGCGAAGCTGCCAAAGCAGCATTTCCGTGGGATGCTTCTGCAGAAAGACGTCGCTCTGCGCCATGAATCGTTTGAGGAGCGATTTTTGTTCTGCGAGATCAGTGGTCTGTTGGGCTTGGCGGGCCAGTTCGATGAGGGCGCTGTAATCGACCTTGTCCATTCCCGTGAGTTGCTCGCCGTTCGTGTTAATGGAAGGTTGTGTTGGTGCGGATGCGGAAGTGTTTGTGGATGACGTAGTTGGCGAAGGATTGGAGTTTGGCGCGGCGTTTGCCGCGTCTCCGGCGGCCGGCGATTTGTCGAGCACGGCTTTTGCTTTCGCTAGGCGCTGATCCTCGGGATAGAGGATCATCAGTGCGGTGACGCTCTGGCGAGCTTCCGCATATTTTCCGGCGTGCACGAGATCGGAAAGTTTTTTCATCACGTCATCCGGCGCCTGGCTGGATGACGCGGTTGGCGATTGCGGCGGCGCATCGATTGCCGATTGCGCGCGCAGGGCAGGAACGCACGCAAGGGCAAGCGCGCATCCGAGAATGGAAGTCCGTGTGATTTTCGTCATCTGATTCACCGATCGTTGTCGCCAATTTACAGGGCGACGGAATGGGGGCGGCGTCACCGTCCCGAAAACCGTGATGATATTTATTTACTGGATCTTTGCGAGAGCGGCGAGCAGCTCCGATTTTTCCTGTTTGCACGACGCTTCGGCGACCGAGCCTGGTTCGGCGGCGGCGCATCGCGCGTTCAACGCGGCAAGTTTGCTCTGCAACGCGACAAGCTGTTGTGCGGCGGCAGCTGCGTCAGCTTGCTTTTTTTGATCTGCGGCAGGGGATTTCAGCGCGGCATCGTTGTATAGCTTGTCGAAATCGGAGTTCGATTGATTTTGTTCGGTTTCTGCCTGACTTTCTGATGCGCCCATCGCTTTATTGAATTGATCGTTCAAGTCCTTCACGGCCTGGCCTTGCGCTGCACCGGACGATTGAACTTCGGATGCGCCTATCGCTTTATCAAATTGGTCATCCAGATTTTGCTGAAGCTGCTGTTGAGATTCGCCGGTTAGCGCCGCGACGCCACCGAGCTGCGCGGGATTTACGGAAGTGCGAGTGGTGCCGCGCAAATCCACAACTTTTGTATCGGGGCTGATGTCCACCGCGATCAGTCCCGGCACCGTGGAATTCACAGGCGAAGATGGGAGTGCGGCTGGCGGACTATCCAGGAGTTGCGCCAACGCATTGCTGGTTTGGGTCGCGGTCGCGGCATTTTTTCTCGATTGATCCAGCCGATGTTGCGCCAGCGCGAGGTTCGCGGCGATCACTCTATCGCTGGGAGAGTTGGCGAGAGCCTGCTGAAATAAATTGATCGCGCCGGAATAATTCTTTTGTTTGAACAAGTAAACGCCGCTGTTGTTGAGTTGCTGGGCGGCAAGGAGTCTCTGTTGTTGCGCTGGATCCACTCTGGCGGCTGGCGGGCCAGACAATAATTGGCGAAGTCCCTGGCCGATCATGTTTGCGCCCATCATTCCGATCTGGGTGCCAAGTTGCTGTTCGGGAGTGAGTCCTGCCGGTGGCGCTGGAGTGGCCGTGGTGCCGGACGCTGCTGCGCCGCCGGTCTTGTTGCACGGGCAGCCCTGGGCGACCCAGTCGTTGTAGACGGTCGAAGAGGGCAGGTTGCAATTGCTCTTGATCTGCGACCATTCGGCAGCGGATTGTGCGAACGCCGCGCACGGCACTAGAAGGAACAAGAAAGACAGTGAACGGACCTGGCGCAGCGAAAATATCGCGCTGACCTGGCGCGCCACGCCGAAGAAATTGCGGCTTGCTCGTACAGTGCTGTGCACAGGACCTCCTGCTACGCCAGACGAAAAAATTAGTCGAACGCGACGCCAGTTGCGGATTTGGGTGAGCGTCCCAAAACTTTGGGCACACCAATCGGGTACTGCGTTTCGTATTCAATCCTGCGGGTGGCTGTTGGCGGCGGGAATAGTACCGGCGGCTAATTCTGGGAAATGTTCTACGTTAGATACGGGCCGCCGCGATGGTGGGGAGCCCACTTGCAATTTGCATGCTTGGCTTAATGTTGCCGCACATCATTCACGGGTGTGAGGCAGGCTTATCTGGAAGCACAAAAGTATTTCGCGCGAGATCGGAGGCCAGCGTTTCATCGGTGTAGTACGTCTTCAAGATGCTTTCTTTCCAGTTCAATAAATCTGGGTTGCCGTAGGCGAATTCGGTCCAAGTTTGGGCGCGTCCCGTACGGGCTATGCGTTCGCGAATCAAAAGTAGAAACGCCCAAGTAATCGTTTCGTGGTAGAGACCTGGCTTGCCTTTTGCGGCGGCAAATTTGATGAGGCCATCAGAAAATCGCTGAAGAGCTTCGATGGCTGGGTAGCGGCGCAGAAACAGGAATGCCATTCGCACGTGGTCTGCGTGATGAAAGGATTCGTTTGCGATGCTGCTGTCTTCAAATCGAGCGATGAATTCGTCATCCGTCATGTCGGGAATCTCTTGAGTCTGGATTGTTGTGCGCGATGCACGCGACTACAGCCGCTGCGTATATGAGCAAACCGCCGACATCTCCCCCTCCGTGAAGGAGGTGGATCGCGGCCGCGGCAGCGAAGATCGCGAGGAGAGCGTAGCCGCCGACGGTTGAACTGATGGGCACCAGAAACAGGACCACGGCGGCGATTTCAGCACCGCCAAGCGTGCGGCCCGCCCAAGCGGGAACGCCCATTTTCACGAAATGGTGAGCGGCGGTAGGCGAGAATGTTGCGTGGAAGGATTCCAGTAACACGACTAGCCCGAGCGTCCAACGCAAAATGGGAATCGCGAGTTTTGCCAGTCCCTTGTTCATTTTCGGCGCGTCACTTTCTTTGAGGATTTTGCCGCTGGGGATTCGATCAGCCGGTGGCTTGCGTTCGAATTCAAATCGAGCGCGTAAAACTTTTTCAGATCCTTGATGCGAAGCAAGCTGGCGGCGCTGAAGGGAGACTTGCCGTCGAAGGCGTGCAAAACAATTCCTTCGAGCAGGTCGCCGAGGCTCATGTCTTTGTAATCCGCAAAAGCGCGCAGCACTTTCAAGAGGCGCTTTTCCAGGCGAACGCCGGTTTGCACCCGTTCCACGTCGTAGGCACTCGTTCTCTGCGTTTGGGGCATACCAGCCGCCCTCCGATGGTACCAAGCTACCATGGTAACAAAAACAAAGCAACTCATTCGAGCGGCTGTTGACGCACTGGCGTACGTACCAACGGCACGCGATTCCTCGGACGACCGCTTGTATTTGGGGTGAATGTATGTTATAAATAATTAACTATCGATACTGTATTTACTCCGCTGCGCGGATTGCAGCTTCTGGAGGGTACCCATGCGTCTCGCGAAAGAGCGAAATGCTGTTCGAATCGATACCAAAGCACCCTCGGTTTCAGCTTCCATACAGGAGGAATCGCCGGCTGCAAAAGAAGACGTAGTTCTAGTACCCGGGCAAAAAAGGGACCCCGAAAACGACTCTAAGTCCTTTGACTTCAACAACTTTTTGGTAATAGTACCCGCTAAACCTATTGCAATCAGTAATTTACAGAAAGCGTGGGGTAGGGTATCCGACGCCGCAAAGCGGACGGCGCAGCGTAGAAAATCGATTCGGCCACCTCGGATAAGTCCCTTAGTATCTATAAAATACAAACATGACGGAAAGCCTAGCGGCAAGCCAAGTGACTGGAATACATCTGCGATCCGGCGGGTCCCGTTTCGCGGTGTGCAGCCGCGATCCTCAGTCATTCCCGCTGGAATGCATCGGCCAATTCTTAAGCGGCAACAGGATCTCGCACAGTTGCTGCAGGGCGATAAGTCGTTTGAAGCATGTAAGTTGCCGGTTTCGAGGCGGGCCGCCTGATCAGATTGAATTCGCTTGCGAGGCGGAACAGAAAGGCATCGCGGGGCGTTATAACTTGTGAGAATATAGGTGCCAGTCCTCACCGCATCGGATCACAGCCGTCAAATCTTGCGAGCTTCTAAGGCGAGCGTTTGTATGGTGCAGAGATGAACGGGAAGCCAGGAAACGGTCGATTACGAGGAGTGCTGATTCCGTGCGCGGTGCTGCTCGCGGCCAGCCTTTTCGGCGTGATGTATGGGCCCCGGCGCGGAACGGCGTCGGCGGATGTAAACGATCTTTCGAAATCCGTGCGTGCATTTACGCAAACACTGGCGGCCGTTCAGCACAATTACGCAAAGCCGATTGACGTGGAAAAAAGCGTGTACGACGGCGCGATTCCCACAATGCTTCATTCGCTCGACCCTCATTCTTATTTCTTCGATCCCCTGCAAAATGAAAAAGTAAAAGAGGAGCAGGTGGCGCGCTATTACGGCGTGGGAATGGGCATCAATCAAGAAGGGGATAGGGTTGTCGTCGTCACTCCGTTTTCGAATTCGCCAGCAGCGGCGGCAGGGCTTCGCCCTGGCGATCAAGTGCTGGAAGTGAACGGAACGGATTGCACGACTCTGACGAGTACGGAAGTTTCCAAACTGCTTCGCGGCCCGCAGGGCACGCCGGTGGATATCAAGGTAAAGCGCGAGGGATGGGATCAAGCGATCGCCGTGCATGTAATTCGCACAGAAGTGCCGCGGCCCGCAGTGGATTTGGTTGCGGAGCCCCGGCCGGGAATTGGGTACGTGCGAGTTTCAACATTTTTGGATGAGAATCTCGACGATGAATTCGATCGCGCGCTTCGCGAGTTAAATTATTCGCGCCTTGATGGATTCGTGCTGGACTTGCGCGACAACGGCGGCGGATTGGTGAGCCAAGCCGTGGGATTGGCGGATAGATTTTTGGACAAGGGCGCGGTGATTGTTTCGCAGCGTGGCCGCAGAGTTCCCGAACAGCGATTTCTGGCGATCAAGGGAAATCGTGGCGCGTATATTCCGCTGGTGATCATGGTGAATGGGCGCAGCGCGTCGGCGTCGGAGATTGTTGCGGCGGCGATTCAGGATCACGATCGCGGATTGGTTGCCGGGGAAACCAGTTTTGGCAAGGGGCTGGTGCAATCGATGTTTGGATTGAGCGACGACACCGCGCTGTGGCTGACCACGGCGAAGTATTACACGCCGAGCGGACGGCTAATCCAGCGAGATTACAAAACTACTTCTCTGTTCAATTATTTATACAATCCCACGCTCCCGAAAAATCCAGAAGTAAAACTGACGGATACGGGGCGGCAAGTGCGCAGCGGCGGCGGGATCGATCCGGATATTGTTGTAGACGCCACGAAGACCAACGAATTTCAGCAGGAAATGCAGGCAAATTTAATTATCTATCGAACGTCCGAAGGCGTTGGCCGATTCACGCGTCACTTTCTGGCGTCGCAGCCCGTTATTAAGGAAACATTCGTCGCCGATAATGGCGTGATGTCGAAATTCCGGGAATTTCTTGACGCGCAAAAGGTTCCGTATTCCGAGGAAGAATTCTCCGCGAACCGCGCGTGGATCGCGATGCGCATTCGCCGCGAAGTGAATACCGCGATTTTTGGCGAGGCCGTAGGAAAGCGAATTGATTTGGAAGACGACGCGCAGCTAGTGAAGGCAATGGACGCGATGCCCCAAGCCCAGGCGCTTTATGCAAATGCGCGCAAGGTGGTAGCGCAGCGGCAATCCGCGCAACACGGTTCCGGCGGCACGATGTAATTTATTTTGCGCGCGAAAATTTGCGCGGCGAAAATATTTCAAACCGTCCCAGCCGAATTATCCAATCTTGTTATTCCGTGCGAAGCGTTTTCACGGGATCGATTCGCACCGCGCGAATTACTCCAGGCAAAGAGGCGAGCAAAGCAGCTGCGAGAATTGTCGCTGATGGAATCGCGAGTATGGATATGTCCGTGGACTTAACGTTGTAGAGCAGCGATTCAATGTAACGCACAGACGTAAAGCCAAGCGCAAGTCCCGCAATCTGCTCCCGTGAAAACCATCAGAAAAACTTCAGTCGTTACGCGCCGGGCGATGTCAAACGCTTGCGCGCCAAGCGCCATGCGGATTCCAATTTCGCGGCGGCGCTGCATCACGGAGTAGTGAAGCACTCCGTAAAGTCCGATACCCGCGAGCAGTAGAGCGACGCCGGCGAAGAACAGCGCCAAGGTTGCGAGCAGCCGCTCCCGCACCGTGCTCGACTGATTTATTTGAGACTGCGTGCGGATGTTGGTGACGCGGAACTGAGGCGCGGTGCGAGAAACTTCCTGGCGGAAGATGGATGCCATGGCGAGCGGGTTGGCACCGGACGTACGCACAATGAAACTTTCTCTTCGTTGAGGACGCAACGCGCCGCTGGCGTCGGTGGAATGGAACGGAACATACGCCGTCGGAGTAAACGGCTCGCGCAAATTGCGGTACCGCGCGTTGCCAACTACTCCCACAACCTGAAAGCGAAATTGTCCGGTAACATTGCCTCCAATCTTTCCAAACGATTTTCCAATCGGGTTCTCACCGTTGAAATAAGCCTCCACGAACGCTTCGTTGACGATGGCAGCGCCGAGCGGCGCAGCAACGACACCAGGAGCGGTTTCATCGGGAAGAAAATCTCTTCCGCTGATGAGGGAAATTTTCATCGTGTCAATAAAGCCGGGCGAAACACTCAAGAAGTACGCGAGCGATTGGCTGGGCGGTTCACCGTTGACGGTGACGAAACCGTTCCAGCCGTTACCATCTATGAGCGGCCATCCGCTTATGGCGACATGCTCCACTCCAGATAAATCTCGCAGATGATCGGCTACCTGGTCCCAATAGACAGGAGGCTGAGGTGATTTCGCAACCGTGTCGAGAGTGATTACTCGGTCGGCGGAAAAACCGTTCGGCTGATTCGAGAGATTCGTGAAATGTGGAGACGAACAAACCGGAAATGAATACCACAAGGAAGCAGAAGGCGACCTGCGCAGCGATTAGAGCTTGCATCAATCGAGGCCGCGAATGCGGATCTTCACCGCCTTTGAGAGCGCTCACTGGTTTCACCGATGACGCGCGCAGGGCAGGAGCCAACCCAAAGAGGAGAGCGACGCCAGCTGCGAGCGCGAGTGAGAATCCGAGAACGCGAAAATCAGCGGGAAGGGCCAACCGCGCGGGATTGTCCGGAGGATTGATTTGGCTAACGACTATCGGAGCGGACCACCAGGCAAATAGAGCGCCGATAACGGAGGCGAAGATCGCGATCCAAACACCTTCGATCAGAACGAGTTGAATCAGCCGCAGGCGTCCAGCTCCGATTGAAACTCGCAGCGCCATTTCGCGCGCGCGAGCCGATGCCTGGGCGGTCATCAAGTTAGCGACGTTGACGCACGCAATTAACAGGACAAGAAAAACGAGAACTCCGAGCGCGAGCAGAGATCGGCGATAGACCTCCTGCATGTATGAAGCGCCGCCCGCCGCAGGCTGCAACACAAACTCTTGTTTCAGGAATTTGTCTAAGTTTTCTTTTGTAAACCCATAGAAGGATTTCGATCGCTCAAGGTCGAACCCATGCACGATCGCCAGAAGTCGGTCATGGAGTGGATCAAGAGACGCACCTTGTTTGAGGTGAACGAACGTTCTAAACCAGGACCAATCCGAATGGCTAACCCCTGCGTGCATCATCGTGGGAACGAATATATCTGTCTGCATTCCTGGTTCAGTTCCGGTGAAAGGCGGTTCGCAAACGCCGACGATTGTGTAGAGATCTTGTTCCATCTGGAAGGTGTGTCCAACAATGTTCGGGTCGCGCCCGAACCGGCGATTCCAATAGTCGTAAGTCAACACGGCGTACGGATGGGCGCCCGGTTCGAGATCATCGCTTTCACGGAGCAGGCGGCCTAACGCTGGCTTCAATCCGAAATCAGCAAACATCCAGCCCGAAACGAATTGCCGGTGCGCTCTTTCCATCTCCTGATCCGAACTGTAAGTAATATCCGTGAGGACTACGTCAGAAGCTGCGATCAACTCGGCTTGATCTTTCACTGCAGGCCGCATCTGCTGGAAGAGCGGGTATTCCCAGCTATCACTTATTCTGAAGTGGCCGCCAGGGTCCACGCCCTGACGGCCCGCAGTGTAGAGTCTCCCCGGATTTGAAACCGGCATGGGACGAAGCAGCATCGCGTCGATTAATCGGAATGCGGATGTACATACGCCGATGGCAAGGGCCAAGGAGAGGATCGCGGCGGCGGAAGTTATTTTTTGTTGGCGGAGGCGGCGCAGTCCCAAGATGGCGTCAGAGCGGAGCGAATCGAGCCAGGGGATTATTTTGATGTCGCGGCTGGATTCACGCTGGCGGAGCGCGGAACCTAGAGCTCGTCTCGCTTCGGCTGGATCGCGACCTTGCGCGATCGCGTCATCGAGGTGCGATTGGAGTTCTTCGTCGATTTCGCGATTGGTGCGATCGGCGCGGAAAGCATTTGTAATGCGAGACCAGAAAGACATGTCAGGCCATCCTTAGAACGCGATTTACGGCGAGGGTTACTGCTTGCCAGCGCGATTCTTCGGCAGCGAGTTGTTTTTTGCCGGAGGCGGTCAATTCGTAGAGACGGGCGCGGCGACCGGTGTCTTTGGTGATCCATTCGGCGCGAATCCAGCCGGCTTCTTCCATCCGGTGAAGCGCGGGGTAGAGAGAGCCCTCCTCGATGCGCAGAACTTCTGAAGAAATATCTTTCACCGCGGACATGATGGCGTAGCCGTGAAGGCGCGGCCTGCGGGAGAGGATTTTCAGGACTAGAAGATCAAGGGAACCTTGCAGCGAATCGGGTTTCGGCATACTCAGACCTCGGTATATATAGACGTCTGAGGATCGAAAATGTCACCGACGAAGGATCAAGAAACGAAGTTCGATGGAGCCGACAATCTTGAGGATGGTCGCGCCAATTGAAAGCTGCGCGGAATTCGCAGTTCTTGACTTACACTCACGGGCGCTGATAACAGCATGTTTCGGATGGGGCGAGCGCTACTGATTGTGAAGCCCGCAGCGCGAGAGGTGCACCGATGCGCAAATTGTTCGTGACGATTTCAAGTTTGCTACTTATGGGTAGCGCGTGCTGCTTCGCGCAGTCGCCGAAGGGTGATTCGCGCCCCACTTATCTTGATTCGAATGCATCGATCGAAAAGCGAGTGGACGACATTGTGTCGCGGATGACGCTCGAGGAAAAAGCGCTGCAGATGCAATACGACGCTCCTGCGATTCCGCGGCTTGAAATTCCCGCATACAACTGGTGGAGCGAAGCGCTGCATGGAGTGGCCCGCGCGGGGAACGCGACAGTATTTCCGCAGGCCATTGGACTTGCCGCAATGTGGGACACGAACTTGATGCATCGCGTGGCGGATGTGATTTCCACGGAAGCGCGCGCGAAGTACAACGATGCGACAGCGCACGGAAATCGCAGCATCAATTACGGACTCACGTTTTGGTCGCCGAACATAAATATTTTTCGCGATCCGCGCTGGGGAAGAGGGCAAGAAACTTATGGCGAAGATCCATTTCTTACCGGGCGGATGGCGGTGGCGTTTGTGACCGGGATGCAAGGGGACGATCCGAAATATTTGAAAGTTGTGTCGACCGCGAAACATTATGCGGTGCATAGCGGGCCGGAAGTTTTGCGGCATCGTTTCGATGTGAATGTTTCGCCGCGGGATTACGAAGACACGTACACGCCGGCGTTTCGCGCGGCGATCGTAGAGGGAAAAGCTGATTCATTAATGTGCGCGTACAACTCGGTGCGCGGATATCCGGCGTGTACGAGTCCGTTGCTGTATGACACGTTGCGCGCGAAGTGGGGATTCGGCGGATATACGGTTTCTGATTGTGGTGCGGTGAGCGACGTCTATAACGGACACGGATTCACTCGAATTCCGGAAGAGGCTGCGGCGCTGGCGGTGAAAGCGGGAACGGATTTGACGTGCGGCGATGAATACACCGCGCTGCCAGATGCCGTCCGCGACCATTTGATTTCGGAGGAAGACATCGATCGAGCGGTGAAGCGTTTGTACACAGCGAAATTCCGGCTGGGGATGTTTGATCCTGCTGCGATGGTGCCGTGGTCAAAGCTGACGTTGAAGGATAACGATACGGAAGAAAATCGAGCGGTGGCGCGGCAGGCGGCACGCGAATCGATTGTGTTGCTGAAAAATGAGCGCGGCACGCTGCCGCTGAAGCCGAATGTGAAAACGATTGCGGTGGTGGGGCCGACGGCGGACTCCCTGGATGTGCTGCTCGGAAATTACAACGGGACGCCTTCGCGGTACACGACGATTCTTGACGGAATTCGCAAACGATTTAGTGGCGCGAAAATTCTAAATGTTGTGGGCAGCGCGTTGACGGATACCGACGCTGCGCTGATTCCGGCGGGAGCGATGAGGACCGGCGGTGGCGCAAATTCGCAGAATGGTTTTCGCGCCGAATATTTTGGAAACGCGAAGCTCAGCGGCACCGCTTCGAGTGAACGCGTGGATGCCCAGGTGAATTTTGACTGGGGCGGAAAATCTCCGGCACCGGGAGTGGACGCACAGAGTTATTCGGTGAGGTGGAGCGGCGAGCTAACTCCGAGTCACGATGGCGATTACCGGATCGGCGCGCAAGTGCTGGGAGGATTCCGACTGTACGTGAATGATGAGTTGCTGCTGGATCGCTGGAACAGCCGCGATTACACGGAAGCGACAGAAGTAATTTCGCTCGCAAGCGGCCGCGCGTGCAAGATCGTTCTCGAATATACGAAAAACGGCGAGGGCGGCGGGGCCAGAATGATTTGGAGCGCTCCCGGAATTATTGATGAAGCGTTGGACGCAGCGAAGAAAGCGGACGTGGTGATCGCGGTGGTGGGAATTTCGCCGGCGCTTGAGGGCGAAGAGGCCGACGTGAACGCGCCGGGATTTTTCGGCGGCGATCGCGTGGATCTGGAACTGCCCGCGCCGCAGCAAAAATTGCTTGAGGCGATGGCGGCGACGGGGAAGCCGGTGATCGTGGTGCTTACAAATGGCAGCGCGCTCGCGGTGAATTGGGCGCAGGAGCATGCGGCGGCGATTTTGGACGCGTGGTATCCGGGCGAGGAAGGCGGAGCCGCGGTGGCGGATGTGCTCGCCGGGGATTACAACCCGGCGGGGCGATTGCCGGTGACGTTTTATGCGTCGGTGGCGCAGCTTCCACCGTTTACGAATTATTCGATGGATGGGAGAACGTACCGATATTTTCACGGCACTCCGCTTTACGGGTTTGGTTTCGGCCTGAGCTACTCGACATTTGCGTACAGCAACGCGCACGTCGATCGATCGAGCGTTGCGGCGGGTGAGAATGCCGCGGTGAGTGTGGATGTGCAAAACACTGGTGGCGTGGCGGGTGATGAAGTCGTGGAAATGTATGTGACGCATCCCGGAGTGGCTGGCGCGCCGATTCGCGCGCTGGCGGGCTTTGAGCGAATCCATCTCGATCGCGGCGAGAAAAAAACTGTGAGCTTGAAGTTGGGCGAGCGCGAAATGAGCGTCGTGGATGAGGATGGCACGAGGCTGGTGTCGGCGGGTCCTGTGGAAGTTTGGATCGGCGGCGGACAACCGGTGGCGGCGCGGGGACAAGCGGCGGCAGCGGGAGCGAAAGTGAAATTCGAAATTACGGGCGCGAAAGTGGTGAAGGATTAACGCGCGACAATTTGGCACGACCGAAATTTTTGAGAGCGCGAGGAGATAAATATCAAGCTGCTGGGGATTGACGTCGGAACTTCCGGGACGCGCGCCGTGATCGTGGACGAGCGCGGAAGCGTGGTGGCATCGGGGACCGAGGAACACCGAGCATTTGATTCGCCGCAGCCCGGTTGGGCGGAGCAGTCGCCGGAAGATTGGTGGCGCGCATGCGGGATTGCGGTGAAGCGTGCGCTGGAGTCAGGTGGCATCTCCGGCGATGAGATTGCGTGCGTGGGATTCTCCGGGCAGATGCATGGAGCGGTGTTGCTCGATGAGCGAGATGAAGTGGTGCGGCCCGCGCTGATCTGGTGCGACCAGCGGACGGAGCAAGAGGCGCGGTGGCTCGAAGAAAAAATCGGACGGGCGCGGCTGATTGAATTGACGCTGAACCCTGCGCTAACAAATTTCACGTTGACGAAGTTGTTGTGGGTGCGCGAGCACGAGCCGAAAAATTGGCAACGTATTCGCCACTTGATGCTGCCGAAAGATTACGTGAGGTTTCGGCTGACGGGCGAGCGCGCGACGGATGTGGCAGATGCGTCTGGAACTTTGCTGTTTGATGTAGCGCGGCGCGAGTGGTCGGCGGAGGTCGCTCGCTTAGCTGGAATCGATGTGGCGATGCTACCGCGCGCCTATGAGTCCCCAGAAATTTGCGCGCAAATTTCTGGGGATGGCGCGGCCGCCACGGGATTGAGAGCTGGAACGCCCGTTGTTGCAGGCGCAGGAGATCAGGCGGCTGGCGCGGTGGGAATGGGAATTGTTCGGGCGGGGCGAGTGAGCGCGACGATCGGGACTTCGGGAGTTGTGTTCGCGGCGACTGAAAAGCCGTCGATGGATCCGCAGGGTCGGCTGCACACTTTCTGTCACGCGATTCCCGGGAGATGGTTTGTGATGGGAGTGACGCAGGCGGCGGGACTTTCGCTGCGGTGGTTTCGCGACACTTTCGGCGCGGCGGGCGCGGATGATGGCCGCGACGCGTATGAACGATTGACGGAGGAGGCCGATGATGCGCCGGCGTGCGTGGAAGGAATTTTCTGGGGGCCGTATTTGATGGGGGAGCGCACGCCGTATTGCGATCCGAATGTGCGGGCGGCACTGATCGGATTGGCGGCGTCGCACGGACGCGCGCAGATTATTCGCGCGATTCTGGAAGGTGTGGCGTTTAGTTTGCGCGATACGCTCAGCATATTTGGTGAGATTGGCGTGCCGGTTCAGGAAATTCGCTTGGGCGGAGGCGGTGCGCGATCGAAATTGTGGCGCAAAGTTCAAGCGGAAGTTTACGGACGCGAAGTGGCGCGCGTGGAAAATGAAGAAGGTGCGGCGTATGGTGCTGCGATTCTCGCGGGGGTCGGTGTAGGCGCGTGGAAATCTGTGGATGATGCTTGCGCGGCGGTGGTGCGTGTCGCGGAGAGAATTCAACCGGATGCAAAACGGCTCGAGGAGATGGAGAGTGGGTATCGTACGTACGGGAAGATCTATCCAGCGTTGAAACAGATATTCGATAACAAGGGAGCCCATTGAATTGAAGCAGATCGCGGCAATTTCACGGAGAACGAAAACATCGCGCGCGCGTGCGCTATTCGCCGTGTTGATTGGCGCGGCGATTTTATCCGGTGCGGGCAACGCGCAAAATGTTGTGGATGTGAAACCTTCGCCACAACAAGTGGCATGGCAGGATCTGGAATTTGGCGCGCTCATCCACTTCGGAACGAACACATATCTTGATCGCGAGTGGGGCGATGGAACTGCCGATCCGAAAATATTTAATCCGGCTAATTTCGATCCTGAACAGTGGATGCAAGCGATTCGTGCTGCGGGCGCAAAATATGTGGTGCTGGTGGCGAAACACCATGATGGCTTTTGTCTGTGGCCGACCGCGCAAACTGATTATGGAGTGAAGAGCAGCGACTGGGAAAATGGCAAGGGCGATGTGGTTGGTCGTGTGGCTGCTGCGGCGCGAAAATTCGGATTGAAATTTGGCGTATACCTTTCGCCGTGGGATCGTCACGAGCCGCGCTACGCAAATTCGGCGGAGTACGACAAATATTACGAAGCGGAGCTTGACGAACTTGTACAGAACTATGGCGAGCTAACGGAATTCTGGCTCGATGGCGCGGGCAGCGCGGGGCACGTTTACAATTTTCCGAAATACATCGAGGAGTTGCGCACGTACCAACCGAACACGCTCGTGTTTGCCGACATGGCGCTGTTTGAATATGGCGACATTCGCTGGGTGGGAAACGAAGACGGGCGGATTCCATACGAGAACTGGAACGCGATCGATCGGCACGGATTTGTGCGGTGGCGACCAGCGGAAGCGGATACACCGCTACATAAGGCGCACTGGTTCTGGCATCCGGATGACGAGGCAAGCCTGAAGAGCGTCGACGAATTGATGACGACATACGAAGCGAGCGTGGGTCGCGGCGGCCAACTCATGTTGGGCATTGGCCCGGATCGTCGCGGACTACTGCCAGACGCGGATGTGGCGCGGCTGACGGAATTTGGCGCCGCGATTCAAAAGCGGTACGCAGGAAATTTGATGGAGCGGCGCGTGCGTACGGGGGCGTCCGGAAATTTTGATGCGGCGCTCGATGGAAATGCGGCGACATTTTGGGCTGCTCCGCCTGGCGCTCGAAGCGCGGTGATCGAAGCGGATTTCGCGCAGCCGGTGACTTTCAATCGTGCGATGACGATGGAATGGCTGAACGACGGCCAGCACGTGGAGAAATATCAGATCGAAATTTGGGACGGAAACGCGTGGATCGCGGTAGCCGAAGGCGGAGCAATCGGCCACAAGAAGATTGACGCGTTCGCCCCGGCTACTGCGTCACGGGTGCGATTAAATATCTTGTCGGCCGCCGGCGAAATTCGAATCCGTGAGTTTCAGATTTACCACGGCGATTGATCTGGTCGCCATGTCGCAAGACACCTCGCACAATCCTTGACATTGCCGTCGCGCGCGGAATATGTTGCGCCAGTTCACATGCCACTTCCCGCTCTGCAGGTAATTCCAACCCGGTTGATCTCGCTGCATTTCGTCGACCTGCTGATTATTGGCCTGTATTTCGCCACAATTATTGGTATCGGTTTTTATCTGAAGCGATTCGCGCAGACGTCCGAAGGATTTTTCATGGCCGGGCGGCAGATGACGGCGTGGATCGCGGGATTAAGTTTTCTTGCGGCGAATTTGGGATCGCTGGAATTGATGGGCTGGGCAGCGGCTTCCTATCAGTACGGAATTCTCGCGACACATTGGTATTGGATCGGCGCGATTCCCGCGATGCTTTTTCTGGGCATCGTGATGATGCCGTTTTACTACATTTCAAAAACGCACTCGGTGCCAGGCTATTTGCAATTGCGCTACGGAGAAGGCACGCGCGCGCTATCAGCGATCACGTTCGGAGTGATGACCGTCTTGATGAGCGGCATCAATATTTATTCGATGGCGCTGGTGATGAAGGTCGTGCTCGGCTGGAACATAAATTTCAGCATTTGGATTTCGTCGATCACGGTGGGTGTGTACGTTGTTCTCGGTGGGCTGCTCTCCGCGATTTTCAATGAAGTGCTGCAATTTGTTTTGATCTGGCTGGGCGCGCTGCTAATCCCGATTCTGGGTTTGATCGAAACGGGCGGCTGGAGCGGATTGAAGGCGCGCATCGCCACAAACTTTCCGGCGCAGCAATACACGCATTTGTGGGGCACGCTCGGCTCGTTCAGTGACAACCCCATGGGAATTCACTGGACCGGAATTGTGTTTGGATTGGGCTTTGTAATTTCGTTCGGATATTGGACGACGGATTTTCTGGTGGTGCAACGCGTTCTCGCAGCAAAGGATCTGCGCGCCGCGCGGATGGCCCCTATTATCGGCGCGGCATTCAAAATGATGGTGCCGTTCATTGTGATTCTGCCGGGATTGCTTGGACTCGCCGTGCTGCCGATGCACCTAGTGGGAGAATCGCAAGCTATTGCAACGGGCGCGCACAGTTACAACGAAGTGCTGCCGCTGATGCTCGCTCGCTATTGCGGTCCAGGGTTAATGGGTTTGGGAATCACGGCGCTGATGGCGGGGTTCATGTCTGGTATGGCCGGGAACGTTAGCGCGTTCGCGACGGTTTGGACCTACGATATTTATCGCGCGTTCATTCGCAAGCAAGCCAGCGACGCGCACTACGTCAGCATGGGGCGCTGGTGCACGATTCTCGGCGTGCTCGTGAGTATCGGCACCGCGTATGTGGTGATCGAATTTAAGAGCATTATGGATTACGTGCAGGCGCTGTTCAGTTTTTTCATCGCGCCGCTATTTGCGACGGTACTTCTCGGCATGCTGTGGAAGCGCGCGACAAAGGCCGGCGGATTCTGGGGGTTGCTGACAGGAACACTTTCGTCGATCGGAATGTGGGCGTGGGTGAAGATTGATCCCGCGGCGCTTTCGCACATCGCGTTTTCGTCCAAAGCGAAAGACATGGCGGAAAATATGTATCGCGGATTGTGGTCGTGGATTATCTGTGCGGCGGTAACTGTGATCGTTAGCCTGATGACGCAGCCGAAGCCTGTCTCGGAACTCAATGGACTCGTGTACGGATGTACGGAGATTCCGTCAGAAGGGCATCTGCCTCTGACGAGCAGGCCAATTTTTTGGGCTGTGGTGATTGCGATAATCTTCGTCGTATTGAATATTATTTTCTGGTAGTGCGACTTTCAGGGTGGGGCAGAGATGCACGAAGATACAGGGCGAATTCCGATTTGGTTTTTTATCGGCGCGTTGGTGCTCGTTTTCGGAATCTTGATAGAGTGTGCCGGCCTATACGGGCTTGCATATCCGCCGGAGCCGCCTGTGGTGCTCGCAGGTTTGCACGCTGAATTGTGGTGGGGCGGACTTATGATTTTGCTCGGCACAATTTACACCGCTCGATTTTTCCCGAAGAAAGACGCGCAATGAGCACGACCTCGAAACGCAAAATGACGCTAGGCATGATCGTGGGTAACCGCGGATTTTTTCCCGATCACCTCGCGCGCAGCGGCCGCGAAGAAATGAAGTCGGCGCTCGAAAAAGCGGGCGCTACCGTTGTCGCGCTGACTCCAGAAGAATCGAAGCACGGCGCTGTAGAGTCGCGGACGGAAGCTGCTCGCTGTGCGGAACTATTCAAGAAGCATCGCGAAGAAATTGATGGAGTTGTGGTGACGCTTCCAAATTTCGGCGACGAGCGCGCCATTGCGGATACGTTGCGCATGGCCGATCTTCATGTGCCCGTGCTGGTCCAAGCGACGCCCGACACTCCTTCAAAGATGACGGTGCGAGATCGCCGCGATAGCTTCTGCGGAAAAATGTCGGTCTGCAATAATTTGACCCAGTACGGGATTCCGTACTCTCTCACGAGTATTCACACCGAGCTGCCGCAGTCAGACGCTTTCCGACGAGATATCGAATGGTTTCTCGCAGTGTGTCGCGTCGTAAAGGGTTTACGGCGTTTGCGCATCGGTGCGATCGGCGCGCGGCCCACCGCGTTCAACACTGTCCGCTACAGCGAAAAAATTCTGGAAGCCAATGGAATTTCGGTCGAGACGCTCGACCTATCAGAAGTGCTGGGACGCATCGCAAAAACCAAAGACGACGATCCCGTCGCACAATGCAAGTTACAGGCGATTCGGCGTTATGTTTCCACGCAAAGCATCCCGGATGCAGCGTTACTGAAAATGGCGAAGCTGGGCGCTGTGATCGATGGATGGATGCGCGACACCGAAGTCGCGATCAGCGCGATTCAATGCTGGACTTCCCTTGAAGAATATTTCGGCGTCGTCCCGTGCACCGTGATGAGCATGATGAGCAACGAAGGCATGTCGAGCGCGTGCGAAGTGGATATAGCGGGTGTAGTGGGAATGCACGCACTGCAGCTTGCATCTGAAACGCCGAGCGCGCTGCTCGATTGGAATAACAATTACGCGGACGATCCCGACAAAGCCGTCTGCTTTCACTGCAGCAATCTGCCGAAACATTTTTTTGCGGACGTGCGCATGGATTTTCAGGAGATCATCGCCTCTACGGTCGGAAAGGAGAATACGTTTGGCACTTGTGTTGGTCGCGTGAAGGCTGGGCCGATGAGTTTCGCGAGATTTTCCACCAACGATCGCGAGGGCAGGATGTGGGGATACACGGGCGAGGGAAATTTCACCGACGATCCTCTCGAAACTTTCGGCGGCGCTGGCGTGGTTCAGATTCCCGGCTTGCAAAAGCTCCTTCGATACATCTGTGAAAATGGATTTGAACATCACGTCGCCGCAAACTTTTCTTCCGTAGCCTCCGCCGTCCACGAAGCTACCACGCGTTACCTTGGGTGGGATGTTCACCGGCATTCCGCATGAGCACGATCGTCGCGGGCGTGGATTTCGGCACGCTCAGTGTGCGCGTGTCGCTGTTTGATAGCGAGCGCGGCCGTTTAGGCTTCGGCGTCGCGGAATATCCACTCCATCGAAAAAAAGAAGATCCCGATTTCGCAACACAGAGCCACGCCGAGCAAATGAACGCGCTGGTATTGGCGATGCGCAAGGCGCTTCAAAGCGCGAACATATCCGGGCAGAGCGTCGCTTCGATTGCGGTAGACACCACGGGCTCGAGCGTAATTCCCGTCGGCGAAGGACTCGTTCCCTCTCGACGATTATTATCTTGTGGTGCGATCACCGCGCATGGAAAGAAGCAGCGCAAATTACACAGGTCGCCCGTACCACAGAATTGCCGGCGATTGATTGGTGCGGCGGCGTGTACTCCTCAGAGTGGGGTTTCGCAAAGCTGCTGCATTGGTTGCGAAACAATTTTGAGAAACGCACGAAGTTTGTCACTGCGCTCGAGCATTGCGATATGGCCGCGGCAACGCTATGTGGCGTCACGGATTCCAAAAGACTTGCGCGCAGCATCTGCGCCGCAGGGCACAAGTGGCTGTGGAACGCATCGCTCGGCGGATTTCCTCCGAACGAATTTTTCAAACAGATTGATCCGCTTCTCGATGGCATCGCCGAAAAATTAAACAGCCGGGTCGCCTGTTCCGATAAAATCGCGGGCACGCTGTGCAATGAGTGGGCAGAAAAATTGGATCTGAGGCCGGGGATTCCCATTCCAGTTGGAGCGTTTGACGCGCATTGGGATGCGATCGGCGCTGGCGCGCGACTGCACGATATGGTCAACGTGCTGGGAACTTCCACCTGCATCATCGGCATCACGGATAACGAATCGCTGGTGCCGGGAGTGTGCGGAGTCGTGCCCGGCGCGGTGCACCCGAAATATACCGGCATCGAAGCTGGACTTTCGGCCACCGGCGACATTTTCGATGCGATTGCACGGCGCGCACGCAAGCCTTTGAGCGAGCTTTCTCGCGATCTCGAAAATTACCGCGCGGGCGAAACGGGTTTGCTGCGTCTCACCTGGGACAACGGCGATCGCACCGTGCTCGTCAATCCGGAATTGAGCGGCATCACTCTCGGGTGGAAGCTCAGTCATTCTCCGCAGGATGAATTGTTCGCGGCGATCGAAGGCACCGGCTTTCACACGCGCGTAATTTTCGAACGCATGGAACAGCACGGCGTGCGAATCGATCGCGTGATTAACGGCGGCGGAATTCCGCAAAAAAATCGCAAGCTGAATCAGATTTATGCAGATATTCTCAATAAGCCCGTGCTCGTGCCGAAGGGCGATGTCACAAGTCTCGGCTCTGCCATTTTCGCGATGCTTGCGGCGGGAGCATTTCCGACAATCGAAGACGCACAAGCTGCGTTGTGTCCTGAGCACGAAGTTTTCAAACCGGATCCGCGGAGTGTTGCGATTTACCAAGAGTTGTACCCGCTTTACCGCAAACTTTATTTCGGATTTGGCGAGAAAAACGCAGCGCCGATTTCAATCGGTGAAGTATTGCCCGAATTGAGACGAATTTCCTCGGAGGTCAGAGCCGCGAGATGAAGCTGCAATCCCTTCGCGAAGAAGTGCTCGAAGCGAATCTGGAACTGGTTCGCAGAGGGCTCGTGGTCGATACGTTTGGCAACGCGAGCGGCATCTCGCGCGAACAAAACCGAATCGTGATCAAGCCAAGCGGCGTGCCGTACCAGAAGTTGAAGCCTGCCGATATGGTCGTCACCGATCTGGATGGCAAAATTATCGATGGCAAGCTCCGTCCTTCCTCCGATTTGCCGACGCACGCAGCTTTATACCGCGCCTTCACGCGCATCGGCGGCATCGCACACACGCATTCGCGCTACGCAACATCGTGGGCGCAGGCCGCGCGCGAAATTCCTTGCCTCGGCACAACTCACGCTGATTATTTTCGCGGAGCGATTCCCGTGACTCGATTGCTTTCGCGTCCAGAAATTGAAAACGGATATGAGCAGAACACCGGCGCCATAATTATCGAACGCTTCAAGGGAGTAAACCCACTGGAGATGCGCGCCGTGCTCGTTGCGGGGCATGCCCCGTTTTGCTGGGGAGCCACTCCAAGCGAAGCCGCGCATCTCGCGTGGATGCTCGAAGAGATCGGGCACATGGCATACATGACGCTCACAATAGAATCGAGCGCGCAAGGACTTGACGCCGCGCTCCGCGACAAGCATTTTTTGCGCAAGCACGGCCCGGAAGCGTACTACGGCCAGAACAAAAAGAAGAAATGACGATCACCCGCCGCGATTTTGTAAGAGGCGCCACGGCTCTTTCGCTCTCCGCGATTGCGCCGGCGGCGTTGCGCAGCGCCACCGCGACGCAATCTCGCATCGTCATTCGCGCCGACGCTGAAATCGGCGCCGTGCGCCCCGAATTTCACGGCCATTTTGCCGAACATCTCGGCTCGTGCGTTTATGGTGGACTATGGGTTGGAAAAAACTCCCCGATACCAAACATAAATGGCTATCGCCGCCAAGCCGTGGAGTATCTGAAAAATCTCGGCGTGCCAGTTCTGCGCTGGCCCGGCGGATGTTTTGCTGATGATTACCACTGGCGCGATGGCATCGGCGCTCCCGCCGATCGTCCGAAGCGCGTAAACATTCACTGGGGGGGCTACGTCGAAGACAATGGTTTCGGCACGCACGAATTTATCGGATTGTGCCGACTGATCGGCGCCGAACCATACTTCGCCGGAAATGTTGGCAGTGGTTCCCCGCGTGAAATGCGCGATTGGATTGAGTACTGCAACATGCCGTCAGGCAGCACGCTTGCGGACGAGCGCGCGAAAAATGGTTCGCCCGATCCATTTCGTGTTCGCTACTGGGGTGTTGGAAATGAAGCGTGGGGTTGCGGCGGTTCGATGGAGCCGGAAGTTTACGCCGATTACTACCGTCAGTTTTCAGTCTATTTACGTACGTACGGCGGCACAGAACCATTCCTAATCGCGAGCGGCCCAAACGGGAACGATGCTCGATGGACGCGCGGTTTCATGGGCCGCGCAGGCGACGCGAATCTTCAGGGAATTTCGATGCACTACTACGAAGGGGGCGCGGATGCTCCGGTACAGTTCACCGAAGAGCACATGAATTCGCAGCTCTCCGTGTTCGCGAAAGTTGAGCAGGCCATAGTCGATCAGCGCACGATTCTCGATGGCTATAGAAACGGTCGAAACGTCGCGCTGATTTTTGACGAGTGGGGCGTGTGGGATCGCATTCCGCCCGCTGACGAAACAAAATATGGTGCGTTGTGGCAGCAGAGCACCATGCGCAGCGCCGTCGCCGCAGGACTCGGGCTGAATATTTTCAATCGCCAAGCCGACAAGCTCTACATGTGCAACATCGCGCAGATGGTCAACGTGCTGCAATCGCTGCTTCTCACCGATGGTCCCGAAGGGAAAAATTGTATTCGCACCACCACTTACTATGCGTTCGAATTATTCAAAGCGCATCGAACCAAAAAATCTGTTCGCGTGGAGACCGATGACTCATCGCCGCTCGGACTTTCTGCCTCAGCTTCACAAGGCGATGGTGATCTGGTTCTTACGTTCGTGAATCCACGTTCAGATAAAGATCTCGAAATAAATTGCACGTTGCGTGGCGCGTCAGCGACCAGCGGCACCGCTCACATCGTTACTAATTCCGATTGGAACGCGTGCAACACTTTCGCGAATCCAGACAAAGTTGTTCCGCAATTGCATCCTGTGGATGTCGCAGCCTCGCGCATCCATTTGGATTTGCCGCGTCTATCGGTGGCTACTGTCACGCTGAAAACCGCCTGACGCATTCACTCACACCCGTGATGATATTCGGGCCTGTAGACCAAGCATTCCAGCCACGCGCGAATATCGGCCGGCCGTTCCACCTGCGCTAGCCCACGGTCGAAAACAAGTTCGGCGACACGCGCGGCTGTCGTAAGTTCCACATTGAAAATGTCGCTCTGCGGCGGAAAGAGCATCCCGTTCGCCAACTGTTCCTCGCGTCAGCTGGCCCGCGGTTGCGCGCGCGGCTTCCACGAACATTTCATCAGTAATCCGTTTCGCTTGCGTCGCATACACGGCCAGCCCAATCGCCGGAAAAACGTAAAAATTGTTCGCCTGCGAAGGAAGAAATACAGCGTTCTCAAAATGCACTGGCGGAAACTGCACTCCGGCGGCGTAGATCGCTTTTCCCTTCGACCACCGGTACGCATCTTCCGCGCAGCACTCCGCATGATTCGTGGGATTCGAAAGCGCAAAAATAATCGGACGATCGCTCACCTGGCACATCAGCTCGATCACTCGCTGATCAAACGCGCGCGGCTTCGTGCTCACGCCGATCAATATCGAAGGGCGCAGTGAAGTAATCGTCTCACTCAAATCTTGCGATGGCGCGTGCGCATGCGCGTACAGAGATTGCACCGCGGTCAAATCCGCGCGCGAAGATTCGATCAGCCCTCTGATATCAAACATCCAGACGCGTCCTCGCGCCTGCTCGCGCGTGAGTCCTTCCAATTCCATCGCAGACACGATCATGTCCGCGATCCCTTCACTCGCCGCTCCTGCGCCAAACATCAGCACGCGCTGCTCTTTCAGCTTCTCTCCAGTAATGCGCATCGCGCTCATCAGTCCAGCCAGCGTCACGCTCGCAGTTCCCTGAATATCGTCGTTGTAGCAGCACACCTCATCGCGATATTTCGCGAGCATGCGAATCGCATCCTCGCCCTTCCAATCTTCAAAATGTATGCAGCACCGCGGAAAAACTTCCTGCACCGCCGCCACGAATTCCTCCACGAATTCATCAAGCTCGGCAGCGGATGGCCGCGGCCGCCGCAATCCCAGATACAGCGGATCGTTCAGCAATTCTGTGTTGTCGGTGCCGCAATCCAGCAGCAACGGAAGCAGCCGCTGCGGAGGCACTCCCGCGCACGCGGTGTAAAGTTGCAACTTGCCGATCGGAATTCCCATTCCATTCGCGCCAAGATCGCCTAGCCCAAGAATTCTTCCGCCCGTCGTCACGCAAATAAATCGCACATCGCTTTCCGGCCAGTTGCGAAGCACTTCGCGCACGCGTCCCTTGTGTTCGATCGTGATGTACATTCCGCGCGGCCGCCGGAAAATGTGTCCGAACTTCATGCATGCTTCGCCCACCGTCGGCGCATAAATAATCGGCAGCATTCGCGCGGGATCAGACATCACCACGCTGTAAAACAATGTCTCGCTCGAATCCAGAAGCTGCACCAGATAAATGTAGCGCTCGAGATCGGTTGTCTTCTGATCCAGCTGCGCCAGCGCTCGCTGCGTCTGCATCCCGATGGTTTCCACAGACGGCGGCAACAATCCTTCGATCCCCAACGCGGCCCGCTCGTCGTGCGCAAACGCCGTCAATTTATTCCAATGCGGATTCTGCAAAACATAAATTCCATGGCGCCACGGCTCAGCCGGAATAAATGGCGGCGCGTTTGGCTTGGGTGGGTCCGATGTGCTCATGAATATTGCCCTTCCTGAGGATGTTTCTTCGGTTGCGGTTATTGTACTCGCAGACGTTATCGCGAAACTGGCAAGGCGCGGCGAACGTACCGCCTGCTACTACGGATGCGGCATTTCCAAAGGCCGCTCGCGATGGATCAATACCCAATCGCCGTTTTCCTCCAGCGCTTCTCGCCCCAATTTTTTCAGACACTTAGTTGCACCCGCGGCGTCATTTCTCGCGATCAATCCGTCCAGGTTCGCCGAAGCCCGCGAGAACACCATCCCCATCCTCGAATACTGTTTCGCATGTTCCGAATACGCCATGCGATCGCCGAAATGGTGCAGCAGCGCGGCTCCAGCCAAAATCAAATCCACTGCAATGATCGCCACGTCAATCCACGGTGATTCCCGTAGCGAAATTCCTTTCCTCTCCAGAAATAATCCCACAATCAAAAATACCGCCAGCGAAATCACCGTGAGGCACAAAGCCCACAACGCGTAAAATCCTTCCACCCGCTCAATTTGTTCGCGTCGGTCGTCTTCCCGCTTGCTCGCCCGCGCAAAATACTTGCCCTGATCTTCCACCCAGTATTTGCGCACTCGCTCGATATCCTTTATCTCCGCGTGGCTCACCGCGCCCGGAGCGATCCCCGATGTCGCTCGCCATCCGCGAAATACTGTGCGAATCCAATCCAGTTCCGTGCGCTGCTTCCACAAATAATAATCGGCCACCGAATCCAGGATTCCAGCCATCCGCCAGAACACTTCCACGCGCAAACCTTCGGCCAGCGCGCGGTACTCCTCATACTTCGTGTCGCGATGGCTGTCCTTAAACCACTTGTTCAAAAAATATGCACCCGCCAAAAAAATCGAAGAAATCAGCAAAAATTCTTCGCGATGTCCCTTGATATCCGCAAAAAATACAAAAAACAAAAACGATAGGAATACCGACACGTGCAGCAGCTTCTGCGCGCGAATTCGCTCGCGCTGAAATCTCAGCGCCAGCGCATCTGCAATCACATAACGCTCCATCTCCGCGCTGCATCGCGCCGCAAATTCATCTTCGTGGCAGTCGCTCCCGTAAGATATTTCTTGCTCTGCAGCATCGCGCTTCGCAACGCCGCATCGGGGTTCACAACCTGCGAATTGAATTCGTCGATCTGCGAAAGTATCCGCTCAAAATATTCCCGCGCTTTCGTTTCGTTATCACCAAAGGCGCTCGGATACAGCCACCGCACCGCTTCTCCCGCAGGATACGGATTCTTCTTTCTCGGAGTCAGCAGGTGGTACACAGGAAAACATTCCGGCGGCTCCAGCGCGCAAGGATCGGGTGACGGAATTCCTTCGCGCTGAAATCGAACCACCGACGCCGTTCCCGCCATCAAGTGATTATCGGTGCCGTCCCACAGCGCGATCAGAATTTGGCTTTTCTCGACGATGTACTTTCCAACGCTCTCATACTGCAAATCGCGTTCCGGTCCTTGCCGCGAAATTGAATCGCGCGAATTTCCCGGAACCAGCGGCAACTCGATCAGCGAATTTGCTTTCCCCGCTAAATCCCGAAAACTCGCCAGCGCGTGGCCCTCGAAATCGTGTTCATAAATCTCTCGCGACATAGGCAACGCAACGAAGAGCGAGATCCCCACATCCTCCGAAACCGCCACCCGTGCGGCTAATTGGTCTGCTCCTTCCGCAAGCGCAGACAACAAAATCACCGGCGTCGCCCGGTATTTGGACTTCAAATCCAGCAGCAATGATTTTATTTTTGCCTGCAACCCGGGAATCGCGCTCTCCGGAATATCTCGGTGCCCAGTTATCCCCACAACCAGCGGAACTTGCGCGGCCGCGGCAACGGCGCTTTCTGGAGACTCATGCGATCCACGGCGATGCTTGCCCGCGGAATGCTTGTGCTTGCCGCTCATAAAATATTTTCCTGCTGCTCCCGCTGCTTACCAGTTTTTCTCCCACACACGCACCACCGGATATCTGCCCGCATCTCCCGGCTGATAATTCGACCGCTCCCACCACCACATCAGCCGTGCTTGCGCGTCCGCTGCGAATGCCGGATCAGCGGCCACTTTGTCTTCAAATTGTTTTCGCAATTCGGGTGAATCCGCCATCATTCGCCGCGCGACGGGCTCCAGTAAATACGCCCCCTCGCCGCCTCGTCCGCCACCGCTGAGAATCGCGTCGCAGAATCCCCATTTCGCAAGCGAATCCGGAGCTTGCGGCTCCAGCATCGCAAGAATCAACCGCGCGCGCCGCTGATTCATCGGCACCCAATACGAGCCCGCGGGAATCAGGATTTTTTCTTTTACCGGTTTCACGTCGAAATCCGCCATCACTCGCCCTTCAAATTGCGAAGTTGCGAATTTCACATTTGAAAAGCGATACGTTTCAAATTCCTGTTCCAGCGGCTTCGTAGTTCGCTCCATCGTCACGCCCTGCTGCGCCAGTTCATCCGCGAATATTTTCCATGCCACGGGAATCAAATATCCCAGCGGCATCTGCGCTTCCGCGGTCGTATCGATCTTGTCGTGAATCACGGTATCAATGTTGTCGGTCTCCGGCAGATATGCATTCACTGTCGCGCCCGTAATCTCGCTCTTGTACGGCCCAAGCTTCAGCGCGCGATAAGTAAGCGGCTTGCTCTGTGACTCGCTCACTTTTCCGCCCAGATACATCGCGGGAGCCGAACGATCTCCCGCCAGTGCTGCCGTCTCGCGATCCGCGTCTCGCACCGCGCTTCGCAGCGCCTGCGGATCTTCCAGAATAATATCCATCGTGTGCCGCATGATGTCGTAATCCGCCCACGCGCGCGTCCGCGTAGTTTTCAGACTGTGCGTTTCCACCAGCAGGCACGGCCGATTCTGCACGGCCGAATACAAATGCGAATACCGCGGCGAAAAAACTTCCATGAAAAATTCGCGCTTGTCGCCCACGTTGCGCAGCCCGCCATAGGGCGCCACGCCGTGGCCATCCGCTTCCATTCGGTGATCGAGTTCAGGAATATATTTTTCGTTTACCCAAGTCCGCACCGGCTCGGCAATATCCTGATTCCGCGCCATGTCCCACGTCACGTCGTATTGCATGTCCGATCCGTCGGTCACGTGATTGTCGAACATGAAATCTGGCATCCACGTGTTGTAGAGCTTCAGCCACGCACGCATCTCTGGCGTATCGCCCTTGATGTAATCGCGATTCAGATTTACATCCTGCTTCGTTTCGCGAAGCCCCGTAGAGAATGGTCCGTTCTGATTCGCGCGATGAAACGGGACTGAAATCCTCATGTCCATCCACATTGAAAACCGGAATCACCACAAAGATTGCTTTGTCGAGCCACGCCGCATGCAGCTTCGTCACCGCCATGTCGCGCACCAGCATCAGCGCGGTATCTTTTCCTTCGATCTCGCCCGCATGAATTCCGCTCTGAATCAGGATTACGGCCTTGTTTGTTTTCGCCGCGGCTTCCGGCGTGAACGCGCGATCTTTCGAAACAATCAGCGCGATCATCGCGCGGCCTTCGGGAGTGGTCCCAAATTCCACAACTTTCACGGACGGCGACGCATGCTCCAGTTTGTGCGCGATCTCCACCACTTCCGCGTATCGCCCAGTTTCCTTCCAACCTGTCTTCTCGCTGGTCGTCAGCAAATCCGCGGGCGATGCCTTCGTGCTCGCCGTCAACGCCGCGGCATCCTTCGCCGCCGGCGGTTCATACGCCGAATGTGGCGCGATTGCGTCTTGCGCTCCTGCAGCCGCCACCACGAATAGCACACAGAAAATAAGCTTTCGCACGAGAAACTCCTCCGGGAATCGCACAGCGAAACTACTCGCGCAAACTACATCAGGAAAGCTGCGTCGGCAAGCGTTCTCAACCAAATTGCCCAACGCTGCTGAATGTTTCTCAACTCATCGCATTTTGAATTAAGACAGCACCGCGCTGTGAGGCGGCCGGCGCAAATTGTTTCACGTGAAACATTGTATTCGCCGGGTTTTCGCCTTGTAACGCCCGCGAATCTCTCATTCAGAAGACGGATGGGGGTCAACTATGAAGTTTGAGGGGAGTCAGAATGTCGATTCGAACGCTGCGAATCGCCGCTCAAGCTCCCACTGTTGGCGCGCCTTTTCATTCGACTTGAGGAACGCGCTGCACGCATTGGAATGCTTTTCTGAGCCAGAGGTATCGCTAGAACACTCCGAAACCAGGATCGTAAATTCGTCTGCGCGGCGCCACAGACTCTTGCCCGGAAGAAAGCTGTGCTCCAGGCTCGTTCGAACCATCTGCTTCAAATCCTGATAGCCCAGTCCGTAAGTTTCCGCGGCGCGCACATATTCGTGAGTGAGATTAATCCGCGAAACTCCCTCGTCATCGGTGGAAAGCGCCACAGGCACTTTGTTCTGCCGATACGTCATGAATGGATGGTTTTTTCCGGACACTCCGAGAATCACATCATTGCTCGTGAGATTAATCTCCACCATCACATGCGAGTCCGCCATTTTCTTCAGCAAATCGGCGTGGCCAGTCTCGTACAGGATGTCAACGCCGTGCCCGATTCGCTCGGCGTGTGCGACCTCTACAGCTTCGCGAATGTGGCAGCACAGGTCTTCCGGTGGAACTAATCCGAACGCGAGTTCGCCTGCGTGAAGACTGATATGCGCGCCCGGATATTCGCGATGCATGAATCCCACGATGCGCATGTGCAAATCGTAATCCGCCATCGCCGTGTAATTATCTTCTGGCTGCACGTAATTGATTCCCACGAACCGCGGATCGGCGGAAGTTAACTCAAATCCAAGCAGGGTTTGCGCAAAGACATGTTCTTTCTTCGCCGCTCGCGCCACCTGATACAGATAGCGAATCTCCACATGGCAAGCCGCGACTTCGTTCGCTTCTCCGCAATGCTCACGCTTTCGGCGAAGTGCTTCGGCTTCGTCAAGATAGTCTTTTGCCACTGCGGCATCGTCTCGAATTCCTTGTGTGAGAAATTCCGAGCGAAGCTGCGCGAAATCATCCGTCCACGGAATACTATTTGCGAGCGCGACCGCGTGTCGCGAGGGCGGCGTCAGCATTAATTCCAGATATTGCTCGTTCTGATCCGCGGCGCGTGTCGCCACTTCGTCGATCCATTCGCCCACGTGCGTCTTTTCAACTACGTCAAACTTTGCGAATGCGTTGAAAAAATGATCGTGTCCGCTCTCTCCTGAAGAGGGAACGAATGCCCGCATTGAAAACGCATCGATCATCGAATCGTACAGTGATTGATTACGAAGACTGCTCGCAACAGCAGCTTTGTCTTCACCGCAGTCTGGATTTCCGTCAACTCCGATCAAACCTGAATGCGGTTTCGAGAATGAAAATGTTTTTAAGTCAACGCACAGATGATCTTCAGTCCCCGCGCGGATCCATGATTCCGCGTAAACCGCGCCGCTCAAATGGTTGTGCAGATCGGCCCCCTTGGGCATCCGCACAAGAAACGCATAAAGAGCCAGTGGGTTTCCGCGCGCCGCATCAAAACTTTTCGCGGCACGAGTTTCAGCGGTACCAGCTCCACGCGATTCGCTTTGCGCGATCTTTTGCGCGCAAACAATCGCGGGCGCCAGCAACGCCAGGATGAGCGCAGCTCTTCGCCTGTCCGTTATCACACTGCGTTTCCAGAACTTGAATTCCATCAATCGCTCTCTCAATTCGCCGCGGGCAAAAGCATTTTGCTCACGCGATATACCGGATAGCTCGCAGCCAGTACCAGCAATGCCCAAATGCTATTCCGTGTGTCTCCCGCTATCGCGCTGGCAAGAAACGCAAGCGATCCCACGAGAGCGAACCCTGTTGTCCAAGGATAACCCCATGTGCGATAAGGCCGGGGCAAATCCGGTTCGCGCCATCGCAGCACAAATACTGAGATGAAGGAAACCATGTAATTGGCCACAAAAAAGAAAGACGTGACCGCCAGAACTTTTTCAAAGCTCCCCGTAGCAATGAACGCCGCGGTTACCGCAGTGCTCAAAAACAGCGCGACATTGGGAGTGCCGCCCTCATTAATTTTCGCGCCTCGCGGCGAGAAAAATCCGTCGCGGCTCATTCCCAGCAAAACGCGGCTTCCTTCCAGCAGAATCGCGTTCACTCCGCTGATCAGAGAAATAATCATCACGCTGCGAATCACCGCGTTCCCGCTCGCTCCGAAAATTCTCTGCGCCGCAATTCCCAGCGCGAAATTATTTCCCGCAAACGATTCTATCGGCAGCAAGAAAACAAGTCCGATATTCAGCAGCAGATAAATTCCGAGAATCGAAAGCACGCTGCCAATCATCGCGCGTGGAACTTCTTTCGCGGGATCGCGCACCTCTTCCAAAAAATAAACGATCGAGTCCCACCCATCGTAGGTATAAATCACCGCCTGCATCGAAAGAAGCAGTCCCAAAAGAAGCGGCATTCCATGCGGGATCAAAGCAGCTCGATGCGAAATCGCAGGCGATCTTTCACCTACAATAAAACACAACACCACGATTGCAACGAATCCCACGGCTTTCAACACGGCCGTGATTTCCTGAATCCGGCTGCCCCAGCGCACGCCACGCCATTGCAGCAGTGCGATCACAATCGTGATCGCGAGCGCCGTAGCCACCGTGTGATTTCGTAACGGTGGAAGCAAGTCGCCGCTGTACTCGCCAATCACAATCGCAATTACAGCGATGGAGCTGCCGCACGAAACCCAATCGCTCCAGCCCACCACGAATCCCGCGTAATTTCCCAGCGCGCGTCTTGCGAAAACATATTGGCCGCCCTCGCGCGGAATCATCGCACCAAGTTCTGAAAGCGAAAGCGCGCCAATCAGCGCATACAATCCGCCAACCACCCACACGGCAACGAAGAGCCATGGCACCGGCAGCCGTGCCGCGATTTCTCCCGGCGTGCGAACAATTCCGGCGGAAATTGTAGTGCCAATGGCGACGGCAATTCCGAAGCCGACTCCCAAGATTCTGAGCAGTCGTCCGGGCGTCACGCGCTTTGTTGGCGCAGCGATGGATTCGGCCAAGCGATATCACTCAATGATTTCGAGTTTCTTGCAAAACTTTGCGCAACGAGAATAGATTGTACGGTATGGCGCTTTCCACGAGCCCGCAAGCAAAGACTTTGCCCGGCCGTTATTACACCGATCCCGGAATTTTCCGACAGGAACTCGAAACATTTTTCTGTGAAATGTGGATCTGCGCCCTACGCAGCGAGCAGCTTCCAAATCCCGGTGACTATCAACTTTGCGAAGTGGCGGGCGAAAGCATCATCGTTACGCGCGATGCCACCGGAGCGATCCGCGCTTTCTACAATGTCTGCCGTCACCGTGGAACTCGAATGTGCCGTGAAGAAAGTGGAAAACTTGCGGGACACATTCAATGTCCGTATCACGGCTGGACGTACGGCCTCGACGGAAAATTATTGGGCGCGCCGCACATGGACGACGCCGCATTTCGCCGCGAAGATCTATCCGCTCCATGCAGTTCACGTCGATGAGTGGGATGGACACATATTTTTGAATTTATCGCCTCATCCAACACCGCTCACGGAACAACTCGCAGATCTTCCAGAAAAATTTGCGCCGTGGGGAATGAAAGATCTTCGCGTCCATGAGCGGCATTCATACGAAGTGAGCGCCAACTGGAAACTCATCATCTCGAATTACAACGAATGCCTTCACTGTCCACTGCTTCATCCGATGCTCTGCCGCGTTTCCGATCCGATGAGCGGCGACAACGAATCGCCGCAGCCCACCTACATTGGCGGCTCGATGCAATTTCGTGGTGGCGCACAAACCATGAGCACCGACGGCAAGCGCCGCCGCGACTATCTGCCGGGCTTGAATGAAGATCAGCGCCAGCGCGTCCTTTATTACGCGATTTATCCGAATCTGCTCCTGAGTTTGCATCCCGATTACGTGATGGCGCACCGACTCTGGCCGCGCGCAGTCGATCGCACTCTCGTAATCTGCGAGTGGTATTTCCATCCCGCCGAAATGGCCAAACCAAATTTCATCGCCAATGACGCCATCGATTTCTGGGACGCGACCAATAAAGAAGACTGGGGAATTTCGGAGTTATCGCAGAAGGGAATCAGTTCGCGCGCATACGAGCCGGGACCATACTCAACTCGCGAAGCTCTTCCGCTGGCATTTGACCGAATGATTCTCGAACACGAAAAAAACGGAGCGAAGCCGCGATAGCGAATCTTGATCATGCCGCATCCGAAGGCATCGCGAGCCGCAAAAGATGCGCATTATTTCCAAATGTCACGAACTGTCCCGAATTGCCACGACGCGTCCATTGACGGCGACACTGGTTCTCGCGTTAATGTAGCCATCGTTGCCTGCCGCGCATTCGTTTTGCCGGTGAATCGATGTCGAATCGAAAAGGAAATCGAGCGATCATGAAAAATAAATTCGCGGCGCTATCATTCGCAACGCTCATACTTTTTGCCGCCGGCTTTGCGGGATGCGGCCAGAAAAAGCCGGAGCTTTCCGCCGCCGATCAGAAAAAAGTTGCGGCGCTGAATCTCGCGTTCAAAAGCGGTGTGCTCACTCAGCAGGAATATGACGCGAAGATGAAAGCGATCACCGACGGCGCGTCGGCGACATCGAGTTCGCCGGCGAACAACGGCGCTTCCAACGCCGCCACATCGCAAAAATTGCAGGCCCTCGAAAATGCCTGTTCGTCTGGCGTTTTCTCTCCCGAAGAGTGCGCCTCGAAGCGCGCAACTCTCACCGGCACGGCTGCAAGTTCGGATGGGGGGAATGGGGTGGGGCAACTGGCACCCCCTACAACTAGTTCGCAGGATGGAGCGAGCGCGCCGGATAATTCTGGAGCCACAGCGCAGCCTGATTCCGGGAGCGGTGACAATGGCGGCTCAGGGGGCGTTGCGGGGAGCGCGTATAGCGATCCATCGGGGAATTTCACGTTGAGTGTTCCGCAGGGATGGAGCGCGACGCCGCAGGGACAGAACGGCGGAGCCGGTGTGCAGATGGGTCACAATCGAAGCTGGGCGCTGGTGGCGCCATTTTCGGGCGTGAATCAGCCTGGGGACGTAGTGAATAATGTGGCGACGCAGATCCACGGGCAGTATCAGAACTTCACGCTGGGGCAGCATGGGAACCTGAAGTTGAATGGATTCGATGCGGCGGTGGCGACGTTTTCGGGAACGAACGGCAAGGGTGTTCCGGTGACTGTCGTCATCATGGGAGTTGCGGGTCCGAACGGGCGATATTATGCGGTTATGTCGTCTGTGCCGCAGGGCGAGGAGCAGAATGAGAATCCTTCCTTATCTGCGATGGTGCAGAGCATCCGGTTTGCGGGGCAATAATTGGGTGCAAATTAGGTGTTTTTAAGCGCTAGTTAGCGTCTTTTAGACCTATCTTTCCGAGCTAAATTAATCGTAAGTTGCTGATTACGATATAGATATCGTGTTGGCGTGCGTCCCACACCCCCTAGGGGTTGTTTTTGTAACGTGATGATACGAATGGGGTTAGCTAGTACTATTACTAAAAAATTGTTGAATCTAAACGACTTAATTCGGTTTTGGGTTCACCGTGAGGGGGTGCTCGGCTACTGCTGGCGGAGAGCGTCGATAGGGTTGACGCGTGAGGCGCGGCGCGAGGGGATGTAGGCCGCGCACATCGTAACAAAAAGCAGGAAGATGGAAACCGTCGTGAAGGTGAGCGGATCGGTGGGAGCGATACCGAAGAGGAGGCTTTCCATCGATCGGGTTAGTGCGAAAGCCGCTGCGATTCCGATCAGAATTCCTGGAATGGCGATAGCAAGAGCGCGGCGAAGCATGATGAGGACGACGCTGCCGCGTGTGGCGCCGATGGCCATGCGGATTCCGATTTCGCGGGTCTGATTCACCCAATAGCCCAACAAGCCGTAGATGCCGACTGCGGCGAGAAGAAGAGCGACGCCCGCGAAGACTCCAAGCAACAACATCGTGAATCTGCGTCGCGCGAGAGATTCCGTCACGCGATCGCGCATGGTGCGCACCGCGTACAAGGGGATATCCGGATCGATCGAGTGAAGTTCCTCGCTGATGGATGCGCGGAGGAACTGAGGATCAGAAGCGCTGCGAACCACGACATTCATTTCGCGAATCGGGAATTGTTTGTGAGCCAGATAGAAAGCGATTCGCGAATCGGAATCGAGCGTGTATTGCTTTACGCGTCCCACAACGCCGACGACTGTGACCCAAGGAGTGGTGGAACCGGCATCGCCAAGACGAATTCGTTTTCCCAAAGCGCTTTCACCGGGCCAAAGCTGGGCGGCCATAAAGTCGTCCACGATCGCAACACGCGGAAAATTTGGGCCATCGGTTTCGTTGAAGAAGCGGCCCGCGATCAGAGGAATCTGCATGGATTCGAAATAATGTCCGGCAACAAATCGCTCGTCCGCGTTGATGAAATTTTCTCCGGGGAGCGGAGTACGTCCCTCGACGGTGATGGGTCCCCAAGCAAACATTTCGCTGAGAGGCAGAGCCGTGCTGGCACCGGCAGAGGCGACGCCGGGAAGGCGCTCGATGCGTTCCAGAAACTGGCGATACGTTTCCGCGACAACTTTTGAGTCAGCATATTTGTGCCCGGTCATCGTGAGGCCCATGGTGAGCACATTTTGCGAATTGAAACCGGGCGGGACATTTTGTAATTGCCAAAAACTTCGAATCAATAATTGGGCGCCGATCAAGAGCACGGCAGAGAGAGCGATTTCGGAGCAGACGAGAAGCCGCCTTGCATTTTTCCTGGGACTTCCAAACCGCGATGTTCCCGCGGATATTCCTCCTGCTTCTTTCATCACAGTAGATGGATCAAGCCGGGAGATTCGAAGTGTGGGAACAAGCCCGAACAAGACACTCGAAATCAGCGAGAGCGCGAATGTGAAAAGAAGAACTCGAAAATCTATTCCGAAATCATCCATGCGGGGAATGCTGGGAGCTCTGAAAAGCTGAATCGCTTTCAATCCGCCCCACGCAAGAAACGTACCGAGGGCGCCCCCGATCAATCCGAGCAGAACGCATTCCGCGAGAAGCTGGCGCACTACATCCGTGCGGCTGGCGCCGAGAGCTGTGCGAATGGCTATCTCTTTGCGGCGAATGGTCGCGCGCGATAGAACTAGGTTTGCGACGTTGGCGCAGGAAATCAGAAATACAAAGCCGACCGCAGCGAGAAGAATCAGAACGATACGGCGAGCGTCACCGACGACCTGATCTTTCAGCGACAAAACTCCGAAGTTGAGGCCGCCATTGGGCGGGTAAAGCTGCGGATAATTTCCGCGAAGGCCGGCGGTGATGGTGTTCATCTCAGCCTGCGCTTGCGAAACGGAAACGCCGCGCTTCAGCTTGGCGATCACGTTGTAATCTTCGTGGTCGCGATTGTGATTTGCCGCTGCACTCAGCGGGAGATTGAGAAGAATCTCAGCTTGTTCGGCGCCGCCGAGCGTGGGAAGGACTTCGCGCGGCAGCGAAAAACGGCGAGGCAACACGCCAACGACCTGGCACGATTGGCCATTCATGATGATTGATTTGCCCAGCACGCGCGGATCGCCGCCAAAACGGCGCATCCACATGCCATAGCTAAGAACGGCGCTGAAGGGACCTCCTGCGACATCTTCCTCGGGAACGAAGAGGCGTCCCATGAGTGGGCGCGCGCCGAGCATCGTGAGCAGATTCGAAGAGACTTTTATCGTGCCAACGCGAAGTGGATCTCCGGTGCCGCTTAGGTTGTAGTTTCCACCGATCGCGATGGCGACATCTTCGAAAGAGTGGCTGGCCTTGATGTCGAAATACTGCGCGGTTGAAAACCAGTCCTGCATGATGCCAAGACCGGGAGAACGATTCCAAAGAATCGCAAGTCGATCGGAATCCTTATAAGGGAGCGGTTGCAGTAGCAGGGCATTGGTGATGCTGAAAATCGCCGTGCTGCCGCCGATTCCGATTGCGAGGCAGAAAATCGCGGGAACGGCGAACGATGGTGATTTGAAAAGTGTGCGGAAGCCGTGGCGGAGGTCTTCTGAGATATGGACGCATTTAAGAATCCCTAGAACATCAGCCTTTAGCGTCGTGAGCCAGGCAAGCGATGATTGCTTCGATTACTGGCTTGGTTTCGTTGGGGCCGCTGACGGAAATGCAGACTACGCCCGCTTCTTTTGCGGGGTAATCGTTGCCGCCGGGGAAGATGGCGTCGCCGACGAAAATCATTTCGTCGATTGAAATTCCCAGAAGATCGCGCAGCTTGCGGATGCCGTAGGCCTTGTCGATGCCGAACTTGGTGACGTCAATGGATGTGGCGCCTCCCATGCGGACGGAAAATCCGGGAATAAAAGGATCGAGGATCGATTTAATTTTTTTGCGCTTGCTGAAATCGGGATCCCATTTATTTTTTTCCGCGAGAGGCGCCTGCTGACCCAGGGCGGAAAATGTTATCTGGCTGCCGCGATCTTCGATTACTTCGCCCCACACTTTTTCCGGTTTGAAGCCCGCGACCTCGAGGGCCTTGTTCATGGAGGTTAAGATTTTTTCTTTTTCGGCCGCGGTGAAATCTTCCGAGTAGATTTTTTTCCACTCGCCGGTGTATTGGTAGAATTTCGTTCCGCACGTTGGAAGAATGGAGAGATCCACAAGGCGATCGTTCACCGGAAGATTGGCGAGCAATTGTTTCTCGAACTGCGGCCAATCGCCGCCTGAAATTACGGCGACCTTCACGACTCCAAGAAGATCGTGGAGCAGCGTGGCCATTTCAGCATCGAGAGACGATTTGCTCTCGGCGAGAGTGCCATCGAGATCAAAGACGATCAATTTTTTCACAACTCTTTTATACCTGAAATTCGCGGCTTACGGCTCCAGCGGGTGTGAATTCTTGTTCAATGATGGCTACAATGCTTGTGGATCCCCCCATCCTTAAAAAACAATATTTGCCAACGCCATATGTACGGCTAAACGGAGAATATGATGCCCAAGAAAGCTACGACTGCAGACGCTCAACTGATACTGCAACTTTACGATTTGCGCCGTGAAGCGGAGATGCGCAGAGCACGCCACTGGTGGACCTTCGAATTTTCACCGCTAAGCGTGGAAGACTTCATGAAAATCGCGCGGGCCGCCGGTTCAAAGGAGAACAACTGGCTACGGCAAGTTTCGGGCTACTGGAGCATGGCCGCATCGTTCGTGGTTCACGGTGCGTTAAATGAAGAGCTGTTTCTGAAACCGGCGGTGAGCGGAGAAATGTTCTTGATGTTCGCCAAGGCATATCCATTCTTAAAGGAACTTCGGAAAGAGTGGGGCGATCCGGGGTTGTTTCTGGACGTTGAAAAAGTAATCATGCACACAAAATGGGGCCGCGACCGGCTGGCATTTGTGCTGAAGCGCATCGAAACGACGCGGGCGAGGTTGGCGGAGAAAAACGCGGGTTGAGAAGATTGAACGAATCGTCTTCACGCCGTTGGTTTTGTTTCTGAATCATCGGGCTTCCAAGCTGCTCCGAAAAATCTGATGGATCTGACTCTTTTTTTTGCGCTTCTTGGAGGATTGCTAGTCCTCGCGTTCGTGGCGAACCGGCTGGTGCGCTATACGCGCGTGCCAGACGTGATTATTTTGATGGTCACGGGAGTTTTGATAGGTCCCGTGTTTCACTGGGTGAACCCGGATATTTTCCGGAGCGCGACGCACGGGTTGGGATCGCTCGCGCTGATTCTGATTTTGTTTGAGGGCGGCCTCGACCTGAAGCTGCGCGAAATCCTGAAACATTTTGCACCGGGCTTCTTTCTATCGATCTTTAGCTACATCCTCTGCGTGGCGGCGGTTGCAGGAGTGTGCCGTTTGACACTGCATTTTTCCTGGATGCAGGCGCTATTGATCGGAGCGGTGCTGGGCTGCATCAGCAGCTCGACTTTGTTGCCCGTTCTGCAACAGGTGCATCTGCGGCGCGAAGTGAAAGTGACTTTGCTCGTCGAGGCGTCTTTCGGAGATGCGTTTGCCGTGCTCGCGGTAACGACATTGCTGGATCTCGCAGCGGGAGGAGTAGCCGCGCCGAAAGCTGTCGCGTGGGCGCTGGGATCGAGTCTTATTCTCGCGGTGGCCTGCGGAGTTCTCGCCGGAATGTTGTGGTCTTACTTGCTGCCCGTTTTGTCGGACGAGCGTTTCTGGCATGTGCTTACTTTTGCGGCGGTGCTGCTGGTGTATTCGGGCGTGCACTTTCTGAGAGGGAATGATCTCGTCGCAGTTTTGGTTTTTGGCTTAACGCTGACGAATTTCCCAACGGTCCGCAAGCGCCTCCATTTTGATGATACGGCGGGTTCAGACTGGTTCAATGAAATGCCGGTGCAGGGTCAAGGGGGCAAATCGTTGGATCTTCATCACGATCAATGCTCACGTTTCACGGCGAGCTGGCTTTTTTGTTACGCACGTTTTTTTTCGTGTTGCTGGGAATGCTGGCGGATTACGCCGGTATCCGAAAAAATCTCATTCTGGCTGGATTGTGCTTCGCCGCGATTTTTGTGGCGCGCGGAATTGCGGTGCAAGCAGGACGCCTCGCATGGCGCGGATTTTCGGCGTTGGAGCGTGAGCTGATGGTGTGGTTTATTCCGCGCGGATTAATTACAGCGGTGCTGGGAATCCAGGTACTGGAAGCGCGTGGCGCTACATTTGAGTTTTTGCCGTCGCTGGCATTCGCAGTGGTGCTGCTGACGAATCTGATTCTGCTGGTGGGAACGATTCGGGCGCGACACCTGCCTGCCGTAGAAGAGCAGCCTTTGGAACAACAGGCCGCGCCCGCGGCATAAGACACGGAAATGCTCGGCCTTTTTCAAATCACAACTAATGAGGGGTATGGTTTTGTGAGCCGGTGGAATTTTGCGCTGTTTCGGGGGCGGGCGAATACGCCGCGATAAACCGCTCCAGATTCGGAAGGAAAAAACTGCTGTAGTGAAACACGTGCATTTCAGCGACAGCCTGGGCCGGCGTCCAATGATCGAAGTTGATTCGATAAACGGCGACCATTAGACCGGTGCGATCCGCGCCGCGTCTGCAATGGACGAATATTTTCTTGTCCGGATTTGCGCGAACAAGATTCAGGAATGACGTGACTTCTTCCGATACCGGGCCATGCGACGCTGTCCACGGCAAGCTGACGAACTGCATTCCCGTGCCTTCTACTGCGCGTTTTTCAGATGCGATTTCACTTTTCTCTTCGCGGAAATCCACGACGATCGCAACGCCGATGTTCTTCAGCTCGTTATAGGCGAATGATTTTGGCTGAGCGCCGCGATAGAGGGTTTGTCCTATTCGGGCGAAATTTTCGACGCCTTCCAATGTGAGGTGTTCGGCCGGGGGGCCGATTGCCACCGGAGCTTGCGCTGAGACATGCGAGACGCCGAGCGTGGAAACGCTCAACAAAATCAGGATGATGCCGGATTTACGGGATCGCTTCATTCGACTTCCGCGGACTTCTTCCTTGGACTTCTGACCTGAACCCGCGAGGCAAACAACTCCCATTTTACGTCAGCAATAGGCCGCTGGGAAATCCGCGCTCGGGGCCAGCGTATGACCCTGCTTATTCGATGACATTCCAGATGTAAAGGAAACTTGCGTCGGTAGCCGTTGCTACGTTGCGGCCAGCCTTGCGAGTGGCGCGATTTAGGGCGGAGCGCACTTTCTCCTTTGTATTTGCCAATTCGGCCAGCGGAACCTTTAAAGCGGCGCCAGTTTGCAACTGGTCCAAGTCCTTCAGGATCGTGGACACAATTTCCTTGTGCTTTCCATTCCGGCCCTGCGGGACATCCGATTGCACCATGGTCTTGAAGTGCATCGGGGAAGTTTGGTGCGAGCGGTGGCCATAAAAACTCCCCCTAAAAAGACACTAAACTAACGTGATGTAGCCTAACGTATCGCAATCGTATTCGTTTCGTCAAGTTAAAGATGCGGTTCGGCGACCGGCCAGCAGACTCGCAGACTAATCGGGCGTATCGGACGCTTAAAGCAGCGCACGTTCAGCGGCTAAAGAAATGGCCGCATGATTAAAGATTTGACCCGTATCCATCGAGGACTGCTACGTTCGTGCCGGTATTGAGGAGCGCGCAAGATGAAGAAGATTGGAACGCACTACGAGCAGGTTCCGCTGGAGATCGTCAAGAAAATAGTGGAACCGGAAAGTTGGGGGAAAACGAATGAACGGCCAAGCCGGGCAAAGTCAGTTGTTGCACGACGGCGGACTCGACGTCGCTCCGCGAACCGGACACGTTAGATCAATGATTCCTCCGTTCGAGGTCTTTCAGACAGAAGCCGATGGCAACGTGCTGTGGCGCGGAACCGCGGCGACTATGGAGGATGCGAAGGCGCGTATCCGGGAGTTGGCGGCGGAGAATCCCGGCGAATTCATCGTCATGAGCCGGCGAACCGGGCACAAACTCATCGTGCAATCTCGTGAGCTCGATTCGATTTCGGAGCCGGGTCAGGGAGGTAATTAGCGGAGACAGCAAAATTCGGAGAGCCGCCGTCAAGTGACACTCCGAAACTGCCGAGGCAACTTACAGGCTTTGCGGTATGCCACAAATATCTACAGGGTGAGACAACTATAGGAGTTGTGTGGGAGCGGCTGTGATGTGTATCTGCATCCAGCGGAGCGAGGACCGGGGTGGTATTCGATGAGCGCAAGTAAGATGACAAACATTGTTTCAGAGCGCCCCGCGATTGTACGCGGTCACAATCCGACTCACATTGTGCAGTTCTATCGAGAAAGTCGCGCTCTGGTGGAAGCACTCACCAAGTACATTGGAAACGCGCTAACGAATGGCGATGCCGCTGTGGTAATCGCGACCGAGGCGCACCGCGACGCGCTTGAGAACGAACTCAGCGCGAAGGGAATGGAAATTGAGAAGGCGCGTGAACAGGGCCGCTATGTTTGGCTTGACCCAAATGAACTTCTTTCACAATTCATGTCGGATGGGATGCCGGATGGCGCGAAGTTTTCCGCGCTCATGGGCGGTGTAGTCGCGCGGGCAACTTCTGCGGCGAGGTCCGATGGGAAGTGCGTGGCGATGTTCGGGGAGATGGTTGCGCTGCTTTGGCTGGAAGGTAAGCAAGCAGCCGCGATTCAACTTGAGCAGCTTTGGAACGACCTGGCGAGAACACATTCATTTTCACTGCGCTGCGCTTATCCGATGAATGGCTTTTCCAAATACGATCACAGTGAACCCTTCTTGAGAATTTGCGAGGAACATTCCGCGGTTGTGCCGGAGGAGAGCTATCAGGCGCTTTCGAGCGGCGAAGGACATCTGCAGGAAGTAGCAGTGCTGCAACAGAGACTCGAGGCTCTTGAAAAACAGAGAGCGCTGCATGAGAGTCAGCAACAATTGCGGTTGCTTGTGGAAGCTGTGCAAGACTACGCGATATTTATGCTGGATGTGGATGGAAGGGTGAAGACGTGGAACGCTGGCGCGAAGCGCATCAAGGGCTATTCAGCGTCTGAAATCATCGGCAAACATTTTTCCTGTTTCTATTCAGATGAAGACTTGAAGTCAGGCAAGCCGGCGCGCGAGCTGGAGATCGCAGAGCGTGACGGGCGAGTGGAAGATGAAGGCTGGCGCATCCGCAAAGACGGATCCAGATTCTGGGCAAACGTCGTAATCACCGCCCTCAAAGACAATGGCGGCGCAATCATCGGTTTTTCAAAGGTGACGCGGGATTTCACGGAAAGAATGCTGGCAGAGCAGAACCTGAGGGATGCGAAAGTAAGACTGGAAGAGTCGGAAAAATCGCTTCGTGAGCTTTCTCTGCATCTTCTGCGAACTCAAGACGAAGAACGCCGCCGCATCGGACGGGATCTTCACGACAGCCTGGGCCAGTATCTTTCCGTGCTGAAGATGAAGCTCGATGGCCTGGCGACCTCAGTTTCGAAAGATCAGCCCGCCGATCCGGGCGAGCTACAGCAGTGCGCGCAACTTACCGAAGATGCGGTCAAAGAAGTCCGCACGATTTCTTATCTTTTGTACCCGCCGATGCTCGAAGAGATGGGGCTGAGTTTCGCGATTCCCTGGTATCTCGAGGGCTTCACGAAGCGCAGCGGAATCAAGACTGCGTTTCAAATTTCACCTGATCTTGCGCGCATGTCCGCCGATGTCGAGTTGGTGTTCTTCCGAGTTTTGCAGGAGAGCCTGACGAATGTTCACCGGCATTCGGGAAGCGAGACGGCGTCGGTGAGACTTTTCAGCCGGGATGGAAGTGCAGTTCTTGAAATGAGCGATCACGGCAAGGGAACGCAAGCGCGAACATTTGAAGAAGGCGGCGCGGATTGGATGGGCGCGCTTGGAGTTGGATTGCGCGGAATGAACGAGCGCGTACGGCAAGTGGGCGGCAGGCTTGAACTGCGTTCAAGCGGCGAAGGAACCACAGTGATGGCGACGGTTCCCCTCGATGCGGCCCGTGAGCGCGAGGCGGCTGCAGCGTCATAGAAACGGGCCCTGATGAAACCGAAAATTTTAATTGTAGATGACCACGAAATCGTCAGAGAAGGAATTCGCACGCTTCTCGCAAAGTCGCGCACGGATTGGGAAGTGTGCGGCGAAGCGGCGAATGCGAATGACGCGTTGGATGCGGTGAAGCAGTTGAAGCCCGACGTGGTGATTCTGGATATCACCATGCCCGGGATGAGCGGACTCGAAGCCGCTCAACGTATGAAAAAGTTGGATGTTACTTCGCGCGTCCTGATTTTTACGATGCACGAATCCGGGCCGCTGGGCGCGGAAGTTCGCAGAGCAGGAGCCGATGGTTTCGTGCTGAAATCGCAGGCAGCTCGCGATCTTGTGCGCGCGATTCAAACGCTTCTTTCGGGCGGCACTTTTTTCGGCGGTGCTACTGAAGCTGCCTGCTGATAAGTCCAGCTCCCGTCAAATTATCTTTCACGGCGCGATTGCCGGTTGAGTTTGCGTGTGCGCTGGAGCTAGTCGCGCGAACTTGTGAATTCCAATCCGGAGTTTTGGCCGATTTCAAGCTAGACTTCTCCGCACGAAAAAAACGCCAATCGGGTGTCCTGTGTAACCTAATTGTTTGGAGTCGGAAAATGGGCGGATCAGCCAGCGATTTTCCGGCAAGGCACTGGCTCGCGACGCTGCGATTACTGGTTGCTGATGACCACGACGTCGTCTGAAAGGACCTATGCGCGGGTTGCAGGAGCAGCCGGGGCGGGAAATTGGCGAAGGGGAAGAGCAGAAGGAGGAGGATAAGGCTGTCGCTGTACCGATACACGAATTGCATCCGCTGGCCGGCACGGTGAAAAAAGCGGTAAGAGAGCTGTGGCCCAGGCAGGAGACGAAGTGCTTCACGATAAACTCGTGAAAGCGACCGTGAAAAAAATTGTCAAGAACGCTGTGAAGCAAGCCGTGAAGGAAGCAACTCACGATGCTGATATCGACTAGCAGTCTCTAAAGTTCTATCGACCGCGAATCACCGGATCTTGCCTCCAGGAATTCCTGTACTCGGCAGGGAGCAAATCCTTTTGGCGCGCCGGAGAGGCCCTGCACTTGCGAACCAATCCGGAGCGCATTTCGAGAATGGCTTGGGCATTTCTGGGCACCATTCGCGAAGTTTCCGTGTATTGGTGACCTACCCGCTCGCGAGTGGTTTCATGGATGCGTGCGAGCAACACCTCAAACAAGGAGAAACATCATGCCAGGAGAAACAACTCGTCGGGAACAGCGGCCGGATTCAAGTCGCGAAGGAAATGCTGAGCGCGATCCAAAGAACGCGAACCAGCAGCAACATGAGCAGGGAAAACATGAGCAAGGGAATCGTCCCGGACAATCGCCGCAACAGGGCGACCGGCAAAATCCCAATCCGTCTGATCCAAACCGAAAGGGAACCGAAAAATCCGGTTCAGGCCGGGACGAAGACACTTCAACGCAACGCAGCGACGATCGCAGCAAACAGCCACAGCGATAGTCGAAAACTGCCAGATTGAAAAAAAAGGGGCTCGCAGTTTTACTCGCGGGCCCCTTTTTCTTTTCAGATTGCGATGTAGTAGAGCGCGATGTCTTCCCGCTTGTAAGAAACCACGCGACTCAGTTCATTATTTTGTTTTTGCACCGGCGCCTGTGATTTCCTGTTCGATCGAAGGAATCTGATATTTTTCCAGGAATCCAGCGTCGTCCACGGAACTCTCAAATTCTTTCGTCCGAAGGTCTGTGCTTGCACGGCGTAGAGCGCGAACATACTCGCCAGCTTTTTGGCGCCCGTGCTCATCCAGTGCGAGTGCTGCCGCTTCCACTTCCGGAATGCGTTCTTTTCGAATTGATCGGCTGCTGCGGCTAACTTGTTGCGCTCTTCCACTGCTTGCGGGCCGTGTGCTGCGAAGAACGCGCGGTTCTGTTTTAGCAAGGCTGCGAGATCACTGTGCACTCGCGACGTTTCTCCGTTCCAGCCGTCCTGCTGCTGCGATTCGGATTTGTCTGCCAGCTTTTGAAACGAAGTTGGTTTGCTGGAAGCCGGCGAATCGTAGATCGCGTTGAAAATTAATTTGTAAGTGCCGTGAGATTGCCCGCGCCATTGCGGTTTGAATCCGAATAAGTACACGCGGCCTTCGCCATAAAAAACTTCCATCTCCGCAGCTTTGCCTTGCACGCGTTCGGGATGCAGGAGGTATCCGCTTGCGAGCGGATTCCTGTCGCTGGGATACGAGAGAAGAGTTTTTCCGTGGAATCCAGACTTAGCTTCAAACGCCGGGCCATTTTCAAACATCACGATCGGATCGCGCGGCATTCCGGCCAGCGCCGGGAGAAGTTGCGTCGCCAAGTTCTACGCGGAGCAGAGACCCAGAACAATAAAATTCTTCGGGTTTCAGTTTGTCGAGGACGTTTGTGACAGGAAGCTTGAGCGCCTCAATCGCCAGAAGCGAAGCATCGTTGAACGCGATTAGAGTTCCTCCGCGCCGCACGAATTCGCGCAGCGATTCCACGCCGGTGTCGCCGATCCCTCCGACGTATTCACCGGGCACCGAACCTTCGGGAAAGCCGCGCATCATTTGATTGGGGCCGGCATCGGGCAAAATAATTGCGTCGAATTGATCACGCAAGATGACCCGCTTGCATATCGCCATTGCGAATCGTGATGGGCGCGAATCCGTATTCCTGCAGAATCCAGCGCGTCCATCCTTCGTCCATGTTCGGAGTCCACGAGCGATACAATCCCACGCGCGGTTTTTTGATCGAGATGAGATCGCCCGGCGCTTTCTCCGCGGTTTGCACGACAAGAGAATTCTTACGTCGCGATTCCATCCATTACATCGTGGCTCACTCCACTTACGACAACGCTTCCTGCCTCTGCGCCGTTCGGCGTGGAACTCGCGGCGAAGCTCACTTGCCCACCGGCAGCCAGCGCCGCGTTGATTGCTTTTGCGCTGTTGTTGGTCCGCCGGCTGATCACAAATGTGGAATGCGTTCCTTGCACGCTTCCCGCTGGCGCCATCGGCTCGGTGATTATTTTCAACGTCGCGCGTTGCTCTGCGCTTACCGGCTGGAGCACGGCTGCCGTTTCCACCGCCATTTGCATCGGCAGCGTCCAACCCGCAACGTCGTATGGACGAATCGGCGGACCATCGGGGCCATCGCGAAGATCGGGATATTTTTGCGGCTCAAATAATTCCTTCACCAGTCCCGCGAATGGCTGGTCCATCAGAATTACCCACGAGCCTACGGAATATTTTCGGCCATTCGCGGTGAATGGCTGTGCGGCCTGGTGAACTTCGATTCCGTTGATCAATAATTTCTGCACCAGCGTTGCCGCGGTCGGCAGATCCGCTTGCTCTGCTGGAATCACGTAGGCATACGGTGGATTTTTCTCGAAGCGCGTGATGTTGTCGCGGCCCGCTTGATATTTGTTGTAGAGCAACTGCTCGCGATATTTCGCCGCAGTATCCAGCACCGACATCGATGCGCCGACCATGTAATCCACCGCGTCGCGCAACCGCCACCATCCGCCCTGCCACGGACTGCTATAAAAAATCTGCGATCGCAGCGTCTGAAAATCTTTTGGAAATTCATCCACGGTATAGAAATGCGGAGTCGCATAGCGGTACAGCGCGGTCTCCGTGAAAAATGAAATTGAGTTGCGAAAAATTCCCGTGAAATCCTGAAATCCTGGATACCAATTATCGAAGCCCACGCGGTTGATTGCGCCCGGCATTCCGTGCTCGTCGAGATACGCGGCCATGTCGATGCCGAGCGCCGTGAGCCACCGCGCCATCAGAGGATCGATGTTCGAAGAAATCGGTTCGACGAATGGCGGAATGAAAATGCGCGCGGGGAACGGCGCCGTCTGGTGATGGCAATAAAAAATTTCGGGATTCCATTCGAGCTCGGAGCGCGTGGATTCCTGCGACTCGAGCATGTTGTTCATGTAGCCGTCGCGATTGTTGTCGTGGCCCACGTATTCCTGATACAGATCCGGCAGGGAACTGACTTCGTACGAAGTGCCGAGATTCTTGCGGTACCAGGCGACAACTTCATTTTGCCCATCGGGATTTAGCGTGGGCCACAAAACCAAAATGACGTTGTTCAGAATCGCGTCGATTTCAGGATTGTTCTGCGCGGAAACGAGTTGATACGCCAGCAGGATGGAATGCTGCGCGCCTGCGACTTCGCTGGAGTGCATTCCGCCGTCGATGTGGACGATTACTTTGCCCTGCGCGGCCAGAGCTTTCGCGGCTGCGTCGTCTAGCCCGCGTGCTTGCGTCAGTTTTCGATTGAGTTCTTTGTATTTATCGAGCGCCGCGAGATTCTCCGGCGAGGAGATGATCGCGATTTCCCAATCGAGTCCGCGCGTGGTTTTCCCCACATTGATAATCTTGATTCGATTCGAGGTCTCCGCGAGCTTGCGGAAGTAAGCCCGCGAATCGTCGTAGCTGGCGAGATAGAAATCGTCGCCAGGCTTGTGGCCGAGGACTGATTCGGGTGTTGGCACCGCCGCCGTGCCCTGCGCTCGCGTTCCGCCGGTGCACAACGCGAAAATCAATGCAAAAAAGACTGAAGTACGAATAAATGGTTTGGCATTCATGCCGCGAATCCTAACGGGAACGAGCGCCAAATGTACAGTGCTAGAAAATCCGGGACACGTCGCGATTGATTCTACGACGGGCCCGAAACCGGGACAGGCTATCTGTCAGGGCAGGCTTTTGGTTCAGCGACCCAGGTCTTGACCTTCGGTAAGAGGGAACTCCAATTCGCGGGCACAACTTCGTCTGGCGTGGACGGAATGAAAACCCAAATAAATGTGACCTGCTCGGTTTGTTTTTGTTTGACGAGATGGCCCGAGTAGCTCACGGCCTCGCCGATGGTCATATCCATTCCCAGGATTTCGCCCAAATGCGAGGCGAATACGCGCCGGGCATTTTGCCTGCCCATGCAATCGCTATATTGGCTCGCCGGCATTTGCGCGAATCGAACGACTACGGGAGAGGTGTCATTCAGCAGCAAGTTCTTCTTGAAGTGATCCTCAACGTATTGAAGAAAGTTCGGGCTTCCCTTGGCGAGGGTTCTCGGGACAAGAGGAGGAACGCTTTTCAATACATCGCTTAATTTCATGTTGAGAAAGTCTTCTTCGGGTTGGAGCTTCCAGGTCCATACACGGTTGATCTTGTCTGAAAAATTGGGAATGAGATATTCCGGAATTCGGGCATCCCAATAGTTTGTGCCGCCGTTTGGCTGCGAAAACCCGGTGCCGTAAAACGAATCTGTAATTCCGAAATTTGTGTACAACATGTTTTTCACGTTATCGCTTTGAAGCAGGATCTTAGCGGCGAGCAGATCGCTTGAAAGATCACCCGGATTCGGCGATCGGATGGTAGTGAGCGCATCGGCAATGCATGGGTCAGCGGCGCCGCACTTTTCCAACACCGGCGCGATTTGCCGCTCCCACGTGACCATTGGATCTTTGTTTCTATTGCTGACTACTTCGAAAATTAAGGCGGTAGCCAGCAGAACGCTCAGTAACCCTCCCAAATATTTGGTCAGGAACTTCAGGTATCCCTTGTACATGACGATCGCGCAGACCAAGCAAGTAAGCGTCGCCACGCCGGCTTGCACCCACTCGGGCAGATGAAACAAGCGCATCACGATGTCAGCCAGTACGGCGGGGCCGACGAGCACTTCGAGCGCTCTTAGAAATCTTGCGAACCCGGTCTCAAGATGAGCGGTGCGCGCGTCGTGAGCAGCACGCGCAGAAGTTTCCGCACGGCTTTTGCGCTTTTCGGGCGATTCGGGATGGTGAGATGAGTGCAAGTGAGCTTGGTCCTCGCAAATACAAAACGCAGACGCCAACCGCGAATTCTTGTTACCCGCGTATGAACAAATCACACGGCATGACGAATGCGCGAGCCCAGAGCGTAAAGTATATTCACGTAAGTAACACGCTCAAAATTTATTTTCGATGATCTCGCGACAGGCGCGACCGTAGTTTTGAAATTTCACCACATTATGGTGTATTTAACAGGCGCGACCGGTTTCGCCGAATGATAGATAAACACGCTCTCGCCATCGTCAGCATTGTCGGCAGCTCGCTCGACGTGATCGGTTCGCTCTATCTCGCGTACGACCTGTTGGGCGGCGATCATGGGCCGCTTCGCACTCTTACGCGAGCTGTCACGTACGGAATACTTTTCGGAGTCGGCTACGGCATCGCGCTCGGACCTCTCTTCGGGCTGATCAACGGCTTGGCACACGGCATCACGCTTGGATGGGAGTTTTCCCGTATCGCCCGGCAAAAACCTGATCCGGGTTTCTGGTTCGACCTGGTGATGAGTGCCATTCGTGGATGCGGCTATGGTTTGGGAACCGCATTTTTGTTCGGCGCCAAGTTTGGAATTACATTCGGCGCGCTGAGTACGATTGGCCAAATAATTGGCTATCAGCTGGGCATTCGTCCTTCGGCCACCTACCCAGCTTCAACTCGTCCACGGATGACGCGCCTTTTGTTTCTGGGTGTCTTGAATCGCGCGGTGGGTTACTCAATCGCCGGATATCTCAGTTCATTGGTGGGAAACCAGCACGCGAGGGCCTGGGCGCTCGGGATCGAGGCCGGATTGTTGGTCGGCTTGGTTTCAGCCGTCGCAGTGTTTTGGATGCCGTTTATCGAATGGTCCGCGGATCACATGCCCGCCAGGCGCATGGGCGTCCTCGGAGTAGTTTTGATTGTGATTGGATTCGTGCTCCAGTCCGTTCAGTACTGGGTAACGCTGCTAGGTCCTCGCACAAACTAATTTTCGAGATAGTGTTGCGGGGTAAGAGTAGCATTCCTACCCTGCGGGATTTTGATAGCGCGGCGAATTGCTCACTCTATTTCACCTTTTGGGCTTTCCTTCCTCTTTCCAGTTCGCGAATTAAATATCGCAAACGCTGCCATCTTTCTCGACCGATCAGCTCGATATAATTTCCTGCGTCGGGTCCATCCAGATTCGCAATAAATTCCGGGGCCGCATTGTGATCGCTGCCAGCATCGTCCGCATAGTGCAACTGCCACAGACTCTCGATTCGTGGCGAGTGTTCAATGATGTCGTACGCGTGCGGATCGCCGCCCTTCTTCGCGCCGTTGTCCATAATCGCCACGCGCGGCGCAATTGCATTTAGCAGTTCACGGCTCCCGCTATCGGGCGACCCGTGATGCGACACTACGTAAACGTCGAATTTCCCCAGCTTGTTCTGCGGACACATCAATTTCATTTCGACGTCGTCGGTTAAGTCGCCGAGGTCAAGAATCCTTAACTTGCCGAACGTGATCGCCACGCCCACTGAGTTGTGGTTTTCTGTTTTGTCCGCTTCGTATGCAACTGAATCCTTGCAGGCCGAATTTGTCTCGCCGGCGCCCGGCAGAGCGTTGGCGATCGTTGAAGTATTTGCGCTCACCACCGTCACGTTTATCCCCACTACGGGAATCGAGTATCCAGGTTTTGCGATCAGATGTTTATATTTTCCCGATGACACCAACTCCTGATAGGCCGGCGGTATCTGAAATCCTGTCGCGCTTGATTCCGAATTTTCACCGTGATCGATAAATGTCCCGATCGGAATTTTCGCGGCCAATTCCGGCGCGCCTCCCACGTGATCTCCGTGAAAATGTGTGATCAAAACGTAATCGATCTTCTCAATGCCCGGCCTTGCGCGCCGCCGCGACAATGCGATCCGAGTCACGTCCGTTATTTCCTGCAAATCCAGTATCGATCAGCAGAGAATGCTTTTCCGGCGTGACAAACAATGTGGCTTGGCCGCCTTCCACATCGATAAAATAGATCTGCAATTCTCGCGTTGCCGCAGCAGCGGCCGCTGCCGTCTCGCCGCGCAATGCTTCCGTCTGTGGCGAATTCCCGGCGCTTACAACTCCAACCGCAATTACAATCAGCAAGCACAATAGAATTGCGCCGCACAATGAATTGATCCGAACTCGCATCTTCAAATCGCTCCTCATACTCTCAAATCAGATCCGTATCTGTATTTCCAGTTTTGAGCCGCTCGTTCCGCTTGCTCACTACTTGTATGTTTGTCGAATATACTCCGCGGTCTGTTTGTCCAGATCCGCGTATCCGATCTGCAGAGCTTGTCTGAGCGCTCCATCAACTGAAGATGCTGTGCTGAGGCTTCCAAGCAGTCGATTCATCGCTATCGGCCCCGACATCGCCATTATCGATTCGACCGCGGCGAGTGACAACGCATATGCGGCAGTTGCGGCGGACTGAGGGAGTGCGTCCCACGATCCTTCGAGACTCTTCAAGGAAACGACTTCGCCCGTGGCGATATGCCGAAATCAGATTCCGCGTGCGTTTTCTGCGCTCCTCCGCCCTTCCATCCACTGTGCCATTCCTTCGTTCAGCCACTGGGGACAGTCGCCAAGCGTCAGTTGCCTTATAAAGCTATGCGTAAGCTCGTGCTTCAGAAGCCGCGAAAGTTCGTCACTTACCGAGACAAGGCCCTGCACGGGCACGCGAATTCTTCCATCGTTACGTGCGGCTACCCAGCTCGGCGCACGAGTGGTATCGCGAAACGATTCTCCCGTGTACAAAATCACGCCAATGGGGTCTGCGGGTGTGAATTGTAAATCGGTCTGCAGGCTTCGGAAATGTGCCTCAAGCGTCCTAAGAATTTCAAGAGCAAGCTGCGGCGTCGCGCCGCCTTGATAACGCAGAGTAAAGTGCGTCGTCTCAGCGCTGCGTGTCAGTTGTTCTGCGTTCTGATCGCGGCGGGCTTTTTCGAGAGCTGCCGCAGTATCCGGATCCGGCGAAATCTTCTGCGACACTTCCCATTCCTTGATAGCCTCGTCGAGCCGGTTCAGCCCGTAATAAGCCCAGCCGGATAACTGGGCCACCACAACCGCGCCAGGCGATATGCGGCGGGCCTGATCGAGATATTCAAGCGCCGCCGAATACTTGCTGAGTACCAGGTGAATGTAAGAAAGATTGATGAGTGCACCGAAGAGTACCGCTGGTTGTTTTGCGGCCAATGGCAAAGCCGCGCGGAATTGTTCGATGGCATCGTCGCTGTCATCGTGGTTCAGTTCAAAAAAACCCGCGGCTTCGTGAGCCAGCGCGGCGCGCGTCATGGGTGCGGCCGAGCCGCTCTGCGCTGCCTGATCAAACTCCGCGATTTTGGCACCGTCCAATACGTCATCGCGCACAACAAGCGCCGCCACTCTTTCATATTCGGTGGTGGATTCGAGTTCTGATCGCGCTCGGGGAAGACGAATCGGCGCTGGCTGTCCAGATTCTATGGTGGACGGTGGCGCGCCTGACATCGGAATCGAATCTTTCGGCAGTGCCAGATCACCCGGCCGGCGGTCAATTCGCTGCAGGCCATCGCATTCCACGTAGCCGAGCCGCGCGCTTTCGCCTGGTATCCGCACGCTGCACCATTTTTCGCCGCCGGTTTGTAACTCCAGACTCACAAAAAGCGAGTCGCCTTTCTTCAACGTGCGGACGACTTCGCTCGACGCATTTGCGTCGGAGTACACGCTCAACGAATCCGCTTTGACGATCGAGTTCGCTGCGCCCTGTGCGAAGCAAGGCACACTCCATGCCATCCAGATCAGCGCCACGAGTGTGCGAATCTTCATAAAACGAGTGCGACTCCTCCACCAAATCCATCTGCCCTAGCGATCGAATCGCATCCGTGAAATCCAGATCAAGATGCTATGGGGACGACCACTTGATGTAAGCCAAAGCTACCGAAGAAATCTCTCTGTTACATCAAATAGTGTTGGCGCTACCTTTCGCAGTCAACCTCTGCTCGCGAATCCCACGCGCCGCATGTGTCAGTTTCCTTTGCTCGCTTCCTTCACGCCCCTACTCGTTTCTTGCTCGGGAGCCTTCTGCTCCGCACCTGGCAAAATGGGCCGCGGCAAAAATGTCGATTCATATTCCGCCAGCCGCAACGGCCCGCTGGTGTCCGGCAACAGTGGCGCTTCCTTTTTCGCGTCGCCAAACCGTAGCGCGGTTGTCATGTCGCCAAACGTCTTCCGCCGCCAGTCGCTGATATTCGGCTCGCGAACGCCCGTCAGCTTTTCCAGAAACTGAAGGCACGAAGTGTGGTCGAGTTTGTCGCTGCACACCCACCCTCCGGTGGTCCACGGCGAAATCAGCAAACACGGCACGCGGAATCCGCCGCCGATCGGAAGCCCGTCCACAAACTCATGCGGCGTTCCTGCGGGAGGATTCGGCGGCACCACGTGATCGAAAATTCCGTCGTTCTCGTCGTAATTCAAAATGAAAAGGGTTTTCGCCCACACGTCCGGATTCGCCGCGATCGCATCGATCTTGCTCGCCACAAACGCGGCGCCATCCGCGGGCATGTAGTCGGGATGCTCGGATTGGAAACGCGGTCGGGATGATCCAGGAGACGGTCGGGCAATTTGTCGTTGATCGCGTCGTATTCAAATTGCCCTTCCTGTCCGCGCAGCATTCCTCGTTGTGTAAAGCGCAGAAGTCTTTGGACGCCTCTGGAATTCTTTGAAATTCTCCAGCATGTTGCAGCCATAGTTGTCTTCCTGCTGGTACACCTTCCAGCTGATCCCAGCTTGCTCGAGACGCTCCGCATAAGTCGTCCACGTAAATCCGCCGGGAACCGCATCGTTGTTTGTTTTCGGTCCTCCGCCCAGCGCCGTCCGGATCGATCGTCCCCGTCATCCAGTACAGCCGGTTCGGCCACGTCGGCCCCATTACAGAGCAGAAATATTCGTCGCAAAGCGTAAACGACTCCGCCAGCGCAAATTGAAACGGAATATCTGCGCGCGTGTAATACCCCATACAATAAGGACCGTTCTCCCCATCCGCCTTTCGGTGCGCGGGCAGCCACCGGTCCATCTGGCCGCGATTCCACGCCTCGTGCTGCACATCCCATGCGTGGCTCGTCGAGGGAATTTTCTGCGCGCTGCTTGCGCGCGTGTCCAGATGAAATGGCAGCAAGTATCCGCTGGAGTTTTGCGCGTCCGGTTGATAAAAAACAGAACGGCCGCTCGAAAAGTTTGCGCGCCTTCGGATCGCTAAATCCTCTTACTCCTGCCAGCGTTCCGAAGTAGTGATCGAACGATCGGTTTTCCTGCATCAACATCACCACGTGCTTGATGTCGCTCAACGAGCCTTGTCTCGGCGGACCCTGCGCCAGCACTCGCCGCACGTTGAAAGGCATCAGCGCCTGTGCAGCCGCAGCGGCAACAATTCCCGCCGCCCCCTTCAGCAGTCGCCGGCGCGTCAGCAGCTCGCCCAGGCTCTGCACGTCATCCCCTAAGTCATTTTTCCTGGCCACAGGCAGCTCCGGCTCCAAAGAATTTATCCAACATTATTATTCGCTCATATCGCCGCGGTCGGGAGTATACCCCCGCTCCGATGAACGTGCCATCAATGAATAGATGGCATTCCCATCGCGAGCGCTTCGAATCACATAAGCAGGCTGCTTGAAAGTCACGGTCATCAATCGCCACGCGTGCAAGAAAACTCGCCGTTCCCATCGACGCCGCTGGCTTCCATTTCCACGAAAGCCGAATGCGTTCATCCCGTGACTTTTTATTTTAAATATGCCTTGACACGTATATGCGTCGTGACGTATAGTCGGGGTATGGAATCTGTCTTCGAAATCATTGCGGAGCCGAACCGCCGCGCAATCTTGAGCCTGCTGGTGTCGTCGCAACAGTCAGTTGGTGAGATCGAGCGCCGTCTTCGAATGCCGCAACCGACCGTTTCAAAGCATCTGCGCGTGCTGCGAGATGCCGGTTTCGTGGAGGCCACCGTGGACGCACAGCGCCGTCTTTATCGGCTGAAACCCGAGCCACTTCAGGAGCTGGATGCCTGGCTGGATCAGTTTCGCCGGTTCTGGTCCGCTCACGTGGATGCTCTGGAACGCCATCTCGACCGAATCGAACAATCAACTTCAACAAAGAGCAAGACAACCAAAAAACGACGCGGCGCTAACCGCGAACACAACAAAGGAGAAGGGAAATGAGAATCAAACTGACTAGCGTATATGTGGATGATCAGGAGAAGGCCCTGCGCTTCTATACCGAAGTGCTAGGCTTCGTGAAGAAGACCGACTTCAGCAAGGGATCGTATCGCTGGCTGACGGTGGCTTCGCCAGAAAACCCGGATGGCACGGAGCTGCAGTTGGCGCTGAACAACAACCCCGCGGCGAAAGCTTACCAGCAGGCGATCTTTCAGCAGGGCCAGCCGGCAGCCAATTTCTTCACAGACGACGTGAAGAGCGATTACGAAAAGATCAAGGCCCACGGGGCCGAGTTTACTGTGCCACTCACCGACACAACCGGCTCGACGATTGCGATGCTCAAAGACACATGCGGCAATGTGGTTCAGGTTACGCAACTGCGCTGGTAGGGAGAACGTCTAGAGGGGTCGCCGCCGGCGGGATCGCCCGCCGGACGGCGATAACCTGGTGTGATTCTACTAGAAGTCAGAAGGAGACAGATGATGATCGAGCGCGAACAGTACGAACCGAGCCACGCCTATGGCGCCCAGATACAACGAAATGAAACAGACAAATGGACGCTCATCCTCACGAGAGACCTGCGCCATTCGCCCGAGAAAGTTTGGGAGTCGCTTACCGATCCGGCGCATCTTCGCGAGTGGGCTCCCTTTGAAGTCGATGGGACGATGGGCAAGGTCGGAACGGTGAATCTCACCTGGATGGGAACGCCGCAGGCTATCGCAACGAAGGTCACGCGAGCCGATGCTCCAAAAGTGCTTGAGTATGGCGACGCTCGGTGGGAACTCGAGCCGCTCGGTACCGGGACGCGACTGACGCTTTGGCACAACATTGATCGCCGCTATATCTCGTGGGGCGCCGCAGGCTGGCACATTGCTTTCGACGTTCTGGACAATCTCCTCACGGGTACTCCCATCGGCCGCATCGTTGGCGGTGACGCGATGAAACTCGGCGGCTGGCAGCGATTGACTGTCGAGTATGCCAAGCAGTTCGGAATCGAGACTCGCGAATGGCGGCCCAACGCCCCGAAGAGTTGAGTGCAGAAGGAACTGAATGACGTATTGTGCTGGCAAGAATTTGTAAGGCGATCTGATCTCACTTTATTTCGGGGTTTCGCAGATGAACAAAATGAATCCTAAGGTTGATGGATTTCTAAGAAAATCCAAAAAGTGGCAGAAGGAATTCAAGAAATTGAGAACGATAATTCTCCGCTGCCAGCTCACCGAAGAATTCAAGTGGGGCTGGCCTTGTTACACTCTTGATAACCGAAACGTCGTTTTGATACACGGATTCAAAAAATACTGCGCGCTGCTGTTTTTTAAAGGCGCCTTGCTGAATGATGCCAAGAGAATTCTGATTCAACAATCGGAGAATGTGCAGGCGGTGCGCCAGATCCGATTCACGAATGTGGGGCAAATAACAAAAATGGCGGCCATCCTAAAAGGCTATGTTGATCAGGCAATTGAAGTTGAAAAAGCCGGCTTGAAAGTGAATTTCAAAAAGACCGCGGCTTTCAGCGTACCCGAAGAATTTCAAAATAAACTGGATGGAATTCCCGCATTTAAAAATGCGTTCAATGCACTAACCCCAGGACGGCAAAGAGCCTACCTTCTATTTTTTTCCAAACCCAAGCAATCCAAGACTCGCGACTCTAGGGTCGAAAAATACATGCCACAAATTCTAAACGGAAAGGGATTGAACGATTAGCCTGTTCGGCGGCTAGCTGAGTTGTGGCACGATCAGGATAGCGCGCGCAGATTTTTGCGAAGCCTTTCAGGCTCGCGACTTCCAAGCAGTTTCTCCACCGCCGCGTGGTTTCTCTTCCAGATGGGAAAGGCGCGGACGAGCAATCTTCGGCCCTTTGGCGTCAGCATCATCAGGCGGCTGCGGCCGTCCGTCGGATCCGCCATGGTTTTCACCAGACCGCGGCGCTGCAACGGCTTGAGAGCGGCCGTCAACGTCGTCCGATCCATTGCGAGTAGCGACGCAACTGCCGCCATACCAGCTGGTTCCGGGCGGTTCAGACCCATCATCAATGAGAATTGACCGTTCGTCAGTCTCAGCGCACGAAACGCGTCATCGAAGCGCCGCGCCAACACCCTCGCCGCGCGCTGCAATGAAGGCAGATGCAAGAGTCGCGCACCAGCAGGGTAGTCTCAAACGGAGGCTTTGCAACCGTTGACATATCCAGATTATATTGATATCAACGTACATTGCAAAACGGCTCCGCGAGCACCCCACGCCGCGCCCTCTGGTTCACACACGCGACGACGAGACGAAATTCCTATTTGGGGAGAAATCAATGAAGCGGAAACTTTTCAGGACGATCACATTAAAAATATTTGCGCTGGCTCTCATGCTCGGCGTGGCTTGGCAAGTAAATTCTCAGGGCGCCAAAACGAGCTATCCAAATATGGCCCCGGTCGATCAATACCTGATGGCCGATAAGAATGCTGAAATAGCGCTCGCGCGCAGTGCGGCCCCGGATTCCATTTCACGCGACGCGGAGGTATTGGTCCTGGGACAGCATGGCTACGAAACTGCCGCCAAAGGCACGAACGGTTTCGTGTGTCTCGTGGAACGAGGATGGACCGCCCCGCTCGACGACCCCAATTTTTGGAATCCCAAGCTGCGCGGTGCAATCTGCCTCAACCCGCCGGCTGCGCGAACGTACCTTCCAATCACCATCAAGAAGACCCAATTGGTATTTGCCGGAAGCTCAGAATCCCAGATGTTTGAGGGCGTCAAAGTTGCTTTCGACAAGAAGGAATTGCCAACTCTCGAACCCGCCGCGATGTGCTACATGATGTCGAGTCAATCGTACCTAGGAGATGGTAACGGGCATTGGCATTCCCACCTGATGTTTTTCACTCCGCTCACAGACCCCGCATCGTGGGGCGCAGGCTTGCCGGGATCCCCAGTAGTTGTGGGAGTAAGAGACACTCAAGATCGAATGAACGTCTTCATGATCCCAGTTGCCAAATGGTCAGATGGCACGCCGGATCATCCGTAACAGCTCTAACGCACAATCGCGGAGGGTGGGCGGCCCACCCTCCGCGAAGTACCTCCTCCATGAGTTCAGTCACTCTCGCTGGTGCAAAGATTCCCGGTCAGGCCAAAAACTCAGACTCGTCCCTCCGCTGCCAATCGCGCAGTAACCTGCCCGTAACATAGCCGCAGTAGATTTCACGGCTCATCAGGGGCCCAGCGTGCGCAAGGTTTTACCCAAGAATTCGCACATGTTTTTCAACCGCCATCTTTCATGGTTGCAATTCAACCGGCGGGTTCTGAAAGAGGCCCTAGATCCCCGCAATCCGCTGCTTGAGCGTGTGCGATTTCTGGCGATAACCGCCAGCAACTTGGACGAATTCGTCGAGGTTCGCGTCGCCGGCTTGTTGCAGCAGGCGGAGCAAGGCCGCGCGGACATGGGCCCGGACGGGCTGGCTGCACGAGAAGTGCTGGGCCAATTGACCTCAGCGATTCATGAGTTTGTGGATGATCAATACGCCTGCTGGCGGGAAAAATTGGTTCCGGCGCTGGCGGAGCAATCCATCCGCGTCCGTGGTTTTCATCAACTGAATCCCACTGAACGAAGAGCGGTGGAGCGGTTTTATCGAGGCAATGTCGAACCACTGCTCACTCCTGTGACAGTAGATCCGGCGCATCCTTTTCCGCGAGTATCAAATAAGGCTTTGTGTGTCGCATTTCTGCTGAAGCGTCGCCACAAAGACGCCCAGCACACCTACCTCGGCGTGGTTACTGTTCCGCGTGCGCTTCCGCGAGTCTTTCGATTGCCCTCAAAGCAAGGGTCCTTTGAATTCATTTTCTTGCACGACATCGTGCATGCTCACGCCCAGCGCCTTTACCACGGCTACGAAATTTTGTCTGCCGCACCGTTTCGCCTTACGCGCAACAGCAACCTGTATCTCCGCGAAGAGGAATCCCGCAGCATTCTCGATTCCGTGGATTCACAATTGCACCGGCGGCGTAAGGGCGAGGCTGTTCGTTTAGAGATTGAAGCAGGCGCTGATGCTGAAATTATTGAGCGGCTAGGCTCCAATTTCAGTCTGCCGAGCAAACAAATTTTTGAAGTGCGCGGGCCGATCAATCTGTCTCGTTTGTACAACCTTTACGACCAGACGCCGTTACCCAACTTGAAATTTCCGCCGTTCGTTTCGAAAGAGTTGCCCGTCGCGCCCGAGCCATCCGCGCTTTTCAAGTTGCTGGGTGAGCGGGATGTGCTACTTCACCACCCTTACGATTCTTATTCCACGGTTGTCCGATTTATCGAAAGCGCAGCCCAAGATCCCAAAGTGCTCTCGATCAAGCAGACGCTCTACCGCACCAGCGAAAACTCCCCGATTATCCGGGCCCTGATGCAGGCCGCTTCAAAAAAGGAAGTTACCGTAGTTGTGGAACTCAAAGCCCGCTTTGACGAGGCTTCCAATATTCGCTGGGCTCGCAGCCTCCAGGAAGCCGGTGTTCAGGTCTACCACGGTCTTGTCGGACTGAAAACGCATTGCAAACTCGCCTTACTGGCGCGCCTTGATCCCGACGGAAAAGTTCGCCGTTACGCGCATCTGGGAACCGGAAATTACAATCCCGCCACAGCGCGCTTTTACACCGATCTGAGTTTGCTCACGCGGGATCCGAAAATCACCGAGGCGGTACATCAGACTTTCAATTATTTGACGGCCTATTCCGAGCGCGCCAGTTACGGGCCGCTCTCGCTGGCTCCGCTGAATCTCGGTAAGAACTGCGTAGCTCTGATCGATCGTGAGGCTGCACATGCAAAGGCCGGGCGACCCGCGCTGATCGTGGCCAAAGTGAATTCGCTACTCGATCAAAATATTATTGAGGCTTTGTATCGCGCATCACAGGCCGGCGCACACGTCGAGTTGATCGTCCGTGGCGCCTGTGCTCTCAAACCAGGTATTCGCGATATCAGCAGCCGCATCCGGGTGCGCAGTGTCGTCGGGCGTTTTCTCGAGCACAGCCGCATTTTTGTTTTTGGAAATAACGCGCACACCGAAGTGTATCTGGGCAGCGCGGATTGGATGCCGCGCAATATCAACGAACGCGTGGAGGTGATGTTTCGCCTCAAAGACCGCGCACTGTGTCAACGAGTGTGCGCGGAAATTCTTCTTCCTTATTTTGCGGATACGGAAAAGGTTCACTTTCTCCGTTCCGATGGTATCTACGTCAAAAGCCTCAAGCCGGGCATTCAGCCGCGGCCAACAAATGGAACTCGTTTCAACGTGCAGGAGTTCTTCGTCGCCCTCGCCGGGCGTAACGAGAACAGCGAAGAAGTTTTGCCCACAACGCAGCTGAGAATCCTGCGCGCAAATCCCGCATTTGATGTCTTATCAGCGAAATGGATCGCGGAACCGGAGAGGAATTGAGTTCGCCTCTCATTTTAGAATTGATCGCCCTCCTGCTCCGGAAAACAGAAATGTGCCGCGATAAGACTCCATCTATCGCAAAGTCGCTGGCGCCGCTCCCAACCTCGTGCACATATCGCGCATTCTGGAGCGAAACTCTCGCGAGAAAATACATCCCTCCGCCGGGCCCCTGGCGCCGCATTTCGAATATCTATACGGTGTATGCTGCTCAGCGCGGAAAGAGTTACTGACACAAGTCTGAATTGTTATCCTCTGCCAAAGTGCAAAGAAGCGGGAGGTTCACCCTCTGCGAACGATTTTGGTTTGTTATAGAATTTGAGCTCAAGGTTGCCGATTCTCCGCGGCGCGCTGCAAGCCTTGCAAAATTCTTTACGAGGAGTCCCTGAAAAGAGAGTGCGAAGAGAGATCCCAAGATTCAGTTCCTCCGAAAGATACTTCCGCTTAAGATTTCATTCCTGATTTGATTTTTGGTGGGGACAGTTGAACACTAATACGGTCAGATACCAATTATCGATCCGAGGGGAAATCAATTCGGAAATTCCCTTAAAGAGTCCGTGCCCGAGGTGGCAGCCGTGGCCCAACAACGAAGTCTCAATCGCCGCATTCTCACGCGGGTCCTGCTCCTCATTTCCTTGTTTTCTCTCGGAAGCGCGCCGGCGCGCTCGGCGTCGCTCGACTCTGAATCCCTCGCGCACCTATGGGTCGAGCGTCTTGCCGCGACTATGGAAGAGCACGCTACATCGGCCGACGTCGATCGCCTTCTCGAATTGTATGCGGACGACGCTGTTTACGAAGATCCGCACGCGGGTGCCCGCATCGAGGGCAAGGTTCAGATGCGCAAAGGAATGGGTTCGCACCTCGGCGAGACTCACGCTCCCAAGATCGAGATAACAAGGACGATGACAGGTCCAGACTTCGCAGTAGTAGAATTCAAATTGAAGTTCGAGTTCAATGACGGATCCAAATGGGTCCCACTGGAGCGGCGTCAGGTTGTGGTGCTGGAACTCAAAGATTCCCGAATCCAGCGCGTCATAGATCACTGGGCGAAGTAGCGCAAAACCTCGCTTACTTCACGAATTTTTCTCAATAATTCTAAAACGAGGAGATTCGTGGTTGGGCCGAAAGGATTTGAACCTTCGGCCTCCCGCTCCCGAACCAGGCACGCTTTCCAAGTTTTCCTACGCCCCGGCAGGTACTGACTCGCGCTACCTCGCCATCCATTCTTAGCCCGCAACGCGAGGCGTTTCGGTGCTCGCTCACACCCTGCATGACCGCAACATGGTCAAACTCGAAGCCGCCCGCCTCAGAAAATGGATTCGCGCCCTGGAATCCGATCGCAACAATCCAGATTGATCGTTACGCCAGCAATCTCAAACGCCTCAGCCTCGCGCAACTCCGAAGCGTCTGTTCACGCTTTCACGAGTTCAAGTTCCAAAGTAATCGCGACTTCTTCCCCGACGACAATGCCACCGGTTTCGAGCGCCGTGTTCCACGTCAGGCCAAAATCCTTTCGGTTGATCTTTGTGGTTGCTGAAAGCCCGATCCGGACACCGCCCCAGGGATCTTTGGTAGGCGAAGATGGCCCTTCGACTTTGAGCACAACCTCACGACTGACGCCGTGAATCGTGAGATCTCCTGTCAGTTGTAGCTCGCCGTCGCCGATCCGCGAAACGCGCGTTGACTTAAATGTGAGGGTAGGGAACTTTTCCACGTCGAAAAAGTCCGCGCTCTTCAGGTGCGCATCGCGCTGCGGTTCGCGCGTGTTTATCGACGCTGCCTCGATCGTGGCCTGCACCAATGATTTCGCGATATCACCTTCGTCGAGACTCAAAGACCCTGTGAGGCCGGTGAATTGGCCCTTCACATTTGAAATCATCATGTGCTTCACCTTGAACTCCGCCGCCGAGTGCACCGGGTCGATGTTCCAGGTAGTGGTTTGTGTCTTCGCTTCTTGGATGGTTGCGCTCATGTCTATTTCTCCTCTTCGTTTTATTAGATGCGTTACAACGGTATTCGTTGCAACGATTAATTAAGCAAAAAAACTCAACTCCCCCGCGCCGCGCTCAACAACTCCCCAAGTTTCCGAAGGCGCGACTGCCCCAGGTGGCCTAGCTGCTCCTGATGAGCCTTCCGCACCGGCTCATCCAACTCGCCAAGGAGCCTCAAGCCTTTCGGCGTGATCCGCGTAAGTACCATGCGCCGGTCCTTCGTCTCCCGGCAACGCGAGATCAATTCGCGTTTCTCCAGCCGGTCAAGTAGTCGCGTGATATCCGGGTCTCGCGTGATCATCCGCGCCCCGATCTCGCCGCAAGCAAGTCCCTCAGGCGCGCCTCGCAAAATCCGCAGCATGTTGTACTGCGTCCCAGACAGATCAGCCGGTTTCAATACATGCACAAGCTGCCGCGACAGAATGTCCGTCGTGCGCAGCAGATCAAGAAACGCAATCTCCTCCGGGCAACTCGCCTGTTTCCCGTGCCCCCGCGTTGATTTGGCCGTCGCCTTCACCATGCCTCAACTATACTCGTTGCAACGACTATTGTAAAGAGGAATAATTTGGCCTTGCAAGTTCGTTCCACCAGCACTCCACACACCCCATCGTCACGCCGCCGACGAACGCGTGCTCCGTACAAGAGTTTTGGCGATTGACTAGGAACATTTCCCAGAGATGCGCGTCTTACCTTTCGGCCGCCTGTCGGGCGCGATTTAAGTATCCGCACCCAACCATTCCGCATCCGGCAGTGCGCAAGAAGCACGGAATCATTTTTCTGAATGCCGTTTTCAGGAGCCCCGATGAACCAGTTGTTGCGAGACCTTCGTTTTGCCATCCGAGTTCTCGTGAAATCTCCCGGCTTCACGACTGTCGCGCTGCTTACTCTGGCGCTTGGCATTGGCGCGAGCACAGCGATGTTTTCCATCAGCAATAGCGTGCTGCTTGAGCCGCTTCCTTATCGCGACGCCGGCCGCCTGGTGGCGATTTCCGAAAGCGACCAGTCACGCGGCCTGACGAACGTCCCGATCTCCTTCCCGCGTCTGCAAGAGATCCGCGCCCAAAGCCGCTCGCTTCAGATGCTTGGCGCCTACTTCACAAATACTGCAAGCCTTAGCACAAGCGGCTCGCCCGAACTTATAAACACTGCAGTTACGACGAGCGATCTCTTCACGACGCTCGGAATTGTTCCTGAAGCCGGCCGAAATTTCTCCGGGCAGGAAGAAGGCCAGGGCGGAGCGAATGCGGTGATCATCTCCAACGGTTTCTGGCACAACCACTTCGGCGGGCGCCGCGACATCGTCGGCCAAACGCTGAATCTTGACGGCAAAAGTCAGGCGATCATCGGCGTTCTACCAGCGAACTTCCAGTTTCCGTTCGCTCAGCCGGAACCAGACGTGTGGATGCCCCGAATTTTCGACGTACCGTTTTTGAAACCCGCTCAGGTATATTCCGGCGCGGGCTTTCTCACGGTCTACGCGAAATTGCCTCCCGGCGAAACTCCATCGAGCGTCGCTCGAGAACTCGCGGCGATCGACAAGACATACAAGTCCGAACATCAGGGCTTTGTGGATACATTTCCAGGTCTCACAATGGATGTTGTAACTCTTAAGGAAAGTCTGGTCGGACCGATTCGCACTCCATTGCTCGTTTTGCTTTCCGCCGTTGGCTTTCTTCTTTTGATCGGTTGCACCAATCTTGCCAGCTTGCTGCTTTCGCGTGCCACGGCGCGCCGAAAAGAAATTGCGATTCGCACGGCGTTGGGCGCATCGCGAACGCGCCTTGTGCGGCAGCTGCTCACCGAAACGCTTTTGCTCGCGATCCTCGGCGGAATATTGGGCACTGCGCTGGCGAGCTGGTCTCTTCCGTTGTTGCGATTTCTGCCGCCCGGCACTTTGCCGCGTATCGCGGAAATCCACATCGATGCGAGAGCGCTGCTCGTCGCGCTGGCTTTGTGCGTCCTGACCGGCGTGGCGTTTGGGCTCGTGCCTTCGTTGCAAATCTCGAAAAACAATTTGCAAGACGCGCTCAAGGAATCCTCGCGGGGATCAAGCGCCGGTGGCCGCGCGGGACGCTCACGCGCAGCGCTTGTGATCGTTGAAGTTGCCGCGGCTATGGTGCTGATTTGCACTGCCGGTCTTCTGGTGAAGAGTTTCAACAAACTCATCGCTGTGGATCCCGGGTTTGATCCGCACAACGTAATGAGCTTCGGCGTGAATCTGCCGCCCGCGCGCTACTCCACGCCTCAATCCAAGACCGAGTTCTACCGCCGGCTAGTGGAATCGGTTTCCGCGATCCCGCACGTCAGCTCCGCCGGTGTCGTCAGCTACCTACCCGTGGGAGGCGGCTCGCGCTTGAGCTACATCTGCCCCGAAGGCATGGCGTGCCAGGGAATCGGCAAGGATCCGCTGGCTGCGATGCGCGAGATTTCGCCGGACTATTTCAAGGCAATGCGAATTTCCGTGTTGCGCGGCCGCGTGTTTAGCGATCACGACAACGCCAATTCCCAATCGGTCGCGATCGTGAACGATACTTTTGCGAAGCAGTTTTTCGGCGGCGAAAATCCCGTTGGAAAGCACGTCATTCAAGACCGCGGAAATATCCAGTGCGAAATCGTCGGCATGGTTTCCAGCGTCCATTTCTTTGGATTGGCGAGTCCCTATCTGCCGGAGCTGTACCTACCGCAGGAGCAAAGCCCCATCACATTTATGTCTGTTGTGGCGCGTTCGGATTCAAATCCTCAAGCACTGACGGCTGCGTTACACGCTTCGGTCGGAAAGCTCGATCCCGATCTTCCGCTCACAAATTTGCAGAGTATGGACGAAGTGCTCTCGGCCTCCGTCGCACAACCTCGCTTGGTCAGCGGACTCACGGCGGCGTTCAGTTTGCTCACGCTGCTGATCGCGGCGATCGGCATCTATGGAGTTATGGCGTTTAGTGTGGTGCAACGGAAGCAGGAGACTGCGATTCGCATGGCGATGGGCGCCACGCCGGGTAACATCGCCAGGCTTATGGCGCGGCAAGGTTTACAAATGGTGATTGCCGGTGTTGTGCTGGGATTGCTTGGCGCACTGGCGTTTACGCGCGTGCTGGAGTCCATTTTGTTTAACTTGAGCGTGCGCGATCCGCTCACGTTTCTGAGTGTCACCTTGATCTTGGTGACGGTGGCGGTGATGGCCTGCTATATCCCGGCGCGGCGAGCGATGCGCGTGGATCCGATCGTAGCGCTGCGTTTGGAATAGCAGCCGCCGTTCGTCAATATCCCTCTGGCCTTTGAAATGTTAGGTCTGTCCGATGCTCAATCCTTCGTGACTCGCAAGGATTGGCCCTGCGCACTCGAGTCGATCGCCTTCGCGCGAAGCTTCGATTGCGAGTCTCTGCCTCCGGCACAAGAGAGTGTTTGGTCGTGTCGAAAGAATTTGAACTTGAGTGGGCTGCCGGTGCGAGCGATCTGTCACCTAAGAATCGGCCGGGGCGAAAGGATTTGAAACATCAGCCTTCGGGTGCCGGACCAGACGCCGAACCTTATTGAACTCACTGGATTCCTGTTGATTCTAAGTGATTACTGTCGAATCGATTTTGGGCTGCCTACTGACGTTTGCTGAATTTTATCGAAGCTGGACCGCATTACGAGCACCAATACATCTCAAAATTGAGCACCGAAAGCCGAGAGCCATGCGAATTCGTTGTGTCCCTGGCGGTTGAAGAGTACGATGCGCGCGTCAGAGGCCCCAATCAGAAATTACGGATGGAGCGTCCAAACTCGTCTTTCAATCAGTTCTTACTTTTGCCAGAAAATGGAACTGGAGGGTATTCATGGCGGTACAAGACAACTTGCGTCGTCTTTTGGTCGGAGCGCTAGTTGGCTCTGTGATGTCTGTGGTCGTCGCGGCGCAGACAAACTCATCCTTATTGAAAACAGCCTCATCGCCGGCTGCTCCGGCACAGAGCGCATCCGGCTATGACCAACCCCCGAAAGAAATTCTGGATGTGATGCGGGCTCCCTCCCCGTCATACCCAAATGTGAGCCCGGCGCAGGACATGATTCTCCTAGAATCCTGGGAGGACTATCCATCGATTTCTCGTGTGGCCACACCGTTCCTGCGACTTGCGGGCGTACGCGTTGAGCCGAGGAATCACAGCAGGCACGACACGCCGGGCGGTTACGGCATTACACCGTGCGCACGGGCTTTTGAGCTGGTTCGCATCGCCGATAGCTCTCGCATTCCTGTTGTGCGTCCCGATGGCGTATGCCCAGGGAGGCCAATCTGGGCAGCTGACGGAAAGCGATTCGCGTTCGTGAATATCACGCCGGACTCCGTCGAACTCTGGATCGGCGATGCAACGAACGGCCATGTACACAAAGTACCTGGAGCGCGCCTCAATCCGATGTTATATGCCGAGATGCAATGGATGCCCGGCCAGAAAACTCTTTTGGTGAAACTCGTGCCCAAGGGAATGGGCGCGCAGCCGGTCCAATCAATGGTGCCAGAAGGGCCAAGCATCCAGGAGACGGATGGCGAAAAAGGACAGAGCAGCACCTACGAAACCCGGGACACGCTAAACAGCAAGTACGACGAAGATTTGTTCGATTACTTCGCGGTTTCGCAACTTGCGTTCGTTGACGCCACCACTGGAGCGATTGCGCCGCTCGGAAAGCCCGGAAATTATGAATCGCTTCTTCCCGCACCGGATGGCCGGCACATCCTCGTTGCGACAATCCACAAGCCCTACTCATACATCACCACGTACGATCACTTTCCCCGAGAAATCGAAGTGTGGGACGCAACAGAAAGCTCACGTGTTGTTGTTCATACGATCGCGTCACTTCCGCTGGCGGATCGCGTTCCAATCGGAGGTGTTCCCCTTGGCCCGCGCGCGTTTTCGTGGCGCGCCAGCGAGCCGGCGTCGCTGATTTGGGCGGAAGCTCTGGATGGCGGCGACTGGAATGTCACTGCTCCATTTCGCGATAAGATCTTACTTTCAAGAGCGCCGTTCACCTCTCCCGCAATCGAAGTCACGCGGACCGTTCAGCGCTACGCCGGCTTCGACTGGAGCGAAAAGCCTGACATCGCTCTCTTGAATGAGTACGATGAGAACCGTCACTGGACGCAGACCTTCATCATCGACGTAGATCATCAACAAAGTAAGCCAAAGCTGCTCTGGGACCTCTCCACGGATGAGAAGTATGCAGACCCCGGCGATCCTATATTTCGCCAGCTCGCAAACGGGTTCCGGGTGCTTCGCCAGGATGGTGATTCAATCTACCTCGCTGGAAACGGTTCTTCGCCTGACGGAGATCGACCGTTTCTGGATCGCCTTAATCTCACGACACTAAAATCCGAACGTCTATTTCGCAGCGACAAGACTTCCTTCGAGCAGTTTCTTTCCTTCATCCAGCCGGGCGCACAAACATTTCTCACCTGGCATCAATCGCCGGTCGACCCGCCGAATGCGTTTGCGCGCACCCTCGGAAAATCTATCGATGCGCCAGCCGGAGAAGCGGCGTTTACTTCAACCAGCGCTGCGGTAACTCACATTCCAGACCCGACTCCTGTGGTGCGAGAGATCAAAAAGCGCTTGGTAAAGTACAAGCGCGCAGACGGTGTCGATTTGTCGTTCACGCTCTATACCCCGCCCGGGTACAAAGAGGGCACGCGCGTCCCCACCATTCTTTATGCATATCCGCTGGACTATGCCGATCCATCGAAGGCCGGCCAAGTCTCAGGATCGCAGGAAACTTTTACGCGGCTTTCGGAATATCGATTCATGCTGCTCGGGGGATACGCGATCATTGACGACGCCTCGTTTCCGGTCATCGGCGATCCGAAGAAGGCATACGACACGTATTTGGAACAGCTCGTTGCCGACGCGAAGGCCGCAGTGGATGAGGCAGTCCGGCTTGGAGTCGCCGACCCCAACCGCATCGGAGTCACGGGACACAGCCACGGCGCTTTAATGACTGCAAATCTGGTCGCTCATTCCAGCTTATTCCGGGCGGGTGTCGCCACCAGTGGCTCTTATAACAAGACGCTCACGCCCTTCGGTTTCCAGAGCGAGCGGCGATCGGTATGGGAGGCGCCGGATGTATACCTGAAGGTGTCCCCATTTTTCTTCGCTGACAAAATGAAGGTCCCACTCCTGATCGTGCATGGCGCAGAGGACGCAAACCCTGGCACTACGCCATTGCAATCTCACAAACTTTTCGAAGCAATTCGAGGCAACGGCGGCACCGCTCGCTTGGTGATCTTGCCGCACGAGCCGCATTGGTATACGGCGATGGAGTCGAATGAACAGCTTGTCTACGAAATGCTTCGATGGTTTGACAAATATGTGAAGAACGCGCCGCCGCAGTGACCACGCTCGCCGTGTGAGCCAGCGGATACCGTGAATGCGTAAGACGGCTGGCGCTGCCTAAATATTCGATTTGGAATTGCCTTTCCGCGCTTCAATAATGGTACCTCTACTAGTTCTAACCGAAAATTAATATTACGCAATTGCCTATCCATCTGCGCGCCCTGCGCAGCCGGGCGTGGCCAATCCCTTGTTCGCCGACGCGAGTAAAGGGTGGGGCAGTTCACGGTGCATTGCCATGTCGATCGAAACCACGAGCAAATCTCCTAAGCTTTCCTCCGTAGATTCTTTGCAACATTTGTTCCCCTGCGGCGTCTAACCTCGTTGAGGGTAGAGGCTCTACCATGACACTTCACAAAAAGTCCGGCGCTGAGCGGGATTCGCGTCCCGAACTTTTGCAGGGCACGCTCGACATGCTGATTCTTCGCACGCTGTTGTTTGGCGCGTCGCATGGCCACCAAATCGCGAAACATATTCAGCGGACAACCGAGGATGTGCTGCTCGTGGAACACGGTTCGCTTTATCCCGCCCTTCACCGCCTGGAAAAAAAAGGCTGGATCGCGGCGAAGTGGGAAAAGGCCAAGGACCGCAATCGCGAATTCAAGTTCTACCGGCTTACAAAAACAGGACGCGCGCAACTGCATATCGAGGAATCGAAGTGGAAGCAACTTGCGCACGCAATCGGCCGAGTTCTTTCGCCGGCGAAAGAGAGTTGATATGAACTGGCGAAAAGTTTTTTTCTGGAGACGTGACAGTGACTGGCAGGTCCGCCAAAAAGATCTCGATCGAGAGCTGCGAGCTCATCTCGAACTCGAAGCGGAAGAGCAGCAAGAGTCGGGATTGCCCGAAGAAGTAGCGCGGCACGCGGCGCGCCGCGCCTTCGGAAACGTGACACTGGTTCACGAGGAGATTCGCGCGATGTCTATCCCGCTATGGCTGGAACAATTGCTGCAGGACCTGCGATTCGGTTTGCGGATGTTGCGCAAGTCTCCGGGGTTCTCTGCGGTGGCAGTGCTGACGCTCGCGCTCGGAATCGGCGCAAACACTGCGATCTTCAGCGTGATCAATGGAGTGCTGCTCAGCCCGCTGCCTTACAACAGGCCTGACGAAATCGTGGTGAAAAAAGAAAACGAGTCGCTGCTCAACGTGATGGAAATTCAGCGGCGGGCGACTTCGTTTTCCGTCGGCGGCGCAATTAACGCGCAGCCCATAGATTACACCGGCGGTCCGGAACCGCTGCAAATCCAGGCAGGGGTTGTTGATTCGGGTTTCTTCGAAGTCCTCGGTGTTCCGCCGATGATGGGGCGAGTTATTTCGGCGGCGGAAGATGTGCGTGGAGGGCCGCGCGTCGCGGTGGTCAGCTATTCGTTCTGGCGAAGTTATCTCGGAAGCGATCCGCAAGCCGTCGGTCAAACAATCGCATCTCAACGGAAATCCGTACGCCGTGATAGGCGTGATGCCCAAAAGTTTTGTTCCGCCAAGGGAGCATGCCGACGTTTTTGTTTCGCTGTGGGTGGCATATCCGGGAGACGCCACATCGCGCGATTTGCATTCCATGCATAGCTACTGGCGGTTGAAGGAAGGTGCGAGCATTTCGCAGGCGCAGTCTGAGATGGCCGCGATTGACCATCAGCTGGCGGAGCAGTTTCCGAATGAGGAAAAAGATCGACAGAACGCGTTTAATTTCGTTGCGTGAGTTGCTGATCGGAGACGTGCGCCCGGCCCTTCTCATCCTGTTCGGAGCTGTGGGACTGGTGCTGCTGATTGCCTGCGCGAATTTCGCCAGCTTGCTCATGGCACGCGCATTTGCTCGTCGCCAGGAAGCAACGATTCGCGCGGCGCTTGGCGCGTCACGCGGCAGGCTGATTCGGAAATCGCTTACGGAGAGCGCGCTACTTTCGATCATCGGTGGCGCGGCGGGATTGGCGTTCGCCGAGTGGGGCACGCGCATGCTGTCGGCGCTCACGCCCGAGAAATTGATCCGGCTCAACGGCATCCACATGGAAACCCGGGTGCTGCTGTTTGCTTTTGTGGTTTCCGTATCTACCGGGATCATTTTCGGCACCGCACCGGCTTTGCTCACCGCCGCACAGGACGTTACCGGAGCACTCAAAGAAAACAGTCGAAGCACAACTGCCACCGCGGCCGGACATAGAATTCGCAAAATATTAGTTACCTCGGAATTGGCGCTCGCTTTGGTGCTGCTCGTCGGAGCCGGCCTGCTGATCAAGGGATTCTCGCGTTTGCGTTCAGTGAATCCCGGGTTCAATCCCACTGGAGTGCTTTCGATGTATGTCCAACTGCCCACGTCGCGGTATCACGAAATCCCCAAGCAAACGCAATTCCGCCGCGAGCTAATGGCGCGCTTGAATTCACTCCCAGGGTTGCAAGTGGGAATGGTGAGCGATATTCCGCTTGGCAAAAATTATGTGGGCCACAGATTGATCATTGATGGGCGTCCCCCGATTCCAGTGGGCACAGAACCACTGGTGCAGACTCTCGCGGTGATGGGCGATTACTTCCGAGTGATGCAGATTCCGCTGCGCGCTGGCCGCGACTTCACTGAAATGGACCGGGAAGGGCAGCCGCTCGCGGCAATCGTGAACGAGGAGCTGGTGAGACAGTATTTCCCAAACGGCAACGCGGTGGGCGCACGCATCGGCTGGGGAGGCGACCACGGAACGCCGCTATGGATGAACATCGTCGGTGTTGTTGGCGACGTGAAAGATTATAGGTTGAACGAGCCGGTTGATCCCGCGGTCTACACGCCTTTTGTGCAGTCTTACGAGAGGTGGAGGCATTGGATGACGTTGGTTATCCGGAGCGACAAACCCAGCGGCCGGGATTGTGGCGCAAGTGAAAGCACAGGTTTGGAGCCTCGACCGCCTGATTCCGGTGAGCGACATCAGCACGATGGACGAGTTGATGGCCGTCTCGATCGCAGAGCAGCGGTTCAACATGCTGCTCCTCGGAGCGTTCGCAGCTCTCGCATTGATTCTGGCCAGCGTTGGAATTTATGGCTTGATGAGCTATACCGCCGGTCAACGAACCCATGAAATTGGAATACGGATGGCGCTCGGCGGGCAGCGTCGTGATGTTCTGCGATTGATTTTGGGCGAGGGCGCAAAACTTGCTGCGATCGGCATCCTCATCGGAATTGTTGGGGCGCTTGGTCTCACGCGCCTGATGGCGAGCTTGCTCTTCGAAGTGAAGCCGGCCGACCCTGCGATATTTGCGATGGTCGCGCTGTTGCTGGCACTCGTTGCGCTTGCCGCGTGCTACATTCCGGCGCATCGCGCGATGCGAACAGACCCGATAGTCGCGTTGCGCCACGAGTGAAGCGCTTGCGACTCGATCCCGGCTGCTCGCGCCTGGAAAGTTTGTCAAGCAGCACTTCTCCTGATTTCCTTAATTCCATGGCCAAGTTGGCGCCGCAGAAGAGTCCTGAGTGTTACGCCATCGGTGTATCCCACTCGCGCCGCGATCTCATCTACACTCTCATCCGTCGTCTTCAATAGATGGACGGCGCGCTCCACACGCAACTCTTGGAAATAGGATAAGGGTGACTTTCCCAGCACGGCTTGCATGCGGCGAGCCAGTGTTCTCTTACTCGTTCCGGCCGTCTCCGCCGCGTCGTCGAGCGAAAACCCATGCTTCAACCTTCCTCGCGCCCAACTCTCGAATCGCTCCACCAGCGGATCAGAATGCGCAAAATGATCAACAAGGATGTAAGCAGATTGCGACGGTCGCGAATCCACAACCAAATACTTCGCGGTCAGCGCAGCAAGCTTGGGACTCTTCTGCCGGATGAGCCATAGCGCGAGATCCATGTGGCTGAGAGCGGCCCCAGCCGTAACGAACTTTCCGGATTTTACAATCATCCGTGATTCATCCACGCGCACATTCGGATATCTCTGGCGAAATAGTGGCGCGAGCCACCAGGTTGTAGTCGAATCCTGATCATCCAGTAGTCCCGATTCAGCCAACACGAACGTCCCGATGCACGCCGCCGCCGTGCATGCGCCTCGCTTCGCCCACCCGCGCAATGCTTTGCCCGCGTCGCTCACGTCGGATCTCGCAAGAGCCTTCTCCAATGGACCGGGCATCTTGTATCCGATCGCGGGAACCACCACCCAATCGGGAACGCTTCTCATCGGGGCGGCACATACTGGAACCGTCAACCCTTGCGACGTCTTCACCGACTTTCGCATTCCGGCGATAGTGACGTCGAATCGAGGCGACGCCAGGCCAGACATTTCCGCGAGCTCGTTCGCGGTCTGAAATGCATCCAGCACGGTCGCTAAGCCCGTGTCAAAAACCCCATCCAGCGCCAGCACGATAATTCTCATGGCAAATATAATATCATTTTTGGCGATCTTGCCAATAGCTTCTGGACACTTCGAAGGCCTATCTTGTCTGCTCTGGAATCTATCCAGCTGGGGAGAACCCGATGCTCACAGTCGCATTGTTCGTACGTTTGGAAGCCAAAGCCGGAAAAGAAGATGAAGTGGCCAAGTTCCTCGAAACAGGACTTGCGCTCGCCAATCAAGAATCCACAACTCCTCTATGGTTCGCGCTGCGTTTGGGGCCCACGACCTTCGGCGTGTTCGACGCGTTCAAAGACGAAAGCGGCCGCCAAGCTCATCTGAATGGTCCAATCGCCAAAGCGCTGATGGCCCAAGCGCCCACGCTCTTCTCCAAACCGCCCGCGATCGAACAAATTGAAGTCTTGGGCGTAAAACTTCCTAAATAAGCAGATCGCGAGGAAGCGAATCACGAAGGGCCACATGGAAACTCTGATACAAGACTTGCGCTACGCGGTTCGCACTCTCAGAAAGAGCCCCACATTTCTGGCCGTCGCAGCGCTCACTCTCGCTCTTGGTATCGGCGCAAACGTAGCGATCTTCACGCTGGTAAACACCGTCCTGCTTCAGCCCTTGCCGTTTCCACAGCCGGATCGTTTGGTGCGTGTGTTTGACGATCTCAACGGTGCCAGCGCGAAGGATGTCGGGATATCCGTCCCCGAGCTGCTGGACCTAAGCGATCGCGCCGGCGTGTTCGCTCAGCTTTGCGCCATGGCTCCGGCAAGCACCGCATTGTCGGGCGGAGATCGAGTCGAGCGAATCGAGATGCTCGGTACATCTCCGAATTATTTTGAAGTGCTGGGCGCGAAGGCAGCTCTAGGGCGCGTCTACGGACAGGCGGATTGGGTGCCGGGATTCGTGGATGGCGTTGTCATCAGCGACGCCCTTTGGAAACGCCAATTCGGTGGCGATCCTCATGTGATCGGCCGCAGGATTCGCGTTGACGAAGACGGCTACACAATCATCGGAGTGATGCCTCCCGAGTTTCGACATCCCGGTCCCACTCTCGCGCGCGACGTCGAACTTTGGGCGTCGGCTGGCCTCATCGCCCCGCCATTCCCTACGCCGCCGGTTCGCAACCTGCGGATACTTCGGGGCGCGATGGGACGTCTGAAGCCGGGAATAACGCTCGCGCAAGCTCAGCAACAGTTGAACGCCTTTGTAGCGCAGCTTGCAACAGGCGTATCCAGCGGACTATCCCAAGCAGCAGAGATGGTCGGTAAGAATCGAGCGCGTTCAGTCCAGCCTAACTGGAAATGTGCGCACCACGCTCGTAATCCTTCTTGCCGCGGCCACGTTAGTTCTGCTGATTGTTTGCGTAAACATTGCCAGCCTTCTGATCGCGCGGTCTTCGGCGCGTATGCGGGAATTCGCGATTCGTCAGGCGCTGGGCGCGTCGCGCATGCGGCTCGTGCGTCAACTCTTGACGGAAAGTTTGCTCATTTCACTGATCGGCGGTCTGGCAGCAGTGTTGGTTCTCAAGTTGTCGCTCAAGTCGCTTCTCGCGCTCATGCCGGCGGACGTGCCCCGGCTTACGGAGGTGCACGCCGATTGGCGGATGGCCGCTGTAGCGCTGGCTGTTTCGATTTTTACAGGAGCGCTGTTCGGATTGACCCCCGCGCTGCATGCCTCCGCAACAGATCCAAATCGCGACTTAAAGGATGGCGGCCGGTCCAGCGGCGGATCAAGCGTGCGCCAAAACCGCTCTCGTGTCGCGCTTGTCGTCATGGAGGTTGCGCTCTCGGTGGTCCTCCTGATCAGCGCTGGATTATTGATACGCAGCTTTTCCGCCGTGATTCAACAGCAGCCCGGCTTTGACGCCAAAGGTTTGACGATCGGCCAAATTTGGATTCCGATTCCGAACAATCCGCAGGTAAATCAATATCTGAAACCCGAGCAGCGCGCGGTATTGGCTCGCCAGTTGTTGCGTCAATTTGATGCGTTGCCAGACATGCAAATCGTGGCGCTGGGAACCTCGCCAAACATTCCATTTCTCAGTAACGGCAGCACTCCCTCCCTTTCTCGCTTCCTGACGAGTACTCGACGCAGCAGAATGATCACGCGGCGGAATTCGGCGCGGTGAGCCCGCTGTGGTTCGCGGCGCTGAAAATTCCGCTGCAGCAGGGACGCGTTTTTACGGACGAAGATTCTGAGCTGACGAACAAAGTTGCTGTGGTGAACGAAGCCTTTGCGCGCGCATTTTCACGGCAAAAAAATGTGATCGGCAGGCGTCTACGTGATTCGGCGGGAAGGGAATTTGAAATTGTCGGCGTGGTTGGCGATGTGCGCGATCAAGCGCTCGACTTGCCGGCTCGACCGCGCATTTACGCTTCGATTTTTCAGGTTTCCAATATGTCGCTCGCGGTTTTTCTTCGTACGCACTCAGACGTTTCTGCCATCCGGGAAATGCTCACGCAAAGTGTGCACCGCGTGGACGCCGAGCTTCCAGTGTTCGGCGTCAGGCCCATGGAAGACATCATGTCGAATTCCATGGCCCGGCGCCGCTTCTCTGTTGTCTTGATGTCCATATTTGCGGCGTTGGCTCTGTTTCTGGCCGCGTTGGGAATTTATGGAGTGATGGCCTTCGTCGTCGGCCAGCGCTTTCAGGAGTTCGGCATTCGGCGGGCGCTGGGAGCGCAACCGCGCGACATCCTGTTCTTGGCTCTTCGTCCCGGTCTGATCCTTACTTGCACCGGAATCATCGTCGGCCTCGCCGCCTCCATTGCCGTCACGCACTTGATGTCCAGCCTGCTGTTTGGCGTGTCGGCGAGCGACGCGCTCACGTTCGCAATCGTTCCGGCCGTGCTGGCGATTGTCGCAGTAACCGCCTGTCTCATTCCGGCCACGCGCGCCACTCGGATTTCTCCCGCGCAGGCGCTCAGACTCTGATTGGAGAGAGTCGCGAACAAATTGCCTCAAAAAATCCTCCGACGCATCGGCAAACCACTTCTCTGGAAAAGCGCTCTTGCTATTTCAAAGAGCTTCGGAAGTGCTGGCACCTGCCTGCTAATCCGGGCACAATCCCGGTGCGCGGAAATCTCGTCGGCCTGCCGTTTTGAATTATGACACACGACAGCTGAGCCCCGCCCAATTTCAAGGAGCCATCATGAGCGTGAAGAAAAAAGGAAGTTCCGCCCACGTCGAAGTCGAGGTCTCCGGCAGCACACAGTCTGCGGTGGCACGGCGATTTGCAGAATCTCAGTTGCGTGCGCTCATCGCCAAATTCGCGCCCGCTCATCTACTCCTCATAGGCACAATGCGACGGTGGCTGCGAAAGCGCCTGCCTACCGCTCAAGAAGTGGTGTACGAATATCGCGACTTCTTCGTCATCACCTATTCGCCGAGCGAGCGCGGGTACGAGGGCGTTCTTACAATCCGCGCGAGCGCGGACGGCGTTAGGCTGTACTTCAATCGCGGTAAGGAATTGCCGGATCCTGCCGAAATTGTTGCAGGGGTCCGGCACGCAGGTGCGCTGGATTAGCCTGGAGGGTGCGTCCACAATTGCTCGTCCGGAGGTCGCGCGCCTGATCGAGGACGCCATCGGTCTCAATCGCGTGCCGTTCGCGCGTGCCGTTCGCGCGGCCGCGGGTCGGTGGTCATTCGTTCCACATCAGCCACGAAGCGACAACGTCGTCGCCCCGCCTAACATCCGGGGCGACTTTCTTGAGTCAGTTCGAAGCGGCGGGCGCTTGCGAGATGCCTTCTGAGATCTTTGTTTCTTGAGCATGGCGACCACCGCCAAACTTTCGCGCTCCCATATTCTTCTGCGTACCGAATCCAGTCCCCGTACTTAGATCCGCCTCGATTGGTATTGAGAAGTTTCGCTGTCATGGACCTTGTTCTCGTTTACGTGCGGTATACAGTCTCGAATATTGCTG